>NZ_AUIF01000010.1 GCF_000423565.1 Runella zeae DSM 19591 | reverse complement strand
AAAAATACCTGCAAAAGTCAGCATCTCAAGCAGCAGGCAGATAGCCTTATGAAGTACTACCAACATAATCGATACCGAATGAAATACCATGAATATCGGGCTGTATTGGGAGTGGGGCTATTGAATCGGCCATTAGCACAGTGGTGCAGCAAAGGTGCAAGCTCGTAGGACAACGTTGGACTAAAGGACTAAGCGCGGTACTCAATATGCGTACCGTTTTTAAAAGTCAGAAAAGAGATAGCTTACGCAATGTAATCGCCCTAAAAATGGGCCTCAAACACGCCGCTTAAGCGACAATTTGGTTTGCGCCCGCGTTGATTTACCTTGTCCACTTGACGATTTCACTATTATAACATCAAAGTTTTCAATGGTCTCAATGATTTTATTTTTCCAGTGAGGTCGTTCAACTGGTAATTTTTGAACAATATGAACAGGCTGGGCTGCTTTCCCTTCAAAATAATCTCTGACATCTTGATTTGTTACAAACTCAAAATCAATCTTTTGTATCCATCTATACTTTAAAGCATCATTTTGAATGCCTGAAGATATTAGCTCAATATGTTGAGAAAAAATAGAATCAATATCTTTTCTAAAAACTTTTTTTCTTTGGCGAGACCAATTGAAAGCATTGACAAAAAGGGCATTCTTCAACGCTATGTAGCTGGTAATGTGCGTATCTATACGAGATAATAATAATTTATTGACTTCGTTATCGAGTTCTTTTTCTGATAAACGCTCAATTGTAACTTTATTCAAAAAATCAATAGCATTATCATTCAAAAATGGTAACTGTTGATTCCAAAAATTGACTATTTGAGAATTCCATTGTTGGGTTATAAAAGGTTTTAGATTAGAGTCTGAAACATTGTGATTATGGATAATTTTGAACTTTGCTGATACACCTCTCTGATAAACTTCAAAAATGTTTTTTAGGGTGTTTTTTTCGATTAGTTTGGATGAAGTGAGTCTATCTTTTTCTAAGTGAGCATATTTTAACTGACAAAAAATGCTATCTGTTTGGAATCTTAAATCAACATCTTCAATGCCTTCGAGCTGTACATATTGGCCAGGTATATTAAGATAGAGTAGTTGTAATACTGCATAATTTAACTGATAAGAAATCCCGTTGAGGTTCGCAACTCCTCCAGTCCTTTTCTTTAAAATATCAACCAGTAAATAATTTTGTTCTAACATTTCGCATTTATTTGATAGGCTAATTTACGAATAAGTCTCAATAAAGAAGATTCCTTTTGCCAACAAACAGATGCCAATTGATTAAGTGGTATTACGCTGATTTAAAAACTGTAAGCTCAAAACTGCTATAACCCCATGCCTTTAGGCTGGGGCATAGGAATAAACATCGCAACGCTGGGGCTTCAGCCCTGAATTTTGGAATATTGATGCGCAAAATTCAGGGCTGAAGCCCTAGGGCACGCTTTTGTTTACAGCCCCCAGCCTAAAGGCATGGGGTTTGAGGAAACGGGTATTTGAAGATTACTGAAATGCTTTTGGTGGGTTAAAAAGGTTGTTTATCAATGAGTAAACGGATATTACACCAAACAAAAACGCCCCCGCCCTCATTCATCCGAACAAGAGCAGGGGCGTGCTATGATTGAGAATTGTTATAAAATCCCTTTCGCTTTAGCTAAAGCGGCATCCAAGCCACTGGCATCAGAACCACCTGCGGTAGCGAAGAAAGGTTGGCCGCCACCGCCGCCTTTTACTTCTTTGGCAAGTTCTTTCACGATGTTGCCTGCGTGTTTGCCTTGGGCTACTAAGTCGTCGGAAAGCATTACGGCCAATTGTGGTTTGCCGCCCAATACTGTTCCTAAAACAATATAGAATGGCGCTTGTGATTGTTCTTTCAACTGATAAACGAGCGATTTCAGGGCGTCGGCGTTCGGTACCTCCACGCGAGCGACGAGGCTGGCAACGCCGTTGTTATGCGTTACTTGGGTCAACAAGCTTTCTTTTACTTGCGCCAACTTCTCGTTTTCGAGGGCTTCGATGCGTTTTTGTAAAGCAGCTTTTTCGGCCAAAAGACCTTCAACGGCTTTGACAAGGTCTTTTTGGCCTTTAAACAAGCCTTCTAATTGGTTAATTACCTCTGCCTGTTGGCGGATGATTTCGAGGGCTTTTTCGCCCGTTACGGCTTCTACCCGACGAACCCCTGCCGATACCGAACCTTCTGAGATAAACTTAAAGAGCGCAATTTCGCCCGTAGCAGGCACGTGCGTACCCCCGCAAAGTTCGACTGAGAAATTGGGGTCAAACTCTACGACGCGAACAAAATCACCGTATTTTTCTCCAAAAGTGGCCGTTGCACCTTTTTTGATAGCCTCATCAATTGGTACATTGACATAGGTTTTTTGGGGAATATTGGCGCGGATTTTGGCATTTACAATATCTTCTACTTGCGCGAGTTCTTCGTCGGTGACTTTAGCAAAGTGCGAAAAGTCAAAACGGGTCACTTCGTCGTTTTGGTACGAACCTTTCTGAACGATGTGCGTACCCAACACGCGGCGCATCGCGGCCAACATCAAGTGCGTTGCCGTGTGGTTGCGCATGATGTTTTGATGACGGTGCGCATCGACCGAGGCCAACACAAAATCGGGAGTAGCAAGTACCTCCTCTAGGTTTTTGTCACGAGAGATGTGGACAAAGAGGTCATTTTCTTTTTTCGTATCGGCAATGTTGATACTTACGGCTTGGTCGCCATGACCTACCACAAGCATCCCCGAATCGCCTACTTGTCCACCCATTTCGGCATAGAAAGGTGTGCGGTCGAGTACGATATGGTATTCTTCCCCCGCTTTGGTTTTGACTTTGCGGTATTTGACGATTTGGGCGGTAGCTTCGAGGGTTTCGTAGCCCAAAAACTCAAAATCGCCCCCTTCGTTTACTTCTACCCAGTCGGTCGCTTCTTTGGCGGCATCTTGGCGGCTACGATTTTTTTGTTCAGCCAACGCCTTTTCGTAGCCTTTTTCGTCGATTTTGTAGCCTTTTTCTTTGGCCAAAAGCGCCGTCAAATCTACCGGGAAACCGTAGGTATCTGAGAGTTCAAATACGATGTTTCCATCAATGACTCCTCCCGTTGGACTAAGAGACTCGAAGCGCTTAATTCCCAATTCTAAGGTGCGTAAGAAGCTCTTTTCTTCTTCTAGCACTACGCGAGTAACAAAGTCTTCTTGGGCTTTAAGTTCGGGAAAAACATCCTTGAATTGGTCAGCTAAAACAGGAACAAGTTGACTCATAAAAGGCTCATTGAAGCCCAAATATGAATAGCCATAGCGAATAGCGCGGCGCAAAATGCGGCGAATCACGTAACCTGCTTTGGCATTGGATGGAAGTTGCCCGTCGGCAATGGCGAAACTTACCGCCCGAAGGTGGTCAGCAATGACCCGCATCGCAATATCGGTATAGTTGGTAGTGCTGAGGGTGCCTTCGGCGCCATATTGTTTACCACACATTTTCTCAATGACCTGAATGGTATTTTGGAAAATATCGGTATCATAGTTTGATTTTTTGCCCTGAATCGCCATACAAAGGCGCTCGAAGCCCATACCCGTATCCACGTGTTTGGCAGGAAGCGTAATGAGTGACCCATCGGCTTTGCGCTCAAACTGCATGAATACGTTGTTCCAGATTTCGACTACTTGCGGATGATCGGCATTGACAAGTTCTTTACCCGGCTTCAAGTCTACTTCGGCTTGGTCGCGGAGGTCGATGTGGATTTCCGAACATGGGCCACAGGGGCCTACATCGCCCATTTCCCAGAAATTGTCTTTTTTATTTCCTAAAATGATACGGTCTTCTCCGCCCAAAATCGCTTTCCAAATATCCCACGCTTCTTGGTCAAAGGGAACACCGTCTTTTTCGTCGCCTTTGAACACCGATACGTAGATGCGGTCTTTGGGGAGTTGATAGATTTCGGTGAGCAATTCCCACGACCATGCAAGGGCTTCTTTTTTGAAATAATCACCAAACGACCAGTTGCCGAGCATTTCAAACATGGTATGGTGATAGGTATCAAATCCTACATCTTCTAGGTCGTTGTGCTTACCACTTACTCGCAAGCACTTTTGGGTGTCGGCTATGCGTTTGCTCGGTGGCGTGCCATTGCCCAAGAAAAAGTCTTTGAATTGCGCCATGCCCGAGTTGTTGAACATGAGCGTGGGGTCATTTTTGGCCACAAGCGGCGCAGAAGGTACGATAAGGTGGCCTTTACTTTTGAAAAAATCTAAAAATGCTTGGCGAATTTCGTGGGAGGTCATTTCTTGTGGAATGTATAATGTTCAAATAAATGGAATATTTCTTGTCAAAAAAGCTAGACAATGATTTTAGTATTGGGAGTAGAAGAATCTGGAGAGTTTACCTTCGAGCATTGTAGTAATTCACTGCGTTTTCTAGGTGCTTTTTGGACTTTTTATTGTTAATCAAAGCTCCTATTGTCAAAGTTGTAACACCTCCTAATGCAAGTGGCCAAGCCCTATTGTTCGTTTGACCAATTTGACCAAGAGCAGCTACTAATCCTCCAAGCCCCACCATCATAAATATGGTAAAAGATGTTTGTTTTCGTTTTGAAAGCTGATATTCTTTCCAAGCCAATGGATATTGCTTTAAGTAGTAACTCAAACAAAATCCACGTCCGTCGAGAGTATGCGTTTTTGTAGCTTTATCATACAAAATGATTTTAGATTTGTAGAAAGCAGAATCACCTTTGGCATATTTACTTAAAATATCATCGTTATAAATTCTGATAGCTCTTTCAGCATGTTTTGCCGCTATGCGCTCAAAAGGATATGAAAGTGCCATTGAAACTACCCCTACAACAGCAAAAGGCACTAACCTGCTTCCCTTTTGGCCAATTTGTCCTAGTGCTGCGGCTGCAAATGCTGTACCAATAAGGCCAAAGGCCAAACCTTGGTCTTGTTTTTTAGCTTGAATTTCGTATTCTTTCCATGCTTTTGGGTTTTCTTCAAGATAAGATGGTAAATGAATTTTATGACCATTTATAGAGTAAGGTCCAAATGGCAAATCTTCGTAGTATAAGTGGTCGGGTTTGTATTTTAGGGTATCTTGTTGGGCATTGAGTTGGCTGCATAGTACAAATAGCAAGATTATAGAAAATTGTGATTTTTTTTTCATTTCCATGTTTGGCAATTGACTGGAAAGGCGGGTACGTATGAAATTAAACATAATCTGCCCAATGTCTATCGTCGCCTTCTCCAAGGTCCTAATTATTGGGCTGCAAAATTACGGAAAAATGCCGTAGCTTTCTGATTATGATTTGATTTTGATTAACTTGCATAGAAGACACACAACCATTACGGCTATGATTGTAAGTACTGAGGAGTGGACATACGAACGAATGCGCCGCGAGCTACCGCCCGAATCGCGCTACGAATTGCGTCATTTTAATTTAATTGATATGTCACCTGCCCCCAAACCCCAACACCAACGGATTTCTAAACGCTTGTTTAGACTTTTAGATTATTTTGTGATTTCCAATCGATTGGGAGAAGTACTTTTTGCCCCCATTGATGTTCATTTTGCGCCAGGAGAAGTATGCCAACCTGACTTGGTGTTTATTGCCAAACAACAGGCACAGATAGTGGGTGAGAGCGCCATTGAAGGCAGTCCTGCGCTGATTGTGGAGGTGGTATCGAAGGGGTCAGTAGCACGCGATTATATTGAGAAGAAGGAAGATTATGAGCGATTTGGCGTACAAGAATATTGGCTAGTGGACCCGCGCAATGAAGTAGTTTTGGTATACGTGCTTGAAAACGGTAAGTATCGGTTGTTTTCATCCGCAGAAGAGCAAGACATTGTACGTTCTAGTGTCTTGGCTGGATTTGAAACCAATTTAAAAGAAATCTTTGCGGAGGAGTAGGAAGAAAAATGTTATAACTATTTGGTTTTGTGCTCCCTAATGTCGCCTCATTCCAAGAAGAGATTAGGGAGCGTTGAGAAGGGCAACGATTTTACTTATTTATTTTTGTGGAAATTGGTGATGCTTTTCACTTGGGGTTCCACAAAAAAATGCTGTTGTAGTTTGGTATATACAAACACTATCAATACAAGTACAAGGGCACTTATCAAACGGGTTTTCATTGCTGAATATTTCTTTCGTTTCCACAGATAAAAAGACAGCGAAAGAACCGCCAAAAAAATCAATGCACCTTGTAAATAGACACCCTTTTCTCCTAATTGGAGTGCCATCATGACGACCATTAGAATAGGTCCAAAAACAAACGCTACGAATGTTTGAATAGCATTTTCGTTAGGTTTAAACAGTGATTTCATAAGTGTTTTTTAGTTATATATACTCTGCCCAACACGATTTAAAGTTAGGTAAAGCATAGTTATTTACAAATAAATAATTCGGTCTGTATCGGTATCACAAAATGTACTTACAAAGCCCGTTTTTACATAATATAACTTCTCCTTGGCTAAAGGCATGGCTGTCAAAGATTAGGTTTTAATATCACAAAAGAACATATTTTTTGATGTAAATTGTAGAGTAAAAATACTTGATTTTTATTTGTTGCTTTGAACTGATTTGATATAAAACAAAACTTTATATATTTGTTATAAAATTAACCATTAGGGTCATGAAAATAATTCTTACTTGTTTTTTAGTACTGGGAGTCTCGGTAGCTTGGGGACAAAAGCTAGAGTTACGAGTGCCGTCCAAACCCTCAAAATCTCAAAAGGCGTATCCTAAACTATATTCGCCCAAGGAATATCGTTTTTCGCAGGATTCGAGCATTGTCTATGCCAATGAGGATAATATGCCTATTCTGTTGGCACAATCTAATGATAATATGCCCAATGCAACCCTTAAAATGCACCAAGATAGTGGAAGTGTATATCGCACTCCCAATCCAATGAGAAGAAGTCGCCGCCCCCTAAAACCCTAAATAATGCGCAAATCCTCAAAATCGGTTGCTGCTTTGGGCTTTTTGTTGATGGGTGCCATCTTTTTAGTGGCAGGCTGGAAGTGGTATGCTTCGCAAGAAAAGTTTTTGTCAACTTCCCAAACCGCTAAAGGGAAGGTAATACAACTGACTGCTGTCGAGGGGAATAGCTAAAAATAGATTGCCATGCTGTCCTTTCTTTCTATGGGATAGCATGGCAATCTAACTTATCAGAGAAGAAATTTCTAATAAACAAACTCCCCAAATTCGCTCTGTATGGTCACTTTTTTGCCTTCATTGGCTTCTACACGACCAATAACTTGGGCCTCAATTCCGAATGATTGCGCGATCTCAATGACGCGTTGGGCATAGGTTTCTGGAAGATATACTTCTAGGCGATGACCCATGTTGAATACCTTATACATCTCTTGCCAACTCGTACCACTTTCGGCTTGGATAAGCTTAAAAAGCGGAGGAAGGGGGAATAGATTGTCTTTGATAACGTGCAGATTATCAACAAAATGTAATACTTTGGTTTGCGCCCCTCCGCTGCAATGTACCATTCCATGAATCTGTGGCCGAAGCTCATCTAAGAGCGTTTTGGCAACGGGCGCATAGGTGCGAGTGGGAGAAAGAATCAATTTGCCGACATTGGCGGGCGTATTGGCTACGGGGTCAGTGAGGCGTTTGGAGCCACTATAAACCAACGAACTATGTACTTCAGGGTCAAAGCTTTCGGGGTATTTGGGGGCAAGATAGCTATCAAGCACATCATGACGAGCCGAAGTGAGGCCATTGCTTCCCATACCACCGTTATAAGTGTTTTCGTAAGTAGCTTGTCCAAAAGAAGCGAGGCCTACAATGACATCTCCTGCTTGAATGTTGTCGTTTGAAATCACTTCCGCACGTTTCATACGGGCAATTACCGTACTGTTGACCGTAATAGTGCGTACCAAATCGCCTACGTCGGCGGTTTCGCCACCAGTGCTATATATTTCAACTCCGTGACTGCGGAGCATTTCTAGTACTTCTTCGGTACCATTGATGATTTCGGCAATGACTTCTCCCGGAATTTTGTTTTTGTTGCGGTCGATACTCGACGAAATCAACATGGGGCCAGTCGCTCCTACGCAGATGAGATCGTCGGTATTCATGACGATAGAATCTTGGGCCACGCCTCTCCACACTGATAAGTCTCCCGTTTCTTTCCAGTACAGATACGCTAAAGAGGTTTTGGTGCCAGCGCCGTCGGCGTGCATGATAGTACAATATTCAGGATCGCCAGCGAGGGTATCAGGTACAATTTTACAAAATGCCTTAGGGAAAAGCCCTTTGTCGAGGTTGGCAATGGCACGGTGTACGTCTTCTTTTGAAGCCGATACGCCCCGTTGAAGGTAACGTTCAGTCATGGGGATGAAAACAAAATGAGGCGCAAAGTTATCACTTTTGCGCCTCATTTTCTAAATTCTTTCCGTTATGTCAGTTTGAGTACAGGAAGGGTGGCTCTGCGCTCGTACTTTACTATGCTTTTGGCAACTGCCAGCCGTTGTTATAATGAGCTTTGATGAGGGCATTGGCTTCAGCGTCATTTTTAAATGAGCCTGTGGTGGCATCCCAATATACCTTTCGGCCTGTTTTGTAGGCTACATTTCCCATGTGGGCATTGATAGCAGCCACGCTTCCAGTCTCAATACCGCATTTCAGGATTTTGGGATTATTGTCTTTAATGGCCTGAATAAAATTCTTGGTATGGTCATTGAGATAATCTCCGTTGCGAGCTTGGTCAGGAATGTCTTCGATTTTATAAACTTTGATACCGTTTTTATTTTGAGTTTCGGGGTGCAACGACCATCCACCTCGGTGCAATACAAGCGTACCATTATTTCCAATAAAGGCAATCCCTTCGGTAAGACCATAGTTGCCGCCGTCAATCCCCGTTGCGTGTTCCCACAGCATATTAAAACCTTCGTATTCGTACACCGTTTGCAGCGTATCAGGTGTTTCGGAGGCATCGTCAGGGTAGGCCAATTTACCCCCCGAAGCCATGACAGATTTAGGGGCTTTGGCGTTCATGGCATACAAGGCAATGTCGATTTCGTGTACGCCCCAATCGGTCATCAAACCACCTGCATAATCCCAAAACCAGCGGAAATTGAAGTGAAAACGGTTGGGGTTGAATGGTCGCTTTTTGGTGGGACCGAGCCACATGTCATAATCTACGCCGGCTGGTACGGCACTGTCGGGTTTGACCGGAACGGGTTCCATCCAGCCCTGATAGGCCCAAACTTTCACTAAACGAATATTGCCCAATTTGCCCGAACGCACATATTCAATCGCTTTTTCGTAATGCGAACCACTGCGCTGCCATTGTCCGATTTGAATGATTTTGTTGGAACGTTTGGCGGCGGCCAACATGATGTTACATTCTTCAATGGAATTGGCAAGTGGTTTTTCGCAATACACATGCTTGCCTGCGGCCAAGGCGTCGGTCAGGGCGAGACAATGCCAGTGGTCGGGAGTACCGATGATGACCGCGTCGATGTCTTTGTTTTCGAGCATTTTGCGGTAGTCTTTGAATAACTGTGGGCGCTTACCTTGCGCTTTTTCTACGTCGGCAGCGCGGCGGTCGAGTACATTTTGATCCACATCGGCAAGGGCGATACATTCTACGTCGCTTAGCTGAAGGTGTGAGCGTAAATCAGACCAACCCATGCCGTTGCAACCGATGACACCCAGTTGCACTTTTTCGTTGGCCGATACGCGCTTGCGTTGGCTTGCCAGTATTTCTAAAGGAGCAAATGAAAAGAGGCTGCTTCCGGTCAATACAGAGGCTGAGCGTATGAATTTCCTGCGTGAAGTTTGCATAGGTTCAGTGCGTTTTTAGGCAAAAGCAGGAAGAAGAAACAATCTAATGTAATAATCCAAGACAAGGGGCAAAAGGGCAAAGTCGCAGATAAAGAATACTTTGTGTATCTGCGACTTCCTAAGAATACTACTTCTTCACCTCCCCAATATGATATTCCTGAATCAAAGGTGAACTTTCGGGCGTAAGCGTAAACGACACCCACAGCGTGGCCTTTTCCCCTTCGATAAGATAACGACCCCGAAGCTGATTTTCGGGCACTATTTCTTTGATATTCAAAATTTTCCCAGCTTTAGCAAAGAGAGTATTGGCTTCTTTTTTTAAGGCTTCAAGTGAGTAATCCGCAAAGAAGTTTTCGGCGAAAAGACCGCTCGTTTCGGCATTTTTCCAATCTGGCAAGATTTGCGTGAGGTCTTTTTGCCGTTGTTTAAGAATATCAGAAGCGGGTAATTGCCGAGGTTGTAACTGTGCACTGATGATAAGTGTATCCAAAACCCTGAGATTAATAGGTACAGTAGGGGCGTAAGTAACATTGGCAAAACAAACTACTCCTATGCCATATTCGGGCAAAAAGCGCCAATTGCTCCCAAAGCCGGGTAAGCCACCACTATGGCCTATATACACACGGTTGTCGCAGTCGCGCATCCAGTTGAGTCCATAGCAGTAGGCAGATACTGTACCACATGTACGACCGCTTGGGTATTTGTATTGGGGCAAAAAACTGCTGATGTTCCAAGGTTGGTGCATTTCGCGAATCGAGCTACGTTTGAGAGGGCCATTGTCGGTGTCGTCTTTGGGAGGCCACGCCGCCAAATGCAACGCCATGTATTTGCTAAAATCTTCGATTGACGTAATCAGCCCCCCCATAGCTCCCCACGCCCCGTCATGAAGGAGGGCCTCTTCGGTCCATTGGCCGTCGCGCCACCGATAGCCGTGGGCGAGTTTATCGGCCGGGATTTCGGTGTATTCCCACTTGGTATGCGTCATGCCGAGGGGTTTGAAAATATTTTCGTTGATGAATTGCTGATAGGTTTTGCCCGATACTTTTTGAATAATATATCCCAAAAGCGTGATTCCAAGATTGCTGTATTCGTAAGTGATACCTGGTGTATTTGAAAAGGCAATTTTGCTTTGAAGGAGTTTAATTAGCTCCTCGTTCGTATCCGCGAGTTGACGGTCGCCCCAAGGGTTGTCTTCCGGAAATCCCGCTGCGTGAGTCAAAAGGTGCCGAATCGTAATCGCCGGAGCATCGGCAGTGAGGAGCTTTACGGAAGCAAGCTCTGGGATGTACTTGCTGGCGGGCTCGTCGAGGTTGAGTTTGCCAGCATCACGGAGCTGTAAAATGGCCATAGTGGTAAAACTCTTGCTCATCGATGCAATCCGGAAAAGTGACTCAGTGGAAGCGGGGGTTTTCTGAGCGAGGTTGGTATAGCCGAGGCTATGGGCATGGACCAGCTTTCCGTCTACTACGATTCCATAGGTAAATCCCGGAAAATGATTTTTTTCGGCGTATTCTTTATAGATTTTATCAAGAGTAGGAAAAACAGCTTCGATTTTCTTCACCCTATCAGGGTCGGTAAAGACAGGCGGGCGGTAGGATTGACTGTGTGCAATAGATACGATTGAACTAAATAGGAAATAATAGACAAAGTTTTTCATTGGGATAGCTAGAAATTAGTTGATGATAGTTTTTTCTAAACTACCTCCCACCATGCTTTGTCATCATCATTTGAATCTTGAAAAGGAGGTGATGGAGGAGGAATATCTTTGATGGGTCGAGAGGTAGATGTTTTTTCTTTTTGTCCAAAAATAGCATCTAGCTTCATTTTAAATTTTGCTCCTTGTTCGGGTTTTATCATACTTACAAAGTTGACATATCCTCTCATAGAAGCTTCTAGGTTTTTACTATTATTCCAAGTTTTACCTTGTACGCCTGATTGCTCAATATGATGAATGAGTGCGCGGAATTTACGTAACATTTGTCGATCTATACCCACTTTCTCATTTACAATAATGCCTGTTACTCGTTGTTGAGTACCTTTACGCATGACTGCTATTTTTTCAGGATGAACGACAAAACCCTCATCTTTGACAATTTTATGAATACTCCACAGTAATTGCCCTACTAACTTTGAGCCTTCACTAGCCCCCGAAAAAGATAGGTCATCGGCGTAGCGGCTGTAATTAAAGCCTAACTTTTGGGCTAATCCTTGAAAACGAAGGTCGAGTCGGTGACAGATAAGATTCGTAATAGCCGGGCTGGTAGGGGCTCCTTGCGGAAGTTTTCGGATACTTTTGGCGGTATAATAAATTTGGCTATCAATCTTTACAATATCGACTTCAGGCTCTGTACAAATTAATGCCAGAATGGTAGCTATTTGTTCGGAATAGCCTAATTTATGGTACAAACCTTTGACACGATGATAGGTAATAGTGGGAAAAAAATCTTTTAAATCGATATTGACCACTATATCTTGGCCAGTGTGGTTTTGGGCATTAGAAAGAATAGATTTTTTAGGTACAAACCCGTGAGCCGCTTCTGAGGAAGGTATTTTATAGAGTATATTTTCTAATATCCAGTATTGCGCCTTTTTCAGTAAAGGCATTGGGGCAGATATTAATCGCTTTCCGCCAGACTTCTTGGGAAGATAAAAACGCTTATAATGAGAAATTTTAGAGACGGTCCTGTTGAAAGCCAAAAATCGAAGGTGACCTAGAGAAACTCCCATAGCTTGAGCTAGTTGAAAAGGACTCCTAAAATCGGGTAAGCCTAGGAGTGCAAGCTGTTGGGGATTGCTTTGTGTTTGATTCAAGCCTCCAGAGACCCCTTCACCCAAATAACCAATAGAATATTGTTGGTGAACTTTCCACGCCTCGGCTTTTTGTTGGCGGCGCTGCTCATTTTTAGCTTTTGTTTCCTGTCTTCTTTTTTTTGAAGCTTCTAAACGAGACTTGCGCATTTCGGCAAGCATCGCCTGTTTATTAGCATAGCGGCGCTGTTTCTGAGACAGCTCATTTAGTTCTTGATAGAGCTCTCTTTCTTTGTCGATAAGTGCTTCAGAGAGTTTGGGTTGATTGGCGTCAGTTTGCCAGAATCCGAGCCGCTTCATCTCCGATAAAATGAATTCATCGCGTGAGGTTTGGCGAATGCGGTCGTAGATTTGTTGACGGGTGAGGCGTTCGGACATAGTGCTTATTTAAATAAAACCCCTTTCTTTCAGTTAAGATAAGAAAGGGGGAGCAAATTCAAGAAATTTTCTTCGATCATACTCAGGACTAAATCAATCAACTCCAAGAGGGCGCACCCCCATAGGGGCTTTTGCTTCAAGGAAGCCATACTGTAAAAGCCCTATGGGGGTGCAGCCCTCACAGTAAAGATTGTATTTAGTGACGCATGTAAAGTCATATTTCACGAACGACGAAACATCGTTCTTTCCTTTCGGAATGCAAGATTTTGAATTTCTTGATTTGCTTCTGCAAATTAGAAGCTTGATTTGATTTTGCCAATCTTTTTTACAGATTTTTCTAGTCTTCACGAAAAAAGATTTTGTAAATCTTTATTGGTTTTAATGCCACGCAAATAATTCCAAGGAGTAGCGCTCATATGGCCTTTAAACTTTTCAAACTCTTTTTTTGCCAGTGCCTTTTCTTTCATCAAGTACAGTAAAAAGCAAAATTTGTTTTGAATGGGATAGATTATTTCTTTGGGTTCTTGAGTAGGAGAAAATTCGTTGTATAACTTGAAAAAATCAGCTCTGAAATCTTCATTTTTAAGGAAATTATCCAATTTTTCGCGTCCGTTTTCTTCTCGTAAGTACCCCAACGCATCTTCTATAAAGCATTCTAGCATTAGAGTTTTAAAGAAAGGATTTGGATTGGTGGTAATGATTTGATCCACAAATTCGTACATTTCTTGTTTTGACCCTAGCCATTTATCTTTTAGGGCATTGAGGGTAGCCGAATGCGCATAGAAATGATTAGGATCTAGCTGAATCGCATTTTGGAAATGACTTAAAACTGCTTCTTTGTCACTTAATCCCATGTACATCGGAATCGTACGGGCGTGAGTTTCAGCTTCATAAGGATTTAATTCGAGAGAGGTTTGAAAGTGTTCATCTGCTTTGTATAAATAGTTTAAAAAACCTTCCCATTGCTCTTCAGTGACATCTTCCGCCCATTTAGCGGTGCGGCTTTCCCAAGCTAAATGCACACAGTTTGCTCCTCTAAATAAATGAGATATGTACGAATCAGGTTGGGCAGATACCCACTCTAATATTTTAGTAGTGTACTGATCCTCAAAGGCTAGGTTTGCTACCAATAAACTTTTTTCCCAAGATTTGCTTCGCTGATACTGTTCGGTAAGATTGTCAAAGTCGCCCCTTAATAACAATGATGCTCCTTGGCTGACGTAAGGGCTACCAAAGGAGGGGTCAGGATCCCGAGAAGGAGGGGCTTGTGTGTTTGATTCTTTAGATTTTCCGAAGCCGAAAAGTTTTTTGAACATCTTAAAGTAAGCTTAAAATTGTGAGGGTGTTTTTTTTTCTATATATGCGATTCGAGTTGCTAAAACATGCTCGCAGGGGCCTTTGTAGAGTTTGTTGCTAATATAGAAGTCACAATCGCAACGAGCTTGTACGAGTCGTTCGTCATTGTCGATGAAGAGTGATGGTTTAAAAGTACGCCCTCCCGATTTAATTGTTGCCGACATTGATAATCCATCCGAAGAAGACTGGGCGTTTATGTGAATATTATTATTTTTTATCAGTAATCTTGCCGCCTCTTCGCGTGGATTGTCGAATCGTAACTTGTGAATGGGTAAAGGGTCGCGCGAAAGCTCCCGAATCCTGTATACCCCGAGGTTTAAATCAAAGATAGTTTTACCTGCTTGGGTAAATGTTCCTAAAGCGCCTAATACTGTTTTGGTATCAATATTAAGTCTTTTAGCCAAACTATCAGGTTTTTCGTACCAGTTTTCACGCAAAGCATTGTAAATAGTCTGAGAGAGAAAACCATCGACTTCTGCTCGCGGAGCCATTAAGTCAAAATTACCTACTCTTGACCAATCGTTGGCTGACCATCCCGAAAGACCCAATGTGAAAGTCATATCGCCCAAATCAGCTATAAAAAAAGAAGGAAGTCCGGAGCCGAGTAAGTGTACCGTAAATCTTTTAGTGATAGCAATTAATCTTTCTAAGATTAAGAGTCGTCGTCTTCCCCAGACTCTTATAGTTTGAGGGGTTGAGCCTTTAAAAATGGATCTATTGCATACGATTTCTTTATTGAATGGCTCAAAAAGCAATACAATAGGCTCGCCAGGCTTTAAAATAAATTTAATAGACCTGGGTCCTGTTTTTTCTTTAAATCGCCTCAATAATAAGCAAATATTATAAACATCCATCGGATGTAATTCAAAACTCGTAGTAGGTAGGGTCATGGCTGAACTGACTTGCAAAAAACCCCGCACCCAACTATCAGGGACATCAATTTTTACCTCTTTGAATTCGGTTTCGTTGGTGGTTTTGACAGCAAATCCGGTCGGGTCTATTTTAAAATCAGTTTCTTTATAGTCTCTTATTTTCTGGAACTCATTATACAGCCCCGACGAATAATCAATGTTAGTAGTGCCACATTGAAATTCGTTGATTTCTTTGAAAACGTTATAACTTGATTCAAGTTTTCCGTAAGTAGACTCATCTTGGCTGAAACATTCAAAAAATACTTCATCGGGATGTACCGTAATGACAGGATCAAGCACCAGCCAAGTATCCCGATCTCGTTGATAAAGATAGTCAAAATAGCGGCGTTGAGCTCTGTAAAAAGGACTTAGAATTCTGTCTCGCTCTTGGCTTAAACCTCGCAATTCTTGGCGGATTGCTTCTATGCGTGCCTTGACAGCTTCGACATCATAGGTTTCTAAAAATTCGGCTAAAAATATGCCTTCTTGTTGAGCTACCCATTCTTTATAGGCAGTTTTGTCTTTGGGTTTAAATCTCATGTCAGACACTACCACGTCATGTAAAGCAGAAATAGCTTCCCGAAACGCTATTTTTTTGTTGAGTTTACCCACAAAATAGGTAGGCTCTCTTAAAGTATCAGGGGCAAAAGATACCCCTACCGAGCTGGTATTGCTCACTATTGAGCTGCTTCCGCCATATTTATAATTAAAAAGCATATAGATGTCTCATTTAGAATGTTTTCTAATATACAATTCAAATCCCAACCCTAACAAAAACATAGATAGAAATTGACCCGCTAAAATTAGAAGTAGGGTTGTTAGAAAATTTTCGAGGGCCCATAACATTCGAAGTACAAAAAACAAACTACCTAAATATTTTATGAAAGCATATAGCATGTAAAAAAAACCTCCAACAGTCAGTAAATGAGTAATGAAATTGGCGGGCGTTTTGTCGGAACTGAGTATCTCTACAAAATGTACCGCAAAAGTCGGAGCCGCTACTAAGAGAACTAGATTGGTAGCAATGATTCCGCAAACATTTATATTAGTTCCTAGCTTATTGATTAGATTTAATATATCTGTAGGTGGGGCATCAAAAAAAATAACATCGTGAAATAGATTTGATAAACGACTATAATCAGGCTTGTTGTCTGTAAAAAAATGTAAAAATATTAGAGGAATAATTAACTTTAAGGATACTAAAAGCAACCTTCTAAAAAGAGGTAGGCTACTAAATGTTGAAGCAGTTTCTTTTCTCTCCTCTCCCAAATAATAAACCCCCTCTACTTTTAATCCCATCCAGTAAGGAATCAAATTTAGAAAAATGGGCACCTGATTAAAGACTTTGAAATAGAGTGTATAACCCCAGCCCGCCTTAAATCTTATAAAGTCACAATTGTTGCTTCGATACAACAAAAACTCAAATAGGCATTTGAGTGACAATACCAAGTTGAATAGGATGATAACCCAAAACGCCATCTGATGCTAGTTTTGTAGTTTTAGAATATTTCCAAAAACACGGTAAAAACCTCCCTGTGAAGCTTCCCTTACTTCATCCACTACATATATGGCCCCTTCTTGCCGTAGGTTTTTGGGAAACTGCACATGCCAATTTTTATTATAACCCTCCGAAAGCACTTTTACTCGTAGCTGCCCATTTTCTAGCTGACATTGGAGTTGTACGCCGGCATTTGGGTTTTGAGTGGTTTCTAATACCAATGTATCATTGATGGTAATAGAGGGTGAAAGCTGGGAGGCTACAACTTTGATGTCTTTATAAACAGGCACAATGCCAGCTTGTGCATTGAGGATAGCATCTTCGGAGGCATCAATGCACAATAATGCTCCATCGGTGGTGACTGTATAAAGTTTTTCTTGAAAATACTGCATTGATAGAGCCGAACCACAGCCAGTAGCTAATTTCCAGAGACGTTGGCCACTGGCGTTGAAACAGTAGATAGAAGAATAGTTGTCGCCAGCAAAAACATATTCACCATCTTTTGAAGCTGCGCAAGAATACACAGTGGCATCGGTTTTGTAATCTCTTAAATGTATGCCATTTTTTGAGAAAACTTGTACCAAAGAATGGCTAGTGGCAACATAGAGGGCATTGTCTTCCATCCATCCAAACAATACCGCTCCGGTAGAATAGTGCTCCCATTCAAATCTACCATCGGGGCCATTAAAGGCCGTAATACCGGCGGAGTCTCCATAAAAAACTTTCCCTCGGTCATCACAACGCATCA
Source organism: Runella zeae DSM 19591 (assembly GCF_000423565.1). GTDB lineage: Bacteria > Bacteroidota > Bacteroidia > Cytophagales > Spirosomataceae > Runella > Runella zeae. The sequence goes on along the minus strand of NZ_AUIF01000010.1, from coordinate 340,088 downwards.
TCCACGCAGCACGACCTCTTTGCTGTTTGCTCCATTGCTCTTCATCTTCGTAGTTGATAATAGTGGCGCGGCCACTAGCATCCGACACCCCAAGCAAGCCATCGTTGATGTCAAGCCAATAGATGTCGATTTTTTCGTTTATTTCATATGACAAACGAGGTCTTTTACCTGTTAGGTCATACACATTGCCGTCGTCGCATCCCACATAAATCCAATCACTATCTGCCACAATACACTTTACACTGTCAGGTAAGCGTTGATGTAAAGTAAGCTCCCCTTGGTGATTAAGTCTAAAAACGTCACCTTTTTCATTGCCTACCCAGCAGTTGTTATCGTCAATATATATCCCAAATGCAGCCGCCTCAGTTTGAAATTTCCAAAGAATAGGGAGTTTTTGTTTGATAAGTGAAGGCTTACTTTCGGTGGTTCTGCGGGTGATTGCTCTTTTTGAACGAACCCCCATCACGGCGGGAGCATATCCTTTTTTTACTTTTTCTTGAACTTTCTTATTCGCAAATTTGAGGGCTTCTTCGGGTGTACTATGAGTGGCAATTTGGGTTTGGCCTTTGTCGCCGATGCGCCCATATCGAATCGTGACGGTTGTCAAATCAATGGTGACTTCATAAAATTTATGTGAAGCCCCTTGCTCCTCCGAAAGCTCTAAATAATGTTTAATCATGGCTTAATGTTGTGTTTAAATTCTATCTTCAAAATCTAGTACTGTTATGGGGAGACATAATTGGTCAAATTTAGCTTGTAAATCTCGCATGATGCGAATGCACGTTGCTTTGTCTTCAATAGACGCTGTCGCAGAAATATCTCTAAAAATATCGGAAATTATGATAGCGGCATCTTCTGATTTTAAAGCTTCTTGATGCAAAAACCGAAACACTCTAGCCTTAGAACTTCGGCCTTTGTTGACTCTCGTAAGAACAGATTTAAAATAAAAATTCAAATTTTGGAGTTTATTAATATCATCAGCTGCAAAACGTTCTAAATAGTTAGTAGCAAATAATTGGACATTTATGCTGGGGTGCTGGCTCAATTTAAGCAAATATTCTGTGCCTTGTTCTTCTTCAAAAAAATGGCTAATAAGCTCTTTTCCCAAAGCTTCTATGTCTGACTTTGTAGAATCAGTGATGCCTATCAATACTTCAGGAGACCAGTCGTCTGCTTCAAATTTCTGACGGAAAAACTGAATCGCAAAAAGCCTGGTATCTTCCCACTTAGAATCTAAAAGTTGGATGGCTTCATCGCGTTCAAATTTTATTCGATTGAGATTTTGCTCGTAATATTGGCAGCACCATTTCCGAAAAACCACTAGCTCATGATTACCCAAATCGACGATTTGCTTCATTCTTAGCTGATTTGGATTGACATATTTTTCTAGCAATAGCGCGCCTAATTCTTGGGCAGGACGATAGTTAGAATGAATCAATCGAAGAGTTGAAACTAAATTTACTTCGCCAAGATATCGGACTAGTTGAGTGCTCAATATCGTATAAATATCGTGGTGAAGAGCTTCGTCCGATTGTTTACTCATCAGTATAGGAACTAGGTAATTGACCAAAGAAGAGCTATAAGCTGGGGCAGCTTGTAGATGGGGTTCTAATTGGGGCAATAGCTCGACACCTACTTTACGAACGGAAGGATAAGGACTTATCAACAATGAACAAAGAATAACAGCAGAAGGATAAGTATTTTTAAGAATGATAGTTTTGACCACAAAGAGTTGAGTGGCTTCTACTTTGATTGCCAATAAATCACCCAGAATTTGATTATTTAGTTCGATAAGGGCTTCTCTACAAATTTGTAATAAAATAGAAGAGGCATCTTTGATAATGCTGTTGTTTTTGTCGTTTTGCTCTGTCAGCTCAGATAATTCTGCAATGGCTCTACCTAGCAATAGTTGTTGTTTTGATATATCAATGGGTGTTTGGATGAGTATCTTTTTAATCCAAATTCTAACGTCAACGTATTTAGAAAACAATAAGTTTTTAACAAAAATACTTTCTTCAAAATAATGATCAAGGTCTTTTTCGATGATTTTGAATCCTAATTCTCTGGCTTCAGACAAGGGACTTTCGACTAAAGAAAGAACAAGAGAACGATCTGGATCGATACCTAAATGTTGAGTGGCTAGCCCTAACCCAAACCGAGCAGGTATTAAATACTCAGAAGCTAAAAATAATCGTATCAATTTTAAGTCAATTTTCTTTCTTATGTTTTCATAATCTGGATGTTGTGAAAGATTTTGGAGGGCAAATTGATGGATTTTGTCCACTTTGGCTTGTAGCAATAGCTGAATATAAGCTTGGGGAGTCTTGTCCCATAGTTCGGGATATAGTTCCTCTCTAATTATAGCTATTTTTTGAGGACTAATATTTGGGGGCTCACTTGAGGGTGTCGAAGTAGCGTTTGGTATAGAAAAGGGTTTTTGAGCAAACAACCCAAAAATAGACTCAAAAACGCGATTTAAAATACCTCCTGAATCTGCGGAGGGTGATGGCGGTGATGCTTTTGTACTCGGTGAAGGCTCATATCGATTCCAATTCTGTTGCCGATTTATGGTTTCTACTTGTGTATTTACCCACACTTTGCCTGTAAAAGTGAGTCGATTTCCGCCGCCGTACAAAATTAAATTCATCAAAACAGCGTCATAATAATCAGGATAATTTTTATGGAGGGTCTCCCACCTCTGAAGTTTGTTAGAATATTGGCTCATTGTATTTGAATAAGCCGCTTTATAATCGATTTTTGGGTCGTAGGAAACCAAAATGGAGATAGCAAGCTTGATATATTCTGCTTGTTTTCCCTCTCCGAATTCTTTTAACTGCCGCAGGGATTTACGAATTAAATAAGCTTTGGTTTTATCTGAATAAGCGAGTTTGCTTTCTTTTTTTTGTAATTCGGCTTTTACTCGATAAATTTCTTCATAGCCATGAGCAGCACTTACACTTGGACTTTTATAAATATAAGCTGAACGCTCGAATCTGTATGAAAGTAATCCTAATATTTCAAAATCATCCCTTAATTCAGCAATTTTTAGAATATGACGCACCGCTCGGAAATAACCGCTCTCTAAAGGTATTTTTTGTAAAATAGAAACTATGAGTTTTTTTAATAATTTATCTTCAATGGATAATAAATACAAAGTTTCTAAAAAATCATAGTTTGTATGCTTTTTATCGGATAGTTTTTCTTCCAATAAATTACTCAAATCTGTGTAAGAAGTTAATAAATTTCTTACATCTTCTGGCAGCTGTTGAATATAATGGTTGAGATGTTCTTCGCGCTCTTTCCCTTCCAATAGTTGTAATAATCCCGCTCCAGCAATACGTCTTATTTTTGTAGAAGATTTTGGATGATGGAAATAAGTGGTAAGGGATGCCAATGCTACTTTTTCACCACATCGGCCTAATGCCCATAGCGCTGAATAAAGCTGCATTTCGTCGCCTTTGTCCAATAATCTCAAAACAAAAGGAACCGTTTTTTTGAGGCGCAACTCACCTGCTCTCCAAATAACACGCGCGGGTTTCCATTGTGTTTTGTATGGATTTTGATTTTCAATAAATCCTTTTAGACGCTTCAAAATAGCTGCTTCAAGAGGATTTTTGGAATAGGTATTATAGGGTAAGTCGGGAAGGGAAGCTGTAGCAATAGAAATTGACTCAAATTGGGATAATTCTTGTTGAGTTTGGTAGCCTTTACGTTTTTTTTCTGATTCCAGAGATAAAAAAACTTGCTCAGCGGAATTCAAACTTATTGGTGCATCGGTTTTGGTTCCTTCTTTTAAAGGATTACCTCGGCGCCCAAAACGAAAATTAACCACATATAAACCATTGCTGATTTCACATAAGTCTATTTCGTAAATTTTGTCAGAATTACCTTCTTTAAAAAAGAGTTTTGATTGTTTGATAAGCTTCATGCGCTGTGAACACTGGGTGTAAGGATTTGAAATGGCAAAATATCAAATCAATTTATAATCGACAAGAGTCTTTATTGTTGTATTTTAAAAAAAAAAAAAGAAAATAATGAGCTCTTATCTACTTCAAATCTTTTTTTGGGCGGCTTATGGGGTGTTGCATAGTGTATTGGCAGGCACTAGGACAAAGCACTTCTTTCAGCAAAAAATGGGGAAGAGCTTCCGTTATTATCGCCTTATTTACAACGGAATCGCTTTTACATTGCTCGGTGCTTTGTGGTGGTATCAGCGTAGTCTTCCCGCTGAAAGGCTTTGGAGTGGGTATTTTTGGGTGGATGTATTGGGCAATTTCAGTCTTTTTGTAGGGTTGATAGTGGCCTTCTTGGCCCTCAAAGAATATGACTTGGGCGAATTTTTGGGGTTGTTATTTTTGAAAAAACAAGCCCCCAATCAATTAAAAACCTCAGGGATGCTGCATTATGTAAGGCATCCACTTTATACAGGTACGTTTCTGGTAGTGTGGGGATTGTTTTTAAAGGATGCTACTTTAAAAACCCTCATTATGGCTATCTGCCTAACCATTTATACCCTCATAGGCATCTATTTTGAAGAAAAAAAACTCATCAGCAGCTTTGGCGACGACTATCTTGCGTATCGTCGCCGTGTGCCAATGCTGTTTCCTAAGATTTTTTAGAGCCAACTTAGTCCAGGCCAGTTAGCTACTTGGGTATAGGGTTGGGGGCGGCCTTTGGTACTACGTCCTTCTTGGATATATTTTTTGAGAAGCGTTTTGAGTTGTGTCACTTTTTCGGGGTGTTGGGCATAAATATTGTTTTTTTCTTGCGGGTCTTTTTCCAAATCATATAGCTGAATGGCAGGAAGACCCTCGTAGTCTTTACCCGGTTTGGGAAAACTCCAACCACCCGAACCCGGCTCTAAAATAAGTTTCCATTGGCCTTGTCTAATCGCAAAGGCTCCTTCTACTGCGTGGTGGACGGTAGCTTCGCGGAGATTTTTGACTGAAGTTTTTCCGTACAAAATAGGCGTCAGATCATAGCTATCTTCGGCGGTATTATCGGCCAATTTTTGACCTTGAATACTAGCACAAGTAGCAAAAAAATCGGTGAGGCAGATGGTTTCTTCGCTTTTGGTGTTGGCTTTGATGCGAGAGGGCCATTTCGCAATAAAAGGTACTCGATGACCTCCTTCGTAGATGTCGGCTTTGTAGCCTCGGCGGCCATTGCTCGAAAAATGCCCCGCTTTTTCCATAAAAGTTGTACCAGCATAGGGGGCGCATCCATTGTCGGCAGTAAAGATGATGAGTGTGTTTTGGTCTAAGCCATTGTCGATGAGTGCTTTTTGGATTTGTCCTACGGCATGGTCTACCATCAATACAAAGTCGCCATATTCGTTGAGTCCCGACTTGCCACGCCATTCCTCAGTAGGCAATATAGGGGTGTGTGGAGCTGCCAAAGGAAGATATAAGAAAAAAGGCTTTGATTGGTGGGTTTGGATATATTGGATTGATTTCTGAATAAAAGTCCCCAGCACTTCTTCATGTTTGAAATCGGCACCAGTGGGGCCTTTGCGCCACCATCCAAATTCGGTTTTGCTTTCTGTGTCACGATTGGGCTGGGCGGTGACGTGGTCGTTTTCTACATATACATAAGGAGGAATATCTAAAGAAGCTGGAATGATAAACGAATAGTCAAAACCATAATAATTGGGCGTTTTTTTGACGGGCTTAGTGAAATCTACGGGTACGGTGGCATCGTCTTTTCGAGCCCAATTGAGGCCTAAATGCCATTTGCCGATACAAGCGGTTTGATAACCATTCTGTTTTAAAAAAGAGGCTACTGTAGGGCGTTTGTCTTCTATAATGGCCGAGTCGTAGCTCCACGTAACGCCCTTTTTGAGGGTACTACGCCACGAGTATCGGCCTGTTAAAATCCCGTATCTTGTAGGTGTACATACTGCGGAGCCAGAGTGAGCATCCGTAAAACGGATTCCTTCCGTGGCTAATTTGTCCAAATGAGGCGTTTTAAATTTTGAGTTGGGATTGTAAGCCGATACATCGCCTGCTCCCATATCATCTGCCAAAATATAAATGATGTTAGGTTTTGTAGGTGCTTTTTGAATAAACCACTGAGGTAATGTGCCTACTACTAACGCTAAAATTATGATGTATCGGGATTTCATTTGGGTTGGGGTTTGTTGTACTACCAAAATATTTATTACACAATCTTAAAAGAATAAATCATGTCAGAAATACTAAAAACGGCTCTTATCACGGGTGGTACAAAGGGGATTGGCTACGGAATCGCAGAAATGCTTATCAAAGATGGTATCAGAGTAGCCATAACAGGCCGAAATGAGGAATCAGTGCAAGAAGCTATAGGGGCATTAAATCAAATCAAAGAGGGATACGCTTTGGGAGTAGTGGCCGATGTACGTAGTCTGGAATCTCAACAAGAGGCTGTAAATCAAGTGCTTGTACAGTGGGGGCGATTGGACGTATTGGTGGCTAATGCGGGCGTGGGGCATTTTGCATCTATCGACTCTATGACCCTTGAGCAGTGGCACGAAACTATTGACATCAATTTGACAGGCGTGTTTTATAGTGTTAAAGCTGCTTTGGCTGCTTTAAAAGAATCCAAAGGCTATCTGATTACGATAGCAAGCTTGGCGGGCGCCAACTTTTTTGCCAATGGCGCTGCTTATAATGCTAGCAAATTTGGTTTGGTAGGATTTACGCAGGCGGTCATGCTTGATGTGCGAAATGAAGGTATCAAAGCCACTACTATCATGCCTGGGTCGGTGGCTACACATTTTAATAATCATCAGCCTTCTGAAAAAGATGCATGGAAGATTCAGCCCGAAGATATTGGACAAATGGTGGTTGATTTATTAAAAATGAACCCTCGCACTCTCCCTAGCAAAATTGAAGTTCGGCCTACAAGTCCACAATGATAGCTGGCAATTTGCCTAAAACCCACAAGGTGTGGGGAATTTTTTGCCCAAAAAGGGTGAATTTTCTATGAGTTGTGAAAGGAATAACTTTTTTGGTATATCTACTACCATCTCAATTGTTTCACTTTCTATCACATATGAAAAAGGTTCTTTTAGGCTTATCAATCGTGTGTGCGGCTGTGTATAGCCGCCAAGCCCAAGCGCAAGAAAATGTATCTATCGGTCCTGTAGTAGGGGTTAATTTTTCTCGGCTTACCGGAAACGTACTCTATAATGATTGGAAAACAGGCAATAACGCGGGGATTTTTATCAATTACAGTGGCGAAAGTCGGCTCGGTGTAAACGGACAAATCCTTTATTCTAGACTGGGTGGGCAATCTTCTACGGGAGTGTCAAAAGCTCACTTAGACTATATTAGTATTCCAATCATGGGGACTTATTACTTGAATGGCCGTGGCAACAAACTACGTCCTAAGTTGATGCTAGGGCCCTATGTGGGTTTTTTGGTAAAAGCAGTCAATGAAAGCAACGTCAGCATCAACCCTGAGGGTAATCCTCGCGCCTACAAAGGTGTAGATGCAGGTGCGGCTATGGGCGCAGGACTCAACTACTCAATAGGTAGAAAAGTATGGCTCAATCTTGATGCTCGTTACAACCTTGGTTTGACCCAAGTAATGAACACCATACCCGATGTCCGTAATCGCTCATGGGGCATCAATCTTGGTGTTAGTTTTCCGTTGGGAATCTATAGCCCGAGTACAGGTACATTAAGATAATACAGTGCTGATTCACCCAAATAGGGGGAGTTGTCCACATGTCAATGTGGATAACTCCCTTTTTAGTTGATAGGATGCTCAATCTTCTTTTTTAGCGAGGTTAGTATCCAAGGATTGAGAGAGTTTGACCAGTCTAACAAATTCAGCACGATAACCTTCTCCGTCATGTGAAAGAGCTTTTTGGGCTATCTCAATGATTTGTTCGTGATTGGCATTTCCTTTAAAGTCTGAGTTTCGTAGGAGTAAGCCCCATTCGGCTACTGCCGCTGCAAAACGAAAATCGGCAGAAGCTTTTTGAAAAGCGATGGGTCTGTTTGAGACACCAGTTTGGAACAGCCGACTCACTTCGCTTTCGGGTTTTTTGTAGCGGAGTTTTATCGTTAGTACTTCGTCCGAATTGTTTTGGGTTGGACTGGTTTTTTGGTATTTCAATTCATCTACTTGTTTCAAATATTTACTTTCTACTCCATTGGGAATGATTTCGTAGAGTGCTGTTACACTATGCCCGCTGCCCATTTCGCCCGCGTCTTTTTTATCGTCATGAAAATCTTCGTTTTGAAGCATTCGATTTTCATAGCCGATGAGGCGATAGCCTTTTACAAATTTTGGATTAAACTCTAATTGCAATTTTACGTCTTTGGCAACGGTAAACAAAGTCCCGCCAAACTCATGTACAAATACCTTTTGAGCTTCTTGTAGATTGTCGATATAGGCGTAGTTTCCATTTCCTTTATCGGCTAGGGTTTCCATTTTGTTGTCTTTATAATTGCCCATTCCAAAGCCCAGTACGCTCAAAAATATACCACTTTTTCGCTTTTCTTCGATGAGTTTTTGAAGCTCTCCTTCGCTTGATACGCCTACGTTAAAATCGCCGTCGGTGGCTAAAATCACTCGATTGTTTCCGTCTTTGATAAAATGCTCTTGAGCTATCTGATAGGCTAGTTTGATACCTTCTCCACCTGCCGTAGAGCCGCCCGCCGATAGCTTGTCGAGGGCATCTTTGATTGTGGCTTTTTGCTGACCTGAAGTGGAAGGCAACACCGCGCCTGCCGCTCCCGCATATACCACAATCGCCACATGGTCTTGAGGGCGAAGTTGATTGACCAACAATTTAAAGGCTTCTTTGACCAGTGGAAGTTTGTTGGCGGTATTCATAGAACCCGAAACATCAATTAAGAATACCAGATTAGATGCCGGAAGATTATCGGCGGGAATTGTTTGGGCTTGAAGACCAATCTGCAAAAGTTGCAAGCCAGGGTTCCAAGGCGACTCGGAGAGTTCGGTTTTGAGAGCCACGGGATGCTCTCCCTTAGGTTGAGGGTATTGATAATCGAAATAATTAATCATTTCTTCGATACGCACAGCATCTCTTTGGGGAAATTGGCCAAGGTTGAGCATACGACGCACATTGCTGTAGGAAGCCCTATCTACATCAATAGAGAAGGTGGTAAGGGGATTTTGTTGGGTATTATGAAATACATTTTCACCGATAGAGCGATACTCTTCGGCAGAAGGCTCCGAACTAAGCCTCATAAGTGGGGCGGCATAAGCGGCTCTATCTATCGACATATTGGGAGCGGGATAGCCTTGGGGGCGCGTCGCTATTTCCTCGTGTTTTGTAAACGCTCGATTGAGTTGGACATTGACGATAGAATCCTTAGTGATGGTTTTTGCTAATACCTGATAATTTTTCAATGAAAAAATCAATTTGTCTCCTACGTGGGCATTGATTTTATAAACGCCTTGGAGGTCGGTGTAAGCAAAGGTAGATTTACCTTTGATAGCGACCTTCACTCCCAACAAAGGAGTATGAGTGCTCACTTCTGATACAGTACCTGTGATAGTGATAGGGCTACGCTGCGCACAAGCATACACTGAGGAAAGACTAACTAGGAAGATAAAAAGCGATGGTTTCATGGTTGTAAAGATTTAGTTACAAGCATGAGATGCATTGATACAGGAAATTCCATAAAATATTTTTAAAAACTTTTGAATCAGGTATGCCAAATCGTTTTTTAAGAGAAAAAAAATGGCACAATATTTGTCTTATAAGTTTCATATTCCTTCTTTTTGAGGTAAAATCATTCCTATAAGGTTAAAATGTACCTTTAAATAGTATTGTAATGGTTTTGTTGGCGAAACGGTATAGTTTTTGCTAGTCTTCATCTTGATCCCCTACTTCGAAGCCGGTTTTTCCAAAACCACACTGTTAAGATTTTTTTCTCACGGTATCGAATAACTTTTTTTATTCATTATGAAGCTATATTTTACTTGGCTAAACTTCCTTTGTTTGCTGTTGGGGATGTACGGCGTGACTCAAGGACAAGTATCGGGAGTGGTCTTTCGGGATTTTAATGCTAACGGAACACGCGATAGCAGTGCTACTTTCTACGAAGTAGGGGTAGCCAATATTACCGTCAAAGCCTTCAATACCTTGGGAGTACAAATAGGTGGGACTCAAACCACCGATGCTAATGGAGCGTATGCTTTTAGTGGTCTTACTTTTCCGGTAAAAATAGAATTTTCGGGCTTACAAGAAGGGGATAGCCCGGGCCCGCAAGGAAGCAGTAATGCGACAAGTGTACAATTCCTGACCGCTCCTTCGTCTACTTCAAATTTAGGTATTAATTATGCGGGGGATTATTGCGAAACTTCAAGCCCACGCGTTGCGATTCCGTGCTATATCAATGGAGATGGACAAGCTCCCGGAAATTCTGGAGTGTTGGAGACGTTGGTAAGTTTTCCTTATGAAAATGGTACTATCAACAAACTCGGCAACGGAGGTAATACGGGGTCGTTATGGAGTGTATCTTTTCATCGCCAATCGGGAAACTTGTTTTCGGCGGCTTTCGGAAAAAGACACGTCAACTGGGGACCCCTAGGGCCTAATGGGTTGTATGTGACCTCCAATGCCAAAACGGCAAATGATGCAAATTCTAGTGCCAATTTTGTGAATCTCAATGCCGTCAATCCTGCTTTTGATGCAGGGTCTGTTATTCGAAATTTCAACGCAGGTCAAGGAAATCCCCTTTTACCAAGCTATGATGAAAACATGTTTGAGGCGATAGGCAAAGTGGGGCTTGGAGGGATAGAGTGCTCCGACGATGGGCAGTATTTGTATGTTGTCAATCTAAACGACCGTCAGCTTTGGAGGGTAGAAGTAGGAAAAGACGCTATCCCTCCTTCTACGGCAGCTCAAATTCAAAGTTATCCGGCTTTCCCAACGACCTGCAACAATAGCACCTTTCGGCCTTTTGCGGTAAAAGTATATAAAGGTTTTGTGTACGTAGGAGGGATATGTGACGCGGTAAATGGCTCAACCGTTGACCGTAACAATTTAAGTGCTACTATTTATCGGGCTAGTATTAATGATGCTCCTGGACTAGCTAGTTGGACAAATGTGTTGTCATTTCCTCTGACATTCAACCGAAAGGCAAACATGAATGTAGGTGAAGGTGTAACAGATAGCACTCCTTATGTAGATCAAAATGGCACAGATATTAATTTGATACAAGGCTCTTGGCACCCTTGGGTGAGCAACTTTGGCGATTTGTACGGTACAAATCACAAATCACATCCCCAACCTATGCTATCTGACATTGAATTTGATGTAGATGGTAGCATGATTATGGGCTTTATGGATCGCACAGGGCATCAAGTGGGCGTTCAAAACTACAGTACCGATACTACAGATAATATATCGCTTTTTACCGCTACGGGCAATGGTGACATCATGCGGGCCTATAACAACAATGGAGTCTTTGAATTAGAGGACAATGGGAAAGAAGGGGTCAGTAGTCCCAAAGTAGCTACGGCAGGAGCAGGGAATGAAGACGGCCCTGGCGGTGGCGAGTTTTATCATGAAGACCGCTATGCTGCGCCTATTGACCCAAACACCGACCCATTGGGACTGCTTGCTAATCCCGGGATTCATGATGAAACCAGCATTGGGGGGATTTCCCTACTGGCAGGAAAGGGGACTGTCCTGAATTCTGTATTTGACCCTCGGCACAGTTTCGACGCTGCGGGCTATTCAAGTGGAGGGGCAAGATGGTATAGCAACAATACCGGAAATGCTACAGATGCTATCACGCTTTATACTGCTAGCTCACAAGGAGGATTTGGAAAAGCATCGGGATTGGGGGATGTAGAGGTAATGTGCGACGCTGCTCCTATCGAAATCGGAAACCGAGTATGGTTGGATACCAACAACAACGGAATTCAGGAGGCAGGAGAGCCTGCTTTGGCCGGGGTTACGGTTTCTTTGTTCAAAAATTGTACAGGTACGGCGATTGCTACCGCTACTACAGATGCCAACGGCAGTTTCTATTTTTCGTCGGCAGTGGGTACTTCATCTGGGAGCGTGATTTATAATTTAAGCCTCGAAAATGACAGTACATATTGTCTCAAAATTACGAGTTTGGGCAATGACCCCTCGGTCGCAGGTTTGGTGTTGACTAATATTCCTCCTGCTCCCGGAGAAACAAACGGAAATCTTAATACAGGGACTACTATTAGTAACAACGACGCTTTTATTGAGTCGGGGCTGCCTACTATTTCGTTCCAACTAGGGGGCGTGGGGCAAAACAACCATACCTATGATTTTGGAATAAGCCCTTGCATTAGCCCTATTCTGACCCCTTTAGTGGCCAATAACAGTCTATGTGAAGGAGATACTATCGCACCTTTAGAAGTAAATACTACCACCGGAGGCTTGACCTATCAGTGGTATGGGCCATTGGCCGATACTACTACCGATTTTAGTAGTGGGCTTATTGTAGGTGCAGATTCATCAGTATATGCCTTAGCCTCCAATCAACTGGCAGTAGGTACCTATTATTATGCAGTAGTTGCACAAAATGGCGTATCTACTTGTGCTGATACGGCATTTGTTCAAGTTGTCGTTAATCTAAAGCCCAATGCTGGAAATGACGTAAGTGTGTGTCTGCCCGCTACTACCGCCCAATTAACGGCAGTCACTCCTAGTGGCACTTGGGCTCCTGAGGCTGCAAATCCTACTGCGGCGACTATCGACAATGCGGGCAATGTGTCGGGACTTACTGTGGCGGGTACTTACAAATTTATTTATACACTCAATAGTTGTTCTGATACGGCTCAAGTAATAGTAAAAACCAAGCCCAATGCAGGGGCAGACATCATAGGTGCCAATGCCCTTTGTATTTCTACTGATACTACCACACTTGCAGGCTTGCCCTCCGGGGGTAGTTGGAGTTTAGGTAATGCACCCTTGGGAAATACAGCTATAGTTACTACCAATGGCGCGGTCAGTGGGCTTAATATAGCCGGAATCTATGAATTGATTTATGAAGTTGATGGCTGTACGGATACCCTTCAGCTCGAAGTAAAAGATTGCTGTGTGAAGCCTCAGTTTGTGGTATCAGCCGAACCTGTATGTGCTATCGACAATCTTACATACTCGGTCAGTTTTACGGTAGTAGGACAGCTTGGTACGGTGAAAGTCAGCGCGGGTACCTTGTCTGGAAATAATCCCTATACAGTGTCTGGTGTGCCAAATGGCGTATCTATCACATTAATAGACAGTTTGAGTGCTATTTGTAAATTTGATACGTTGATTTCAGGCCCCAATTGCAACTGCTCGCCCCGTTTACCCATTGCCCTTACGCCAAGCCAGATAGTATGTATAGGAGATACTTTCCCTACACTACAGACTACTATAGTAGGATTGGCCACGGCTGAGTGGTTTGATACCCCTACGGGCGGTAGCCCCTTATTTACTGGACTTAATTATAAGCCCAACGGCACAGTAGCCGCTTCGGATACCTTCTACGTACAAGCGAGAAGTCTTGATGCTGCATGTCCAGTAGCCATAAGTAGCGAACGCTTAGCCGTATATATTGTGGCCCAAGATTGTAGAATCGATTTGGCGTTGAACAAACTAATTGATAAAAAAATAGCTCGCATCGGCGATACCCTTACGTATACAGTAAAGCTATGGAATGAAAGCTTAAATCTCGCTACCGGAGTGGAAGTGACTGATTCGATACCCAATACAGTAGAGCTACAAACCGCAAGTATATCGGTGAGTAGGGGAGGCGTGACGTTGGTCGGAAATACCATAAAATGGAATATAGACTCAGTAGCCGCTAGTGGAGATACGGTCATACTGACCTACAAAGTGAGAGCTATTAGTCAAGGCTTGCATTTTAACAAAGTAGAAATCACCAAAACCAACGAGCAAGATGTTGATTCTACTCCCAACAACAATGACAACACGGAGGATGATTTAGATGTTCAGTGCTTTACGGTTCCGTTTACGCTCTGTACAGGTGAGGCTGTTGAGGTCAACGTGCCAGCCCAATACACCAACGTACAATGGTTCAAAGATGGAAATTTAGTGAATTCGGGCAATGTTATTTTACTTACTGATTCTGGCGAATACACCTTTACGGCCAGCAACAATGCTTGCCCCACCGAAGGCTGTTGTCCTGTTATCATCGAAGCGGGCCAAAATTGCTGTCCCACTGATGTATGTATCCCTGTGACGCTCACTCGTACCAAAAAAGGCTTTAATTAGACATTACCCCATAAACCAAAAGAGAGATGTCCCATTCATTTTGGGTTCATCTCTTTTTTTGTATATAAGCAATCACAAATGACGCTTTTAAGGAAGCTACAGCTGAGGTGAGAGGTGGATTTTTAGAAAAAATAAAATAAATTTATGGAAATCTTGCCTTGTTAGCATCTATTATTCAAAAGCTAAAGACTAATCATTTACAAAGGTTGTTTCTGAAATTATTTCGTCGTAAAGAAGCCCAAACTGATGCTGATTTTGTGTCAGATTATCGCCGCACGGGTGAGGTAGCGGGGCTGGGTGAACTCTATGAACGGCATATTGATATGGTGTTTGCGGTGAGTTTCAAATATTTGAGAGATGAAGAGGATGCCAAAGATGCGGTGATGCAAATATTTGAACAGTTGATAGAAGACTTAAAAACCCATGAAGTACACAATTTTAAGGCTTGGCTTCATACCCTTACTCGGAATTATTGCTTGATGCAGCTCCGTAACAAACGCCTGATAGTCGGTGATGAAAATATTTTTGAAAACGAATCTTATGAAAGTTTTGTGGCCGATACTACCATAAATGAGGCTTGGGAAGTAGAAAGTCGATGGAATGATTTAGGCGATTGCTTGGAAAATCTTGCGCTCGAACAACGTCGAAGTGTAGAGCTTTTTTATTATCAAAAGCTTTGCTATCAGCAGATTGCCGAACAGACAGGTTATGCAATCCAAAAAGTTAAGAGCTATCTCCAAAACGGAAAAAGAAACCTAAAACTGTGTATGGAGGGCAAACAACATGGCTAGGCAAAAAAAACAAATACAACCGTCTGTGGAGCAGTTACAAAAATATGTGGCTGGAAAGATGTCGTTTGAAGAGGAACATGAGATTGAAAAAGCTGCCTTACAAAATCAACAGGTAGACGATACGCTTGAGGGATTTTTGCTTCTTAAAAAAGCTAATATTGATAGTGAAGCAGTAGTAAATGAACTAAAAAAGGCCGTCAAACAGCGAACCCAAAAACGTAGCTCCAAAATAGTACCCTTTTATTATGTTTCGGCGGCAGCAGTAGTAGTAGCAATAGGGTTAGGATGGTGGTGGACTTTACGGCTCAATGAATCAGAGAATGCTATAAATTATGAAAAAATAGTAGCAGCTCCGCCTGAATCCAAAGCACAGCCTCTTCCCCAAACTTCTAAGTCCGAAGAAGAATTGGCGGCTGTGCCGCCTCCTGCGCCTTCTAAATCTGCACCAATACCACCTCGCTTACCTAAAATCTCGTCAAAAAAGGAAAGAATTGCGGACGCACATCAGTCGCTTAGTAGTGAGCCAGACGACCCCGTGGCACTTCCACAGGCAGCGCCTCCTATACCTTCGGCAGCAGCGCCTGCTCAGAGTCGTTTGTTGGCGGAAGAGTCGGTATCATTTACTCTAAAAGGAAATATCATAGATGCAGAGACCCAACAAAAAATAGCAGGCGCAATCATTACTCTGGGAGTGGCGGATACGTCCGTAAAAAGTAATAATCAAGGAGAATTTATCTTGTCAAATGTTCATAAAAATCAAAAGATAGAAGTTGCTTTTCCAGGATTTGAACCTCAACAATATGTGGTAGGAGATACGGAAGAGGTCACTGTTGCATTGTCTAAATCCAATTCGTTGGCAAAACGCTCTCTGCCAGCTGCTAGAGCGCAAGCGATGCAGCGTTCGCAAGAACCTATCCCGCCAAAACCTTGGAAAGAATATAAGGCTGATTTGAAAAAAGCAACGGAGACATTTATCCAACAAAACCCCCACCTCAAAGGAGGAAAAGTACTGGTAGGTTTTGTGGTTGAAAAGGATGGTAAACTGAGTCGATTTGAAAACCGTAATCAAGCTGATACAAGGCTTTTTGAGGAGGCAGTGCGGATTTTGGAAGCAGGTGGGCCATGGAAATCTACTGCGGCATTTGCATATAAGACGCAAATAGAAATTGATTTTGACTAAAACAAGTAGAAACACCTAGTAGTAACCCGTATTATTGCGGTAAAAAAATCTTAGTAAAGAATCGAATTTTGTATTCAAAATCTCGTTCTTTACAAAAGCTACTCTAAAACTTGTCAATAATTATGAATAAATTCTTTTCTCTAACAGCCCTTGTTACTGTGTGTTTAGTGAGTGTAAGTCAGGCGCAAAATACGCCTCAACCTACCCAAAGTATGCAGGAGCAGTATGATAAGCTTCATGGTAATACACCTAAAAAGACAACAACACAACCTGCTAAATCAAAAACCGAAACGCCGCAAAAGCCCATTTCTAAATCAGCTCCCCAAAAAGAAGTAGCTCAAAAACCCAAGGCGTCGAGTAGTGGTGAAAGTGGAGGATTTAAGTTTAGTGTAGGAGTGAGAGGAGGGGCCAATTACTCTACCATAAGTGATGTAGCAGGTATAAATCCCAAATCCATCATTGGATACCACGGAGGGCTTATTTTTAATTTAGGAACAGAAACTTTTTCTGTTCAGCCAGAGGTATTGTACTCACAAGTCGGCTTTAAGTCTGAAACCAATAATTTAGGAGTCTCGGCTTCTGGTACTACTACTTTCAACACAATTACCGTCCCAGTGCTTTTGAAAGTTGGTTTTGGCCCCGAAAACCTAAAAGTGTTTGTCAATGCAGGGGGATATGGAAGCTATGCGTTGAATGCCAATGCCAAAATTAAGATTGGCGCAAACACAATCAACGAAAAAATAGACTTTGCCAACAATGAGGGAGGCCGTATCGAATACGGTGCTGTAGGTGGCTTAGGTGTGTCATTTGGCTTGGGTGCCGCTAAGTTACTTATTGAAGGGCGGTATTTTTATGGTTTGGGCAACAATTCAAAAAGTATCCCTGGCGTAGACAAGTCGTATTTTAGAAATATTCAAGGATCAGTAGGACTTTTATTCCCTTTAGGAGGAAAATAAATTTATCTCATTATCTTTTTACAAATGCTTGATGCTGTTGGGTATCAAGCATTTGTTTTATTGTACTAGGGAGGTGTCGTGGATTGCTTACGGTCACATTGATTAAATAAAACGCTCGCCCACCACTCAACATGCGCCATCGAAAATCTAATTGGCTACTTGTGTGGGTATCGCCGTCCGAAAACCACCATGCGCTATAAAGTACGTTTTGGCCCTTCGTCATTTTTGCCTCATAGCAGCGGATACCTGCAATGTTTGTTTCTTTGATCATTATAATTTTATACCCACTACCGCGCCAACATATATAAGGGCTATGCTCTACACTATAAAAACTAGGAATAGATTTGAGGTATATCAGTGATGTGGAGTTGCGTAGCTGCGTGATACCATGCTGAAGTGGGGTGTGGGTGTATCCTACAGGAGCCGAAAAAGTAGGATAAAAAACGGAAGAGGCTGAATAAGGTTTCCACAAAAGGTAGATGACCCACGACAAACTGCCGATATATACCAACCCTTTTTTCCAAGAAATACTGATTTTTCCCCAAGAAATTGTAGAAGAAAGGGAGGTTGAGGGGGAAGGGTGTAAATGATAGAAGCCCTTAATAATGAGTGCCAACGGAAGCCAAACATATACTAAAACGCACACCAGACCTGCCAGTTCGTGCAATGGGTGCTCAGGAGGCCAACCTCCCAAAACTAGCACAATAATACGAACCAAATTGGCCGCAATATTAAGCCCTAATATGAGCATTAATAGCGCTAATATCGCCCCCCAGGGAAGTCTGTAGTTGTGCTTTTTTGAGGCTTGGCTTATCAAAAATACCCCTGCCAAATAAGAAAACCCCAATAAATGCAAACCTATACAAGCCGCATCGACGCTGAAGTCATGCCCGTCTAGAGTGAGCAGGTTGCCAGATATTTTGACTTGGTAGCCTATTAGCTTAAGAAGATACCCAGCCCAATAGCTGATTTGAAGTCGAATCGGAAAACTAAAAACCTCAGACAAGTATCTAAACAGAGGGGATATTACGATGCCAATTACTGCCCAAAGCCATAGCCTTTGGCGCGATATACTACTTTCGACTATCCAAAGCAAGGTTAGAAATACCAACAGAAACTTAATGGTTTGCATAGGCACTAGCCATGCCCATACCGATACCAATACCACAAAGCCTGTAAGTCGCCAACTAATCGGACGACGCTGACGAGTGAGACTTGCCACTAATACCACTCCTCCCGCCGCGAAAGTAAGAGGCTCAGAAAAGATTGCCATTGGGTCGAATCCAAGCATAAACAATCAGACAAATCAACAAAATCACCAGAGCCCACTCATGAGGCTCTGGTATAGCCCCCGATTTTTTGAGGGCGGCGTTATCGAGGCTGTTAATTGATTTTTTAAGGTCAAATCGCGCATAATCGGCTTGCGTTTCTAACACCACCAAGCTTGAAATAGGAGATACGATATGAGCCTGTGCAGCTTCCGCAATCAAGGTATCTGCTAAATTTTCTTTTTGGAAATATTTGCCTCCAATCTGCTGTAAAAGATGATTATAAGCGTATAAGCGCAGTAAATGGTCGGGTGCTTGCAGTGTTTTAGAAGCGCTGCTGTGGGCTAGATACGGTTCTTCTTTAATAATCATCTGCGCCGATTCGACCAGTGCCACCAATGGAGTTTCGGATGTTTTTGGTATCCTAAATTGACGTTTTTTTATCAAAACCTCTAGCTTGTTTGTTGAAGAATGTACGACTGTTAATAAGCGCAATTCATGTAATGTCTTTACGTAAGGCGAGAGAATATTGTTCAAACAAACCGTCGGGATTGAGGGCAAATGAGCTGCTTTTTTAGTAAGATTTTGGGCAAATACACTTCCCTTTATATCTTGTAAAGTCGGAGCATTGGGTGTGCCCGCAGTAATTAGCAACGATTGGGTGGGATTAGTGATTCGGTAAATAGGAAATAGACTGAAGCGGTACTGGGATAGCCTCTTAAAAACCTCTCCGGCGTTTTGCGGGCTAATGCTTATCATTTCGTTGTCATACACCCACAGGTTTTTATAATTGAAAAGCTGACATATCTTTTCAAAGTCTGATTGTTGCCATGCTTCATTAATGTCTAGATAAATATTGTTTGGTAAAAAAAGAGCTAGACTAGGACGATAAGGCGCTAATTGATAGGCTTTTTGTTGGAAAATAAACTTGTTGGGTGAAAGCGAGGGAGCAATAAATTTCAAGACCCAAGCAGGGGTATAATTGCCTTGGTACGATACCATAAGATGCTGATTTAAGGGCCAAAGGCCCTGCCATCCTTCTACTTTTTCGGTTAATTCTACCCTTATGGTTTCGGTAGTATGGAGCGTAGACGGGCCTTTGAAATGGATATTATGGTATACCAAATTGTTTCCTTCTATTTTTAGAGGAGACGTAATCCCAATCTTAAAGCGTCTATTTTCACGAGGAGTACATGGAAAAACCCTTACTTTGACCGTATTTCCTTCCTGCCAATGCACCACCGAGGGGTCGCGACGCTCCACTCCAACGACAGTTTTATAAGCCGAATCTGCCTTAGTGGTGGTGGTAAGATAGCCTTTCTCTTCACGTTCGCCAATCCACAAAGATAAGGCACTCACCACAGAGCCTTCTGGTAAATAAAAAGTATAAATAGCTTCTTCTTGTTGCCAAGAGTTAGGCGATACATTCTGGATAGACAGGGTTTTTTCGGTATAAGCCAGCCGATATGAAGGATAGATTCGTGTATTCGTGATCACTTGATTAGTTTGGAGGTCAGAACCGGTCCAGATTCGCTCTTGAGCATCATGCCGCGCATCGTAAAGCGTTTCCAAAATCTTAATTCGTTCGTTTGAAGAAACTTCTAACGACGTCCACCATGCTCCCAATACTACGATAGGGTCATGATAGCGAATGCCTTCAAATCGATTGGAAGAAGGTGTAAAGTCAAAATTGTTGGTAGGAGTATGATACACTAGGCCACTTTTGAGGATGCGCTCAGTGATCCAGCTCTTATCGATTTGCTGCGCCAATTTTGTCCAATTAGGGAGTTCATCCGAGGTGTTTAATTCAGTAGTGGTGTAGAGATTGTTGAGACGATAGGTCGTCAAACTCCATTGAAAAATCATTAGCCCTATGCAAAAAATCGGAGCCATAAGTCCCCATACAATAGGCTGAGGCCGGTAGCTGAGAAAACCTTGGTAGATGATTTTGAGATGGGAAGCCAGTAAAAACAAAGGGACAAAAGAGTGGAAGCCCAAGCCTAAAAAAAGAATTCCTAAGGTACTAAGAGGGTATGTTGGTAATAAATACACCGCAAAGTATAACCACAGGAAAAACGAACTACCCCAACCTACATAAAATGCCCATTTGAGACGATTGGGTAGCAAAGGTAAAGTACTATAAACAATAGAAAGAGCCGCCGAAGCCACTAAAACTATTTCTAGCCAAGTTGTTGCTTGCTGAAAAGCAGGCAAATAACGATTAAGTGCAAAGCAGCTTATGATCCAAAGCCACCAATTCAGAAGGCGATGGGGGATTGAATGAGAAGGTTGTCGCTTCCAAAAGACCTTCATGTCTTTAACGCTGAAGAGGTAAAAGCTGTAAGAAATGGCAATGGCATAATTAAGGAAAAACGCTGAAAAGTACCCTTCTTTGTTAGTTTTCCAGCTATCTACTATCAAAAACCATCCTGTACTGACGCATAGGCAAGCGAGTCCTAGGAGATAATTAGGCCCTACCAAAGACCACCATTTTTGCAAGCATTGAAGCAATGAGGGCTTTTCTTCAAGGCTAAAAGAATTCGAAAAGAGTTTCATTTTTTTAAAAGTACTTTGTTTTTCAAAGTTAAATACCAAAAAATAAAAGGCAATCAATATTGCCCTGTACGGATAAATGCTTCTAAGGCATTGAGGTGATTGGTGAATGCCTGTTTGCCTTCAGGTGTAGCGCCATAGGTAGTGTTTGGCTTACGTCCTATAAATTGCTTCTGGACAATCAAATAGCCTTGTTCTTCGAGAGCACGCAAATGAGTAGCAAGATTGCCATCGGTTAGGTTGAGAAGTTCTTTAAGAGAATTGAAACTCAACGACTCATTGACCATCAAAACTGACATAATACCAAGTCGCGCTTTACTTTCAAAGGCTTTGTTGAAATGTTCGAGCATTCGTTTAAATTAGTCTTTCTTTATGAGCAGTTGTAGACTGCAAGTTGATTATATAAATAAAAGATTAAAAATAAAATTTTAGATATGTATAGTCCAATGTAGGGTTTTTGGGAACGAACATGAAAACTATACAAAAAATAAAAAATTGAGGTTAAAACTTTTACACTTTTTGTACTAGCAAATGTAAGCTTATGGATGAGAAGAAGAGCGATCGTATTTAAAATACATCACTGCTCCGTATATAATATGCAATACGCCAAACCCAAAAGCCCATATCAATAAGTTATATCCTGTTAGGAATAGTGAAAAGAGCCCCAAAACTACTTCTGATATTCCTAAATATTCTAAATCGCGTACGGTATATTTACTAGCATTGAGTAAAGCAAGTCCATAAAAAATCAACGTAGCTGGAAAACTTACCCATAAAATACCCCGATAAAACATCGCCAAACAGAAAATTCCGCCTGTTACGAGGGGAATCAGTAAACTAATAACGACGCGTTTAGAGGTACTGTTCCATATGGGTTGTCCTGCTTTTTTTGCTTTACGTACCGTAAAAAATATACCAAATCCTATAGCTAAAATCAAGACGATGGCACCATCCAATAGCACAAACTCCATCATTTGGCGACGTGTGAAACCCGCTAACTGAGCGCTTTGTTCGTCATAAAGGGTATCGGTTTTGAGGCGTAGATACGCAACAGTCGCCCCAATAAGAGCCACTATTCCGGCCGAAATCCCCGATAGTCCACTTAAAGAAAGGAACTTAGAGGAACGCTGCATCAAATCCCGGATTTCGTTAAGGGTTTCTAGAGGTTGGTTTGAAGAGTTCATGCTTTGATTTAATGATTGAGCGAATTGACGGTTAGATAAATTTTAGGCCCAAAAACAGCTATTCCGACTACCACAGCGGCTAAAGTCATGATTAAAACTCCCGCAGCGGCAAGGTCTTTGATTGCCTTAATTTGTGGATGTATCTCAGGAGACACCATATCGCACAATTTTTCTAGCGAAGTATTAAAAGCTTCAGCAGAGCATACTCCTCCAATAGCAAACGCCACACATGCCCATTCTATATTATTAATCCGAAACCATACACCCGCCCAAACCACCACTATAGCGGCTATGAGATGAAAGCGAGCGTTGTTTTCATATTGAAATAGAGCTTTGGTCCCTTCTATAGCGAAGCCGAAGCTTCGAAACATTTTGCGTAAATTGACCATTGGTTTTACAAAAAATAACGGCTAATTTTTAACTTCCTTAGGTTTGTAGGTGTACAACCAAAAAGCAGAGTATATAATTAGCATAGCAAACGAAAATGCTACAGTTAATTTGATCGCAACAGGATTTTGTAAACTACTTGCGGTATACCTTACCAGTGAAAAAGGGTTTGTAATAATATCCCAACTATTCCAACGCCCAAAACGCCCTAAATAAACGCCATAACTTGATACAATGAGGCTGCCTACCATTATCGTCCACGCCCAAATTCGATTGCTTACTTGATCGATAAGACGATGAATAAGCAGGGCAGAGTATAAGCCCGCAAGAAGCCCTGCTAATGCAAAAGAGAAACTTAGTAGCGAATCATACCATAGCAAATAATCAGGCACTTCTTTGAGGTGAATAAGGTCGGTAATAAGATAGGGTGCATTGGGGAAAAACAATAACCACAACATCACTCCCATGCCAATCCCTACACGAGAAATTATTTTTTGTTGCCAAAGTACTCGCGTCAAATAAGCCACTAGCAAAGGAATCCATGCTAAAAACAAATTCCAAAATAAACCAAAGTGCCCTAAAGAATCCGTAATAAGGATTCTCCCGGTAAGCATAGCTACGCCAACCCCCGAAATCAGTGCCAATTGTAGTAATTTGTTTTGCATTTTACGGAAAGAACTTTGTTTTGCAAAGTAATAAAAAAATAAACTCACTATCTAATTAAATGAAGAGAAATTTTAGTTGGGGCCTAAGTATATGTCAAGACCTATAAGAGAAAAGAAGTCCAAAAGCCAACAAAATCTTACTTTGAGCTGATTAAGGTCATTTTTAATCCATTTTTAACCTTCAAAATTGCCGTTTTAAGGAGGATAAAGTTTTATTGCTTCTTAAGCTAAGTAGAAACATAATTTGGCA
Source organism: Runella zeae DSM 19591 (assembly GCF_000423565.1). GTDB lineage: Bacteria > Bacteroidota > Bacteroidia > Cytophagales > Spirosomataceae > Runella > Runella zeae. The sequence goes on along the minus strand of NZ_AUIF01000010.1, from coordinate 316,627 downwards.
TATTGTTATGCAAGCAGCATAATTTTAATGTAACTTTTGTTTTGACAATTAATTTATTTGTTATTTTTGGCACAGTTATCTTAATCTAAACTAAATTTTAAAGGATGAAAAACAGGTTTACACTGCTAGCTGCAGTAGCTATGCTATTGTGCAGCTTATCGATGTTTGCCCAAGATCGCACCATTACGGGTAAAGTAACCGCCGACGATGGTTCGGTGTTGCCAGGTGTAAGTGTGACGGTACGCGGTACGACCCGCGGAGCTACTACCGACGCAGACGGAAGCTACAAAGTATCAGTTCCAAACGGTGCTCAATTGGTATTTAGCTTTATTGGTTTTGCCAATCAAGAAGTGACGGTAGGTAGTCAGAGTGTGATTGACATTAAGCTTATTCCTGATGTTTCGCAGCTTCAAGAGGTGGTGGTAACTGCCTTGGGTATTTCTCGTGACAAACGAGCAATCAACACCTCCGTCCAAGAAATCAAGGCTGATAAACTGACCGCTGCTCGTGATGCAAACGTAGCAAACGCCCTTGCTGGTAAAATCGCTGGGGTACAAGTACTTGGGCAGTCGGGGGCTAAGTTTGGTACGCCTGATATTCGAGTGCGCGGGGTCAATACCCTCACAGGTGGTAGCCCTCTTTACATTGTTGATGGAACTCCTACCGACATCAACGCTGTAAACATGGACGATGTAGAAAACCTTTCGGTATTGAAAGGACCTGCGGCAACGGCTCTATATGGAAACCGTGCTGCGGGCGGAGTGATTTTGATTACCACAAAGCGCGCCAAATCTGGTGAATCTCGCTTAGATATCAATCACAGTACTACATTGGATATGGTAGGTCTTCTTCCTAAGTATCAAAATGAGTATGGTGGTGGATATTCGCAAGATTGGGAAATTTTTAAGTTTAACCCTGCCATTCACCCTGCTTCTTGGTCGTCATTTGACGGGCATAAGATGCTAGATTATTCAGCTGATGAAAGCTGGGGACCCAAAATAGACGGTTCTCTGCACCGTTCGGCGTGGTCGTGGCAGTCTGGTCCTGAGTTTGGACAACTCACTCCTTTTGTAGCTAATCCTAACAATGTTCGGGATTTCTTCGAAAAGCCAATAAGTCATAACTCTAACATTTCCTTTTCAAAAGGAGGTGACAATTACCAAACGCGCATCTCTTATACCCACATTATTAATAACGGTATTGTCCCTAATAGTAGTCAAACACGTGACTTTGTGAGTGCTAAAAACTCGCTAAATGTATTTAAAGGGCTAACGGCTGATTTGAACATCAATTATTCTGCTACTAGAGGGGTAAACATCCCTGCCGATAACTATGGGTCAAGTGGGGGTAGTAACTCAACAGGATTGGGAGGCGCTATTTTGAATGGATTTAACCAGACAATCGGTTCATTTAATCAATGGTTCCAACGCCAATTGAGCATTGAAGATTTGAAAAACTATAAGAATGCTGACGGAACTTTTCGGAGTTGGAATATCGGTGGACCATTAGACGCTAAGCCTAAATATTGGGATAGCCCTTATACTCAAGTGTATGAAAATACCAATAGCCGTCGTGATACTCGTATTTTTGGTGATTTTGGTCTTAACTACAAATTTACAGATTACTTAAAACTAGCTTTAGTGGCTCGTCGCGACCAACGTCAATACTTCCAAGAGGGACGTATTGCGGCAGGTACTTTGAACGAAGGGGGTAAAGGTGGATACTCAAACTTAGTACTTAATTCTCGCGAAAATAACTATGAGGCTCTTTTAAGCTTTAACAAAAATTATGGAAAACTTTCGGTAGTTGCCAATGCGGGTGGTAATATTCGTTATAACCTTTCTGAATATTTTATTCAAGCAACCGTGGGTGGACTTACTACGCCAGGTTTCTATAACATTGCAGCTTCTAAAGATCGCCCAAGCGTATCTAATGTAAAAGGAGAACGTCGTATCAACAGCTTGTACGGAAATGTGAGCTTAGGATACAATAACATTTTCTTCTTAGAAGGTTCGTTGCGTAACGACTGGTCATCTACATTACCTAAAAACAATAACTCGTATTTATACCCCTCACTCTCTGGAAGTATTGTTTTCTCGGATTTGTTGCCTCATAGCGGTTTCTTGTCCTATGGTAAGATTCGTGGAGGTTATGCACAAGTGGGTACAGATATTGGACCTTACAACACTATGTTGACCTATGGTACTGGAAACCCTTTTGGTTCAAATCCTACCATGTATCTACCAACTACGTTGCCTAACGAAAACTTGAAACCAGGCTTGTCTTCTTCGTATGAAGGAGGTATTGACTTGAAGTTTTTCCGTAATCGTGTTGGTTTAGAGTTTACTATGTATCAAAACAACAACAAAGATCAGATCATTCCTTTGGCAGTAGCCCCTACGAGCGGTTATAGCAATGCCATTATCAACGCAGGTTTGATTCGTACTAAAGGTTGGGAGGTGCATATCAATGCCGTTCCAGTAAAAGGAACTAAATTCCAGTGGGAAACTGATTTGAACTTTGATCGTAGTACTTCAAAAGTAATAGAGTTGGCTCCTGGTTTGACGAATTACCAACTAGGCTCTACATGGAGAGGTCTTACGATCAACGCGCGTGAAGGCGAAGAATGGGGATTGTTCTCCGGAAGTAAAATACGCCGTAACGAAGCAGGTCAGCCTATTTTGGATGCAAAAGGGCTTTATCAATTTGATTTGAATCAACCTCTGGGATCTGTGTTGCCGAAATTTAAGGGTGGTTTCTTAAATAACTTTACGTACGGAAACTGGAACATGAGAGTCAATACTGACTTTATTGTAGGTGGTAAATTCTTCTCTGTTACCAAAATGTTTAATGCGTATGCCGGCTTGGCTGCCGAAACGGCTGGACTTAACGAATTGGGTAAACCAAAGCGCGATCCTGCGTCTGAAGGAGGTGGTATTTTGATTGATGGAGTAGGGCCTGACGGAAAAACGCCTAATACTGTTCGTGCAGAGACGCAAACACTGTACGAAGACCGTTTGTTTGCATTACATGACTATTGGATTTTTGATCAAACATTCGTGAAGTTGCGTGAAGTATCAATTGGTTACAACTTCCCTAAAGCTATTTTGGGAAAAGTGATTAAGTCTGCTAATGTGTCGCTGATTGCGCGTAACCCTCTATTGATTTACAGTGCTGTAGGTGGTGGTATTGATATTTCAGAAGCAGAGAGCTACTGGACTGAAGGTGGTCAGTTGCCTCCTGTACGTTCATTTGGTATCAATCTCCGTTTGGGCTTGTAATACCCCGGAGTAGTTTGAACTTCAGTACAATTTTCAAAAAGAAACATTTTATGAAAAATACAATTTTAAAATCAATTCTTGGGGTGGGGTTGCTATTCTCGGTGACTTCATGTAGTGATTTTGGGGACATGAATGTGAGTCCCAATAGTCCCGCCAATCCAAATACGGCTAGTTTGTTGACGGGTGTTTTACGAAATGTAGGAAGCACCAGTACAAATATTATGCCTGCCTTGTATGCACAGCAGTTTGGCGATGTCACTTACATTGAAGAGTCACGTTATAAAACTGTACAGGTAGATTATAATGCATTGTACACAGGACCCCTAAGCAACTTGCAGTATATCATCAAACTCAATACCGATGAAGCTACCAAAAGTACTGCAGCTGCCAATGGCTCTAACGCCAACCAAATTGCAACGGCTCGTATTTTGAAAGCTTACTTTTTACAGTACATCACTGACCGCTGGGGCGATATTCCTTACTCTGAGGCATTGAAAGGAGTTGATAATTTTAGTCCTGCTTTTGATACACAGCAAGCTATTTACAATGATTTGTTTAAGGAACTAAAAGAAGCACAATCGCAATTTGATGCTGGTAAAACTGTAGTGGGAGATATCCTGTTGAGTGGAAATGTAACCAAGTGGAAAAAGTTTGCTAACTCTTTACGTCTTATTGCTGCTCTTCGCTTGTCAAAAGTAGACCCTGCAAAAGGTAAAACGGAATTTGCCGCAGCCTTGGCAGATGGGGTTATTGCTGCCAATGCTGATAACATAAAATATACGTATTTGTCGGAAGCAAATAATGAACATCCACTTTACAATAATTACATCACCACCAATCGTAAGGATTATGCGGTGAGTAGTACTTTTGTGAATACCTTAGTAAAGCTGAAAGACCCTCGCCTACCAGCAATGGCCGAGAAAAACATTAACGGCGAATATCGCGGTGTGCCTTATGGGGTGTTTCCAGTGACTTGGAAAGCGCAAGATGTATCTTTAGCGGCGCCTTCTATGCGTCAACAAAACTCCTCTGTCAACGTAATTACGTATGCGCAAGTGTTGTTGGCTCAGGCCGAAGCGGCAGCTTTAGGGTGGACTTCTGGAAACGCCAAAGACTTGTATGAAGCAGCCATTAAGGCTTCTTTAGAACAATGGGGCGTGTACAATGAAGCAGATTATAAGGCTTACATTGCACAGCCTGACGTAGCTTTTACTTCTGCTAAGGCAATTGAGCAAATCAGCGTACAGCGTTGGATTGCATTGTTTTATCAAGGAAGTGAAGCGTGGGCAGAATGGCGTCGTACTGGCTTTCCAGTATTAACTCCAGCGGCTAACCCATTAAATGGAGGAAAAGATATTCCGCGTAGAATGGCCTATCCTGCTACGGAGTCAAACCTTAATAAAACCAACTACAATGCAGTAGTAACCAGGCAAGGTAAAGATGACCAATATACTCGTGTATGGTGGGATAAATAAATTTTTAAAATTAGTACCATAGAAAAAGGGAGCCGAGAGGCTCCCTTTTTCTATGGTACTATTACTAGTTTGCCCATTGCTCGTCTTTGGGTCAAATCATACAAAGCTTGAGATGCTTCCGACAAGGCGTAGGTTTTTTGGATATGAGGTTTTAGAATTCCTCTCTGATAAAAATCAAATAATTCTTGAATATTTTGAAAGTTGGCTTTGGGTTCTTTTTCTACAAACGCTCCCCAAAAAACACCCATAATAGAGCAACCTTTTAGCAAGGCTAAATTGAGAGCAATAGAAGGGATTGGGCCGGCCGCAAAACCTACTACTAAGTGGCGGCCTTTCCAGTTGAGTGATCGAAGGGCCGGTTCAGTAAACGCTCCTCCTACGGGATCATAGACTACATCTACTCCGCTACTTTCTGGCAGATTTTTAAGGGCTTCTCTCAAATCTTGCGTTTGATAGTTGATACATTCATCTGCCCCATAAGCTTTACAGAGGGCAAGCTTTTCATCACTTGAAGCAGCAGCTATTACTTTTGCGCCCATGATTTTGCCGAGATTGACCGCCGCCAATCCGACACCCCCTGCTGCGCCCAATACGAGCAATGTTTCGCCCGCTTGGAGCTGTGCACGATTCTTAAGCGCATGGTACGAGGTGCCGTAGGTGTACATAAACGACGCTGCTACGGTATAATCCATGCCCGCAGGCATCCGAAAAACCCGATTCGCATCTACTGCTGTTTCTTCGGCAAAGCCTCCCCAGCCTGGCATTGCAAATACACTATCTCCTATCTTTAAGTGAGATACTTCTTCGCCTAGTGCTTTGACGATTCCTGCAAGCTCTCCGCCTGGCGAAAAAGGAAACGCTGGTTTAAATTGATATTTTCCTTGGATAATCAGAGTATCGGGAAAGTTGACGCCACAGGCTTTTATTGAAATCAAGACTTGCTTGTTGGAGATAGAAGGCGTAGGCACGTCATCCAACACTAAGCTTTCAGGAGAACCATATTGCTTACACAAAAGCGCTTTCATAGAGGATTACTTTAAAATTTCAACTTCGATTCCACTGGCAGAGTTGGCTTGATGATATACTCGATGAGTTGCTTTAATAAAATCCTTTTCATCAGCTAAGTATATATTAGGAACATACTTCTGCGGATTGCGGTCAAACAGCGGAAACGCAGTGCTTTGTACTTGAACTTGGATACGATGCCCTTTTTTGAAAGTATGCAGTACATCTTGCAAACGGAATTGGATGTCTGTGACTTTATTGGAGGTAAGTGGTTCGGGTTTTTCAAATGAATTACGAAAACGCGCCCGCATGATTTCGCTTCTTACCATTTGATGATAATTGCTCAAAATCACGTTTTTGTGAGGCATATAGGCATGATTGGGTTCCTCGCCAGGATATACATCAATAAGCTTTACAAAAAAATCGGCATCGCTACCGGTAGTGCTGGCTTTGAGTTTGACGGTTATTTCGCCCCCCAGTGTCATGTCTTCTGTCAAAGGTTCCGTCTCAAACACAAGTACATCCGTACGTCGGGCCGCAAATCGTTGGTCGTCCGACATATAATTGAACGGGGTGAATCCCAAGGTTTGGGTATTGTCTTCTACGTAAGGGACTGGCTTGAGAGGATCGCTGATGTATTCGCTAAAAGAAGCATTGGCTTTGGGAGCTTCGAAAGCTAATTTTCTATTAGGCTGAAAATAAAGCGTCTTTTTCGCACTTTTGTTGGTAGGCCACTGCTCAAATTTTTCCCATACTTTTTTGCCAGTATCAAATAGGTATGCATCCGGCAGGCCCGTTTTGCCATCAGCAGCTCCTTTTAAGAAATGATGAAAAAAAGTAGTTTCTATTTCGCGCTGATAAAAAGTAGCGACACTATCCCCAAAATAAACGTTGCTGTGGAGGGTATGCCCTGTTTCTTGTGACCAACGACCGTGTCCGAAAGGCCCCATCACAAGGGTATTGTAAGTGCCGGGATTGTTGCGCTCAAGGGTTTTGTAAACAGTGAGTGGGCCATACAAATCTTCCGCATCAAACCACCCACCCACAGTCATGATAGCATGTTTGACATTTTTGAGATGAGGGACAATGCTTCTTTTTTGCCAGAATTCATCATAGTTTGGATGGTCTTTGTGTTCTTGCCAAAAAAAATTGTCTTTATAATACTTGTCAAAATTTTTGAGAGGCCCTAAGTCTAGGTTAAATTGGTAACCGTCCTTGGTTTTGGGCTGTATCATTCCTGAGAGCCACCAATTGTCGGTCGTGGGCTTGGGATGTTGGATACCAAAAACCGGAAATGTCATAAAATAACCTTGCGTAAAAGCACCATTGTGGTGAAAATCGTCAAAAAAGAAATCAGAAACAGGCGCTTGCGGAGAAGACGCCTTCAAGGCGGGGTGTTGACTTAATGCTCCTGCTACTGTATAAAAACCAGGGTAACTAATGCCCCATTGACCTACTCTTCCGTTGTTGTTAGGGATATTTTTCAACAGCCACTCAATCGTATCGTAGGTATCAGACGATTCGTCTACTTGTGTTTTGCTAGTTTTGTTAGGGATTTGGGGCGTCATATTGGTCCAAGTACCCTCACTCATGTAGCGGCCTCGCACATCTTGATACACAAAAATGTATTTGTCTTCCATCAAAAATTTGTTGGGGCCTAGTCTGCCTGCATATTTATCTACTCCATAAGGTGCCACGCTGTAGCAAGTGCGTTGCATCAAAAAAGGATAAGATTTGGAAGCGTCTTTGGGCGAATACACAATCGTATGAAGCTTAACGCCATCACGCATCGGAATGTCATATTCGGCTTTTTGATAATTTTCTTTGACCCATTCTACCTGTGAAAAAGCGTTTAAAGAGCAAAAAATAAGTCCGTAGATGAAGAGAAGAGATTTCATAAAACTGTTTTTTTGATAAGTAAATAATCCCCTTCTGAATTGGTTTTAAGCTTGGTGAAACCCTCAGCGGAGTGATTCTTTAAAAATGTTTGAAAGCCTTCGTCTTTCTCGAAATAGGCTTGCATATCGTGAGTCATCAGGATAAAATTGACATCCTTTTCCTTCACAAAGTTTGAGAAGTTTTTGGAGGTATATTCTTCCACATGTATCCAGTCAGAACTTTCTTTCAAAAACACCCGATACCAATCGCGTTCTAGTACCCGAAGACGGGTTTTAGGGGCGATTTTAGTAACAAAACGTACATTGTCGGCAGAAGGGGTGGATTTTGGCTGATGATATTCCCACACTTTTATTCCTAAAAACAATACCAGTGCACTTGTCAAAAAGATGGTTTGGGCATTGACAGGCCAAAGGGCTATTTTTCTAAACGAAAGAGTATTAAGAAGATAGGTCAGTAGCCATAAAATTAAAATCAAATGGAAAACTAAATAATGTGTACGAGGATAAATAAGCAAAGTGGCAATAAGAGTGGGTAAAATAAGAACAATCAAGGCGATAAATCCCCATAAGTCAAAGGGCGACTTTTGGAGGTTTTGCCACGTATTACGATAGTTGATGAAACTCAAACCTAAAATCACAAAAATGCCCGCCAATACGGTTCGCCAAGGAGAGTACCAACCCCTAAAAAGTGTATGATAAAAAGTATCAACCACATTGTGAAGGTTGGCGGTAAGGGTATGAACGAGATTAGTAAATACATGCTTGAAAGCCCATGAAGGCTGATGCACAAGCGCATCGGTGAAGGTATTGACATCCTCGCCTAGTACTTGATGAAACAACTTGAGCTGAGCTTCTATCGTACTTGGTTCGGGTTGGTGCTGCCAAGCTGAGTAGTTTACAATGAAATGTTGCTGAAAAGCTACGGCACTACGGCTACTATCTCCACTAAAAAGAGGATTTTCAAATAACACATGCAGCAAAACAACAAGTACACCAAATGTAACTATAATGCCCCAAAATGCTTTGTGTACGAGCATTCTTTCTTTCCATATCCAAAAAATGCTTAGTATCAGGCCTAAAAGAAATGACACATAAAACTCAGGGCGGATATATGCACATACCAGCCCTATCAACGAAACCAAAAGAAACTGGAAAGATTTGGGCCAAAACTGGGCGTTGAAGTAAATAGCTGCCAAAGTACCTACAATCAAGCAAAAGGGAGCGATGGAGATTTTGGGGTTGAGAGGTAGATTTTGGGTAGAATACAAAAACAGAATTGCCAACCAAAGGCTCGCCCAGAAAGGGAGCGCTTGGGAGCGAAAAAATAAAAAGACCACAAGCCCCGCCAAAATGCTCAATAAGCCCCAATTAAAATAATATAAATCTAGGGCATTGGGAATGAACAGATGCCACAAAGCATACCATGCTGCATAAAGCGGCCCCCATTGTGCCCCCCCTTTGAAAGGGATAGAGAAGGCTAGCCCCGAACCTAAATAGGTAGTTTCATCGCCAAATTCAACATCTTTCCAAGCACTTAGATTATGTACGAGAATAACCCCCGCAATAAGTATAATAAGGAAACCGAGCCAATTAATACGCATAATATTCAAAACACAGCCAATAAAAAAGAGCTAAAAATTTTAGATTGAGTTATCGCTATCAGGTTGTACGGGTTGGGGACGAGGGGTGGGTATGATAGGTTGAACTTGCTGAGGTATCAATTCTACGCTCACCACAAAGTACTTAGTATCGCCATTCCAAGGAAGTTGGAAAAATTTTTCTTCATAATGGACAGACACCCGTTGTCCTGTTCGTTGTGATTGGTTGAGTGCTTCCAGTGCTTCTTTATTATCATCATCTACCGAAAAATCCCAGGTGGTAGAATTAAAGGTACCAGTACCATCCGACATACCTCCTACCATCAATTGCCCTTCGTGAGTTTTGAAAATATAACCGCGTCGGCTGATTTTTACCAACGACCCTACACGGGTACCATCACTAAAAGACCCAAATGAAACATAGTACAAAATACCACCTACAATGAGCAGAAAAATCGTTAAGAAAACCCACTTACGCATGATTTTAAAAGTTTGATGATTGATGGTTTGATTTGAAATATAGAGAAAACAATGGGAAAGTTTGATTTGAAAAATAATGTTGCTTTTCAAAAATGAAAAAAGTAATAAATCGCTAGGGTAGCTACTACTTTGTAGAGCGAACTTCGTAAAAGTACGGCGATTTTGCAACAGTCGTCTATTTGTCTTTAAAAATTACTACTTTTGAGCCTGTCATTAATCCATCATAAAGCAGATTTTAAAAGTGGCCTTAATCAAATCTATTTCTGGTATTCGTGGTACAATCGGGGGCAAAACAGGCGATTCGCTAACACCCATTGATGTAGTGAAGTTTTCTGCCGCCTTTGGGACTTGGCTCAAACGCAAAAATCCCACGAGTCATACAATTGTTGTTGGACGAGACGCTCGCCTTTCGGGAGATATGGTAAGCAAATTGGTAGTTTCTACTCTACAAGGTGTAGGGCTGAATGTGATCGATTTGGGCCTTTCTACTACCCCTACTGTCGAAATCGCCGTTCCTCTTGAAGGGGCGGTAGGAGGTATTATTCTTACAGCGAGCCATAATCCTATCCAATGGAATGCCCTCAAACTTCTGAATGGTCAAGGTGAGTTTATTTCGGGTGAAGATGGTGCCGAAGTATTGGCGTTGGCAGAAGCCGAGGATTTTGATTTTGTAGAAGTACGCAAGCTAGGAAAATATGTCGTTGATCATTCTTATTTCCAAAAGCATATAGACATGATTTTGGCGCTTCCTTTGGTAGACAAAGAAGCGATTACGGCCAAAAATTTCAAAATAGCCGTTGATGCCGTCAATTCTACGGGAGGAATTGCGATTCCGTTGTTATTGGAAGCATTGGGCGTAAAAAAAGAAAACATCAAGCTCATCAATTGTGACCCTACTGGCGACTTTGCGCATAATCCCGAACCTCTTCCCGAAAATCTGATTGAAATTAGCCATGAACTCAAGCGCGGCGATTATGATTTAGGAATTGTTGTAGACCCTGACGTAGATCGCTTGGCGTTAATTTGCGAAGATGGTACGGCTTTTGGCGAAGAATATACCCTTGTATCAGTGGCCGATTATGTACTCAAACATACCCTAGGCAATACCGTTTCTAATCTTTCTTCTACCGGCGCACTGCGAGATGTGACACTCAAAGCGGGAGCGCAGTACTTTGCGTCGGCGGTAGGTGAAGTCAATGTAGTCGAAATGATGAAGGCTCAAAATGCGGTCATTGGAGGTGAAGGCAATGGGGGGATTATTTATCCCGCTTTGCATTATGGTAGAGATGCACTCGTGGGAATCGCTTTGTTTTTGAGTCATTTAGCCAAATTTGGAAAATCTATCTCAATCCTGCGAAGAATCTATCCCAATTATCATATTTCAAAAAACAAAATAGAGCTTACTCCTGATATAGATGTAGATCTTGTTTTAGAGAAAATCAAACAGAAATACGCCAAAAACCCTGTCAATAGCATTGACGGAGTGAAGATTGAGTTTGATAAAGAATGGGTTCATCTTCGTAAATCTAATACCGAACCCATTATTCGGATTTATTCGGAATCTGAAACAGCGGCCACTGCCGACTATCTGGCCCAAAAAATAATCTCAGATATTAAGGAAGTAATTCATTAGCTTGTTTTTGAATGAAAAAACACAAAGCCGTCTTTATTGCACCCACTGCCTCAGTGATGGGGGAGGTTACGTTGGGCGAAAGTAGTTCGGTGTGGTATGGAGCAGTAATACGGGCAGATGTCGAAAAAATAATAATAGGTGACCGCACCAATATTCAAGACACGGCCGTTCTGCATGCTGATTTAGGATCTCCCACTATCATTGGAGATGATGTTACGGTAGGGCATGGAGCTATTGTTCACGGTGCCGTAGTAGGTAATGGCTCTTTAGTAGGAATGAGAGCCACGATTCTCAACAATGCGCAGATCGGTAAGTTTTGTATCATTGGAGCTCATGCGCTGGTGACTGAAGGGATGCAAGTGCCAGACTATTCGATGGTATTAGGTGTGCCAGCCAAAATAGTAAAACAGATTCCTGAACACCATGCGCACAAACTTCTTGAAAGCGCGGCTCATTACGTAGAAATGGGCCGTAAACATGCCAATGGAGAATATCCACTAATAGACTGATAATTTAATACTTAGAGATACAAATAGCCCAGTTCAAAAACAAATTGGCATTGTTTTTGAACTGGGCTATTTGTATTCATGATACTTCCCAAAAGTTTGTTTTACGACATTAAGGTATGAAAAAACTATACTTTTTTTTCCCGTTCCAAAACCAAACGAAACTCCTCGTATTGGTGATTTTATTTATCTATGGATGTCGTACTTCTAACGACCCTACCACTCCAGACAATGTTTCTAAAAGTGCCGATACTTATAATGCTGACGTAGCTCTTAAATGGGCAGAGATGAGCTTGAAGCTTACTCGACTTACGCCAGGTTTCACGCCTCCCGTGGCATCGAGGGCTTTTGGGTATGCTGGTGTAGCCATGTATGAGTCAGTGGTGCCCGGTATTAAGGCGCATCGTTCGTTGGCAGGACAACTCAACGGCTTGAAAGCCCTGCCTATACCCGAAGCAGGGAAAGAATACCACTGGGCTGCAAGTGCCAATGCCGGGCAGTGGTATATGGCCAAAAACCTATGGCCCAATGCAAGCGAAGCTGCTAAAAAATCGGTTGATTCATTGGCTCAGGCTTTCCGGACAGCTTTTGAAGCTGAAAGTAGCAAGGAGATTATAGCTCGCTCGGAGGCTTTTGGCGAATCGGTAGCAAAAGCCATTTTTGAATGGTCAAAAACAGACGGAGGGCATGAAGGGTATAATCGTAATTTCCCTGCCGATTTTAAAGTACCGATTGCTCCGGGGGCATGGCAGCCTACCGAAAACGGCCGGTTGATTCCGATGCAACCTTATTGGGGACGAAATCGCACTTTTATTACTGCTAATTCTAATCTGCCCATGCCTTTGCCTTTGGAAGTTTCGACCAAGCCAGAGTCGCCCTATTTTCAGCAATATTATGATGTTTATAAGAAAAATATCAGTCTTACTCAGCTCGAAAAAGAAATTTCAGTTTGGTGGGCAGACGACCCAAGTGAAACCTTTACGCCGCCAGGGCACTCTTATAATATCGCTCGCATTGCGGTCAAAACTAGCAATGCCAAACTAGATAAGGCCGTTGAAGCTTTTGCCCGGACGGGTATAGCTGTAGCCGATGCTTTTGTGCTGTGCTGGAAATGTAAATATGCTTTTAACAATGAGCGTCCCTATACTTTTATACGCCGCGCGGTAGATCCTCGGTGGGTTCCTTTCTGGCCTGCACCGCCTTTTCCAGGCTATTCGTCAGGACATTCTACGCAGTCTTCTGCTTCAGCAGTGGCGATGGAAGGTTTGTTTGGCACTGATTTTGCTTTTGTAGATGATTCGCATGTAGGTCGTGTGCGTGATACCAAACGAAACGTAGATTTCAAGGCACGTTCGTTTAAGTCGTTGTGGGCGGCAGCCGAAGAATCAGCCTATTCTCGGTTTTTAGGAGGGATTCATACTTTCCAAGACAATGACACTGGTTTGAAAGAAGGCCGTAAAATGGGACAAAATATTAATGCGCTTCGCTGGACAGAGTGATATTTTAGCCAAATACATACATTAGAATTCGTCTGTTGTTTAGCTTTTACGAGTCAACAGACGAATTTTTTTTTAAGGTAAGCTATTATTTATAACTTTGCCGCTGTGTTGTCATTGTTCCCAAAAAAGGGTCACTTTGTTGATTATCACTGCTTTATCAATAATTTTTTAATGGCTAACCAACATTCATTAAATTTCATAAAACTTAAAAACAATTTTTACGGTGAAAAACGGACTACTTATTTGGAATGCAGTTTTGACCTTGGCAGTAGCTTTTTTAGGATATCAACACTTTTCACATCACTCGTCGGATAGTGGGAGTAGTAGTGTGAGTGAGGCTTCAAAAGGTAAAAAAATCGTCTATGTACAAGCAGATAGTTTGCTCAAAAACTATGACTACTACAAAGACTTTCAGAAAGAATTTGAAAGTAAAGGCTTTCAATTAGAAAATGATTTGGCAAATAAAGGCCGTACTTTTCAAAACAAAATAGCCTTTTTTCAGCAACGTGCTCAACAAGGAGCCTTGTCGCAAGACCAAGCTCAGGCAGCCCAAGCTCAGCTGGGAAAGGAAGAACAAGAAATTGCTAAGTACCGCGACGACCAATTGCGTAAATTGGACGAAGAGCGTATCAAAAAAACAGAAGAATTTTACACCAATATCTTTGATTATATCAAGCGTTACAACAAAGACAATGGATATGAGTTTGTATTAGGATATAGCAAAGGTGGTGGAATTTTGTTTGCGGATGCCAGCTTAGACGTGACCAAAAAAATTGTGGAAGGACTTAACAAAGAGTATAAAGATAAAGCTGCTGCTCCTGCTAAGAAATAAATTTTGGCAATAGTCTTTTGCTAAGTAGCCGTTGGGATTTATCCAACGGCTACTTTTTTGTTTTTTAATAAACAATTTTCGCTAAATCATGGGCGTTAACAAACAAACTCCTTCGCCCTATTATTTGCTGTATGATACTTGTTTTACCTGTTTTTTCTTACCACCTAACTGATGATTTTAATGAACAAGGTAAAACTTATCCTAGCACTCGTATGCTTAGCTGCTTGCCATCAAGAGAGTGAAGACCCTGAACCAACAGCGGATTGTCTGGTGGCGGCTTCGGCGGTAAATGGGCAAATTATTGAAGGAGAATACATCATAAGTCTTTCAGAGGCAGCTACTTCTTCAGTCTCTTCCAATGCCCGTTTGCAAAGTTTAACCGAAAGTATTCTGAATAAATACCAAGTCGATACCAAATCCCTCAAAACAACTTTTGTGGGGGTGAGGAGAGGGTTTGTCGCTAAACTTAGCTTGGATGAAGTGGCTTCTTTGCAGAAAGAAGCGGCGGTAGAGACTATCGAACCCGACCGGAGAGTAAGCATATGCTCATGTGTCGATGTAGTAGCACCCGCTTCGGTATCTTGGAGTGTGAAAAAAACAGGCTATGGCAATGGCCTTAATTTTAGTGATAAAACCGTATGGGTAATTGATACGGGTGTAGACCTTGATCACCCCGACTTAAATGTAGATACCCAACGCAGCCTCTCGTTTATTAATGGACAAACCTCCGCCGACGACAACAACGGACATGGTACGCACGTAGCAGGGATTATCGGGGCAATCAACAACACCATCGGAATCGTAGGAGTAGCCTCAGGGGCTAAGATTGTAGCGCTCAAAGTACTTGATCAGTTGGGTGAAGGTAGACTGTCGAGTGTGATTGCGGCGGTGGCGCATGTTAGCCAAAATGCTACAGCGGGAGATGTCGTCAATATGAGTTTGGGACTAGATGGTACCTCCGCTGCACTAGACAGGGAAGTTCAAGCAGCCGCTAATAAAGGCATTCTTTTTGCAATAGCGGCGGGCAACGATGCCAAGCAAGCCAACGGATACTCGCCAGCAAGGGTCAATCATGCCAATATATTTACGGTGTCGGCGGTAGATAGCACAGGGCGATTTGCTAGTTTCTCCAATTACGGTAACGATGTAGTAGATGTAGCAGCCTATGGCGTCAGGGTACGTTCGACTTATTCAAACGGACGCTATGCTATTTTGTCAGGGACTTCTATGGCTGCCCCTCATGTGGCGGGTTTGTTGTTTATTAGAGGAGCAAATATCCCTACTTTTGGAAGTGCTTTAAACGATCCCGACGGTACCGCTGACCCTATTGCACGCGAAAAAAATGCCCAAGCTGTGGCAAGTATTACTAGTCTTCTAAAACATTCGCAATAAAAACTACCTTCAAAAATAACATAAACAAGAAGAAGGAAATGGCCCAGTTGAGGTATATTCTATAATAATCTTTGACTTCCTGAAACCGCCGATTTTTTACTTTTACCCTTTCCAAACGGTCTATTAACGTAAATATGCCTCGCAGGGTAGAGTTGTCGGCGGCTCTAAAAAATTGCCCATTAGTAGATTTAGCAATGGTTTTTAGAGTGCCTTCATCGGTAGAACCTAAATTAAGAGCTACATTGAGGGTATCTTTGAGGGCAGGAGCGGCCGTAAACTTGCCCACTGCAATCGTGTATACTTTAATGCCAAAAGCTTTGGCAAGTTTGGCAGCGGTAATAGGATCTAAGTTGCCTGCCGTATTTTCGCCGTCACTGAGTAAAATGACTACTTTCGATTTGGTCTGGCTTTCTCGTAATCGGTTGATACATACTGCTAAAGCACTACCAATGGCTGTTCCAGAAGTAGCAATCATTTTGCTGTTGATTTCTTCCAAAAAACCATATAACAAGTCATAATCGTTGGTAAGAGGACAGTAAGTAACAGCCTCACCCGCAAAGACTACCAAACCGATACGGTCTTGAAGACGCCCACTAATGAATGATTTGGCGACTGATTGGGCCGCGGCCAAGCGGTTTGGGAGAAGGTCTTTTTCTAGCATCGAACTAGAAATATCGAGTGCCAACATAATGTCGATGACTTCGGCGTCGCGTTCGGTAACATTTCGGATGAGTTGGGGGCGAGCCAAGGCAATGAGTATACAGCTCAAAGATAAAAATGCCGAAATCGGAAAAAGCCACCTCAACCATACCGACCAACTACGAGAAGGGTCGTGGCGGACGAATGTAAAGCTTAACCTTTGAAATGCTCCTGCGTGGAAAGCGTTGCGCAGCCAAAACAAAATTGGAATGGCTAAAATCCCGTACAAGAAGTAAGGATATACCCAAGTAAAAGCTCTAAACTTAGAGAGTGAAAACCATTCAATAGAAAGCCAATCCCACATGTGTGTTTAAACGCAGATCGCTGATTTAGGCCAAATTTGGCATTATTCTCAAAAATGGGAATTTCTCAGCGAAAAAGCGCTTTTGCTAGTCTTTTATTTCTTCATAATCTACATATTCTCCGCCTTTGAAGCGAGAGGAGTCGTCTTTGGAAGTGGGGCGTTCAACCCTAACATCTCCTTCGCGTCTTTCGGGTTGGCGATTGGCTTTCTTTTGTTCTTTTATCAATTGCCGACCTACCAAAAGCCAAAACATAAACCTGCGAAACGCTGGTACAAAGGCAATTAAGAACACAAAAACCAAGAGTATATTGAATAGTATTTTCATCGTTTTTTCAAAAATTTAGATGCTTTCTATTAAAAGACCGTAAGAGGGGAGTTTCTTTAGTATCACAGAAACTATAATCTTCTAAAGGACAATTTTTTTATGATTTATCCAAAATAAAAACGCTGGGAGCAAAATTAAATTGGATATTACTCCCATCAACAAAGTTATTGCCACCAAAATTCCTAAGTAAACAGTGCCCTGAAACGTGGATGCAGTAAAAGTAATAAATCCTGCAAAGAGAACAATGGCAGTTTGTAGCATACTGATGCCCGTAAGCCGAATCGTGTCAGTGATATGTTGGCCTCTATTGTGATGAGGGGAGTTTCTTATTTCGTCTTTGTATTTTGTGAGGAAATAAATGGTCGCATCGGTCGAAAGCCCAAACGCAATACTGAAAATAAGAATCGTGGAAGGTTTGAGGGGTATCCCAGCTAGGCCCATAATCCCCGCCGTGATAATCAGCGGAACTAAGCTCGGAACAACCGCTACTAAAATCATGCGCCAACTACCAAAAAGCACCATCATCAGTACCGAAATCATCACCACCGCTAGCAGCGTGCTTTGGATTAGATTTTGGAGTAGGTATTCATTGCCTTTCGTAAAAACCACGCTATTGCCCGTGATTTTGGCTTGATAAGCCT
Source organism: Runella zeae DSM 19591 (assembly GCF_000423565.1). Lineage (GTDB taxonomy): Bacteria > Bacteroidota > Bacteroidia > Cytophagales > Spirosomataceae > Runella > Runella zeae. The sequence goes on along the minus strand of NZ_AUIF01000010.1, from coordinate 299,059 downwards.
CTTCTTTATCGACCCAAGTGCCAGTATTTGGGTCAATGTTGAAAATACTGTCGATTTTTGGCTGAAGACGGTTGTAAAGACTCAAAATTCGAGGGGTACCTATATCGCCTATTTGAAAACTTATGCGAGTGTATCGGTGAGTTTTGTCCAAAAAAATATTGGTTTGGAAGAAACTTTTCTGAGTGGTGTCTAGGTATTGTGACAGTTTTTTTAGCTCAAGGGCATCGGGCAATACAAAGTACTTGGGCTGCCCACCCCGATAGGCTTGATAAACAAATTTCAAAGCTTCTACCAACGAAATAGGCTTGGTAAATTCGGGATGTTTGGCTATTTCTTTTTGTAAAATTTTGATTTTGGTTAAAGTTTGAGGGTTCAAAACCCTGCCAGGACGCCCCGTATCTATGTTAATCTCAAAAGGCAAGACTCCTTTAAAATGTTTTTCAAAAAATTTGAGATCAGTATAAAGCACATCTTCTTTGGGTATATCGTCCACTACATATCCTATGGCTTTGATTTGGGTAAATCCAATGATAGAAATCCCCACCAAAACGACCACACCAACATAGATTTGTTGGCGTTTAAACTGCACCCATTCGGTGATTTTACCCAAAAATTTTTGAAGAAAAACATTTTCTGTATGCGCCAATTGAGCAGTTTTGGGGGGAGAGAAATAGGAGTACAAAATTGAAATCAAAATCAAACAAAGTACATAGGTACTCAATACTCCCAAGGCTGCTACTATTCCAAACTCCAGAAGCATTTTGCTTCCCGTAAGGCACAGTACCCCAAAACCAATGGCAGTGGTGATATTTGCCCAAAATGTTGTTTCTCCAATTTTTTCTGCGGCAACTGCGATTGCATTGGTTTGAGTTTGGGCTAAGCGGAGATATTCGTAATATTTATTGGTTAAAAAAATCGCATTGGGTACACCTATTACTACTATAAGGGGTGGTATGAGGGAGGTCAAGATGGATATTTGGAAGCCCAATAAGACCATATAGCTCATACTCCATACTACGCCTATTAGTACAACGTTTAAAGAAACAGCCACTACGCGCCATGATCTAAAAAGGAGTAGTAGGATAAGGCCTGTTACGAAGAGCGACAAAGCTGTAAATAATACCACTTCCTGAGCTACACGGGTGGCAAAGGCGGTACGAATGTAGGGCAATCCAGAAAAGTGTACAGGTATGCGATGCTTTTGCCCAAACTGTTCTACTTCTTGTTTTATTTTCTGATTGATTTTAATCAAACTTGGTGCATTGAGTTCACTAGGCTCAATGATGATACCCATTAAATGTGCCTTTTGGGAAGGGCTTATCAGGAGGTCTTGATAAAAGGGAAGATGATTAATGATGACTTGCAATGAATCTAACTCTTGTTGGGAATTAGGCACCTGAGTCAATAGCTTCTTGGCTTGCATACGCTTGAGGCTATCATTTCGCACGAGGGTGACAATAGTCGCATTTGAAATCACCTCTTTTACTCCTTTGAGCAGTTTGAGCCGCTGATTGAGGTCATACCAATCTTTAAAAACAGGAATGCTGAACAATTGGCTGGTTTCAATCCCGACTATAGTGAGGTTGCCGTCTTCGCCGTATCGTGCTTTGAAAGCTTCATAAAGCTGGTGGTCGGGGTTGTTTTCGGGCAGAATCTTAGGTAATTCGTAAGAAAACTGGATTTTTGAAACTTGATAACCCATCAAAACCGTTAGCCCTATCAGAAGGCTGAAAAGCCGTAAGCGATTTTTGAGAATAAAGGAAGAAACTTTTTTCCAAAACATTAGGGGTACTCAATAAATGAAAGTGCGCAAATCTAAACAATATCAACCTAGAATCATTTTCCATTAACGAAGTTATGTCTATTGTAGTTTAAAAAGGCTTAATTTGACTCAAAAATAGTCGGGGTCTGAAGGAGAAAGTATTTTAAAACATCAAACTATCAATCAAAAAAACATGGCCGAAACGCTCTATCTTCCCGATACTAAAAACAGGGAAGTTTTGTATGAAAGTCTACTGCCGCAGATTGCGGCGCTAGTGGAAGGCGAAAATGATCTTATTGCCAACTTGGCCAATATTGCAGCCGCATTACGTGAAGCATTTGGCTTTTTTTGGGTAGGATTTTATCTAAAAAAAGAAAATCAACTTGTGTTGGGCCCCTTCCAAGGACCGATTGCGTGTACTCGTATCCATTTTGATAAGGGAGTATGCGGCGCAAGTTATACACAGCAGAAAACCCTCATTGTGCCTGATGTAGAGCTGTTTCCGGGACATATTGCTTGCAGCTCAGCGTCCAAATCAGAGATTGTGGTTCCGGTATTTGCTCCCGACGGAAGTGTGGCGATGGTATTGGATGTAGACAGTGATGTACTTGATGATTTTAGCGAAATCGATGCAGAGTGGTTGAAAAAAGTGGTAGGGCTGATAGAACAAAAATTGTAAACTGTCATTGGCTTTTATTGCCACCGTTGATGCTTCAGTTCTTTGATTTCAAACTGAAAAGACAATTCATTCATGCACTTAAAATGTCCTTTAGGGCAGCGTTTTGCTCCGATTTTGGAACATGGACGGCAAGAAAGCTGACGATTTTCGAGCAGTACAAAATGGGTGTTGTAGGGGTACATTCCAAACTCTGGAATAGTATTGCCCCAGATAGAATATACTTTCTTTTTGAAGGCAGCAGCTACGTGCATCAAGCCAGTGTCGTGGCTAAATACCAACTTGGATTGCTGGATCAAGGAAGCGGACTGATTGAAGTTACATTTGCCGCAAGCATTGTAAATCAGCTTACTACCGATTGCTTTTTCAATGATTTCACCGTTGACTGCGTCTTCTTTTCCGCCTAATAGTACAATAGGGAAATTGATTTTTTCGCAAAGCTCTATCATCCGATTGAGGGGGAGCTTTTTTGTTTCGTGTTGGCCTCCTATGGCATAGGCTACATATCCTTTTTGATGGCTTTCGGGTAGCCAATCACGTTCGATAATATCGCGATAAGGGATAAAATAATCGAGCCCTCGGTCGTCGTTGACTACTCCTAATGAATGTAAGGTATGGAGATAACGATCTACAATATGGACATTGGGTAGAGCGTTGATTTTAAAATTGACGAGTAGCCATTTTTCCCAGTTTAGTTTGTTGAAACTAATGGCCTGAACTCCGAGCCCTAATTTGATTTGAAGGGTACGGAGATTATGGTGTAAATCAATGATTAAATCAAATTTTTCTTCACGTAGAGGTTTGATAAGCTTCCAAAGACTACTTTCAAGGGTGTGTATGCGGTCGATGTAAGGATTGTCGACGAGGAGGTATTGATACGAAGCTTTGGTGAGGTAGTGAATCTCTACATCGGGGCGTTGGGTTTTGAGGCAGCGCACCACTGGAGTCGTTAAAATAATGTCCCCGATTGAGGAAAAGCGAATCACCAAAACTTTTAAAGGCATGAAACGTATAAGGGTTGTGAAAGGTATTTGACTTTGATTACAAAAATATATAATTTTACTGAAAATCAGCCTTCTACCGATATGGACGATAAACTTTTTGATATAAAAAATGACCGACGCTTGAGTGTGTATTTATACCGAATGGGATTTGGTATGTGGTTGGTATATATTTTGTTGGGTGCAAGTTTTTTACATCCATATGTTATGTATCGCACTCATTGCGCTATTATGTGTGCTATTTTGATGGTCTTTGGTTTGTCAGCTTCTATGTATTATGATTACTATCATCATCATCAAGAGTTTGAACAAAAGAAAAAATGGCTTATTTTGAGTTATATTGTGTTGGCGGGATTGATTTATTTTTTCATTCTTAAAGACAAGGCTTTGCCATTGGATTTGTTTTGAGACGGGGGTCATTTCATGACTTTTGTGATTTCATTCAATTTTTCAAGTTTCTCTTGAAAATCGCCTTTTAACTTGTTTCTTATTAGTTGGAGATTATCCAAAATTTCTTGTAAGGTATCTGGCAATATCTCCTCCAAAACTTCCCTAAAACGCTTGGCAAAGGTAGGAGATTTGCCATTGGTCGAAATGGCAATCTTTAAATCTCCTTTTTTGACGACCGAGCTGAGGTAAAAATCGCATAAGTCGGGGGTGTCGGCTACATTGACCAGTATCCCTTTGGTTTTACAATCTTGCTGTACTTGTTTGTTTACTTCTTTATCGTTGGTACCCACAATCACCAAGTCCTTATGGTCGAGGTAGGAGGGGGCATAAGTATCCAAAATCAGTCGAACATTTGGGTACTCAGCCGCTATTTCTTTGATTTCTGTCCTGATTTCGGGTGCTACCAAATATACCTCAGTAGCGGGAGAATTTGCCAAAACTGCCGTGAGTTTTTCGAGTCCTACATAGCCACCTCCTACAATCAAAACACGGAGCTGTTCGAGCTTCAAAAAAATCGGGAAGAGAGTATTCATGATAAATTAAATTTTTTGAGTGTATCAAGTTTCAAAATAGCGTTTAACAAAGCTTGGCCTATTTGTAGGCATTGAGATTTGACTACAAATAGGCCAAGTATTTATTTGATTCTTGTCCAGCTATCTGTACGTCCCATCAAAGATACGCCAATATATCCTCTTACATCCAAATGATTGGCATCTACTAGCTTCATTTTGCAACTGTATTCTTTGCCATTTTCGGGGTCGTAAATTTTTCCGTCATTCCAAGTATTGGATCCGTCGTATTTAAAATCGCGAAGATTCACTAATCCCAACAAAGGACGGGTCTTTTTCTGGGCATCGCTATTGTTGATGTCGGTGCGGGGTTGTCCGGTTGTGGGGTTATTGGGCTCTTTGAGCCAGACAATTTTCCCAAAATACTTATCGCCTTGTTTGTAGATTTGAACGTGCCCTTTTTTAGAGCCAGTAAGCCAAGTACCTACGCAAGCATCTGGGTTGTTTTGGGTTTTGGCATTCATCCATAATAACATGCTGAAGAGAAATAACCATGATGTTTTCATCTGAAATATTGGTTTTTGGTTTATGAAAAAACGTAAACAAGTAATCGTAAAATTTTAATTTGATAATATTTTTTTTGCCTGAAGGTGCACCGAGTATCAGAAACCCCAAGTGGTTTTATTATTTTCCCTGAAACTCTGTGTAAATTTCCTTTTACGCTGTTATTCAAAAGGGCAAAAAAAAAGCCGACAAAGCCGGCTTTATATCTATTTACCCAAAATAAGGGGGTTAAATTTCTTTGTGAAGGGAGTTGTGATAACCCGCAAAAATCAAAGCTTGAATAAGAGTACCTACAATGGCCACAAGTGTATCGCCAAAGGCAAATAATAAAGTAACAATAATCAAAAAGTAGGCTAGTAGCCAGCCCCAGTGAACTTCCTGTTCTTTGTGCGCTTCCATGTGAAAACGGTGTTTATTGAATGATTATCTAAAAATACGCCGCAAGTTAGGGATAAATCATCCTTTGTCAAAGGGCTGAGGCATTGATTTTTTCAAGTTTGCTTCCCACTTGGCATAGTTTTCGGCATATTGTGGTTGGAGGCTGGCATTAGGCTCAAAGGTGGCGATTTGGGAAAGACCTTCAAATGCTGATTTAAAATCATACACACCTACGCCTACTCCTGCCGCACGGGCGGCTCCTTGTGCGCCGTCGGTATCGTATAGCTCAATAGTAGCTCCAGTGGTATTGGCAAATGCTTCGCGGAAAAGTGGACTTAAAAACAAATTGGCATGTCCTGCTCTTACAGTTTGGGTCTGAACCCCCATTTCTTGCATTACTTGTAAGCCATATTGGAGGGCAAATACAATCCCTTCTTGTGCCGCTCTGAATACATGCGAAGCTGAGTGGATATTGAAATTGAGTCCTTGAAGTTGGCCGCCTACCAATTGATTTTCTAGTACGCGTTCTGCTCCATTTCCAAATGGCAAAAAGGTAAGCCCTTCTGCTCCAATAGGAGTTTGGGCAGCGAGCTGATTCATTTCGTCGTAGCTGATGCCGCCCGCCAGTTTTCGTACCCAGCTATTGAGGATTCCTGTGCCATTGATACAAAGTAATACCCCATTGCGTGGTGCTTCAGAGGTACTGTTGACATGAGCAAAAGTATTGACTCTCGAAAGAGGGTCGGAAGTGGCTTGTGCATTGATACCATATACCACCCCAGAAGTACCCGCAGTAGTAGCTACTTCGCCCGGGTTGAGTACATTGAGTGAGAAGGCATTGTTGGGCTGATCACCCGCACGGTAGGCTATAGGTGTACCTGCTTTAAGGCCTAAGTCAGCGGCTGCCGAAGCAGAAAGCTGGCTTTGTGGAGAAAATGTATCTACCACTTGTGGAATCATTGAGGAGTCGAGACCGTAAAGTTGTAGGAGTTTTCGCGAAATTTTTTGTTCGGCAAAATCCCAAAATATTCCCTCAGACAAACCAGAAACGGTGGTTTGAGGAGTGCCTGTCATGCGTAAAGCAAGGTAGTCGCCAGGGAGCATAAAATACTTAATTTGCTCAAATATCTGCGGCTCATTGTCTTTGACCCATTTGAGTTTGGAGGCAGTAAAATTTCCGGGCGAGTTGAGCAAATGCTTTAGGCTGTAATCTGCCCCAAGCTCAGCAAATGCTTTGTTGCCGATTTCGACGGCACGGCTATCACACCAAATAATCGACGGACGGAGAGGTTGCAAATTTTTGTCAACCACCACAAGCCCGTGCATTTGGTAGGAAATCCCAATGCCTGCCACAAGCGAGGCGTCAAAAGAATACTTTGTACGTAATTTGTGAGTGGCGGTGATTGCTTCTTGCCACCAGCTATCGGGGTGCTGCTCGGCCCAGCCAGCTTCGTGAGCAATCATCCCCATTTCTTGGTCGGGAGAGGTGGCAGTTGCGAGTGCTTTGCCAGTTTCGATGTCTAATAAAGCAACTTTGATGGACGAGCTGCCTACGTCATAGCCTAACAGATATTTCACAGGTGGAGTTGAGATTGGTGGTTAATGTACTTCAAAATAAGGGTAAAAATAAGATATTTTATTGTAAATAAAGACAATCATCGTTATAGCTCTTGTAAGTAGGCTTAAGACAGATTTAAAATGAGCATCTGATTTCTATCTTCTTTGATTATTGTTATTTTCGTAGAAAAAATAGTTTTAAACAAATGTTGGAGTTTTTTACGACTGAGCGGCTTATCTGGATTGGCGGTATTTATGTACTACTGTGTATAGTTGCTTATTTGATTCAGGGGAAGTTTATCTTTAAGCCAGAGAAATTACCACAAGATTTTGAATATAGATATGATGACTTGTTTGAGGAATTGTTTTTTGAGCCAGAGCCTAATGTCCGTATCAACGCTTTGCGTTTTTATCAGGAAGAGGATTCGCGGGGGCTAGTGATATATTTTCACGGAAATACCCGTAGTATCAAGGGATGGTCTAAATATGCTAAAGATTTTACCCAATATGGCTACGACGTGCTGATGATTGACTATCGGGGTTTTGGCAAAAGCGTAGGTAAGCAGACGGAAGAAGGAATCAAAAATGATGCGCAGTATATCTACAACAAAATGCGGTCTAAATATGGCTATCCAGAAGATAAGATGGTAGTGTATGGGCGGTCTTTAGGCTCGGGTTTTGCGACTAAGCTAGCCTCGGTCAATCACCCCAAATTGTTGATTTTAGACGCGCCTTATTATAGCTTTACTCGTCTTACTACAAGATTTTTGCCTTTTTTACCCGTATCATATATCCTCAAGTTTTCGATTCGGACAGACGTGTGGATCAAGTATGTCAAGTGTCCGATTTATATCATTCATGGAACCAAAGATTTATTGATTCCTTTTAGATCAAGTGTGAGATTGGCCAATTTGGTACCGCAGTCAGCCCGTTTGATTCCAATCTATGGAGGGGGACACAACAACCTGCCTGATTTTGTAGAATATCACAAGCACATAGAAGATATTCTCAACGATCGTTTTGACTTGATTTTTGATAAGTACGAGAAGAAGCGGGAGTAGCTTGGGCAATTTCGATACGGCGGTGGCGATAACTTTGAAGGGCCACTTCTCTTAGAATATTGAGCGAATCGGCAGTGTTGAAAGAGGCTAGTCCACCATATATCAAACTATCAATGGATTTTAGTGCTTCGGCCAATTGGTTATTAGATAGATTGTCGGTGATTTCTTTTGTAGTGTAGGTGGCATAGGGTTTTCGCTCCAATCTTTGTAAGTACTTTTTCCAAAGAATGACGGCTTTTTCGACATTATCAATTCCCTTAACTCCGCTGACATCCCGAGTAAGACGGGCGAAATTTTTTACAAATTCTTGATTGCGGCGAAACATCAAAAACAACTCCCATTGCTTAGTGATAGATTCTCCAAAAAGCAGATAAATGCCTGTCCCAATCATCAAAATCAACAGCGACACTAGCAACATAAAGGGGAAATTGGGCTGCCGACGCAACGGCACAATCTGCGTGTCTGTTTGAAGATGAAGGGTATCTAGGGCTTCTGGGCTAATCAGTTCGCGAAGCCTGATAGAGTCCATTTGGGAGTAAACGGCCGTACAATCTCTCCCTGTCAATGCCCATACCGGAACCTCTAAGGTTTGAGTCTTATTGAGATCAAAGGTTACCAATGTATAAATAGCACTATCTAAGCTGCCACTTGAAGTGGTTTCGGTAGGGAAATATTCTAACTTAATAACCTGAAATGGTTGAAAATCCGTACTTGTATCGGGGAAAAAAACATCGACTTGTGAAGAATGCCGAAAACTTAGGGCGTATTGAAAAGGCTTACCTACCTCAATGCTATCGGTCAAAAACCGACCTTGGGGCTGTTGAGCAGTAGCTTCTAAAAAGCAGCAAAAAAAAGAAAAAAGTAATAAGGAAAGTAAGCGCTGCACATTGAAAGAAAAATAACCCCCTTCTCTCTTTTAGGGAAAGAAGGGGTTGGGGAGATTTATTTAGCCAATTTTGCTTGCAAATTAGCATCAAGAGCATCCAAAAACTCTTCGGTATAGAGGTAATGCTCACCGTGATTTACTTTGTTGCCGTGGATACATACGGCCAAGTCTTTGGTCATTTTGCCGCTTTCTACGGTTTCTACGCATACTTGCTCCAAAGCTTCACAAAAATCAATCAAAGGCTGATTGCCGTCTAGTTTGCCACGGAAGGCAAGGCCGCGTGTCCACGCAAAAATAGAAGCGATAGGGTTAGTAGAAGTCGGCTTACCTTTTTGGTGCTCGCGATAGTGGCGAGTTACGGTTCCGTGAGCTGCTTCGGCTTCCATTACTTGTCCGCTAGGGGTAAGAAGTACCGAAGTCATAAGTCCTAATGAACCAAATCCTTGAGCTACGGTATCAGATTGTACGTCGCCGTCGTAGTTTTTACAAGCCCATACGAAGTTTCCGTTCCATTTCAAGGCCGATGCCACCATATCGTCGATGAGGCGGTGCTCATAATGAACGCCTTGTGATTTGAACTCAGCTTCGTAAATTTCCTGAAAAATATCTTTGAAACGCCCGTCGTATTTTTTCAAGATGGTATTTTTGGTAGAAAGATACACCGGCCATCCTTTTTGCAAACCTACTTGGAAGCAAGAGCGCGCAAATCCACGGATTGACTCATCGGTGTTGTACATGGCCAATGCGACTCCATCACCTTTGAAGTTGTATACTTCATGCTCGATGATAGTTCCGTCTTCGCCTTCAAACTTGATGGTAAGTTTTCCTTTGCCTTTGGTTACGAAATCCGTAGCGCGGTATTGGTCCCCAAACGCATGACGACCCACGATGATAGGAGAGTCCCAGTTGGTCACAAGACGAGGTACATTTTGGCATACGATAGGCTCACGAAAAACAGTACCGTCCAAAATGTTACGAATCGTTCCGTTGGGAGATTTCCACATTTGTTTGAGATTAAACTCTTTCACGCGGTCTTCGTCAGGCGTGATAGTTGCACATTTGATACCTACACCGTATTCTTTGATGGCGTTGGCAGCATCTATGGTTACTTGGTCGTTGGTCTCGTCGCGATACTCAATGCCAAGGTCATAATATTTAATATCAACGTCTAAGTAAGGAAGGATGAGTTTATCTTTGATAAAACGCCAGATGATACGCGTCATTTCGTCGCCGTCTAGTTCGACTACGGGGTTTGCAACTTTGATTTTTTCCATGTTAACGACATAAAATTGGGATAGTGAAGACTAAATTAAGGATGCAAATATAACCAACTAAGTTTAGGATGCCTTACGTATTTGCAACCAATTTATGCCAATAATCAATAAAGCAGGTAAAGCGTTGTACAGTAAAAATTGTACCAAGACCGATAAACTAAGTAGTAGAGTAGCACTAAAAAGCAACATCAAATAGAAAAAACAAGCCGCAACGACGACATTATTGTGAACAGTTTGTTTAAAAACAACATCGAACCAGCGATAGATGACTCCAAACACAAAATGCCCTATAAAAACTAAAATATAGCCTCCATTGAAAAAAAGCTCTCCAGCTACTGGAATCACTTTGTCTTGGGAAACAAAGGGGTTGTCGTGAAAAGCTTGATTATAAATAGAAGGGCCACTGTATTCTCTAAAATCTTTACCTAGTATAGGAACAGGGTCTAGCAATGAAGCTATTAAGGTAAAAGAGGGGCTTTCGATGTTTAATAAAGGACTAAGTTGATAAGGGCTACCTAAATAAAGTTGGTGAGCACTCCAGATATAGTCGTTGTTCTGGAGATATTCGTCAAAAAGCATTTCGATGTGTTGATAATCTAAATAAGGCTGAACGCGTATATACCCAAAGAAAAATGCTAACAAAATACTCATCTCTATGAATAATAATAAGAGCCATTTTGAGTAAACTTTCTGACCTCTAAAAAGAACGCTACCAAAAGCAAGGAGTGGGTAAACCATATTGGAACGATTGCTACTTAATATGCCCACCGTTGCAAGAAATAGCCATAGAGCAACATGAAAGGGACTGGATTTTGTTGTGACTCCATGAGAGGTTTGAGACCATATTAACATAATCCCAAATGGCCAAAATCGCTGCCCAATATTGGCCACAAAGCCAATAATAGAACCAGCTTGCTGCTCTAAAGTTTCTTGAGTAACATACGAAAAAATAGCACCTTCTACGTATTGCTGAATAGAGCCGTAGAGTGTTAGCAATGATATAAATGCAATACTGATATAAGCAAATGGCAAGATGCGACCATAATGGGAAGTAGTATAATGATTAGTAGTTGTTTTTCTATCTAAAATTAACCAACCAAGTAGAAAAGCCCCAAAAGATATAAGATAGATAAGGATTTCGGTCAAAATAGTTTGATTATCATAATATTCTGGTAAAATTTTATTGCCGACAGTAAGTATTTCGAGTGGAATGATAATCAGCTTGTGAAACCATATAAGTAGCATCATGTTTTTGGGAGTAATAACAACATCGTCGCTATCTAAGAAGTAAAAATTTCCCTTGATACAGCCCCATATCAAGGGTAGAAGGAGTAAGAGAGGTGTGGGAGAAGGATTGAAAGTAGGATCAAACGCCCATACAATCCAGATAACTGTACCCATCAAACCAATGACGGCTGACTGTCCCCACCAAGTTCGTTTTAGTGTAATTTTCAAAAGATAACAAAATTTGTAGTACCATTTGCCCCTTTTTTTGACCAGAAAATAAAAGAAAGTCACCATTTGATGAAACGGGGTTGCGAATGGGGCTAGAGCTGTATATTTTCGTAAAAAAATTTGAACGATATGACAAAGAAAAAAACAACCCCTCCGGAGAGCGCCGAAAAACCGCGCGTTCACAAAGACTTGGACGGTTTTGATATTCGTATCAATTCATTTGGTGAAATCACTTCAACTATCGATATCGATAAAATCAATCAATTTTTGAACAAACACGTTGACGACAAAAAACTGCGTTCGCGTGATGATCTTAACGAAAATCCTGAAGAATAATCAAATTATGAACTCTCACGAAATTGACTACAAAATCATCGGCGAGGATATTCAAATCGTCGAAATCGAACTTGACCCTAACGAAACCGTAATCGCCGAGGCGGGTTCCATGCTTTTTATGGAAGAAGGCATACAGTTTGAAACCAAAATGGGTGACGGCTCCAATGCCAATCAGAGCATCATGGGTAAGATTTTTCAAGCCGGTAGCCGCCTGCTTACTGGGGAGTCTTTGTTTATGACCCACTTTACCAATCGTGGCTATGGCAAGCGTAAGGTAGCTTTTGCAGCGCCTTATCCGGGTACGGTAATGCCTATCAATTTGTCCAATATTTACGGAAATTCGTTGATTGTCCAAAAAGACGGTTTTTTGTGCGCCGCCATGGGTACCAAACTTAATATACACTTCAACCAACGTCTAGGTAGTGGTCTGTTTGGGGGAGAAGGTTTTATTTTACAAAAACTTCAAGGAGACGGTCTGGCATTCGTTCATGCAGGTGGAGTCGTGATTGAGCGTCAACTAAACAACGAAACGCTTCGAGTAGATACGGGTTGTGTGGTAGCGTTTGAGCCCAGCATCAATTTCAGCGTGCAACGCTCTGGAAGCCTTAAATCAATGATTTTTGGGGGAGAAGGTATTTTCTTAGCTACTTTACAAGGAACAGGTAAATGTTGGATACAATCTATGCCAATCTCCAAACTCGTAGATAGGCTTTCGGTACATAGCCCACAAGCTCGCAAAGAAAGTGGGTCAGTATTGGGAGGATTGGGTAATTTGTTTGAAGATTAGTACTTATACCAAAAGCTTATCTTTAACCTTGACAAGGATGTAAAGCCTTGTCAAGGTTTTTTGTGAGAAAGAGTTAGTTTTTGCCCCCTCCGAGCGACGACGCAGTCCCGCCAAGTTGTTGGTTTAAGCTTACAATCTTATTATTTAAGTTTTCAATTGCTTTGGCATGACGAGCTTCAATATCGGCCAAATTTGCCGTGGATTTAAGTGAAGCTTCATACTGAAACGCCGGCAGCATCCAAGAAGCATAGCCACTATAAGGATCAGATGAAGCATACAGAGAGCGGTACCACGACCCATACGCCATGCCTTTGGGGTCGATGAAGGCTTTTTCGAGATTTCGTAATTCTTGGTTGATGGCTTTTAGTTTGCTTTTGTCCAATTTATCTTCACTCAAAAGGGCTTTTGCTTTAGCCTCAAATTGTTCGGCGTTTTGCTTCAGTGTTTCGACTTGTGCAAGCAACTTTTCAATAGAGTAGGAAGGAGAATACGCTTTTATAGCTTTTTCGGCGGTTTTGAGGTGAGTGGTAAGGTCGGTGGCATATCGGCTCACATCATAAGGCAAGATATCGGCATTGGCAAGTCGCAGTGACATGGTGCCTACTACCTGCTCTACCATAGGCCCCATTTTGTAGGTCGAATCCACAAACTTATGATAGAAAAATAAATCATCATAAAGAGAGTGATAAAGCGTAGGGCCGCCTACACCAGCACTTAGAGAAGGAATACCCACGTGCATATAGAAAGCAATATGGTCAGAGCCGCCGCCAAGGTTACCAATAGTGGGTTCGTTTTCGTGGGCAACAGGTGCCGAGCCACCGATTCCAACAGTGCTGGATTTTTTGGCTCCTTTTTGTGCTACCCAATGTTCATAAACAGTTTTGTTGGAATCTGGGTATTCGACAGATTGGGCAGCTTCAATGATTAATTTTTTGAGAGAAGGCGATGCACTACCACCAAACATTTTTCCTGATACGGCCGCGTCAAAATTCATGTAGGCAATGGCTTTGGCAGATAGCTCATCGCGCATTTGTTCTACCCATTCGGTAGAGCCTAATACCCCGTGCTCTTCAGCATCCCAATGACAAATTTTAATGGTACGTTTGGGTTTTTGGGGTAGTTTTCCCAAAGACTCGGCCAAAGTCAATAGCATGGCAGTACCACTATTGGGGTCGGTTGAGCCATATCCCCAAGCGTCATAATGACAGCCTGCGAGTATCCACTCGTCGGGGAGTTCACTTCCGGTCAATGTACCCACTACCTGATATACTCTTACAAACTCTTTATCTTGTTTTACTTTCAAACGGACTTTGAGCGTAGGCCCTCCTTCTAAGCGATAAGCCAGAGGTAGCCCTCCCTGCCAACCTGCCGGAACGGCTTTGTTGCCAGTCATTTTTTTGAATATCTCTACCGCCGACCCCCACGGTAGGGGCGTTACTGGGATTTTGTGGAAAGCAGCATCTTTAGGGTCAACTCGTTTGATTTTTTTGGGGCCATCGAGAGGCAAAGCAGGTTCAAAAGGAGTAAGAGGGTCGCCCGTGAAATCGACTGTGAGCAATGACCCTCTCTGGATGGTATTGTCGCTGGGCTGAGTACCTTCAGGAAAAGTAATGCCTTTCATATATCCACTATCTGAAGGGTCGGTGTAGATGATTACGCCCGCCGCGCCCGCTGCTTCGGCGTGTTTGGCTTTGTATCCTCTAAAGTTGCCCCCATAACGTGCCAAAACGATTTTCCCTTTTACCGAAATCCCTAAGGCTTTTAGCTGTTCGAAGTCTTCTTTGCGACCATAGTTGGCATAAACCACCTCTGCCGTCACATCTCCCGAACCTGAGTAAGCATTCCAGCCAGGGGTGAGGCGTGGGTCGCTTGAGTATTTGTCTTCGGGTAAGATAAACTCCCGATTGTTGAGTGGCATTCTGATGGGTTCTACCAACTCCACTATACTTTCTCCGGGAGATTTGGACATATAAATATCATGAGGAAATATCTCTACTTGTAAACCAGCTTTGCGCATCACGTCGGCGATATAGTCTCTCACTTTCTCGTTTTCGGGCGTTCCAGCCAAGTGAGGTTCACTGGTGAGTTTGTGAAGATGAAGCTTATAACGCTCTGCTGATTGTTTGGTGCGGTACTCTTGTTCTGTTTTTTGTTGTTTGGCCTGACTGGAAGGGGCAAATCCACTGAGGTTTTGCTGGGCTTGCGCACCCATGACAATCCCTAAAAGGCTGACAGTAAATAAAGAAATTTTCATTGAGGTGTTGGTTGATGATTATGGTTTTTTACCGATATAAATGAATAAAAAGCCCGAATACAGGCTCAGAAACAAGTTTTGAAGGATAGTTTAGGTTGATGTAGCAATTTAATAAAATCTTTTAAAATGTTGTTAACAATCATTAACCAAGCCATTATAAACCTTTCCAGTTTTTAGCGTTCTAAGAGTAAAAATCAGGAAATAAGTTTTAAACCAAAACAAACAAATAGCCATGAAAAATTTAGTTTTTGCCGCAGCCATGATTCTTGTCGCTTTCAGCAGTGCCAATGCCCAATGGGGTAACAACAACCGCGACCGTAGGTATGACGACCGCTATGACAACCGAGGCAATTATGACCCTCGTTATGGTAGAGGAAATTTAGGAGATAGAATTGATGATTTTCAGCGGGAAGCTCGTCGTCGTATTGCAGACGGTATTGCGCAAGGCTCGTTGAGTTCGAGAGAGGCAAAAGGTTTGATGAGAGATGCGGAGCGAATTGAGCGTAAGGAGCAGATTTTTTGGCGCGATCGTGTGCTTGACCCTCGTGAGCGTCGTGAATTGACGGATGACTTGTACGCTTTGAATCGCGAGATTACGAAAGAAAAAAGAGATAGAGAACGTTCAACCTACGACGATTATGGTCGTTATGGACGGAATAGAGGATGGTGATTAGCAACAAAGGGCCGAATTTTTCGGCCCTTTGTGTTTTAATGCTATTGAGTCTCAGTCTTTGGGCTTTCCCCATATGGAGCGAATGGCAGGTAAATATAGGTTCTGAGTCAGGCTGTCTTCGACAATAGGTGAGAGGCAAAATAGTAGGGGCGGGGCTTGCCTCCGCCTTGCCTCCGCCCCTACGGGGATTTTTTTTCGGTCATGCGGGATAATAATCTTTCTAAATTGTCTGAATCTTGTGACCATCTTTCAGGATTGCTGATAATGTAATTTTGAATATTATTATATTCTTGATGATTCCTGATAATCCTCTCCCAATAATTCCTCTGCCAACATTTGGCAATTTCATCTAAATGATTGTTTCTAATCAAATCATAATGCCTTTTGAATACCAATGATTTAAAGGCACATACGATATCTCCTAATGTTGAAGTAGGAGGGGTAGGGCCAATTTGTTCAGGTTTAAATTGGGGTGCTTCAAGTTGGGCAGACTCAAGGGCAGACGCAAGGCCTGCCCCTACTGCAATATGAATAATGCCGTGAAAATGATTAGGCATAACCACATATTCATCTAGGTCTGTGTGCGGAAAGCGGTGAGGGAGCGCTAGCCATTCCTGTTCAACCAATTGCCCCAAATGGCTCAAAATGGTTTTACCTTCTTTAATCTCTCCAAAAATACATTCTCTTTCTCTAGCGCAGATTGTGATAAAATAAGAACCTGATTGACTATAGTCGTAACCTTTCAAGCGAATGGACTGGCGATGATGCAACTTTGGATTGAACTTCATATGTATGTCGTTAATCTCAAAAAGGATTTTTAGAGATTGGACTGAAGTAGCACATAAGTGGTCACATAGTATGAGAATTCTGTAGAAAACAGGCCAATCCTGTATCGTTCGAAAAAGAGAAAATTTGTATCCGTAGGGGTAGGCCTTGCGTCTACCCCTATTGCGCGAATGAGTGCTAGTTGTTGCGTCTACCCCTATTGTGCGAATAAGTGCTAGTTCTTGCGTCTACCCCTATTGCGCGAATGAATCATGGACCCGATATGTATTGTACAAAAAACTTTTGGGTGGGAGATAAAGGTGTCAGAGGTAGAAGATAAATGGGCAGTGGCAAAAGAAAGACAAACGGAGCAGGGACAAAGAGGGCAGGGGGCAAAAGATAAATGGTCAGAGGCCAAAGATAAAAGGGGCAGAGGTAGAAGATAAATGGGCAGTGGCAAAAGATAAAGGGGCAGAGGTAGAAGATAAATGGGAGTGGCAAAAGATAAATGTGTCAGGGTAGAAGATAAAAGGGCAGGGGCCAAAGATAAAATGGGCAGTGGGAAAAGATAAAGGAGGTCAGGGGTAGAAGATAAATGGACAGGGCAGAAAGTAAGGAGGTCAGGGCAAAAGATAAATGTGTCAGGGTAGAAGATAAAAGGGCAGGGGCCAAAGATAAATGGGCAGGGGCCAAAGATAAAATGGGCAGTGGGAAAAGATAAAGGAGGTCAGGGGTAGAAGATAAATGGACAGGGCAGAAAGTAAGGAGGGCAGGGTAGAAGATAAAGGTGTCAGGGTAGAAGATAAAAGGGGCAGAGTTAGAAGATAAATGGGCAGTGGCAAAAGAAAGACAAACGGAGCAGGGACAAAGAGGGCAGTGGCAAAAGATAAAGGGTCAGAGGCAAGATAAAAAGAGGGCAGGGATAAATGGGCAGGGGCAAGCCCTGCCCCTACGATGATAATTCCAATTTTAAAAATTTGCCTGTAAAACTATCTTTTGCTTTGGCAACTTTTTCGGGTGAGCCTTCCGCTACGATACGCCCACCGGCATTGCCTCCTTCTGGCCCTAAATCTATTACATAATCTGATACTTTGATAACATCAAGATTGTGTTCGATGATTAAAACCGTATTGCCTTTATCGGCGAGCTTGTTGAGCACATCAAGCAAATGCTGAATATCCTGAAAATGAAGTCCAGTCGTGGGTTCATCTAAAATGTAAAGTGTTTGACCTGTATCTTTTTTTGAAAGTTCTTCGGCGAGTTTTACACGTTGGGCTTCTCCTCCCGAAAGCGTAGTGGCATGTTGACCCAAAGTAATATAGCCCAGACCTACGTCATTGAGAGTAGATACCTTTCGGTATATTTTGGGGATACTTTCAAAAAACTCCAGCGCTTGCTCTACCGTCATATCCAGTACATCGGCGATAGACTTGCCTTTGTAGCGAACTTCAAGGGTTTCGCGGTTGAAGCGTTTGCCTTTACAAGTATCACAGTCTACATACACATCAGGCAAAAACTCCATTTCTATTTTTTTCATTCCTGCTCCTTCGCAATCTTCACAACGCCCCCCTTTGACATTGAATGAGAACCGTCCAGGCTTATAACCCCTAATTTTAGCTTCGGGCAGTTCAGCAAAAAGGGTACGGATTTCTGAAAAAAGATTGGTATAAGTAGCGGGATTGGAACGCGGAGTACGACCAATAGGCGACTGGTCTACTTCGATTACTTTGTCAATATGTTCTAGTCCTTCTACACTTTTATAAGGAAGAGGTTCGCGTTTGGAGTTATAAAAATGGCGATTCAGAATCGGAAACAACGTTTCGTGAATCAAGGAAGATTTTCCACTGCCACTTACACCCGTAACGCACACCATTTTGCCTAAGGGCAGGTTTAACGTTACATTTTTGAGATTGTGCCCCGTCGTTCCTTTCAAGATGATACTCTTTCCGTTTCCTTCGCGGCGTTTTTTAGGAACTTCAATGGCCTTTCGTCCACTTAAAAAATCTGCAGTAAGTGAGCCATTTTTTAAGAATTCATCAGGAGTGCCTTTGCCTACTACCTGTCCACCATGCCGGCCTGCACCGGGGCCGATGTCGAGAATATAGTCAGATTCAAGCATCATATCTTTGTCATGCTCCACTACCAAAACGGTATTTCCTAAATCCCGTAGTTTTTTCAGGGAATCAATCAGACGCACATTATCGCGTTGGTGTAGTCCAATGCTTGGTTCATCCATGATATAAAGCACACCCGTGAGCTGTGTGCCGATTTGTGTAGCCAAACGAATGCGCTGAGCTTCACCCCCAGAGAGGGTTTTCAAAGGGCGATTTAGGGTCAAATAATCCAGCCCAACATCGAGCAAAAAACCAACCCGCTTTCGGATTTCCTTCAGTACTTCTTTTCCAATCAATTGCTGGCGTGGTGTGGCACGATCTTCTAGGCCGTTGAGCCAATTGGACAACTCTCTGATGTCCATTTCGGCCAACTCGGCGATGTTTCGACCGTCTATTTTAAACCAAAGTGCTTCTTTTTTGAGCCTTGCTCCTTGACAATCGGGGCAAGTATTGATGGTCATAAAGTCTTTGAGCCAATCCTGAATTTTTTCCGAACCATTTTCTTGTTGACGTCTCAAAAACGTAATGATTCCTTCGTACTTAGTATTCCACTCGGTACCTTCATATTTTTTGGAGGGGACGGGTACAGGCTCGTCGGTACCATTAAGCATGATGTCGATGGCCTCGGCTGGAAATTTCTCAATAGGCGTGCTGAGGGTGACCTTGAAAGGTTTAAGGATAATTTCAAGTTGTTTGAAAATCCATAAGTCGCGGTATTCGCCAATAGGAGCAATGGCTCCTCGGCTCAGACTCAGGCTTTTATCAGGAATGACACTTTCTTCAGTAATTTCTTCTACTACGCCTAAACCCTGACAAGTAGGACACCAGCCATAAGGTGAGTTGAAAGAAAAACTATTGGGTGCAGGGTCGTCATAGCTGATACCCGATTCGGGATCCATTAAGTTTTGAGAAAAATAATGTACCTCGTTTTTGGAGTCGAGCATCATCATCACCCCTTTTCCTTGTTTAAGAGTAGTTCCCACTGATTGACTCAGGCGAAAGCGGTCGTCTTTTTTAGGAATAAGGCGGTCTATTACAATCTCAATATCGTGGATTTTATAGCGGTCAAGTTGCATTTTGGGCGTTATGTCTTGAACTTCGCCGTCAACCCGCACTTTAGTATAACCTAATTTTGAAATTTGGACGAACAAATCACGATAGTGCCCTTTCCGACCTTTTACAACAGGGGCAAGGAGGGTTGCTTTTTGATTTTCAAATTGAGCTAAAATTTGGTCGATGATTTGGTCTTGCGATTGTTTGACCATCGGGCGGCCCGTAGCATAGCTAAAAGCATCGCCTGCCCTAGCATACAGCAGACGTAAAAAATCATAAATCTCAGTGACCGTGCCGACGGTAGAGCGCGGATTGCGAGAGGTAGTTTTTTGTTCAATACTAATTACAGGACTCAAGCCCTCGATTTTATCAACATCAGGACGCTCCATGTCTCCCAAAAAACCACGTGCATAAGCCGAAAAGCTTTCCATGTATCGGCGTTGGCCCTCGGCATAAATAGTATCAAAAGCGAGCGAAGATTTGCCACTGCCGCTGATACCAGTCACTACTACGAGCTTATTGCGTGGAATAGTGACGTCAATATTTTTAAGGTTGTGTTCACGGGCTCCCATGACTTCTATTTGGTCGTGGCCCGTGAGTTCGATGTCTGTTAGAATAGGTTTGTGATTGTCCATGAATTGGTAACGCAAAAGGGGAGCGTAAAGTTACCAATTCTATTGAGAACACCCCCGCCAAAGTTTTGTTAAACCTTGACGGGGGTTGTTTATTATTTTACTTCTTTCATCAGTTCCTCTACTGCGCGTTCGAGTTGTTGGTCTTTGCCTTTAATCACCACTTCATAGTCATTCCATACTTTGATGTTAGGCTCTGTTTGGGCATTTTCAAGATAGGTACCTGCCATGGTTTTTACGCCTACCGGAGGCACTCCCCAACGAATACTAGGGTCTTGGAGCATTTCCCAACCCGCAAAAGTACAAGTGCCTGGTACAGGCTGCCCCACGAGCTTGTTGAGACTGACGGCCTGCGTCATGTGTGCATAGCAGTGGCCATCAGAGTAATTGGCCTCATTGGCGAGCGAGATACTTGGTCTGCTCCAGCGGTAGCTAGGCTCAGAGTAAATGACTCGTTTGTCGGTGGCATTATACATGTAAGTTTTACCCGAAAAGAAGGTTGCTAGGTCGGATACCAAATCGCCTCCGCTATTGAAGCGCGTATCTACTACGATTCCTTTTTTGGTGGCAAATTTTCCCATCACTTCGTCGTAAGTTACTCGGAAAGGCCCATCAGCCATACCCGGAATATGAATATAACCCAAGGCTCCCTTGCTGAGTTTTTCTACTTCGTCTTGATTGCGACGAACCCAACGCTTGTAAAGTAATTGATTTTCTTCGCCGATACTGATGGGTTTAAGCACTACTTCGCGCCGAGTAGTACCTTCCAAAAGTGAAAGAAGTACATTTTTGCCTGCTTTACGATTGAGATATTGAGCCAAATCACGGTCGTTAGAGATAGTTTCGCCGTCGATAGCTTCGATGATAGTACCTTGCTTGAGATTCAAGCCTGCTTTGTCGGCGGGACCGTCTTTGATTACTTCTTCTATCCTAATGCCGGGGCCTGCAAAATTCCAGTCAAAAAATATTCCGAGCGAGGCCGTGGCATCGCCATTGGTAGAAGGTGGATTGTATGCCGCGCCACTATGCGATACATTGAGTTCGCCGAGTAGCTCACTTAGCATCTCCGCAAACTCATAGTTGTTGCTGATATGAGGCAACTGTTGTAGATAATCAGGTTTATAACTATCCCAATTTACCCCGTGGAAGGTGGCGGTATAAAATGTTTTTTTTGTGCGACGCCATACGTGTTCAAACATAAAGGCACGTTCGGCGGCGATGTCGAGATTCATGTCGCCACTTGTGCTAATGCTTTCTTGTTTTCCGGTTGCAGCGTCTATTTTATAAATTTTACCATCGGCATTCAAAAAGATATTTTTTTGCTCTTTGTCCCATACCATACTACCGCCGCCATTGGCATTGAGTGCGGTGAGTTGTTTGGTTTCTTTAGTGCGTAGATTGGTACTCCAGAGGTTGTAGCCTTTTTCAAAGCGCGTCAAATAATACAGCATATCACCGTCTTTGTTGATAAGAGCATCCGAAAGGTTGGAAGAGTGAATGGTCAATTTGGCCTTGCGCAATTCTAGCCCCTCCATTTCAATCACCACAGTGGTATCTTTTTTATTGTCTTTTTTCTTGGTAGTATCGGCTTTGGTGGCTTTTTCGTCAAGCTCTTTTGCTAAGGCAGCTTCATCTTTAGTGAGTTTGAATTTGTCGTAAGCCGCTTGCGTCAAAAACAAAGCATATACATCAGATTGGGTGTTGCCGCTTTGAGACAAGCTTTTGAGCCCTTCACGATTGCTAAACCACAGCATAGCCTTACCATTCAGTACCCATTTGGCGCGGTTGTCTTCAAAACCACTTTGAGTGAGGTTCGTGATTTTGCCTTTGCCATCGGTTGAAATAAGCCCGATTTCTCCTTCCCTCACATTGGGAAGATTATAATCCAACAAAAACCATTTGCCGTCGGGACTCCATTGGAAGTATTGGTCGTTGTCGCCCCAAGAAAACAATTCTTGGTCGGTTAGGATCGTCCGCGTTTGTTTAGTAGAAAGGTTAAGGATTTTGAGAGTAGCGCGGTTTTCGATAAAGGCGATTTCTTTGCCGTCGGGAGCGTAGGAAGGCTGATAACTTTCGTTGTCATTGACAATCAGCGGCGTTTCTTTCAAAACCGTAGAAGCATAAAAATAGGGCTCTTCTTTTCGACTGATGCGTGTCTCAAAAATTTTCCAACTATTGCCCCGCTCAGACGAATACAACAGGGCTTTGCCATCAGGCGAAAAGCTTACGCTACGCTCTTGCTCGGGAGTATTGGTGATACGTTTGGTGAGATTTCCCTCTACCGAGCTTACAAATACTTCTCCTCTAAAAATATAAGCGATTTCTTTGCCATTGGGGGATACAGCCATATCGCGTACGCTACCACTGACATTCACAACGCGCTCGTTGTTGACACGCGTATCAGCAGCGATGTTAATAGTGACTTTTTGGGGCTGAGCACCTGGTTTTAAAGTATAAATTTCGCCATCGAAGCTAAAACAAAGCGTACCATCAGTAGCCATGCTCAAAAACCGAACGGGATGTTTTTTGAAAGAAGTAAGAACTTGGGGCTGATTGGGCGAAGCTAAAGAAAGCTTGTGGACGTTGAAAGAGCCGTTGCTTTCGCTCAGATAATAAATGCTTTTATCTTCTTCGGCAAAAATAGGATTCCGGTCTTCGCCTGCAAAAGTAGTCAGTTTGGTGTGTTTTTGGGTTTTGGTATCATATGTCCAAATATCTCTTGCAATAGAGGAGGTATGATGTTTACGCCAAGGGTTTTCGCCACCTTTTTTGTCGTGATAGACCAGTTTACTGCCGTCTTTGCTGAATTTTACATCTTCGGCTGGTGTACTCAATACTTGCTGCACACGACCACCTTTGAGCGCAACGCTATAAAGCTCAGGTTGTGAACCAGTAGGATATTGGCGATTAGTAGCTAAATCCATCCGTAGGCCTCCAAAAACAACGCGCTGATTGTCAGGCGAAAAGTCGTAAGGGTACTCATTGGTCGAGTGGAAAGTGAGGCGTTTGGCTTCTCCCCCTTCAGCAGGAATCGTAAAGACATCAAAATTTCCAAAACGGTCGGATGCGAAAGCGATAGTTTTGCTATCACGAGACCATACGGGCATGAAATCGTGCGCTTCATGAAAAGTCAGCGGAATGGCACTGCCTCCCACAGCAGGGACTTTCCAAAGGTCTCCTTTGTAAGTAAATACGATGGTTTTACCATCAGGCGAGATACTCGGATACCGAAGCCATTTGGGAGACGACTGCGCAAAAGAAGTAATCGCAAAAAGGGTAGCAATGAAGATTTTAAGAGTAATTTTCACAATGATGATTGGGATTTAGCATGAATAAATGAAGTGAGAAACTCTCCCAAAGTTATCTAAAAACAATAGAAACCTACAAGCACCGTCTTTTAGAGTTGGAAAAGAAATGTTAGCTTGCTACTACTATAAAGCCTTCTAGGGTTAGCGCAAGAAGGTTTTCAGGCTGGTATATATGAAACAAAACAGGGTAACAAATTACCCTATCAATTTTTATAATGGATGTTTCACAGAAAAGGGGAAAAATAATATACTTATGCACAATTTATCCACAATGAGAGTCTTCGTTGGTGTATTTCTAGTAATGGCAGTTACTTTAACTGGTAAAGCTCAAAAAATTCCGGTCAATTATGACGAAACAAAAATGCCGCCTTATACCTTGCCCGACCCTTTGGTGGTAAAGGGAAAGCGCATTTCGACCAAAACAGCTTGGGAAAAGCAAGGACGCCCGGCAGTTTTGAAAGTGTTTGCAGAAGAGGTATATGGCATCAATCCTTTCCCGGCTTCCGTACAAATAGCCACTGAGGTAAAAACTATCAACGAAAATGCCCTTGGGGGAAAAGCCATTTCCAAACAAATTACGCTACGTTTTCCCGAAATTTCTCCCAATTTGGCCCTTCATGTATTGCTGTATTTACCCAAAAATGCGCAGAAAGTGCCGGCTTTTGTTAGTCTCAATTTTACCGGTAATCATACCACTACCAAAGAACAAGACATCTTTGTGACCGAAAATTGGGTAAATGCTGGCTTTGATAAATCTTACGTAAATAACCGCGCTACCGAAGCCTCGCGGGGGATAGCTGAGCGCCGATGGCCTATGGAAGCAATAATAGCCAGAGGCTATGCCGTGGCTACAGCTTACTATGGTGACCTCGAACCAGACCATGCCGAAGGTTGGAAAACAGGCCTGCGCTCGGTGCTTACGCCACAGCAGCGCGACAAATGGGGTGCATTGGGAGTATGGGCATGGAGTATGAGCCGTATGATAGACTATTTGATTCAAAACGAGACCCAAATTGATAAAAATAAAATCATTGGCGTAGGGCATTCGCGGATTGGAAAGGCTACCCTGTGGGCAGGTGCCGAAGACCCGCGTTTTGCCATTGTAGTTTCCAACGACTCCGGGGAAGGCGGAGCGGCTTTGGCGCGGCGATGGATTGGCGAAACCGTGGAGCATCTTAATACTCAATTTCCTCACTGGTTTTGTGCCAACTACAAAAAGTATAATAAAGCCGTAAACAACCTACCTATTGACCAACACGCTTTATTGGGATTGATGGCTCCGCGACCGCTCTACGTAGCAAGCGCTACCGAAGATACTTGGGCCGACCCCAAAGGTGAGTTTATGAGTGCATTGGAAGCCCAAAATGTGTATAGTTTGTACAAAAAAACGGGTTTAGGCACTGAAAAAATGCCTCTTCCCAATACCTCAATAGGACAAACTATAGGATACCATATAAGAGAAGGAAAGCATGATATTCTGATTTATGATTGGGAACAATACATGAACTTTGCCGATAAGCACTTTAAAATCAAATAAACCCACTATTTTTGCAAAGTAAATCACTAAAAAAGCTCCGTCTGTCGTGAACGATTCTGAAAAAAGTCCTATTCAGGCATGGGTACTATTGCTTCTAGTAGCACTTACTTGGGGGACGTCGTTCATTTTAATAAAGAAAAGCTTAAATACATTTAGTGTCATAGAAGTAGCAGCAGGGCGGTTATTTTTAGCTTCCTTGTTTTTTTTGCCTTTTATGTATCGTTCTTGGCAAAAAATACCCTCCGCCAAATATCGTTATTTATTGATTTCGGCAGTGACAGGCTATATACTTCCTGCGTTTTTGTTAGCCAAAGCAGGCACCAAACTCAATAGTTCTTTGGCGGGGATGCTCAATTCCCTTAGTCCGTTATTTACTCTTGTGATAGGTATTGTCTTTTTTGCGCAGCCTCGGCACATATTAAAAATCGCGGGCGTATTATTGGGGTTATTGGGTTCTTCTTTTTTGATTTTTAGCAAAAGTACAGGCGCGCTTAATATCGCCAATCCATACGCGTTTTTGGTGCTAATGGCTACCCTTGTCTATGGAATCAACGTCAACACGATTGCTCGGCATTTGAGCAAGCTACCCTCGTTGGCAATGACCGCCGTTACATTTATGTTTATTGGCCCTATTGCACTTACGACACTTTTGACCACCGATTTTTTTTCAAAAATTGTGGATTCTAGCCATGCCCAATCAAGTTTTTGCCTGATAAGCCTAGGAATGCTAAGTTCGGGGGTAGCAGCGGTACTTTTCAATCGTATCGTTCAGATTGCCTCGGGTTTGTTTGCTATCTCAGTGACTTATTTGATTCCCATTGTAGCAATAGGCTGGGGGCTTGCAGACGGAGAGCGCATCAGTTTTCAGCAATATTTAGGAATGGGAATTATCTTAACGGGGATTTATTTGGTCAATCGCCGTGAAGCTTCTCGCTCAAATGTAGCCCGCAATTAGTACTTTTTTCATTTTATCAACAAAGTATCATGCTCAAGGTAATCATCAACGAACAACAAACATTTGAGGTGCAAACCCAGCCAAAGCAAACCCTACTCAATGGGGAGTCTTTTGAGTGGGATTTGGTAGCTCTCAACAATGGTCATTTTCATATTATACAAAACAATCGCTCCTATAATGTAGAAGTGCTGGAAGCTGACTATACAGAGAAGAGCTTTAAGGTGAAGATCAACCAAAATATATATAACCTAGCGGCCAAAGACCGTTTTGACTTGCTGTTGGAACAGATGGGGATGTCGAGTACTGCCAAAAATAAAGTGAATAACATCAAAGCTCCAATGCCTGGTCTGATTTGGGATATCAAAGTCCAAGTAGGAGATACCGTGAAGGCCGGAGATGTGGTACTAGTGTTGGTGGCCATGAAAATGGAAAATGCCCTCAAATCCCAAGGAGAAGGGACCGTAAAAAATATTAAAGTAGCCAAAGGAGATAGCGTTGAGAAAAATCAAATTTTAATAGAATTTGAATAAAGGTAGTTATGCTTTTGGAAGATTTCATCAAACGCCACTCACTCATAAAATTGTAACTAATAAATACATTATGTCACAACCTAAATATAAACGTATCCTGCTCAAACTTAGTGGCGAAGCCCTAAGCGGCTCTGATAAGAAACAAGTGATTGATTTTGACATTCTTGAGCAATTTGCTAAGGAAGTAAAAAGTGTCGTAGATGCGGGAGTACAAGTGGCTATCGTAATTGGCGGAGGCAATATTTTCCGTGGGGCTTCGGTCGAAAAATCAGGAATCGACCGCGTCCAAGGGGATTATATGGGAATGCTTGCAACAGTCATCAATAGCATGGCGATTCAGAGTTCTCTCGAAAAACAAGGAATGTATACACGCTTGCTATCGGCTATAAAAATGGAGCAGGTGGCAGAGCCGATGATTCGGCGCCGGGCCGTACGGCATCTCGAAAAAGGCCGTGTTGTGATTTTTGGAGCAGGTACAGGAAACCCCTATTTTACTACCGACTCGGCGGGTGCGCTACGCGCTATCGAAATCAACGCTGATGCGGTCTTGAAAGGTACACGCGTAGATGGCGTATACACAGCCGACCCCGAAAAAGACCCAACCGCTACGCGTTATGAGAAATTGTCTTTTGATGAAGCACTTGCAAAAAATCTCAAAATCATGGATTTGACAGCTTTTGCGCTTTGCAAAGAAAATAGCTTGCCTATCGTGGTATTTGATATGAACAAAGAGGGCAATTTGCTTAAACTAATCATGGGAGAGTCGGTAGGTACTTTAGTGACCAATTTATAAATTTTGAAAAATTTGTTTTTTGACAACACAGGCGGATAAAACAAGGGTTATCCGACGAGATCTACGAATAACAATTAACACATTAACAATGGAAGAAATTGAGTTTTATCTAGAAGATGCTAAAGAAACAATGGAGCGTGCCATGAAGCACCTTTCTATTGAACTTTCGAAAATTCGTGCGGGAAAAGCTTCTCCGCAAATGTTAGATGGAATCCAAGTAGAATATTATGGCGTGATGTCGCCATTAAATAATGTGGCTTCGATTACGACTCCCGATGCTCGTACGATTGCTATCAAGCCTTTTGAAAAAAAGATGATAGGCGAGATCGAAAAGGCGATTCGTAATAGCAATGTAGGTCTTTCACCTAACAACGACGGAGAGAATATCCGCCTCAACATTCCAATGCTTACCGAAGAGCGTCGTCGTGATTTATTGAAAAGAGTAAAACAAGAGATAGAAACGGCAAAGGTCAACATTCGCAATATTCGCCAAAATACCAACGGAGATATTCGTAAATTGACCAAAGAAGGTGCTTCAGAAGATGATGTAAAAAAAGGCGAGGAGCGGGTACAAAAACTTACCGATAGCTTTATTGCCAAAGTAGACCAAGTATATCTTGTGAAAGAACAAGACATCATGTCTGTTTAATAAACCTTAAAAAGTATTGAGTATTAAATGCGATTCGCTAATACTCAATACTTTTAATATTGGCTTAGTCAAGCTCATTGTAGGCCAAAATACCGCCAATGACGTTACGAACATTCGTAAAACCTTGACTTTCCATGTATTTCTGAGCCGTTTCACTGCGTTTTCCTGAGCGGCAATGAACTAGTATTTCTTCATTTTTTAGATGCTCGATTTCGTTGAGGCGATGAGGCAAATCCCCCAAAGGAATCAAATAGCCGCCGATATTGTCGGCTTCGTATTCGTAGTCTTCGCGTACATCAATAAGATTGATAGGATCACCACTTTCGATACGCTGTTTTAATTCTTCTACTGTAATATCCATTGTTTCGAGTTTAATTAAAATGAGATAATTTAGAACGTCAAAGGTGTAAAATTACCGCAAGCTTACTACTTATTTGTGGCAATCTATCGTTGCAACAAAATTTTCTTTACAACAGTTTTGTGCTGATTTGATAATTGTAGCAAATAAACACCCGTAGGCAAATTCGATAAATCCATCGACTGTTCGGAGGCGTGAAAAGATTGCTGTTTGAGCAACGTACCACTGATATTATAAACACTAATACTCTGAATTTCATTGGTTTTCCAACGAATCAAACCAGAAGTAGGATTGGGGTATACGTCCCAATCCAAAGGATTTTGTTCAGGAACTGAAGTGATTGGTGGTGGTAAGGGTTTGTTGCCCATCACCGGTCTAATCATCAAACTACCTCTAAAATAGGCTAAATTGGGGTCATTTGCAAAAGAAGTATAAGGAACCCATTCACGACTCAGATTTACAAATATCTGATCTTCATGGCTATGGTTGCGATCCAGCCCAATCGGAACCCCATCTTGTCCAATTTGCAACCATCCTACATAAAAAGTATCTTTTACTGCGACTCCAAAATCAAAATTAAACTCTACAAAACCATTGCGTAAAGCAGAATATTCGACTTTAAAACTTTGCTGATACAAAAGCCTTTGGGGGGCACCGTTTCTATTATCCCAAACTTGAATCGTAATAGGCTGACCCGTCAAATCTTTTAAGGTAGGCACAACATTAACTCTTACGGCCGACAGGGTGTCTGGCTTATTTAAAAAATACCTTACAGCTGCTCGTTGTAGGGGTTGATTCATATACACCGCCGACTCAGCAGTACCATCATCATAAGCATAGTAATTATTTAGAATAGTCTTGCCAGAGATAGTGTCGTTTCGTTTCAGATTAATGTTTCCAATTAAAGAATCAGAGGTCGCCATCAAAAACTTACTTACAAGAGTGAATGGTTTAGTTGCATCTAAAATAGAGAGCGGAGTAAGTTTGAGGCGTTTTGGTTGAGAACTTGCCCCTGGTAGTGGATTAGGAGAAGTTTCTTGAAAATTTTGAAAAATCTGACCACTGTTTTCCTCTTTCAAAGTATAAGAAAAAGAAATCGAATTAGGGAAATTAAATAGATTAGTAATATCAGTACTAATAGAATCAGCAGTTTCGGCCGCAGGGTTAGCTATATACTGCTTTAAGGGCATGGAGGTGTATCTTTTTAAAAAAGAACTTACAGGGAGCCTACACGCTACATCTGCTATAAATCTGTCTGAACTGTTACGTCCTTTGTTGAGATATACATAATCAATATGCCATGCGTCAAATTGGCCAGAGAGGCGGGCAAAAGCTTGAAACCGAAACTGAAATTTAGCGTGAAAAAAGACAGTGTTCCTAATAGTCAAATTGGCAAAATTAAAATTATTGTCAGGTGTACCACCTGTTTTTGTCCATACAGTACGCCATTGCGATGTATTGTCTAAAAATTGCACGATTAGTGAATCATTGGCATCGGGTAGTTCATTAAGCCCTTTTAATTGCCAATAAAAACTTAAAAAAATAGAGTCCTTTGGGCTTAAATTTGATAAATCAATCGCGGCTGAAGTAAGGGTATCACCTGGCCCTGAGGCATTTTGATTGGTGAAATTGTAGGGCTTGCCATTGGCTCCTGCGCCGTCAAAAGTAACTACGTTTAGAGTGGGGTGATTGATGGTGGCTGTATTGTTAACATAAGTTCCGCCCGCTTTCCAAAGAGAAGGATCAAGACTTCCATTGATAACCAACGAAAAATCATCAAAAAAAGGAAGCTCCACCGCCTGAACGCGTGCTTTGCTAGGGAGGGTTTTGGATTGCACTGGCCCTGTCGGAAAGCCGACTAATTGGGCTTTAAGAGGAAACCCTAAAAAGAGAATACAAACAAAAATGCAAATGAAGTGAGAAAATGCTGAAACCTTGCTACTCGCTATGTCACTAATCCGGTAAAGTAAATTGTATTTTCTCACTTCTCTAAAATTATTCATTTTGTTGTTGTTCTGGTTGAGGTTCGTTTGTCCCCACTACCCACAAATCTATGGTTTCTCCTACTCGAATTTTATTACCAGCCCCTGCTTCAGGATTTTGTCTGACCACAGTTCCGGGTGGTTGACTAGCATCGTCTACATACTGAATCAAAGGTTTGGCAAGATTAGAGCCTTTGATAACGAAAAGAGCATCTTCTAATGTACTACCTACAACGTTTGGAACGTCAAATTCAGTATTTCCGATTCCGTTTCCTACTTCCAAATCTATTTTTGAGCCTTGTGGAACTAATGTTCCGGGCTGTATCGGACTACCATTATACAATTGACGCCTTACCGAGTTGTGAGCCAAATCGGGTACGTAGATGATTTTACCACGTTGCAAACCTAATCTAGCTAATTCGCCTTCGGCACTGCTCAAAGTACGGTCTTCGAGCTGAGGCATTTTGACATCTGGGGCGTTGAGAGAAGTGATATAAATATATATTTTACGACCTTCTTTGACCCGCATGCCAGATTTGGGATGTTGTCTGATGACACTCAGCGGTTTGGCGCCTACCACAAAAGTACAATCGGCTACTTCGTAGCGTAAATTG
Organism: Runella zeae DSM 19591; assembly: GCF_000423565.1. Lineage (GTDB taxonomy): Bacteria > Bacteroidota > Bacteroidia > Cytophagales > Spirosomataceae > Runella > Runella zeae. Next base: position 268,146 of record NZ_AUIF01000010.1, on the reverse strand, counting down.
CGCTCATCCAAATAATCCTCAAGCTGCTCCACACTCATACCACTTAGGTCTGGTACCGTAATACTTTGCCCATGATTGGTAGTGAATGGTAAATACAGAAAGAAGAACCCCAAAAATAATGCCACAACTAAGGCAACAACGAGACTAATATGAACAAAAAGGTCTGTGCGCGAATTGGTACTAATTTTCATACAAAATTTATTGGTAGAATAAAGCGCTTAAAAACAAAGTTCTGAATAAATAAACGACTCTTACCCGCTATTAATGAGTTTCATGCAAAGAAAATCTAAATTTCTGAAATGGTAGTAAAATAGCTTTGATTTTGTACTTTCTTATGTGTTTTATGTGCTTGGTTCAACTTAAAGTACAAAAACACATCAAATGAATGAATGATGTAAAGCATGATCAAGCCAATCAAACGGCCTGATTGCCATTCATGTAAAATGTCTATCAAATCAAATTTGAGAAACAGAATTTTGTCTACACTTCATTAAGTAGTGTTTACTGTTAATCTTCCTACAGTCATGATGTTTTTTCGTCAAACTTACGAGAGTCTACGCTTTGCTTGGCAAGCTTTACGGTCTAATATCCTAAGAACTACGCTCTCGTTGCTAGGAGTGACCGTAGGAATTTTTGCTATTATTGGAGTTTTCACCATAGTAGATTCATTAGAGCGTAGCATTAGAAATAGCTTGGCCGAAATCGGAACCGACGTATTGTATGTACAAAAATGGCCTTGGGGGTTTGGTGGAGAGTATCAATGGTGGAAATATTTTCAATGGCCTGAAACTACCTATAGTGATTATAAATTTTTGGCGGAGCGTATAGAAGGCGCCGAGGCTGTGGTAGTGATGGATTTCATGGGTGGGTTGAGTGTCAAAAACGGCAACAACAGCATGGACGCCCTTCTGCAAGGTATATCGTATGATTATAACAAGATATCGGAAGTTGAAGTTGAAAAAGGTCGTTATTTCACTCCTCAAGAAATAGATGCTGGTCGAAGTGTAGCGGTGATTGGCGCCGATATAGCCGAGGCATTGTTTCCAAACAATCCCGATCCAGTTGGCAAATCATTTAAAATAAAAGGCCTCAACTACGTTATTATCGGGATACAGAAGAAAAAGGGGAAATCTCTTTTTGATATTGCGGGCAATCCAGATGAAAAAGTGCTGCTACCTTATTTGACCTTTGCCAAATCGTTTCAAAGTCGAATCGGCAACAGTGTCGATATAGTGGTGAAAGGTCGCCCTGAAGACGAAGGACTGATTGAGATGGAATCAGAGGTAATCGGAATCCTTCGTTCTAAACGTGGACTTAAACCTACCCAAGAAACCAATTTTTCAATCAATCGCCCCGAAGCCGCCACCAAAGCCGTGTCAGGATTGTTTGGCGTAATTACGCTGGCAGGGTGGGTAATTGGTAGTTTTTCTATTTTAGTAGGAGGTTTTGGAATCGCCAATATTATGTTTGTATCAGTAAAAGAACGTACAAACCTGATTGGAATTCAAAAATCGCTAGGTGCTAAAAATTACGTCATTTTGTTCCAGTTTTTGTTTGAAGCAATGTTTCTAAGTTTGATTGGAGGGCTTGTAGGAATCTTGCTGGTTTATTTTTTATCCTTTATTCCCCTCGGGAGCTTAGAGATTGTGCTTTCTCCCAAAAATATCATGCTAGGTTTGAGTGTATCAAGTATTATTGGTGTTCTTGCGGGGATTATCCCGGCTTTTGGGGCTGCTCGCATGGATCCCGTGGAGGCTATTCGCTCTAAATAAATGTTTTTTTATTCCGCCAAAATTTTGGGAAGTTTGTAGCTAGTATCTGCCAACTACTTCCCATGAATTATTTCTATTTATGTCTTGCTTTTTTGATTGGAGTTGCCAACTCTATTCAGTCGGGAGTTAACTCGCAACTTAGAATCGATACCAAAAACGCTCTTCTTTCTTCTGTTATTTCTTTTGGTACGGGCTTTCTGGCACTTGTTGTCTGCTATCTTTTTTTTAATAAAGAGCCCATACCGCCTTTCGAAACTTTCAAAAATATTTCTTGGTGGAAATGGATGGGGGGCTTACTTGGGGCTTTTTATATCGTGACCGTGATTATTACAGTGCGCGACATTGGCCCCGCCAATATGCTTTGCCTTATCATAGCAGGACAGCTCGTGGCGGGAGTATTGATAGATCATTATGGGTTGATGGGCTTTCCGGTACATACTATCAATACTTGGCGCATAGTAGGCGTAGGCCTGATTGTAGGAGGGGTATACTTGGTTCTTAAAAATTGATGTATTGTAAAAAAACTGTCTTATGAAATTGAAAATTTTAGGTCTCTGTTTATTGTTGCCGTTGATGTCTTTGGCTCAGCAAAACGCATATTTGTTTTCGTATTTCGTCAAAAATGGAGAAGATGGCCTTCACTTTGCTTACAGCACCGACGGGCTTCACTGGAAAGCATTGAAGGGTGGAAACTCTTTTTTGAAACCCGCCGTGGGAAAGGATAAACTGATGCGTGACCCTTGTATTTACCAAGACAAAACGGGGACTTTTCACATGGTTTGGACGAGTGGGTGGTGGGACAAAATCATCGGTTATGCCTCTTCAAAAGACTTGGTCACTTGGTCAGAACAGCGAGCTATTTCGGTGATGGAGCATGAACCCACGGCTAAAAATAGCTGGGCACCCGAAATTGCTTACGATGACAAAACGAAACAGTTTTTGATATTTTGGGCAACCACCATTCCTGGCCGACATACCGACGTGGCCGATTCGGAGCGCGAAAAAGGCTTGAACCACCGTATGTACTACGTTACAACCAAGGATTTTAAGACATTCAGTGAAACAAAGCTATTTTTTAATCCCGATTTCAGCGTCATTGATGCGACTATCTTGAAGCGGGGCAAAAACTACGTGATGTTTCTGAAAAATGAGAACCCCAATCCGCCCGAAAAAAACATCCGTATCACCGAAGCGAAAAGTGCACTGGGGCCATTTCCTACAAAAGTTTCTGAACCTATTACGGGAAAATACTGGGCCGAAGGACCTACCGCGATTGAGGTGGGAGATTACGTGTATGTTTACTTTGATAAATACACACAGCACAAGTACGGAGCGGTACGCTCAAAAGACCTGAAAACATGGGAAGACGTGTCGGAGCAGGTAACATTTCCTGAAGGTATTCGTCACGGCACAGCCTTCAAAGTGCCGATGACGCTGATGGAAGCTTTACAGAAATAGTGGTAGACATAAGAGAATGAAAATACAATAAATACCATAGTCGACCTAATATACCCTATTTGTAGATTTTGGTGTGTTTCTTGAGAGTATCTACTGATTTAGAGTGGCTAAATTGGTAAATACATGAAAGTTTCGTGGTATAATGTTGTTTTTTTGTGGATAAGTGCCTTGTTTTTGTTAGTAAATACAATAAATGCGCAACTTGTCAATAGCTTCACGAGCGAAAGCCCCGCCATTACTTGCCAACCCAACGGCGCCGAGACCGTAGTGACTATCACCAACGGAGCCACTGCTCTGACCAACGCGACCATTACGATTCAGTTGGGCGTAGGCATTCAAATGGTTCCAACTTCCACGCAGTCCTTGCAAGGTCCTGCGGTGGTCGGAACGGCAGTGAATCTAAATGCACCTAACTTTACGGTAGCTTCTTGGCCTGCGAATACGACGTTAAAATTTTCGTTTCGCAAAAAAGCAATTTGTGCTGCTCGTGCCCAAAAAATCAGCGGGGGTGGTTTCCAAGACGTGATTTCTATCAAAAATAGTAGCGGAACGACCCTCTCCATTTTAGGGACAAAAACGGTCAACTATGACGTGATTTATGCGTCATTGAGTATCACTTCGGCAAGTACTTCGCCCGTTTCGATTAATCCTGGCCAAACCGCCACCCGTAGCATGACCATCAGCAATGGGTCATTTGGGCAGTTAGAGGAGTTTCTTTTTGCCGACATTACCAGCGCGGGCAAGTTTACTTATAGCGATTTTCGCATCAATCCTGCCAACACCAACATCAGTATTCCCGTGTCGGCCATCAGCACGTCGGGCGATTCGGTAAAAGTAGCTTTCAACAAGGCGTTGATTAAATTTATTGGCGACGGTGATGAAGCGTTTGAATTGAATGAAAATTTTGTTTTACAATATAAAATCACCGTAAATCCTTGCTGCCCAGCAAGTACTGTGACATCGAAGCTGATTGCGCAATGGGGCTGCGATGGGCAAATTTGCCAAACGGCCACTGACAATACCCCTTCGATTTCGGTAACGAGCGTGCAACCTACGCTCACTTTTTCGACCCGAACGACCACGCCGCGCTGTTTTGATACGCCAGCCAAACAAACCATTGTGGTGGCCAATACAACGGCCTATGCCGCCACCAACGTGAAAGTGCAGTTTGGAACGGTCAATAGCTCGCCCAATTTTGACAACGCCCAGCAACTGTATTTAGCAGGGCCGTATTCGTACCGAATCAAAAATTTTGGAACACCCAAACGACGACGCCTACCCAATTAGCAACGGCAACCAATGCCTGCGCACCCGCTAATTCCCCGTCACGAATGGAAATCACCATTCCGACAATAGCACCTGGCGATACGGCTTTCATTGATTTTTATACCGTTTCTTGTTGTATTGCTACTTGTAACGCCGCTTATACGCCGCGCCGTTGGGGGTATTCGGGTACCTACAGTGGGGCTTGTGCTACTACGACATATACCCGTACGATTCAGTCGGGACAAAATGAAACCTACTCCGCAAATACGTTTTCGTTGGACTCGCCACTGCAAGTATATGGTGGTCAGACATTTACCATGGAGGTATTGTCGAATGGTAACGGTGTGCCGTCGTTGTATAATAGCGCGCCCGCCTATTTGGAATATAAATATACGATACCTTCGGGCTTTGTTTTTTCGGGCAATGCCGCTGATTTTTCGCTGATTGATGCTGGAGGAGTCACCCGAACGCCCAACTATTTTGACTTTTCAGGGGGTGTTTTGACCGTGCGCTTCAATGCCCCCATTAGTTTTAACCAAACCCGCTCGCGAACCCTCATTAAGCTTACTGCCCAATGTGGCACGGCAGGAAATAAGACGATTGGTTTTCAGTCGCAATTTATAACTGACCCGAGCTGTACAACAGGCTGTGGAGCTTTACCGCCGCAGTGTTCGAGCATTGTCACTGAATTGTTGTGTCCAGGCGGGGCATGTACGCACGGAATGAAATGGGCTTTGTACGACATTCGACGCATAACAACGGGCAGCCCTGATAATAATAACGACAGTAGCCCCGATGCCACAGGAAACCTTGATTTGGCTAAGTTAGACCGTTTTGTGGTTGGCGATACCCTTCGTGCCGTCTATGCTGGAAGAGTTAAAACTTCGGCAACCATTCCTAGTTTTACCTATGGATATGCCACGGCTTCCATCACCAACGCCGACGAAATAGCCGACGCGCGTTATACGGTTCAAATTATACGAGGGGCTAATTCTTATACCTGTACGAACCTCTCAGCAACGGTAACAGGTACGACAACCAAGGTATTTACCTACGATTTCAGCACGACGACCTTGATTTCAAGGTCATGTTTGCCCGCAGGTTTTACATTTGCCAATGGTGATTCGGTGGTGGTAACGGCCAAGTACATTGCTAATAACCTCACGGCCAATTCGTCAGTAGAGGAAGTGTTGGACATTACACCTGAGTTCTATGTTGCCAACGTTGTGGCACCAACTGCTGCCCAAAAGTACCAATGTGGAACGCGTAAAGGACGGGTGCGGCACTTTGATATTTTTAATAGCACTACTACATCAAACACCAATTTGAACGGGTGCGGCAGTTTTACGTTGGTCAATAACTTCAATTTTAGCGTTGGAACTTCTACCAGCACTACCGCAGGCGCTAACATTTTTACCAACGAATACCGCATTTTCCAAATACCCGCTACCTCCAAAACCCTGGCTTCGCCTGCCACTTATACCATTAATAAAGTCGATATATCGTTGACTCGCTCGGTAGGGTATAACACAACGACGACCAACATTACCATCCCAAGTTCGTATTATTTCTATTCGGGAGATACCCTGATTGTCAATCTTCAACAGCTTTTTGTGAACGGGCTTTTGCCTTATCCCGAAGAAGGCTATGCTTTCCGCGAAACTCTCACGCTTACGCCCATTGGGGCGGCAGGTTATGTTAACTCTTCCAGCTCAATTCGGACTTTTACGCAATACCGAAATCTGCCTCCACTCTCGGCTTTGACGGGAGCGACCGTCAACAGTACTAACTTGAGTAGTACGGTAAGCTACAATGCGCCTGTCTTAAAAATAAGTACTTCACAGCCTACAGTCAACGCCACGTCGAGTTCGGTGTCGTGGGATGTGGTGGTGAGCAATACCTCTACCTTGGCCGATGCGCCGTTTCCGTGGCTGACTGTTAAGAGCAAAAACGGGACGTTCGTTTTGACCCAAGTACAAGACATTGCGGGTACAGCAGTTAATATTGCTCCCAATGCGGGCGGAATTTACCAAGGAAGCTCAACCATTTCAAGGAATGGAAGTAGGAGGTACCGTATCACGGGGACGACCAACTTTTGCGGAAGAGATACCATTCAAGTTTTTACAAGTTGGTCATGCTTAGGGCTTTCCAGCGGTTCTACCTTAGCTACTGTTCCTTATATTTCAGACTCATTATCGCTTTATTACGAGGTAAAACCTTCTCAGATTTCGGCTACCATTACCAAAGCCGCTGGGCCTTTCGACATGTGCCAGCCGTTTGAAGTAGAAGTGCGCATTGTGTCGGGGCAGCCTACTTCGGTCAATAGCATTTTGGCTAACCTTGAGTTACCGACCAATAATGGAAAGATTGGGTTGGATTACATTGCGGGGTCAGGCACGATTGAATATCCCAAAGGAACAACAAAACGAATTTTCAGCACGGCAGGAGATAACTTAATTTTAGCAGCTCAAAATGCCCAAAACTCGACTTTGCCGTTTGATTTGGGCGTTATTGATCCCACCAACTTTGGTACTGGAAAAAGCCTGTCGGGGGTTGGTTCGGCACCTAACAACGAAGCTGTCATTCGTTTTAAACTTCAACCCAATTGCGATTTATTATCTGGACAACCCTTTGGGTTGCGGGTGTTTGGTAAAGACCCTTGTGCGAATCCAGCACTGGGAAATTCAGAATATGTTCAAGGGTTTGCCGTGAATATTCGGGGTGCCAATACGCCTTACAAAACGCAAGTGAGTCTTTCGCTGCCTTCCATTAATGCCTGTGCCAATGTCAATTATCCGATTGGAGTAAGCGTCCTAAATTTAGGTTTGTCAGTCACCAATGACAGTGGTTTGGTGGAAGTTCAGCTTCCTGTGGGTTATCTGCCCGTAGCGGGTTCGGTGGTATGTAGTTCAAGTTTTTGTCCGCCCAATTTGAATAGTTATACAGTTGTAAATTTGCCCAACGGTGGTAAATCACTGACGTGGCGAGTGGCGGCTGGAATGCCCATTGGAGGCGCAATGAATTTTACGTTCCAAGTACAGGTAAACTCCTCAACCTCTTGTAGTACCGAGCAAGTGGTTGCCCAAACATCCTTGCCTTTTGATGTATTTTGTGGAACTACGCTTTGCCCTGATTTTAGGGTATTGACGGGGCTTGTTTCGGATACTATTTCGGTTAAAAAGGCCAATTTTACCTACATTTCTCACAGTATCGCCTTTACGTGTAGCAGTGCAACGGGGCAATTTAAGTTTAAAAATACGGGAGCTCCTGTAGCTGCTGGAAATGCTACAACTGTTGAGCTTTACCAAGACAAAGACAAGAGCGGCACTTATACGGCAGGTGACGTATTGCTTCAAACCTATTCGACAACGCAGGCCATTGCCACCAACGAAACCCTCACTTTAAGCGGCGCTATTCCTTATTCGGAACCGATTCCGTGTCCGTTGGTGGTATTAGTCAAAGGCTGTGCATGTACGACTTATCAAAAGAATTTGGGAGGTGATTTTAAATACGAAAACGCGGGCATCGATGCTACTACTTGTAGCAATGCCCCCGCCCAAGTAGGTTGTAGCGCAGGCTTGGCAGGTTATACGTACGAGTGGACGCCCGTGGGTGCGGCATTGTTGAGTGAATTAAGTAGTACGACCGTGGCCAACCCAACTGTAACAGTGGTCAACAACGGAACGACGCCCATCATTCGCAAATATTTACTGAGCACGACCCATTCCAGCGGCTGCGTGACGACCGATGAGGTACAAATCACCATCAACCCAGCGCCCGTTGCCTACGACGCGACGCTCGAAAAGTGCGATGACGGCGACGGTCGCGTTGATTTTACCTTGACCAATGCCAGCGCCATGGTAACAGGCGGGCAAGCCAATATGCAGGTAACTTACTTTGCAACTCGGGCCAATGCCGCCGCCAACGTAAGTCCTTTGGGAAGTACGCGTTCGGCGGTGAATGGAGATTCGGTTTTTGTGCGCGTTTCAAGACTGAATGAAAACTGTTTCAGCGTCGGAAAAGTCACGTTGGTAGTCAACCCTTTACCTACTGTTTCGGCAGTAGCGACCAATGCCACTTGCTTTGGTGCGGCAACGGGTAGTGTTAATTTAACCCCAACGGGCGGAACGCCCAATTATACTTTCCTTTGGTCAAACGGGGCTACTTCAGAGGACATTAGCAACGTAGCTTCTGGTACTTATTCGGTCACTGTGACGGATGCAAAAGGATGTACCGCCACGGCTTCCGCTGCGGTAGGGCAGCCTACTCAGTTGACAGCTTTAATAGCTCGAACTCCCATTACGTGCAATGGTTTAACGAACGGTAGCCTCAATTTGACGGTAACAGGCGGAACGCCAAATTATACATTTGCGTGGTCAAACGGCGCAACAACTGAAGACTTATCTGTCTTATCGACAGATGTTTACAGTGTTACGGTGCGAGATGCCAACGGATGTACGGTGACCCAAAGCGATACCATTACCCAACCAACCGTTTTGCAATTGTCAACTACGCAAGTGGATGTAAAATGCAACGGTGCCGCAACGGGACAGATTGATTTGACCGTCACGGGAGGAACCGCACCTTATACCTACCAATGGAGCAACAGTGCGACAACCCAAGATGTAACGGGTTTAACGGCAGCTACTTATACTGTAACTGTAACTGATAAAAATGGCTGCCAAAAATCGACCCAAGTAAGCATTACGCAGCCTACGGTTTTGGCAAGTAGTAAAGTAGTGACCGATGTGAAATGTTACAATGAAAATACGGGAGCGACTGACCTGACCGTGACGGGAGGGACAGAGCCTTACACCTACGTATGGGATTCGGGGCAAACCTCACAAGACATCATAAGCCTGAAAGCAGGTACTTACCGAGTGACCATTACGGATGCCAACGGATGCGTAAAACGTGATTCGGCCACCGTGACTCAAGCGCCTTCTTTCTTTATTTTTGGTAGCCAAACCAACGTAAAATGTTTCGGTGAAGCCACGGGTTCGATTACTTTAGATGCCGTTGACGGCGCAACTCCACCTTATAGCTATTTATGGAGTAACAGGGCTACTACGCGTAATTTGACCAACCTAGCTGCGGGTGAATACACCGTCACGGTGACGGATGCCAATGGTTGTACGGTTAAAGGAAGTAATCATATACGTCAACCCGAACTTTTGGAGGTAGATGTGACTTCTAACGATGTAACTTGCCCAAATGCTTCTTCAGGCACGCTTATTTCATCTGTGACTGGTGGGGTAAAACCATATCGCTACGAGTGGCGCAATGCTAACAATGACATTGTAGCAACAACTTCAAGTGTTTATGGTTTGCCCATCGGCAGTTATACACTTTCGGTGATTGATTCCAACAACTGCATTAAGCAAACTTCCCCAATAATTATTAGCCAACCTTCCGCTTTTTCGGTACAGTACGACAAAGCAGATGTGTCATGTGCAAACAAAAACGACGGAACCATCACCGTCAATGCAAGTGGTGGAACGGGCGTGCTTACTTATACGTGGTCAGACGGAGGAACGGGAGCAACCCGTACGAGCTTAGTGGCTGGAAAATATTCCGTAGAAATTTCGGATGCAAACGGCTGTAAAATTACAGTATCGGACATTGAAATCACCCAGCCTTTAGTGCTCGAAGCAGAGGGAACAGATATTGACACAAAATGCTACCAAAATTCCGACGGTCGCATTGATTTGACCGTAAGAGGAGGAACCCAACCTTATAGTTTTGGTTGGTCGAATGGCAGTAGCATCGAAGACCCACAAAACCTAGCTGCGGGTACATATAATGTGACGGTGCAAGATAACAAAGGCTGTACCGTGACGACTTCTGTGACAGTTTCGGAACCTACGCCTTTGGACTTAACGATTGTTCCCCAAAATGTTACTTGTGCAGGAAGCAGTACGGGACAAGCCAACTTAACAGTGACGGGCGGGACGGGGCCTTATACTTATTTGTGGTCAAACAATGCCACTACCGAAGACGTAACAGGTCTATTAGCAGGCGTTTATACCGTAAATATAACCGATGCCAATGGCTGTAAAACCAACGGACAAACGACCATTGGGCAACCTGATTCCCTCAAAGCGTCGGCCACAACCCAACGCGTAAGCTGCTACAATGGCAATGACGGCAAGGTGGACTTGACCGTTCAGGGGGGAACGTCACCATATACATATCTTTGGTCAACGGGTGCGACGTCGCAAGACTTGACGGGCGTAAAAGCAGGTTTGTATTCGGTGATGGTGAAAGATGCCAACCAATGCGAAACCACCTTGTCGGTAACGGTGACTCAGCCTGATTCGCTACACCTTTCGTTTACCAAAACCGATGCCCAGTGCCGCAGTAAAAACGACGGCAAAATTTCAGTTTCGGTGACGGGCGGCGTAGCACCGTATCAATACGCGTGGTCAAACGGAGCGACCACTGCCCAACTTCAAAACTTGGAGGCAGGTTCTTATACCGTTACTGTCACAGACTCCAATCTTTGCCAAAAACAACTGACTATTACCGTAGCCGAACCTGATTCGTTAAAAATTGAAACCCTTTTGACGGCCGTAAAATGTTACGGAGGAACCGACGGTAAAATCGACCTCAGTGTATTCGGAGGAACGCAACCATACACCTACGCGTGGTCAAATGGAGCAACTTCTCAGGATATTTTGGCCACCAAAGCGGGAAATTATACAGTGACCGTCACCGACGCTCAAGGCTGTGAAAAAGGAGTAAATGTAACCCTGACGCAGCCCGATTCGTTGCATATTTCGGCGGCAGTGCAGAACGTTCATTGTAAAAATGGCACCGATGGTAAAATCAATTTGACCATCACAGGGGGGATAGCCCCTTACCAATACACTTGGTCGAATGGTAAGACCACCAAAGATATTGAATCCCTTGCCGTAGGTACTTATTCGATAACGGTGCAGGATGCTAACGGCTGTACTGCCTTTTTCCAAACGACGTTAACCGAACCTGATTCATTGATAGTCACTTACCAAGCTGCACCGATTTTATGCAAAGGGGCTACTACCGACGTCAACGTAAGTGTGCGCGGCGGAAAAGCACCTTACTCGTACCAATGGGCGCACGGCGCGACGGTCGAAGACCTATTGGCAGTCAAAGCAGGTACATACTCCCTGACCGTTACAGACTCAAATCTGTGCGTAAAAATGGTACAGCTGGTGCTTACTGAGCCCGACTCGCTCAAATTATCGGCCACTGCGCAAAGGGTAAGCTGTAAAGGTGGAGCAACAGGAAGTATTGATTTATTAGTAACGGGTGGCACGATGCCTTACAGTTATGAATGGTCGAATGGTGCTGTGATTCAAGACCTTGCCAACCTCAGCGCGGGCTCTTATAAAGTAAAAGTGAAAGATGCCAACGGTTGTGCTGATAGCCTGACAGTGGTCGTTTCGGAACCTGACCCGTTGAAAGCGACCTATGCTTCCAACGATGTAAAATGCAAAAGTGATAATACAGGACGCATCGACGTCTCGGTGATGGGAGGTTCACTGCCGTACAGTTATGCATGGTCAAACGAAGCAGTGAGTGAAGATATTGCGAGCCTTGCAGGGGGAGTTTATATGCTGATTGTTACTGATAAAAATGGTTGTAGCACCGATCTTCGGGTAGTGATTGGCGAGCCAGATTCGTTGAAATTGTCACTTGCACCCGAAAACGTGACTTGTAAGGGCTTAAGTTCGGGGACGATTTTATCGACAGTTTCGGGCGGAACAAAACCGTATCAGTACTTGTGGTCAAACGGTTCTACTTTGCCTAACGTCTATGGGTTGCCCGCAGGAACTTATACCTTGACCGTCGTGGATAGTAACAACTGCGTAGTTTCGGCTTCTGCCACTCTAGCCGAACCTGCCGAATTAGCCGCTAACGCCGAAATCAAGCACGTATCGTGTTTTGGCGGAAACGACGGTAGCATTGATTTTAATGTGCAAGGCGGAATGGGAACTTATACATATTCGTGGTCAAACGGGGCAACGACGCAAGATATTTCTAATCTGCAAGCAGGGGTTTATCGCCTAACGGTGAAAGACGAGAATAACTGTTCGATTGAGATAGACTTCACCATTACCCAACCGAATAACCCAATTTCGTTGACCTTAACACCTACTTCGCCTACCTGCCACAACGGCGAAAACGGAAAAGTAACGTTGGCCATTATGGGTGGGACAACGCCTTACAAGGTACGCTGGTCAAACGGTGCCGAAACGCAGGACATTGCTGATTTAAAAAGCGGTTGGTACAAAGTAATAGTTGCTGATGCCAACGGATGTACAACCACCGACAGTGTTCAACTCATGAATCCTGCATTGTTGTCGTTGGTAGCTAAGGGAGATACCGTTTGCGAAGGCGATACCGTGAAACTTTCAGCTACTTATGACCCAACGGCGCAAATTAGCTGGACGGGGCCAGTAGGATATGCTTCGGGTCATCCTAACCCGATGATTATTAACTCACAACTGTACCAAGCAGGAACCTACGTTGCCACCGTGACCAAAGGCGAATGTATCCACACTGATACAGTGCAAGTGGTGATTCATCAGCGTCCTTCGATGATGGTTATTTATGCGGGTTGTATTCCCAATTCATATGAAATTCGTGTGCAGGTATCACCAAACACCCAATTCTCGTCTGACGAAGGAACGGTCACTTACGAGGGTAATAATAAATACTATATTCGTTACATTCCAAACAACAAGATTGCTACGTTTACGGTTACGAATCAGACAGGATGTTCGATGTCTCAAAAAGTTGACCGTACGATTTGCGACGACAATCAGCCAATCCCATGTACCAACAATCCGGCTGGCCCCAATGCATTTATTTGTGAACCCACAGAGACGCATTCATTGCCCAAACCGACCAATGGCCGTTATTGGATTGCGTCGGCGTCAAATCCAAGTTCGGCCTTTGTGGATACCACAGGGCTAGTATCGGGGATGAGTGCAAATGGTGAATATCGCTTTATTTTGGTATCTCCGCTTGATAATTGTTTTGATACAGTGAGTATCACGCGGTCGGGTATCCCTAGTTTTGGAGTGTTATTGTCGCAACCGACCTGTGCAGGAAGTAATGCTAAAAAAGATGGTTATTTAAAATTAACTGATTTTGAAACATCGGCTACGTTTGGAATAACCCCAGGTACCATTTATGATGAGACAGTGATTCAACAGGCTATTCCGGCAAACGGGATATTATTACAGAATATTAGCAATCCAAGTAGCGTAGTAAATTATACTATTCGGGTGGTGTCAGCCCATGGTTGTTACACCGATAAAAAGGTTACTTTACAGCCTATTTATTGTGAATGCCCCGTTGAGCTTTGCATACCCTTTCAAATTCAGCAAAGAAGAAAAAAATAATACACTCCTACTATTTGCATTTCAGCACAGAGCTATCAATTTGGGTAACTCTGTGCTGAAAAATCAGTGGAAAATCACTAATATTTTAGCTATTCTACTGAATCATCTCAAATCCGCAGTAAGGCACCAACGCTTTCGGAATACGGATTCCTTCTGGCGTTTGGTTGTTTTCGAGCAGGGCAGCCAAGATACGCGGCAATGCCAAAGCTGACCCATTGAGGGTATGTAACAACTGCGTTTTTCCGTCGATTTTGTAACGTAGCTTGAGGCGATTGGCTTGGTACGTTTCAAAGTTAGAAACAGAGCTACATTCCAACCAACGACCCTGAGCACCTGACCATACTTCAAAATCGTAGGTAAGGGCCGAAGTAAAGCCCATATCGCCACCGCACAGGCGGATGATACGGAAAGGTAACTCCAACGCTTGAAGCAATCCTTTTACGTGCTCGGCCATTTCGTCGAGGGCTTGGTAAGACTCTTCTGGCTTCCGTACCTGTACAATTTCTACTTTGTCAAACTGGTGAAGGCGGTTGAGCCCACGTACGTGCGCGCCCCAGCTACCCGCTTCGCGGCGGAAACAAGGGGTGTATCCCACGTTTTTGATAGGTAACTCACTCTCTGCCACGATAACGTCACGATACAGGTTCGTGATAGGTACTTCTGCGGTTGGAATGAGGTATAAGTCATCGGCAGTGGCGTGGTACATTTGGCCTTCTTTGTCGGGCAATTGTCCTGTACCAAAACCCGATTCGGCATTGATTAGAATAGGCGGTTGCACCTCCATGTAACCTGCTTCAACGGCTTTGTCCAAAAAGAACTGAATCATCGCCCGCTGAATACGCGCCCCTTTTCCTTTGTAAACAGGAAAACCTGCTCCTGTGATTTTGGTGCCAAGTTTGAAATCAATGATGTCGTATTGCTCAATCAAGTCCCAGTGAGGCTTGGCGGTTTCGGGTAGCGTAGGTTTTTCTCCCCAAAGATATACTTCTACGTTTTCTTCGGGCGTACGGCCAGGAGGAACGCTTTCGTGGGGAAGGTTGGGGAGTAATACCAACGTCGCTTGAAGTTGCTCTTCTACCTCTTTCAGACTTTCTTCCAGCGATTTTGCGCGAACTTTGAGAGTGGATGTCTGAGCTTTAGCCGCTTCGGCATCTTCTTTCTTACCCTCTTTCATCAACTGCCCGATTTGCTTGGCTAAGGCGTTGGATTGTGCCAAGGTAGCGTCCAACTCACTTTGCGTATCACGACGCTGTTTGTCTAGTCCTAAAATAGTGTCCACCGCTTCGGTAGCACCTTTAAAATACTTGCGTTCCAACCCTGTAATGGTTAGTTCGCGGTTTTCGCGGATGAAGTTTAACTGTAGCATTTTTAGAAGTTAATTTTCCAAACGGTTATGGCAGTATTTGCCATTTTTTCTTGACGTTTGCGTAAAGTTTCGGGAGTCCACTCTGTATAGTCAATATATTCTTTAGTGATCTTATACTGACTGTTGCGATAAATAGACTTTTTATATTCAAATAATTTCGACCCGATTTTATTATTTAAGCTTTCCTCCAAAAGGGTATAATTGCCAAGGTATTCACAGTAAATATCTTGTTCTTCAGGTTTAAAATAATCATTCCATCCTTCTGCTGGGTTTTCGGGTAAAATATGCTCAATAGTTACCTTAGATTCTTCATAGGCAATATCAGTAGAAGACAATTGATTCTCTAATGATGTTAAAATATATCGAATAAGTTTTTTATTCCTTCCACTGTAAGGCATTGCCTTTGTCTTAAAATTATTTTTGAATCGTTCATCATCTACATATACTACTTTCAATTTATGAATAGCGTCTTTAGCTGTTTTTATTTCCTTGTTTGAGATTTTATTTGCAACCTCATTAAAAATATATTCTAATTCATTTGGGTTGAGATTACTAATAATATTATACCTGAATGAGATGATAGAAATAGCTTGCAATAACTTGGTAAATTGAGTGCTTGGTAAGTGTTTATAACCAGCTAAAAGCAGTGGATAACACTGAGTTACATTAAAAAGTTGAATATCTGCTATGTGTTTAGATTGATTGTTGTCTCTACTTCGATCCCAAATTTCAGCAGCTGAATTTGAAAGACTGCTATAAATCTCAACAGCCTCCTGCAAGTCATCAAGGAGTGTGGCGACTTGTTCAGGGTTCTTGTATACTCTTTTTATGGCCTTAAACAGGGTTTGCTTCCTTTCTAAAGAATATCTTGAATTCCAAAAATGTCGTAAAAAAGTAGAAAAGTCATCGCTACCTAATGCTTCGCTAATACTTTGCCATTGGGACTCTGCGCTTTTTAAATCAATATCACTTGTTTTAAAAGCAATTGAAAAGAGATAGTTTTTGAGTAAATCAGATGTCGAAAGTTTAATTCCTCTCGCATTTAATGTTTCAAAAATTTTATAAGCATTTAAATCATCTTGTACGTTTATTACTGTAAAAACTAGTCTTTCTGCTATAGATTTTTCAAGAAATATGGCTAATTTTTCAGCGTTTTTATCTTTTGAAAATTTCTCTTTTAGTTTATGTAAGAAAAATTCATAGCTTCTGAGAATGCGTTTGTTTGATGTTTTTTGGCGAGAAATATTGATTGGTTTGCGAAATTTGAGGATGTATTGTTGATAAAAGTCGTCGTTATTTCGATTTAGAGAGAGTTTGGGCGTTATGTTTATAGATGAGGCAGATTTATTGCCAATAAACCCTCTTTCTAATTCATTACGGCGTTCTTTTGTTATATCAGGTTCGATTCCTTCTTGTATCCAATCATCTAATAATTTTATTCCAGATAAATACAATAAGCTTAAAGTAGTAATACGTTGCTGACCATCTACAATAGTAAACGTTTTATTCTCTGTATTTTGCAGAACTAAATATCCCATATAATGATATTCTTCATCTGCAAGATGCATTATATCATACCACAAATCTTCCCATTCACTAATATCCCAAGAATAATCACGCTGATAGGCGGGGACGGTATAAAACCGTCCATTGCCTATCAATTCGCTATATGTTTTTGATTCAGTATTTAAGGTTAGTGCCATATTATTGTGCATTAAAGATAGTCTTCATCGCATCTTCATAATAGAAGAGGCGCTCATTTAGGACATTGAGAGCTTCGGCTTTGTCTTTCGTCCATACCAAAATCGAAAGGTTGTGCTCTGATGCCCCGTATGAAATCATTCGGATTGGAATGTGTTTCATAGCTTCGAATACTTTCAGAGCGATTCCTTCTTTGTCGGCTTTGAAGTCACCTACGATACAGATAATCGACAAGTCGCGGTCGTGTTCTTCCAAATCAGCGATTTCGCTCAAATCCGCCGTGATTTCGTTCAAATGCGTATCATTGTCGATTGTTACAGCCACCGAGACTTCCGAGGTTGTAATCATATCTACGGGCGTTTTATATTTTTCGAAAATATCAAATACCTTTTTCAAAAATCCGAAAGCATTCAGCATACGAGTTGAGTGGATATAAATAGCCGTAAGGCCATCTTTGGCGGCAATCGCCTTGATTTCGCGGTCGGTCGTAGTGGTGGCAATCAACGTGCCAAAGGCTTTGGGCTCCATGGTATTTTTCAAACGAACGGGTACTCCGCGCAATTTGGCGGGGGTAATGGTGCTTGGATGTAAGATTTTTGCTCCAAAATAAGCCAATTCTGCGGCTTCTTCAAACGTCAACTCACGAATGGGGAACGTACGTTTTACAATGCGTGGGTCGTTGTTGTGCATTCCGTCGATGTCGGTCCAGATTTGGATTTCTTCGGCACGAATTGCGCCCCCAATCAACGAGGCGGTGTAGTCAGAGCCACCGCGTTTGAGGTTGTCTACTTCGCCACGAGGGTTGCGGCAAATAAACCCTTGCGTAACGACGATTTGTTTTTCTGGATGATGACCGAGCATATCGCTCAACAACTCTTCAATTCTTTCTAATTCGGGCTCGCCATCGTGGTCAATACGCATAAAATCCAAGGCAGGCAATAGTACTGAACTTTCGCCTACTTCTTCCAAATACGCTTGGAACATCTGCGTACTCATAATTTCGCCTTGTGCCACCAATTCTTTGTCTTGCTTGAGGCCAAAAGGGCGACTTTTTAACACTGAGCGAATAAAGTTAAACTCATTGTCAACCACTGCTTGACCTTTTTTGAGTCCTTCTTCGGTACTGTATAATTCTTTGATAAACGCGTCGTAGTGCGCTTTCAAAGCATCTACTTTTTCTTGTATTTCGGCTTCGTTGTTTGCCTTGGCCGAATCGCCCATCGAAATCAACGCGTTGGTGGTTCCCGAAAGCGCCGATAATACTACGATTTTGCGGCCACTATCTGCCGTAATTAGACTTCTGATTGAGTGCATCCGTTCGGGTTTTCCTACCGACGTACCGCCAAATTTCCAAACTTGCATTTTGTTACTGAATGATTATTGGTGAGTTGTGTTTGAATCAAATCTGATGTTCTATGATATTACTGATTTCTGTTGCCCTGTTTAAAATCATTAAGTGTCCTCCGCCTGCAATTATTTTTGCCGAGTGAATGTATTTACTCGGAAGAATTCGGTCGTTGTTTCCATGAATGTGAATCACATTTGGAGGAATAATCGTATTTTTCCAATGAACAATTTGAATTAAAGCCCATTTTAAAAAGCTACTATCTGTCCTTTGTAATATGGATGCCAGTAGAAGGCTTTCTTCTTTGTTTTTAACTCCAAAAAACCAGTCTGTAATTTTTGTATGATACTTGAAAAGTTGAATAGGGGTGAATTTTAAAATATTCAAATAACCAAGGATACGAAAATAAACAGGGATTTCTTTAAAGGTTTTTGCACTTGATATAATGAATACTTTTGCCTTCGGTTTCAACTTCGCTATTTCTGTCGCCAACATACCTCCGAATGAAACGCCGACAATAATCGGGTCGTTTTCAGGGATAAGTTGGGTCGCTAGTCGTTTGGCATAATCGGCTAAAAGCTCATTGCGAAAGGGGGATAGCCATTGAACAAAAACTTGTTCAAAAGAGGAGAGAGTGAGGTGTTGAAAAACTCGCTCATCTGCTCCTAACCCCCCAATCAGAAAAACCTTTCTCATGTTCAGTTATAAATCATGAAACAGACTTTCCTTTTTCTTGCTTAAACATTCCCCAAAGTGCAATCCCTACCCAAATGATATTGACCATTGCAGACGGAATAGCGCCATAGGTAAGGGTATTGACAATGAGAAAAGCACTTCCAACCAAATTTGCCCATAAATAAGCCTTGGTAGTGGCATGTAATTTGCCGCTGATATTGAGAGCATAAGCCCCTACCACCAGCACCGAACCTACCCATCCGAGGATATCTATGATAAGACGCTCTGACATTTTTCTGAAATTTTCCGCAAAATTACACGATAAATCGGTACTATCGTGCGCCCTTTACCAATACTTGAAAATTGTCGTGATAATCTTGTAACCCGCTAAGACGACGCCCTTTACCGTACCTGATATTTTAGAAAATCCAATTCGTTTACGATACCTCACTGGCACTTCTGTACTTTTAAGCCCCTGTTTGGCCGCCTTAAGCTGCATTTCGACTGTCCAGCCATAGGTTTTGTCTTGCATATCAAGTGCCAAAAGTTTATCCCATTTAATAGCCCGAAAAGGTCCCAAATCAGTATACCGAACTCCGTACAAAAGACGTAAAAGGAAGGTAGCCAGCCAGTTGCCAAATACTTGCTGTGGTGTCATAGAACCTCGCTCACGCTTCCCCAAGGCCCTCGAACCAATGACCATATCGTAATTTTGTTCCAAAATAGGTTTTACAAGATGAGGAAGTTCTTCGGGATAATCGGAATGGTCGCCATCCACAAAAACAATAATATCAGGGGGTATCGCCAAAGACGCAACATATGCCATACCTCGAAGACAAGCACGTCCATAAGCGGGAAGAGGCTCATGTACTACGGTCGCACCAGCTGTAGTGGCATTGTGAGCCGTATTGTCAGTTGAACGATTGTCAACTACCACAATTTCGCGGACCCAATCTTTGGGTATTTCAGCAATAACTTGTCCAATAGCCGACTCTTCGTTATAGGCTGGAATAATGACGATAATATTCAAATTGAGTCCTGTTTACAATTTTCAATTAGGAGAATGCAAAGATAGGGAAACTTTACCGCTAAGTGTTTGGTTTAGGGATTTAGACACAGGACGTTTGATGGAAAATAGCCTACTTTTTTAGTATTCTAACATCAACTAGCCTATCTCCAACTTTTCTCAAAAACATGCACTGTCAAGCTTTACCACTCGCATCAACGGGCGCGTTTCCACCGCTTTTTTTAGATTATATTTCGCAAAAAGCTCAGCTTCAGCCATTTTATGGGCATTTTCCTACTCTTGCCAATTTTGAAAAACAAATAGCTCTTAAAAGTTCTTTTGAGGCACGGCATAGAGAGGTGTTGGTAGAAGCTCTTGAAAGGCAGTACAGTGAGTTAAGCTCCAAACCCGACTTTTCGGTATTGAATGACTCTAAGACCTTTGTGGTAACTACCGGGCACCAACTCAATATATTTACAGGGCCTCTGTATGTGATTTATAAAATCATCACTACCATCAATCTGGCCCGGGCTCTTCAAACGGCTTATCCAGCATATCGATTTGTACCAGTTTATTGGATGGCCACCGAAGACCATGATTTTGAGGAGATTAGCTACTTTAGTCTTTTTGGTAAAAAATATACTTGGCAAACCCAACAGAAGGGCGCTGTAGGTCGGATGACCCCACGTGAACTAGGAGAAGCACTTAAGATTTTGCCTGAGCGAGTACCTGTATTTGAGAAAGCCTACTTGCAGTGTCACAACCTCGCCGATGCCGTAAGATGCTACATGAATGATTTGTTTGGTGCCGAAGGGCTAGTGTGTATTGATGGCGATGATGATGCCCTAAAAAGGTTGTTTTTACCTGTCATCAAAGACGAGCTTACCTCTTCTCATGCCTATACTTTAGCTACTCGGACTACTCAGCAAATCGAAGATTTGGGCTATCATACGCAAATTTCGCCGAGAGAAATTAATTTGTTTTATTTAGACGAGGGGATAAGGGAGAGGATTGTCAAAGAAGGAGAGGCGTATCGAGTGCTCAATACCGATTTGGTATTTTCGGAAGCGGAGATATTGGCGATGGCCGAAGAGCATCCTGCACGTTTTAGTCCCAATGTAGTGTTAAGACCCTTGTATCAGGAGGTTATTTTGCCCAATTTGGCCTACATTGGAGGCCCTTCTGAAGTACCTTATTGGCTACAGCTGAAAGGCATTTTTGAGCATTTCGACGTACCTTTTCCGATGTTATTGCCGCGCAATTTTGCCCTTTATATCAACGCAGCTAACCACAAACGGGCCGAAAAACTGGGCGTAAGTGTTGAGCAGTTGTTTTGGGATGATGTAAAACTTCGTAAGACTTTTGTGGAAAAAACCTCTACTGCTTCTTTGGAACTAGCTACCGAAAAAAAGGCTATTGAAAAAGTATTTGTGGAGATTTTATCTAAAGCCTTGGTCATTGATAAAACCTTAGAAGGTGCAGTAAGCGCCGAAAAAACAAAAATTCTGAATTCTTTAGAAAACCTAGAGAAACGTTTACAGAAAGCCGAAGAGCGCAACTATGAAACAGAAGTGAATCAATTGCTAGGATTGAAGGCAAAGCTATTTCCGAATGGAGTCTTGCAAGAGAGAAGTGATAATTTCCTGAATTTTTATTTGAATGACAGTGCCTTCATTCAAAAACTATTGCATCATTTTGACCCGCTAGATTTTAGTTTTAACATTCTAACGGAAGATGAAACCGAAGCGGATAGTGAGGTAAATCTGCTCAATGAATTAGAACAAAAGAAGTAAAAGTTATCAAAGCAAAAGGATGAGCCAAAGGCTCGTCCTTTTGCTTTGATAACCAATGATTTTATGAATAAATAGCTTCTTTCCCAAACTTCTTAACGAGCAAATAGTAAAATACAACGCGTAATTTACGATTTATTCCTTTTAAAGTCACCACAGTTTCAGCAATAGCGGCATCCAAATCGGGGCCATCTTCTAAACCTAATTTCCCAATCAAAAAATTGTTTTTGACGCGGGCGAGTTCTTCTGGGTCAGAAGAAGCAACCAGCGACGAATCTTGATTGTAAATAGATGGGCCTAAGCCTTTTGCTACGGCGGTTAAAAGGGCTTCGTCTACACCCACTCCAACGCTGCTTAATTGTTCGATTGATTTTTCTATCACTTCAGCAAATGCGCTCATGTTTCTGGGTCTTTGTTTAAGGTGAAAAATTGATTAAACTGAAAAAAGGAATCGAATAATCGAAAAAAGCTATTAATTCTGCAAATTTTCTGGATTATTTTTTGATTTTCTTATACATATTCCAACACTGCAAAACCTCATAAGTGAGGTCATAGTCGGTAGAAAGTAATAAAAACTCTTCCGAAAAATCACAAAAATAACGAAACCGTTCAAGCTGCGTACCGCTTAGGCTTGTAGCTTGACCTGCGATAGCCCCAAATCGATAATGAGCCAAATCACGTCGCCTTTTTTCTTGCATGAGCATAGCTACTTTGCGGTCTTCTTTGGCCGATTTGCTAAACAATTCGTATAAGAGAGAAATGGGAGACTGAGCCAAAGAAAGGGCATCTCCAAAAGAAAGGTTTTTGCGGGCTTCGGGTTCAGCTAGTACTTTTTCTATTTCTTTTTGGAGTTGTTGTTCGCGTTTAGACGTCACCTTAACCTCCGGTAGCTCAATGGCTTTGTCTAATTTTTTGACGAAAATTTTGACTTCTTCATCACTACCATCCCACAAAAAAGCGCCACGGTGATGGGTGAGACTGCTGATTTCGATAGAATCGCCTTTGGAAGCATCAATAAAAAACACCCCGTTTTTGTTGGTACGAGTCATTTTTTTATTGGTCAAATTAGTGACGGTTGCCAGTTCAATCCCTTTTTTTGATTCTACATCCAATACATGTCCTATGACATATTTGTTTTGGGAATGTGTACTCAAAGACCACAAACAAAAAATAATAAAGATATATCTAGGTAAGGTATTCACAGGTTAGCGAAAGGGGGTATGTCAGACAAAAACGTATGAAATGGTGAAATGTTGCTACTTATTCATAATCCATTTTCGATAGTCACCTTCTGTGATGAGGGTAAAAGCTTGAACAGGACGGCAAAATAAATATGTCCAGCATTCAATTTGCTGACCAGAAGGGAGTATGACGGGGACTTGTTGGCGAATATACTCAGGATTTCGAGAATAAGTACCTTCATAACGATCCAAGGCTACTATATTTTTCTGGAAATCACCCAATTCCCAGATTTCTCCGTGTATGCACAATGGACTGTCGGGTAGATAAATAGCCCCTGGATAATGCCCCAAATCATACAGTTTGCCCTTCAATA
Source organism: Runella zeae DSM 19591 (assembly GCF_000423565.1). Lineage (GTDB taxonomy): Bacteria > Bacteroidota > Bacteroidia > Cytophagales > Spirosomataceae > Runella > Runella zeae. The sequence continues at coordinate 244,817 of NZ_AUIF01000010.1, read as the reverse complement.
AAGCTTTTCCGTGCCAACGAGCATTTTTTTGTAGCTTACGCGAAAAAGGATTGTCAAATCCCTGCATCAGAGTGCCATACACAAAAAGCAAGTTAGGGTTGAAAGATAAGTCTGTGTTCACGGTCAGGGGTTATTTTTGAATAGCTAAACCGATAGTCCACCGAAAATCATTGGTTTTGCGGCCGGGCACTACAAAGCTTTCATACGTATTTTCAAATTTCGTTCGGAGACTAATCGCATGGGTCATCTTATAGGCCAACACTAAGTTGCCATTCCAACGGAAATTGTTGCGCATTGAGAAAGCAGGTTGCAAAAATACGACCGAGGTAATATTAAACTTTCCGGCTTTGTCGGGGGCAAATTCGCCCAATAAACGGGTTGAATTGCGCCAAACATCAATATCTGTACGCTCCATAAAATCGGTATTTTCGTATAATATCAGATTGGTGATTGAAAAATAAGCATTTTTTTTCTGAACCAATTTGAACCCTATACCAGCCGCTTGTATCCAACGACTGCGGATATTGCGTAGATTGCTCCGCTCCCAAGAGATAAATCCCAACCCATAAATGGATTTCTGATGCCAAAAAGAACCCCTTATATCTGCCGTAAATTCTCTTTCGGCAAGCTTTCCGCTTTGTTGACCATAAATGAAAGAAGGGCTACTTGATAACTTAAATTGTGAGGTAGGTTTCCAATCAAAAGCGCTAGTGAGCTGAAGCAGCAAACGCGCTACGTTGCCACTAGAGGCAGTTCCGTCTGCCGAAAAGCGGTAGAAAAATTTTTGAATACTATCTTGTTCGGCTTGAGCTACTACAGGCGTATCTTCGTCAATAGCAGCACTATCTTGGGGAGCTACTTGAAGGGAGTCGGTAGACACTTGAAGTGAATCGGGGACGTTTTGAGCCACAACAGAACTGCAAATAATCAAACCCAATAGCCATAGGTATAAGAAAAAGCGTAGCGTCATAAGTTGAGTAAAAGAGATTTTTAGGTCTCCAAAATAAGCTCAATCTAGATGTTTGAGGCCACAAAGATAGCTTAAAACTTGATGATTACGCCAGTTGAGTTGAAAGCGACTTTATCGAGCAGCTGATGCAACTTTGGGTTTTGGGAGCGATGAATCAATAAATTTGTTACGTCAAAAAGAAGTAAAAAACCCCCTTGCACTACAATAGCTTGCCCAAAACCTCGGAACCGATCATGTCGCTTGGGGTCAGATTCGGTCTTGGATTTGTCCATGAGCCATAGTCCACTCGTCACATATGCTACATCCAATCCAGAGTTGAGAAGGAGGCTATTTTGTAAGCCATAATGCTCCCTTACGACCGAAGACAGAGTAGGAGCGTCTCTTTTTTTGTAAAGATGTACTAACCCCAGCCCTGCAATACCTGCATTGACAGCATTCCAATAAAGATTCATTTCGTGAAAATACTTCGTGCTTCCCTGAGCACTTCCGATGCCGATACCACTCACCGCCAAATTGGCAACTGACCAGCCAGCCAATGTCCAAGTACTTACTTTTTGGAGTTTTATTTGCTTTGAAAATAAATCTTGGGGGGAATTTTGGGCAAAGACACAAAAAGTATTGACCAAAAATACTAACAACGTAGAAAAGAGCCTTTTCATGAGATTGAGTCCTGATTGATGAGGTAAAATCTGACCACTTACTATAGGCCACTCAACCAGATTTTTTGGCTGACTCGTTGGCCTTCGTAGTATCCTACTATCCAATACCAGCCAGTGGGGGCAATTGTTTTGAAAATATAATCATCTCCTCCTAGCGGCTGCCATTCAAAAGGCACCAACTGCCCACTCAGACTTACTAATTGGAGATCGGAAGGCACAAAGCGGAGCAGACGCACACGAATATTAGAAGAGGAGGTGGGATTCTGATAAAAACCGATGTGAGGGCTACCTTCGCCAAAATAAACAGCCACAATTTTGGAATAAACAAATTTGCCGTCGCGGTCTACTTGGCGGAGGCGATAGTAGTTTACGCCTAGCAAGGGTGACTCGTCAGTATACTGATAACGACTCAACGTACGTGTATCCCCAACGGCACTTTGGCTAGTAAGTGTCGAAAATTCATGTAGGTTATGACTCCGCTGCACATCAAAAAAATCGGCGTTTTTCTCCCAAGCAGTTTGCCAATGAATCTCAATATTTTGGGCCAAACGTTGGGCTTTGAAAGAGATAAGTTCGACAGGTAAAGGCACCAACAAAACAGTACCATTGAGGCGGAGGTTATCGATGCGCAGCGTACCTAAATCATCCCCAGCGGCATACCCATAAAGTCGGAAAGTAACGGTGTTTTCTAATTCGGTGAAGGCTACCGAAAAACTTGGATTACTTGTAGATTCGCTCACCGACGCCGTACCGATGTTGTTGCTAAATCCGTCTTGACTGGAGCGTAGTGCTACTTGGGTAGGCCCTTGAGCGGAGCGGTTGCACTCAAAAGACACGGAAGTAATAGAAAAGCGATAGTTTTGGGGAGTTACCGAAAATTCAACATACTTTCCAGTATTTAGGCCGCCCGTTGTCCAAAGTCGAATACTGATAGCATTGCTTGGATAGCCCGCCAAATTGGTACCTGTAAGGCTGGCTGATGAAGCCGTCACATTGGCGTTGTTGACACTGCTATTGTTGTTGCCGTCAAAATTCCAAGAAGCTGTAAAGGAAGTTTGAGCTTGCACGGAGAGTGCTAGAAAAGCAAAAAACAAAATACGTGCTAAAAGTCTCATGTTTTCAACTTCTTTGAAAGGTTTTCTATGTCAAACTAATGCCTTTATGAATTTCTAAAAGCAATATTTATGACGGGTTTATTTCAAAGAAGTCACTACTTTAACCAAAAATGGATATGACTTTTAGCGAGAAATTACAAGGTCTTGGCCTTGTTCCAATATTCATCCATCTCTGCCAATGTCATCTCAGTTAGATTTTTGCCATCGGCGCGCGATTGGGTTTCGAGATACGTAAATCGCTTGATGAATTTTTTATTGGTACGTTCGAGGGCGGTTTCGGGGTTAATGTCAATAAAACGAGCGTAGTTGACGAGCGAAAACAATAAATCTCCAAACTCGCCTTCGGCTTTTTCTTTGTCAATGACAGAATCATCTTCGGCGTTGAAATGCTCTTTAAATTCTTGCATTTCTTCTTCCACTTTCTCCCATACTTGTTGTTTTTGTTCCCAATCAAAACCCGCCCCCCGTGCTTTTTCTTGAATGCGCATGGCTTTCACCAAAGCAGGCAACGAAGCGGGTACTCCCCCCAACACAGACTTATTGCCTTCTTTGAGTTTGATTTGTTCCCAGTTTTGTTTTACCTGTTCTTCGGTATCGGCCTGTACATCGCCATAAATATGAGGATGCCTTACAATCAACTTTTCACAAATCCCGTGCAATACATCCGAAATATCGAAAGTGTTGGTTTCGGAAGCAATCTTGGCATAAAATACTAGGTGGAGCATAATATCCCCTAGCTCTTTTTTGATTTCGGGCAAGTCATTTTCCAAAATCGCATCCGAAAGCTCATAGGTTTCTTCTATCGTCAGGTGACGCAAGCTCTGAATAGTCTGTTTTTTATCCCAGGGGCATTGGGCACGGAGGTCGTCCATGATATTGAGCAGACGGTCAAAGGCGAGCAATTGTTGGATGCGTTCGGCAGGGAGTTCTGCCAAAGACGAACGAGTTTCGGCGGGCATAGTTTTTACTTGTTTTTGGGAAAAATTACTTTTCAACAATCACATCTTCGAGCATCTTGATATACTGAGCGATGCCTTCCTCGATTTCGTGAAGGTAAACAAACTCATTGGCGGTGTGCGAGCGGCCCGAATGCCCAGGCCCCATTTTCAGAGAAGGACAGTCAATCAGGGCTTGGTCGGAGGTGGTCGGAGAGCCGTAGGTATGCCGACCTAGCTTGATGCCTGCTTGTACGATAGGGTGCGCTATCGGAATACTCGAAGGCCGCAGCCGAATCGACCGAGGTTGCACTTCCGACTGAATATGCTGACGAATCGTATCAATGATTTCTTCCAAAGTATATTGTTCTGTCACACGCACATCTACCGTAAATTTACAGGTATCGGGTACTACGTTGTGTTGGCTACCCGCGTTGATGATAGTCACCGACATCTTGATAGGCCCAAGCGTAGGCGATACCTTCTCAAATCGATAGTTTCTAATCCACTCAATATCTTGGATGGCTTTGTAAATAGCGTTTTCGCCTTCTTCGCGTGCGGCGTGGCCCGATTTGCCATGAGCCACACAATCCAGCACCAAAAGCCCTTTTTCGGCTACGGCTAGGTGCATCTCAGTAGGCTCGCCCACAATCGCAAATTCGATAGGGGGCAAGTCGTCGATAATCATCTCTAGCCCTTCGCGTCCGGAGATTTCTTCTTCGGCGGTAGCTGCCAAAATAACATTATGACTCAAAGAAGGGTTATTATAAAAATGACAAAACGTAACGATAAGCGAAGTAAGACACCCACCGGCGTCGTTGCTACCTAAGCCATAGAGCTTGCCATCTTCTACCAAAGGTTCAAGGGGATTGAGCGTCCACGAAGGATTAGGCTTAACGGTGTCGTGGTGGGAATTGAGCAAAATCGAGGGCTTGGAAGCATCAAAGTGCTGATTATAAGCCCAAATGTTGTTTTTTTTACGATGAAAAGGAATACCTTTTTGAGTCAGAAATGCTTCAATCAAAGCGGCGGTTCCTTCTTCTTCGCGGCTGAAAGATTGCGTCGAAATCAATTGCTTTAGGAGCTGTATAGCCTCTTGAGCCAACGTAGTATAGGGAGAAATTATCGTATTTTCAGACATAAAGAATGAGTTTGTCTCGGGCAAAGGTACGGTTTTTATACCATAGTCCATACCAAGCACCTTTTCTGATAACAATGTATATGATTGAACAACGTAAAACAAATATGTCTATTTCAGAACAAATCCAAAACGAAATCCTGAGACCTATTCTCAAATCCCAAAATAGTTTACTATTGCTTTTGTTTGAAAACTATCTGCGAAAAAAGAAGGTAGACTGGGAGCGTTATGCTCAAGAAGACAAAGTAAAGTACATCGAAAACACCCTCCGCAAAGATTTTCAGTTTAGGGGCGTTTTGTTAGGGACGATTGTAGGACATTTTACCCCTGCTCAATACCAACTCTACCAACCGCTCGAAGAAGAGCTTAATAAACGCATTATGAATATGATGAGCAAGCGACTTTGTTCTCAATTAGAGATAGTTAGGGCAGGAATAGGTGATCAAGCTTGACTTTATAAAGAGCAAATGTATCCAAATGACGATGATGACCGTTGGGTAAGGTCGTAAGCTGAATTTTGGAAGGATAAAGTCGCTGTAAAATCTGACTATTTTGATAAGGCACGGTGCGGTCGCGCGTTCCGTGAAAAATATAAATAGGGCAACTAACATAAGCTAGACAGCTATCGGTTCGAAACTTATAACGCGTGAGCCATTCGTACGGAAAAAGGGGTAATTGGGTTTCCCCCAAAGTAGGTATACTCGCATACGGTGCTTCCAAAATGAGCATTCGAGGGTGATTGTGGGCGGCAAGATGCGCCGCCATGCCCGTTCCTAACGAATAGCCGTACACAATAATCGAATCTTCGGAAATGTGTTTTTTGAGGTAATCATACATCAGTTGGGCGTCTTGGTGTAAGGTTGCTTCGGAGCGAGGGCCAGTGCTTTTGCCATAGCCTCGATAGTCGTACATGAGCACTTCATAACCTCGGTCTAAAAAACGCGGGGCGTATTCTTTTCCCCAGCGAGCTAAATTGTCGCGATTGCCATGAAAAAACAAAACCGTCCCCCGGCGAAGCGAGTCAGGAGCGGAAGGCTTGGGAAACCAAAGTGCATTTAGACGCGCTTCACGATTTGCGAAATTCAACTCTTGAAATGACTCCGGAAACTGAAAACGATAATCGCTTGGGAGCGTAGTCGGCTGAAACAAAACGAGCGGATGTAGCCACCATATCAGTACAGTTAGGAGAAGATAACCTATCGCACCAAACCGAAAAATCTTTGTCATTAGCAGGATGAAGTGGCTTTACTATGGCATTGAAAAAGTTAAATGTAGGATTTTTTTGGAAAACAAAATAGGGCATAGGCTTTTGAAAGTCAGTATAAGCCCTTAACTTAGTGGTAATTGATGAAACTTTCTGGAAAACAAATAAGTTATTAAAAGCCTGACAAACGCACAAATAGCACTTCATAACCAATTTTCGCGTATTTGGCGGGTGTTCAGTGATTATAGAATATGATATCAACTGCAAAAAAACAAGAAACAGCCGTATTAGTAGCTGTAACTACCCAACGCCAAACCGCCGAGCAAACCCAAGAATATTTGGAAGAGTTGGCTTTTTTGGCTTCTACTTTGGGGGTTCAGACCATCAAGACCTTTACCCAAAAACTCGAATATCCCGACAATCGGACGTTTGTAGGAAAGGGGCGCTTAGAGGACATCAAAATCTTTGTGACCGACAATCCCGTCGATATGATTATTTTTGATGATGAGCTTATCCCGTCGCAAGTACGAAACCTTGAAGCTGAGTTTAAAGACATAAAAGTACTTGATAGGAGCTTGTTGATACTTGATATTTTTGCGATGCGCGCCCAAACTGCCCAAGCAAAAACCCAAGTAGAATTGGCTCAGTATCAGTATATGTATCCTCGTTTGACGCGGATGTGGACTCACTTGAGCCGCCAAAAAGGGGGCGTGGGGATGCGTGGACCGGGGGAGAAAGAGCTTGAGACCGACCGCCGGATTGTGAAAGACAGGATTGCGTTTTTGAAAGAAAAATTGGAGAAAATCGACAAACAAAGCATTACGCGTCGTAAAGAACGTAGTCGCTTGGTGCGGGTCGCTTTGGTGGGTTATACCAACGTGGGCAAATCTACGCTGATGCGTCGTTTGGCCAAAGCCGATGTATTTGCCGAAAACAAATTGTTTGCTACCGTCGACTCCACCGTCAGGAAAGTAGTGCTCGACAATATCCCTTTTTTGCTGACCGATACCGTTGGGTTTATCCGAAAACTACCCACTACGCTCATTGAGTCGTTCAAATCTACCCTGGATGAGGTACGCGAAGCCGATGTGCTACTGCACGTGGTCGATATTTCACATCCTTCTTTTGAGGAGCAAATCGAGATTGTGAATCAAACGCTGACCGAAATCAAAGCCGCTGATAAGCCTACGGTGTTGGTTTTCAATAAGATAGATGCCTACCACCCAAAAGAAGAAGCTTTTGACGAAGTAGTAGAAAACGAAGGCGTGGAAGTAGTGATCCAACAGACCAAAGCCCTGAGTTTGGAGAAACTCAAAAAGAGCTACCTTACCGGAAAAGCGGACCATGTAGTGTTTGTATCGGCCCAAAACAAAGAGAATTTAGATGAGCTACGAACCAAAGTATTTGAGCTTGTGAAGAGCAAACATTTCATGATTTATCCAAATTGGTTGAATATGCCCTTCACAGACTTTGATTTTGCCGAATAGTTTTCTGAAATTTGCGGGCAAATAACCCAAAGGTTAGACCTCGTAGTTCAACGGATAGAATAAGCGTTTCCTAAACGCTTGATATGGGTTCGATTCCCGTCGAGGTCACTTTTTAAGTTCATGGCAATTCGTGGTGATACAAAAAACCCCTTAAATGAGCAGTTTAAGGGGTTTTTTGTTTATTTTCGCATCGCCACGCATCACCATAAATCTAAAAATGTTTCAGTAAAATGTTTCAGCAGTTTCGTGATTTTGAGGTGACCTTCAGGCGGTATTGGAGGCTTTGGTTTTTTTGGGGGGGTATCTTTCATGTAGTATATTGTTCATAGTTTTAGAGTTTGGGATTAAATTCATTGGTTCAGAGGGCAAGCTTTTCAAGCCGAGTTTAAAATTTGCTATCAAATAGTTTTGCGGAATATTAGAGTGAACTATTTCTCAATAGAAACATCGCTTTCTGAAATCTATTATCTTGGCTTTTTATTATAATTATTTTTATAAAGTATAAAAAAATACCGTAAAACCAGTATTTTTTTATACAATTCTTTCACCTACCTTTGAATAGCATTTCTTAGTTATAGCCTCCCTACTTTCTATTTGTTTGACTTGCCAAGTTTTGGCTAAATAGCCTACTAATTATGGTTCTTTCATAAAGCCATAATTGATAGGCAAGGAATATTATTGACTTAATTTATCTAATTTATTATGAAAAAGTTTCTTTGCTCCCTGTATTTTTACATGGTAGCGTGTATCCTACCGACCTCGATTCTTTATGCCCAGTTAAACAGCAATGTAAAAAATTTTAAATGGGAAATTTCAACAGCCATCACACCTATTCTTATCAAAAATTCTGATTATGAGTTGGTATTAAGGAAGTACAAAACAAAAAATGATAGACTAAGTGCCCTTCGTTTACGGTCAACGATTCACTTTGTGGCAAAAAACACAAATTTAAGTACTTCGGATTACATCAATCTGGCAGATGGCCCCTTAAATGCAAAGATTACTTTAGGAATTGGAAAAGAGTTTTACAAGAAGATAGACAAGCTCTTGATTTATACTGGCCCCGAAATAATAGGAGGGTATTATTCTGTAAAACTTTATAAGTTAGACCCTTTAAATATCCCCACACATTATTTTGAAGAAGGGTTTTTAATGGGTGCGAATGCAGTTTTAGGAGCTAAATATATCATGCTCCCGAATGTAACTATAGGTGTGGAGTCGATGTTACACTATCATTTTCAAAATTTTTCAGAGGATGGACTTTATGTCGAAGCTAATCGAAAAAATCGAACAAGAATCCTTACGCACAGAGTGGAATTGCGCCCACTTTCTTCAATAAACCTAAGTATCATTTTTTAACTTTTCTAAATGTAAAACAATTATGAAAAAGGTATCATTTATCTCTTGTAATACTATATTTCATATGGGTAATATAGTTAAAAGCACTGTATTTTTGTTGATTTTTATGAATGCATTAAGAGTTTCTGCTCAAACTCTAACGATAGTTCCAATTCCCTACTCGGTTTCTATTCCACCTAAGGATATTAACGTATATACTCTTAGTAGCACCACTGCTTTTGCCTCTGGTTGTAATTTTGATTGGGAAGTAACAAATGGGTGGATTCAGTATATTGGGGGACAAAGTACAAAAACTGTTTCATATGATGCTGGAGGGTATGTACAAAACATTTATTTCAAGAATGAGAATGGAAATGGAAAAGTAAAAATCACTGTAAAAGACTGCACAGGAGGTGCTGCTGCTAATAATGGTAAATCGTCGGAGCATACTATTGCCATTCGATATCTTGGGGCAGTAGGTGATATTAAAATCAATGGCTCACCTGTGGGGTCTTCTGCATCAGTATCATGTGGCTCTTTTACAGCTTCTGTAGATGCTGTTACTAATGCTACTGGATATGTATGGGAACTTCCCAGTGGTTGGTCAGGAAGTAGTTCTACAAACTCTATTAATGTTACAACTAGTGGTTCGACTGGTGGTAATCTTAAAGTAACTGCTAAACGTTCAGATGCGCCAGATTTCAATGACCAAAATAAAACCACTAATTTGTCAATTAATAATTTCCCAAGTACGCCAAGCATCAGTTTTAGCGGCTCCCCTAGTAGTACACATCTTTGCGCTTCAGAGAGTGCTACATTAACGGCTTCTGCTTCAAATGCCACTTCTTACAATTGGACAGCTACGGGTAGTGCTAGAGTAAATGGTAGTACCTCGGCTACAGGTTCAAGCGTTACATTAACAGGGGCAGGAAATGGCCCAGGAACGTACTCTGTCAAATCTTATTCATCCGCCTGTGGAGCCGAAAGTAATAATGCGGCTTCCGCCCAAATACATTTAGGGCTCCCTACCTACTCAAGTATGCTCGCAAATGGTAGCCCATTTTATGGAAATATGTGTAATGGGGCAAGTATCTATTTTACAGCCCTTAATGAAGGGGCGACCAGTTATAATTGGGAAATCACTAGCGGTAACGGCTCTAACGCTTATTTAACCGGTTATAGCAATGGAACAGCATATTTCAATTCTTATGTTAATGATTGCTATGGCATAGACATAGATTTCACAAATCGATGTGGTACATATAGTGATGGTATAACGGTCTGTGTAGATAATTGTTTTGCCAGATATGCAGTCTATCCAAATCCAGTTACCAATCAAATTAGTATTGAATTAGGAGAAACTAAAAATAAAAAGACATTACCTCAACGGGTGGATTTATTTGAGGAAAAATCAACAAAAAAAATGCGAACAGTTGATGTAAGAGATGCGTTTGAGAAAAAATCTTTAAAAGCGGACGGCATTCTTACTATTAATGTTGAAGACTTACCTAGAGGGGTATATTATCTTCACATAACAAATAATGAAACGGCTGGAGATAAGTTAGTTGTTCAGCGAGTTGTGCTAAATTAAAATAATAAGGCGTAAGGATTTTTTACCCGCTTCAATGAATTTGAGGCGGGTATTGGCTATTGGCCGTTCTAAACTATAATTTTATGATGTAACCTCTTGATTTTAATTGTTTGTGATTTAGTTAAAAAAATCCGACTGAGGTTACTTTTTAAGTTTATGGCAATTCGTGCTGATACAAAAAACCCCTTAAATGAGCAGTTTAAGGGGTTTTTTGTTTATTTTCGCATCATCGTCAACTCATTTTTAATGATGTCAAGTTGGTAGGCAGTAGTGTCATTTTTGTTGAATAGTACCAAATCTAAGGTATTACCTTGGTCGCCGTATTTTGTGGGTTTAATTATTGCGAAATCAAAGTATTTATTCTTTCCCCATGTGAAATCTGATGCTTTAAAAAAAATGGTGTCGTTTGAAATCTTGAATGTTCCCGTAACTTCTGTAATACCAAAGCAAACATTTCGTTGTCTAAAATCGTAGTTTTCTTTTAGCTTTAAAATCGTAGTACAATTACCACCGCCTTCGCGTGTTGCGATTAAGATATCAGCGCCTTTAAGTTCGTCAAAATCTACCAAACCATTTGGTTTAAGTATTGTCAGTGTCAAAACAATTGCCAACGCGATAATTTTATAATTTCTTTCGGGGTCTTTAAATTTTTCTTTTGTTGCGGTGTAGAGTTGCCTAAGCAAAGTGATAAAAAGCCAAACGAAAACTATGGATAAAAATATAAAAGCTGGGAAGGTCAAAAGTCCAAGTTTTCCTTCCCAATAGTAAGTTGTATTTACTAAAAGAAAGAAAATAATGGTTATAATAAGAAACCGTTTGTTCTTCAAGACTCTTTGTTGTTATTTTTTGAGTGACAGCTAATGGCTGTCTGGGCGACCATGATTTGTCAGAACACCCTTCTCATAAGTGCTTTTGAAAAATCCTCTTTACTCAATTGCCTTTCCGCAGAGTATAGGTAGGAAAATGGACTGTTTCTCAACTTTTCTGCCTTATCTGCATTGTAGGAAACGATTGATGAAATAAGTGAAACACCCGCTCCTGCAATTAATGCTTGTGGAATACTTGCACCTAACATCAAAGTTGGAACAGCCGTAGCACCTGTCGAGAAAAATGATATTTTCATTACATTATCCGCAATCCACTTAAATCTTGAACCTTCCAATGCTCGTTTAAGATTATTGTAGGAGGGAACAAATTCATTTATGTATATATCGTTTACTTGCTGTTGCAATTGTTCAAATGATACATTTTTTGGAATATCTTTGACCAATTTCGTTAAATTTGCTCTGAACAAACCTAGTTCGTCTTGATGGTTTCTCTTGAACCGAATTACATCGGTTACATTGGTATCAGGAGAAAATCGAATTCCTCGAACTGCAAGATTTGAAAGCAAACCTTCACTTAAATGTAATGTAGTTCTTTCATCTCTTTCATAAAAATGTTCTCGGCTTCGGATTACTTGCATTTGATTATCAATTCTTGCTTTTTCCGTTAAATTTGATGCTTGTTCGTCATCAGTCAACAAAACCAACCGCTCGGTATCACAAATTTTATTTGCAAGTAAACTCATATAAAATCTTGCAAAGCGTCTATCAACACTCATCCAGCCACTTTTCGAAAGATTTTCTCTCAATACTATTTGAATTTCATAAGGCATTTTTTCTGGGTGAATATCTACAATCCTATCTAATTCTCTTGGTAATTTGTCTTTATGGATAAAAGTTTCATTTTCTTTTCCTTTTACCATAAAATCAAAACCCTCATTCGTTTGGAGAAATCTTTGAACATCTCCTGCCAATTCGTTTATAAGTCCCATTTCTGGGCTGACGTTTAATGGGAGAAGCACACCTTCATCACGCATTGCTCTTGTCACGTTACTTGTGTACGGGTCATTCATTGATTGAGGGACAATTGTATGGATAGTATCCCAAAATAAAGCGGCTGACTTTGCCCAATCCCAATTACCAATGTCAATTGTCGGATAGTATAATGCTCTTGTGAAACCCATTTTTATTTATTTATGTTGCTTCCAACTTTTTTGGGCTTGGCGTTCGTGCGGGATTTCAGGGCAAAAAACTGTCAACCCAGCACAAAAGTTGATTTGAAAAACTGCACTTGAATTTAAGCACTTCACCCCGCATGACGCCAAACCCATGTTAGCGGCTGGCATACTGTCTGTCCGAAGTGTAGTATCTCTATTTTTAATTATTGCTTTTTCTGTCATTAGGTTGTCGTTGGAAGTATTTGTTGCAAGTCAGCACTGATTTTTATTTTGTATTTGTTGCTAAGTTCGGCAATATGGATACCGAATACTTTTCTTAGCTCTGAAAGTGTCGTTACAAACTTTATCCAATCAGGGTTTTTACTGTCGCACCGAAGTTGGTCAAGGTCAATGTGGTTGAGTTCATTGTGAAATTTTTTGCAGGCGGCTAACATTTGCTCAATTTTTAAATACAAAGATGTTGCTTCACCAAGTTGTTTTTTGATATTTGTTAACTCTGCTCTAATTGCTAAAACAGAACGAAGTCCATGTGAAGGAACCTCCTTTTCATATAGGTCATATAAAATTCTACGGTCGTCAAAAAAATTGAGTAGTTGCTTGCTTAAATCAATTTCAATTGTCGTTGGTTTGAGAAGTTCAAGAGTTGATGCAAAACCTTTTGTCTGCAATGTTTTAATAAACTCCTCATGAGTTTTTTTCCATTGTCTGAGCAAAGTCGCTGGATAATACTTTTCGTCCTTGTCAACCATGTCGCTGCAATCATGGCATAGCCAAATTCCATTGTCAATACTTTTTCGTTCGTCTGAAGTTTGGTTTTTGTCGTAACGAGGTGATTTTGCTCCGTCTTTCGCCCCACAAATATGGGCAGCAATTCCTGTTATGGTTGACTTGTTTGGGTCGGTATGTGGACCAACAGTCATTTTTTTACAGTCAGGATTACTGCAAATGTAATGTGCCCTTTCTGCTAACTTTTTCACTGTCGGTTTGGGAAAATTGTCTCTGCTCATGTTCTATTTTTATTTCAAAAATGTCTGCTTGCCAATGTCGTCAATGCTTGCCGCTAACGGTTTCCGGCTTGGCGATGTGGCGGATTATTAGCACAAAAGTTCATTAGAATTACTGCTGTTGAACCTTGCACCAATGTTTCATAGAAGCACTTCAGCCGCCATATTGCCAAACCGATGTTATGTGCCGTTTTTCCTCTCGTCATTCCTTACTTGCTAATATTGTTGTCAGCCTATTTATAATTTGATTGAATTTTATCGTCATCCCATTTGCTTCCAAATGTTCAACTATTTCATTTGTCAAAAGTCTAACTTTTTTATAGGTGCTAACTTTTTGTTTCCATACATTATCAGTTCTTTCGTGCAAAAGGTCTGTTACATTTACAAATTCGTCTTCATAATCAAGAATACACGTCAAGATTTTGTTGTCATCACTTTTTACAGGTATAAATCTGTCTATTCCTGTCAATTTAGTCGAGTAGTCACGAAATGAAAGAATGAGTTTGCCATTTTTGTCCAATGACTTTACAATGTTTGATATAAAAGTTTTAATTTCAATTTTGTTGTCCAAATGTGATAAAGTGTCCCCGCAACAAATAATCAATTCTGGTTTATCGGCAAATGTTTCTACATTTTTAATGTCGTCATTGATTACTGTTACATCTAAATCTTTTGAATTTACTTTAAGTTCGTCCAAAAGCTGTTGGTTAAAGTCAATTGCCAAAACTTGGAAGCCAACCTCCGCAAGTGGAATACTTTGAAGTCCGTGTCCCGCTCCAAGGTCAATTGCGATTTTGTTTGATGTCGGTCTTATGAAGTTATCGGTAAGCAAACTTTTGAATTCGTTTGTCTTTGTATGAAAGTCACCTGTCATCCAAGAATAAAAGTGTCCAAGGTGGTTGTCATAATGTTCTTTTACTGTCATATTTCTACTTAATTGTTGGTCGTCCTAAAATGGCACATAACACAATATAGACGCAACCATTGCGCCTATACCCCAAATATACCCACTTTCAATAAAATATCCCTAGCGATATTATGCAAATTTTTCCCCAATTTGGGTAAAAAATAAAGAGACATAGCGTTTTTAGGGTAAAATCGCCATTTTGCTATTATGGGGTAGTTGAAAAAGTGTAGCTTTCAGCTAAGAATTTGGGGAAGATACTATAAAAATTTTTGCTCAGGAGTGCAAGCTTTATTGAGTAGCTACAAACCAAAAGTTTTGCGGATAGAAGTGATTCGGGATTGGAGGGAGTATTCCGCTATTAAAGAAAGAGAAGAAAGTGGCAGGATTGTGTTTGTGGATACTAGGGGGTTAATCCCTATTTTTAAGCAAAAGGGTTTAATTCAAATTCAGAATAATAGCAAAGCTATCATTCTGAATTTGAATTTTTGTGATTCCTGCGGTGATGTATTTAATGGCTGTGTATTGGGTTGAAAATCATTAGGTATTTTGGGACGATAAGCCCGCTAAGCAATACCAAGGGAAGATTCTATAAAAAATGATTTCAAACGGATGAATTTTTTCTTTTTATGTTGCGATACGGGGCCATTTCCATGCATAATGGATAATTAGACAAAGAAGAACGACTTGTATCACCGCGCCAACTACCATGTGTATCCAAGCCTCGCCTGCCAAATTAAACAATATAAAGGGAATATTTACCGCCGCAGCAATGATATTTGTCCAGCGATTTACGTTAGGCGGCAGGGCTACAGAAAGAAAAATCATCAGTGCCGGAATTGCCACTAAGGCGAGTGCTACCAACAAAAATCCTTGCGTAATATCAAATACAAACACCCTCCCTTTCAGAATATCGTCTATCTTACTCGGCATATATAAGTGGAAATAATCAAGATAGATAATCAGAAACATTAAACTCGTCCACAGCGTAGCAAGTTTCAATTTTACGTTGACTTTGATATCTTCCAATGAGTTTTGCGTATTCATAAATCATCATTTAAAAATTAAACCCAAAATGAAAACCCGGTTCTCCCAAAACAAATTTTGACCATTTGTCGTCTAGCTGCTTAAATCCTGCGGGCAGGGTAGTGTGATAAGCACGGTGGGTAATTGCAAGGGAGGGCTGAATAAAAAATCTATCCTTAAAAAGTTTGATGTGATAACCCACGCGGTAAGTATTGAAAATCTGAAATCCATTGTCAATTTTTTTGCCGTCATTATTTACAAAAATTTGCCAAGTAGGCATTACATTAAGTTCGGCATAGATACCTTTCCACAAAAACCGTTGGTAAGCCACCGAAACACCATATTCACGCACATACCCAGGAAATTTTTCTTCCGTCTTTCCGTATGATTTGTTGAAAAACGGGTGAATACCATTCGGCCAAGCATATTTCCAAGTTTTTGGTTCTAAGGTGATTACATCTTTTCCGGTAATACGATAACCTACGTTGAGCTGAGCGAAGTTGGGGGGATTGGTAGTAGCCAAATTGCCCAATAAAAATACAGTGCTGCCCACAAACCACCGTTTGTAATCACTGTCTTGTTTGTCATATTGGGCGTTTGCTTGTACACTACTCGCCCATACGAAGGCAAGTGCCATCCATAAAATACTCTTTTTCATGTCTGTTTTAATTGATGTTAAACGATGCTACAAAAGTAGATTAGCCATACGCTTAAAATCGTTCACTTAAGTTAAGAAAGGATTGGAGCCTTTGTGCTTGGTTGAAGGCTAAGGTTTGATTCTAAAGCTATCCTTGGAGGCCTGCTTGAGGTGCAGCCCGTATTGGCGGTAGGCTTATATTTGCATAATTTGAGTAGTCTTGCTTCGTATATTGTCAATGTCCTCAAAAAATGGTATTAAATTGGGGTCAATCCATTCAATCAAGTTGTAGATTGTAGTTCTGATTTGCAAAGCTTCATTGCAATTAATATTATGCCCCACAAAGCAGATGGGTTCACAGTGATTAACCCTGTTTCGGAAATCTTTTATTTTATCCAATTTGTCATAAATACTAGCCCTATTTTCGTTGGCGGGCTTGTTCGGAAAAATATGTATTGGTTGTCCTCCTACTAATGAGTAATGATGCGGGAGAAAAAACGCTAACCAAAATCCAAAAGTTTGATCTGATATTATTTTTCCGCTTGTTGAAGGAATACCTCGTCTTTGTAGCTTTGTTTCAGTTTTTTGCACACAAGTCCTCAAGAAGAAATGAGAGTTTCGCAACGAATTGTCTCGCATAAAACCTGTTTTCTGATTTATTATCCAGTCTGGATCAGTAAAGTGTGCAGCCAGAACAATGTTCAGCGAATTTCTTAGGACAACTTCAAACTGACTTAATATTGGGTGAAACGCCTGTGCCAATCTAATATTAGCAGTATAAAGCCTTTTCGCCCTGTTTTTGTTATTGTTAGTTGCTGTCAAATACCGATTGTATCTTGGTCTTGATAGATATTTACCTCGTAATTCAATTTTCATACTCGTTTGGAAATATCGGAAATTCTTGTTACATTTGTTCCATATAGACTTGGTCAAGCCTCTTTCTACGTCGTAGAAACGTAATCAAGTAAAAGAATCAAGGGGAACTCATTTATAAGTTCCCTTTTTTGTTTACTTAATTGGTTAAATAGTAGGTTCTCAAAAACTTACTGTCACCACAACATAGACGAACCTCTTTTCGCCTATCCCCCAAATATACCCACTTCCACTAAAACCTAACCAATATTTTTTAGGGTTCTTGTGGGGTTTGTTTTTCTAATGGGGTAAAGGCTAAAGAGGCATAGTATTTTGATAGCAAAATCGCCGATTTAGCTAATGATTTGGGAAAAATACCATCAAAAAATTCATTAAAAGGATTGAGGACTTATTGGTGGGCACTGACAAGCCTGCCCTACTAGAGTAGAGACGAAAAGAAAATTTGCTACTGACCCACTCCCTATTTAAAATAAAGCAAAGGGCGTAGTAAGACATCAAACTGAATATCCTCTTCTTCCTGCCAATGTCGCGCCTTTTGCTCTTCTTGCGCTCTCAGATGTTGCACAATTAATATCATTTCGTTGCCTTTTTTGCCTTGCTGTTCGGGGGGAAGTTGATTGTATTCTACTTGTTTGGTCCAGGAGAAAAGCTCTGTTTTGGCGTCGTAAACGCCTATCGGGATTTTTCGTTTACTGCGCACACATTTTTGTACAACCGTATCGGCTTCCGCGCGTGTGGCATAAGACATTTGATGGTATTTTCCTTTGGTTTTATATAAAATTGAAAAACGGTTCATGACGATGAAAGTTTTGGATGAGAATTTCCAAACAAGGCACCCAACGAGCATATCGCCAAGGCGTATTACAAGCGTGTGCTGATAAGTTTGGAATCAAATAAATGAAAAGAGCGTCCTAGATTTCTTGAAATAAATACGTGTTTTAGGAGCTTAGTGAATGAGAAAAGAAGGCTATCTCAGTAAGTAAAAAATGTAAAAAATAAAGAAGTCTCTATTTTTAGATTGTTTTGATGAATATATGTAAATATACGATTTTTGAGGGTATATAGTTCTTTTAGAGGTATTTTTTTTAGATGTATTACTGTTTTGTAATAAAAAAAGGAGTAAGTAAATATAAATATTCTTGTATTTTATTGAGATGTATGAATAACAAGGCTAAGGCCTAATAAAAAAACCTTGCTGATTCATAAATCATCAGCAAGGGAATAGAATGAGTTCCAATTCTTAATCGTCGATAGATTGATAAATCATCTGACGGAAAAGGTTGTTGAGGTTGTCGTTGCTACTTTGGGTTTGTTTCATAATCACACCGATGACTTTTTCTTTGGGGTCGGCAAAATAGTTGGTGTTGAAATAGCCACCCCACTCAAAAGTACCGGCGCTACCTTTGGCACCTTTTTCTTCACCGGCTTTGTTGAGAAGTCCAAATGCCAAACCATGGGAAGAGTTGGCTTTTTCTCCCCCTAAAAGTTCACCTACTTGATTGCTCAAAATGGTCTCGATGGTTTTGCGGCTCAAAAATCTTTTGCCTCCCAATTCGCCACCGTTGAGATACATCAATAAAAAAGTAGCATAATCTTTGGCAGTACTCGACAGACCAGCTCCTCCTGAGAAGAATGTTTTGGCGCCTTTGATAGGGTAGTCGGTATCATAAAAAGTATTGGGATAGCGCACCCATTTGCCATTTTGAGGCTTTTGGATAGCTACTAGCCGTGAAGCCTTAGAGTCGGGCAGATAAAAATAGGTGTCGTTCATGGAAAGAGGCTCGAAAAGGCGCTTTTTCAGAAACTCATCAAAAGGCATCCCCGACATAATCTCAATAAAATAGCCTAACACGTCTAGTCCTTCCGAATAAACATATTTTTCGCCCGGATGATGATGTAAGGGCAGTTTGGCTAGTTTCTTGATATTATCACTGATTTTGACGGGAGCAGTCGTAAACAAGTCCACAATGCCCGCTTTGTGATACAAGGCTTTGAATTTTTCGTCACTATCAATCACTCCATAGCCCAGGCCGGAAGTATGCGTAAGTAGGTGCCGTATCGTGATTTCCGATTTGACGGGCTCAGTAGTATATGTACTGTCTTGAAACTTAAAGGTTTTAAGAACAGTCTGGTTTTTAAATTCGGGAATATATTTTGAAATGGGGTCGTCGAGTTGGAATTTTCCTTCTTCCCAAAGCATCATCACGGCAGTAGATGTGATGGCTTTGGACATAGAGGCAATCCGAAAAATATCGTCGCGTTTGAGCGGGCGATTGGCTTCATTGTCGGCCATGCCAAATGCTTTGTGATACACAATCTTTCCATTGCGAACAATCAAGGCCACCACGCCGGGCACATTGCCTTGGGTGACGCTGTTTTGCAACACACCGTCGAGGCGCGATAATCTTTCAGCCGACATGCCGACGGTTTCGGCGGCGGCTTCAGCAAGGGGAGCAGAATTTTTGAGGGATTTGGTTTGGGCAAATACTTGGGAAGTAGCCACAAAGATACAAGACAAAAAGAGGGCGGAACGCTTCATAGTCAAGGCTTGAATATTTATAAAACTATCAAGTATGGGATGCCCTAATTTTACTGATGATGTGGGTAAATCTCACGGGATTGTGGATAAGTCTTAAAAAGAAATGGATGCGTAATCGCTACGCATCCATTTTTGATTATTGAAAAAGCCAACGAATTAGTATTTCGCTGGTTGATTGGGCTTAGGAGTGGATTTTTTGATAAACTCCCGAATATCTTCGTTGGCAGTTTGAAGGTCTTCTTTGCGCAGATACATCATGTGGCCGCTACGGTAGCCTTTCCAACTCATACGTGATTTGAGTTTGCCACTTGGGTCCATTTGCCACATATTGTACTGGGCATTGAAATAGTCGCAAGCACCGTCATAGTAACCCGACTGTACCAACAAATGCAAGTACGGATTTTGGGCCATTGCTTGGCGAAGGTTCTCGCCTGTTTGGTCGTTAGAGCGGTCCCAAGGACTTACAGGGCCAAACATATAGTATTTCAAATCTGTTTTGTAGTTTAGCTCATTGCGCAAATAGCTGTTGATAGCAGGTGTAAACGAATGTAGCCAAGAAGTAAGCTCGGAATTGAAATCGGGTTTATCACCGGCGTCTTTGCGGTCGATTCCTTTATAGCGTGAATCCAACCGGCCCACGGTGTAGCCTTCCTCGCGCAGCAGTTCTTTCCAAAAATACTGCAACGGCACGCTTAAATCATTTTGAAGAACTACTTTTTCCGAAACCCCAATATAGCGCGCCAACTTAGCGGCGATGGCTTTTTTCTTGGTAGGGTCTAAAAACCCGCCCATGCTCACGGCAGGCAGCAACTCATTGACGGCAAAATTTTCGACTTCAGGCAAAAATGCTGTCAAATCTTTTTGTTGAAGCTCAGGGCTAAGTTTTTTATGATACCATGCCGTAGCTGCACAATAAGGCACTCTGAGTGCCGCTTCGGATGCAGGTCCACGGTCGATACCGAGCGTAGTAGGTGATACAAGTATGACCCCGTTGATGTACATCCATTGGGCGCTTTGGAGTTCGAGAGCCAAGCCTGATACCCGAGTGGTACCGTAGCTTTCGCCGATAAGATATTTGGGTGATTCCCAGCGGTTGTTGCGAGTCACAAACGTCCGAATCCATTCCGCCAAATACTTGATGTCGGCATTGACCCCAAAAAATTTGGAAGTAGGAATGTCTTTACTCGTAGGGCGAGAGTAGCCGGTATTGACAGGGTCGATAAAAACAATATCGGCCACGTCCAAAATAGAATAAGGGTTTTTCTTATAACCGTATGGTTGTACAGGATAGCCTTCGTCGTCGATATTGAGAAGAGCGGGGCCAGTGTAGGCTAAGTGCATCCACACAGAGGCGGTTCCGGGGCCGCCATTGAATGAAATTACCAGAGGGCGGTTAGCTTTATCTTTGACGTCGGTTCTTTCATAATACATATAAAAAAGCCCCGCCATTGCTCTACCGTTTTCGTCCCACACAGGCATCATACCGGTAGTCGTTTTGTAAGGCACTTTTTGACCTTTGACAGTTACGTCATTTTCGGTTACTACAAAAGAATCTGGATTGAAAGGAATCGTTTCAGATGATTTTTCTTCTTTGGCGGCGGGGGCGGCTGCCGAGGGTGGTGGTGGAGCTTGTCGTTCAGATTGACGTTGTTGGGCATATACCCCCAAAAAATTGAGGCTGATAAGGGCGGAAAAAAGTAACGTTTTTTTCATAAAGGATTTAGTTTGTGAGTAAATTTTTAGGTAGAAATCGTTGATAATGAAGTTAGATGAGATTTTAAAGTTGCAATAAAATACACAAACTATCAAAATAAAAATGATATAGCCTTAATTCCAAAAAATGCCTTTATAGAGTGTTTTTGACGCGATTAAAGCAATGATTTCGTAGGGCGTTTAGCAGAGAAAGCCTACTTTTGTAGAATCTTTTTTTAGGGTTACAACTATGCAAATATACGACGTACTTATAGTAGGAGCAGGGCCTTGTGGATTGGCGGTAGGGATTGAAGCGGCCAAAGCAGGTCTGAGTCATTTGATACTGGAAAAAGGAAGTATTACGGAGTCGATTCGGCGCTATCCCAAACGGATGCGTTTTTTTTCGACAGCCGAAAATATCGAAATAGGGGGCATTCCTTTTCCTATTTCGGATGTAAAAGCCAATCGGAGCGAAGCTTTGCAGTACTATCGCAAGGTGTCGGCTTATTATCATCTCAATTTTCAGCTTTTTACGGAAGTCTCTCATGTAGAAAAAAAAGACGATTTTTTTGAAGTCTATACCTTACAAGGAGTGACTTACTATGCCAAAAAGGTGGTCATTGCGACGGGCTATTTTGATTTTCCTCGGCATTTGGGAATCTCAGGGGAGGATTTAGCGCATGTATCGCATTATTATGACGAACCCTTCTTGTATTCTTTTTCAAAAGTAGTCATCGTAGGAGCGGCCAATTCGGCAGTGGAGGCAGCATTGGAGTTGTATCGTCACGATGTAGATGTGACGATTGTTCACCGAGGAGAGGATTTTCGCCCAACAGTTAAATATTGGCTAGTACCTGATGTCAAAAATCGGGTGAAAGAAGGAAAAATCAAGACCCGTTTCAATAGTCTCACCAAAGCGATTGAAAATAAGCGTGTTTTGATTGAAAATACAACTACGGGTCAAGAAGAATGGCTAGAGGCGGATTTTGTGCTGATGCTTGTGGGTTACGTGCCAGATGCCTCGCTGTTAGAGCGCTGTGGTGTAGAGCTACAGCAGCCGAGTCTTGTACCGGTGTATGATTCCACTACTTACGAAACCAACGTGCCTGGGCTGTATTTATGTGGTACCGTAGTAGCTGGGATACATACCGAAAAGGTATTTATCGAGAATGGGCGTGACCATGCTGCTGCTATTGTGGATCACATAGCAGGACGCGAAATCAGAAAAGTAAAAGAGTTGATTGACCGAATTTAATAAAATCCTCCTCTGTCTAAAATAGGGGAGGATTATTTTGTAAAGTCTTCTACGAGTTGTTCGGCTTTGGCAAGTGCAGTGGGTAGGTCGTCATTGACCAAAATCACATCAAAGCGGTCTTGAAAAGACATTTCAAACTTTACTTTGAAGAGTCTTTTAGAAAGACTATCGGGGGTTTCGGTACCTCGTGCCATCAGGCGTTCTTTGATAGCTTCTTCGCTAGGAGCTTTTACAAAAATAGCCAAGGCACAATCTCCAAAATACTCTTTGAGTTTGAGGCCTCCTTTTACATCTACATCAAACACCACGTGTTTCCCTTCTGACCATAGCCGTTCGATTTCAGACTTGAGCGTTCCATAATATCCCCCAGGATATACTTCTTCCCATTCCACAAATTCTTTATTGTCAATTTTTTGTTTGAATTCGTCGGGAGTTAAGAAATAATAATCCTTGCCATGTATTTCGTTGCGACCGCGACGGTCGCGGGTACAGGCGGAGATTGAAAAGCCCAAGTTGTTGTACTTTTGGAGGAGGTGTCTTACGATAGTGGTCTTACCAGACCCTGACGGTGCAGAGAAGATGATGAGTTTGCCTTCCAAAACCTAAGAGATAATGTTGAGTTTTGATTTGATAGTAGCAATAAGATTGTCGGGACAAAGCCTTTTATCAACTTTTGCTTGAAGAGCCTCTTTGACGCATTTCTCAAGGTGATACATTTTGATACAATGCAGACAATCGTCCATATTTTCTCTAAAATGTTCTTTTTCGGCTTCTGAGGCTTCCCCGTCCAATACCGCCTGAATTTTTTTCAGACACTCTGTGTGATGTTCACAGTATTCCTTTTGATACTTCTTGTTTTCACCGGTGGAAGCTGACGCATGCATATCCAATACCATTGTAAAGGTTCAATTTTTTCTTTGAATCTTACTATTAAGATGTTTTTATGTAAAATACTTTTCCTACAAAAAAAGTTCAAAGAGATGCCCTAAATAAAATAATTGGAGCTCATCGAATCAACTTTCTCTTCACTAGTACTCATCAGTATTGTAGCCCATTGAAGAAGCATACACTTTGAGTTTGTCTTTGAGGAGATTCCGAGCGCGGTGCAGACGCGAGCGAACTGTACCAATCGGGATATCCAGAATCTTTGCCATTTCTTCGTAAGTAAAACCTTCAATGTCGCAAAGGATAATTACTGTACGAAAATCGACGGGCAATGAATTGAGCGCAGTGGCTACTTCATCGCCAATCATGTCTTGAACAGTCTCAACGCGTAAGTCGGTCGTATGGTCTACTTCAGCGGCTTCTTCCGAGTTGTAGGTAGTTTCTACTTCTTGGTAATCTACTTTTGAAGGTTCTTTACTACGCTTACGGTAGTCGTTGATAAAACTGTTTTTCAGGATTCTGAACAACCATGCTTTGGCATTAGTTCCCCGTTCGAAGGAAGAAATAAAGCGAAAGGCTTTTAAGTAGGTATCTTGGACGAGATCATTGGCGTCATCTTCGTCCATGGTGAGCCTAAAGGCAAAGTTGTACATGGAGTTTATGTGAGGCATAAACTCGCGATTGAATATATCATTTTTCTCCGCGTCGTTGTAAGACGTTTCTGAGGAGGCTAAAGGTATTTCTTCGATTTCTTCTGACATAATGACTGACATGGCTGCCGTAAATTTACGAATTTTAACAAATGACTTCCCTTCCTCGCAAATCTTCTTTCATCAATCAACAAAATCAACCTATGAAAGGTAATTTTTTTGGGATTAGTTGTACGGCACTTTTTCCCAAGTTGATTTGTTTAATATATACGACAAAAATCATTCCATTGATTTTTGTCATCTTTTTTTGGACAAAATGTCAGGATTGTGGATTAATTTCCTCTACCGAGAAAACATCTGAGCTAAAATCAAACTGAAGGTAGTGAAAATGACGCTACAGGCAATCTTGAGGAGAAGATAAGGCAATAAGTTTAAATTTCCGGTCTCAAGAAAAAATAACACAATATGGTGAACAGAAACCAATAACACGGTATATGACAAAAATGCAGACAGACCTAATTCTTTGATTGAAATTCTGAATCGCCCTTCTGCCAATTTTTGACTTAGTTGGTAGCGAATCACTATGGGTCTTAAATAAACCAATAAAAGGGTAGGGATAGCGTGTAAACCAAGGGTATTTCCAAAAGAATCGATAGTAATACCCGTCAAAAAACCAATAAATAAGAGAGCAGTAGTATTGATTTCGACTGGTAAAAACAACACGGCCCCCACATAGATAAAGCAAAAAGCGTAGTCGAACAATACCAAATGCCGTGCTACAAAAATGTGTAGTAGCACATACATAAGCCATTTGAGCACACTTCGAGCGATGTCGTTTGGATTCATTTACGTTTGGTATTCAAGCTTTCTTGAATGGATTCTTGTTGACTTTGGAGTTTGTTTTCTACAATATAAACGTACGACAGTTTTGAAAAATCTGTGGCAAGTTCAAGGTCTATATCATAAAATGCTTGGTCGGCCGATACTTTGAAATTTTTGATTCTACCTACTGCCACACCTGGAGGGAATACAGCATTTTGGTCTGAAGTGACGGCGGTGTCTCCTTTCATAATGGTTTTGTAGCGAGAAATATCCTTTAATTGGATAATCCAAGGAATGCTACTGTTTTCCCATTTTGCGGTTCCCATATCTCCGCTTCGGGGGAGTTTGGTAGAAATCATAAATTGGGAGTGAAGAATTGAGGTCACAACCGAATATTTTTCTTTACAGATTTTCACTTTTCCTACCACACCGGTTGAAGATACGACGCCCATGCCTACTTTGACGCCGTGTGCGTAGCCTTTGTCGATAGTAAGATAATTGTCGGCACGACGGATACTGCCGTCAATAACTTTAGCAATCGTAACGTATTTATAGCGGGCTGCAAAGGCAGAGTCGGCTTTGTAGCCTAGGGGTGCGTTGGAGGGATTTTGTTGTTGGAGTTTGATAAGAGTTTCGTTGAGGCGTCGGTTTTCTTCCACCAAATCCTCATTTACAGCCCTTAGGTTGGTGTACTGTTTTAGAGAATTTGAAATCTCTAAAGATTTAGCAGTCAGTGTATTGGCTGTATTAAAGTACTCTACACTCCAATAGTTGTTGTCATTGACCAGCAACCAAAAACTAAACACTTCGAGCAAAACGAAGATGATAAAGTTACGATTGCGACTTATAAACTCGAAGAGTTGGAGCATTGGGGTAGCAAGTAGATACTATTGGATATTGAGTATGATGCCCCATACTCAATATCCAATCATCCAAGCGTTATTATTGAATCAATACTGACTTGTACAGTTCTAGATTTTTGAGAATTTCACCAGTTCCTTTCACAACAGCCTTGAGTGGGTCATCAGCTACGTGAATAGGCAATTTGGTTTTGGTTGCGAGGCGTTTGTCTAAGCCGTGCAGAAGCGCACCGCCGCCTGTGAGGTGAATACCGTTGGTATAAATATCAGCCGAAAGTTCTGGAGGAGAAATTTCGAGCGCTTTCATGACAGCTTCTTCAATTTTAGAAATAGACTTGTCGAGGGCATAAGCGATTTCGCTGTAAGTTACCTTAATCTCTTTGGGGATACCAGTCATAAGGTCACGTCCTCTGATTTCAAAATCGGCAGGAGGTATATCAAGCTCAGGGAGAGCAGATCCTACTTCGATTTTGATTTGCTCTGCCGAGCGCTCCCCAATCAACAGATTGTGCTCGCGGCGCATGTAGTCTACGATATCTTTAGTGAAGACATCGCCTGCAATCCTGATAGATTGCTCACACACTATCCCCGATAGGGCAATGACGGCGATTTCGGTCGTACCTCCACCAATATCGACAATCATTGTGCCGTTGGGCTGAGTGATATCAATCCCAATCCCAATGGAGGCCGCAATAGGCTCATGTACCATGTATACTTCCTTCGCACCAGCGTGTTCGGCTGAATCTTTTACGGCTCTCTTTTCTACTTCGGTGATTCCAGAAGGAATACAAATAACCATGCGGTGAGAAGGCGTGAAGAAACGGCTATTAGGAGTAATCATTTTAATCATACCCCTAATCATCAACTCGGCTGCGGTAAAGTCGGCGATTACACCGTCTTTGAGCGGGCGAATTGTTTTTATATTTTCGTTTGTTTTTTCGTGCATTTGCATTGCTTTGTGACCAATCGCCAGCACCTTCCCGTTGTTCTTGTCCAAAGCAATGATTGATGGCTCATCTACCACAATTTTATCTTTGTGGATAATCAGCGTGTTGGCTGTGCCTAAATCAATTGCAATCTCGCTCGTTAAAAAATCAAATAATGCCATGATGAATGCTTTCGCAGAGTGATTGAAATTTTGTGAGCCGCAAAATTAAAGGAATTTATCGGCTTTTTGGCAGAATAGCGAGTAAGTAATTTTTTAATTAAAACCTTGAAAATGAGTCAAACGTTTTGATCCCTTTTACAAAATATGCCCAAATAATGCTTTTTCGTACGATTGGTAGTGGTCGTTGCTGTTTTTGGAACGGTAGATTTTGCTGGATTTTTTTTCGTTTTTGAGGAAGGGTTCCTAATACCCATTCATAAAATTTGAAATGAGCTTTGATTATTGCTAAAATATCTTTCCATTGTCCTTTAATAAGAAAACGAACAGACGATATCCCGTCTAGAACAAGTCTCAAAAAAATTGTTGACCAAAGATGTCTATCCAAATTTTTGTAGAGCATCGCGAGGCTATTGCGGTAGTTGAGGTAGGTTTTGAAAGGGCTAGAAGCAGGTAAGGTGCCACCACCTACATGCCACACTTTAGACAACGGATAGCAATACACTTGATAACCCACATGATGTAATCGCCAACAAAGGTCTATTTCTTCCATATGAGCAAAAAAATCCTCGTCAAAACCACCTACTTCATGAAATGCCGAAGCTCTAATAACCAAACATGCTCCTGATGCCCAAAAAATAGGGATGATGCTGTCGTATTGACCAGTATCAGTTTCACAAAAATCAAAAATTCGACCACGACAATAAGGATAGCCTAGCCAGTCTACAAATCCCCCACAAGCCCCTGCATATTCAAATTGGTCGGGGTTGTGATAAGCCAAAATTTTGGGTTGACAGGCGGCTATTGTAGGGTTTTCATCCAAAAATTGCACCATAGGAGTCAGCCACTGAGGCGATACTTCTACATCCGAATTTAACAAAACATAATAGTCTGCCGTGATTTCTTTTAAAGCTTCATTGTATCCACCGGCATATCCTTTGTTGGTAGAAAGCTGGAGAAGATGGATTTGGGGGTAATGGATTTTAAGCCATTGTACCGAATCATCCGTGGAAGCGTTGTCGGCTACGTATATCAAAAAGCCAGCTGAATGGCTTATAACAGACGGGAGAAACTTTTCAAGAAAGTTTCTCCCGTTATAATTAAGAATGACGATGGCGGTTTTAGACATATAAATCGAAGAAAACGAATAACGAGATCTATTCTAGGAAATACTCCCTATTAGTCTTGTTTGTTACTTCATAAATTTACTTAAGTCTAGCCCCGGGATATTGGGTAAAAGACCATCCGTTGATTGTTGAATATGCGCCTTTATTTGTTCCTCAATATTTTCGAGGGCTCTATTAGTGGCTGCCACAATCAAGTCTTGGAGCATTTCTCGGTCTTGAGGCTGTATAATATCTGGGTCAATCGTAAGGCTAATGATTTGTTTACGACCATTTACCGTCACTTTTACCATACCAGCTCCAGCTTCTGCCGATTCGGTGAGCTGCCCCAAACTTTCTTGTGCTTCTTTCATCTTCGCTTGGAATTCTTTCACTTTTCCAAGCATTCCCATCATATCTCCAAACATAAGTAGTTGTGTCTAATTTTCGTTTAGATGCAAAATTAAACAATTATCGCCAGTATGGCATTTCTGCCCCATTAATTAATAAAACACGATTGCTTCCATTGACATCGATCGTATAGATGCTTCGTGGCGAGGAATCATCGTTGTTGGTATTGGTAAGGATTATTTTGGCACCGGTGGGCGAAAAACGAGGTTCAAGGTCGTTGGTTCCCGCAGGCTTAGTTCCGGTTATAGTGACCGTAGTACCTGTACCTGTGTTAGCACCTGCTGATAGATCAGTAAAGGTATTGGAGGCAATGTCCATTAAATAAATACGGGAGTCTAGCATACGACCTTGAGGGTTTTCGAAGGCGCGAGCATCGCGAGTAAAAAGGATCTGACGACCGTCTACTGAAAATACGGGGTTCCCAACTCTACCCGATTGACGGTAGGTACGGATCGTGTCGGCATTTGATTCATTGTAAACAATAATTTGGTTATCGTAAATGCTACCACCGGTGGTTCTGACTACAAGGCGGCCGTTTAATTGTGCGGTCCAGTCACATCCTGCAAACAATCTACCCGCAGCTGCTTGATATACTACCCTAAGCCCCGTACCGTCGCTTCTGACCGAATAAAGACGATTATTGCTAGGATATAGCAATTGTGAACCATCTGGCGACCAGCAGAAAGAAAGGTCGGTAGGCGAAAGGCCTGCAATGGGTACGGTGGTTACTTTTCGAAGCCTAGTACCATTGACGCTCATTACATAAATATGTAAGTCCGTTTCGATATTAGAGATAAAAGCTATTTCTTGGCGATTAGGACTTACCACAGGACGCCAATTGCTACCATTTTGGGTTAATTGAAATTCTTCCACCCCATCTTTAGATGTAAAAATTTGGTATAGACCGTTGATTTTTTTACTGTAGACATAGGCTAAATCAGGGAATTGACGAGTCTTAAAAGACCAAGTTTCCCCGTATACATTGGTGTATCTATCTTTAACTACTACTTGCCAGTAGTAGGTGGTTTCGAAGCGTAAATCTTTAACCTGTAAAGAGTCTTCTTTGAGATTGGCGGCAATGAGCGTAGAAGGCTGCCCCTCTCTAAAGAAATAGACATCATAAGTAAGGGAGCTATCGGCTCTGTCGGGGTCAGTGGACTTCCAGCGTAATGTGATATTATTAGTTACATCGGTGGCATTGGTGAGTGGGTTGACTACCGATGGCTTAGTGGGCGGACGATTTTGAGTTTGATCATCGGTCAAGAAAAAATCAATAGTAGAAGTCCGGCTATCTTCGATATCGACGGTAGAAGCTTCTAATCGAAAACCTGATTTGGATGCTTGAATGGTATATTTGCCTACCAAAACGCTATCAAAGCTATAAAAACCTTCATTGTTGGTTTCGGCGGTACGCCCTGTTGGACTTAATCTAACAACCACATTTGAGACCGGTTGCCGGGTATCGTACAACACGACATTACCTTGCAGCTTTCCATAAAGTTTGGGTGTTACGAAAGTCTCTTCGGCGCATCCTAATAGTCCTGCTATACTTGCGGCGATTCCTAGCAGCGTCAGTAATAGTTTGGGAAGGAATGCGGTTTTGGTGATTTTCTTTATTGATTTAAACATTATTGTAATCTTTAGTGCTATAGTAACAAATGGGAAAGAGGAAATTAAGGTTTGACTTTTTTGGTCTTATTGATAGGCTTTCCTAAGTAAATAGAAAGTCCTAGATTAGCTTTCCAATAAAAATCATTGAAGGCACCGTACACCATTCCATCTAGCTTATCATTAAACATTTGGTGATGACTTAGCGATAGGTTGATTCCTATATTTTTGTTGACAAAATACTCTAAACTCCAGCCCACATTCCATTTGTAGAGGGGAGTATCCTGAAAACCAAAAGGAGAATTGCCTCGTTGAAAAGTAGCTCCAAGACCTCCAAAAAAAACAGGAGATAGTTTTTCAAAAGGCAAAGGGCGGAAGAGTGCATTTCCTTCAACAAAAGAGATGTTCTTTTTGAAAAAACGCTCACTGGCAAGGGTTCCGGCACCCACATTGGCTTCGATTCCCCATTTAGGTTTAAAATAATACTGTATTCCAAGACCATATGCGCCTTTGATGAGTGGCTGAGCGTAGTCACCTTTGTATCTGAGTATTCCTCCATAAGGCTGAATAGATAAAGCTGGACGTGTTACATTATTGATAGTACCTACCCAGTCAGTTTGGCTCATTTCTTTTTTTTCTGCTTCGTAAGCCGCTAAGATTTCTTTGGTTTGTGGGGATGTTTTTTCATCCGCTTGCCATAGGCCATCTCTGATACCTTCAATTACTAAGGCATAAATAGATTTTTCGATAGCTTCCGTGACAGCCAACTGAGACGGTTCGGTGGTAGTAAAACCTGTTTCGGCTTCAAGCAATCTTTTGAACTTTACATATCTAAAAATCCCTGCATTGGTAGATTGGGAGAAAATAGTTTTTGAAGTATAAACTGTTTTAAGGATTTTGCCAGATTTAGTAGCTACCGCCCTCAAGTATACTGTTACGCGGTCTTGGCGATACTGAGTAGAACCGCCACTGCCAAAATACCGTAATCCTGCTCCACCAGTGATAGTATTTGCGTCGTATGAGATAATACCTCCCTCTAGGATAATTCCCGCAAACAGCAGCGGAGGGAGATTTTCGGCTTCACTTTTAAACTGTGTGAGGCTAGAGCGAACAATTTTGCGTTCGTTGAGTAAGTTACTGACATTTTCCCGTTCGATTGGGATAAACCAGTTACTTTCTTCCATAGCCTTAATCATGATGTTGGTGGCTCCTTGCGTCACGGCAGTTGACCAGTTTGCTCCTGTTTCAGAAGGTTTGTATTGACCCGTCTGATCACGAAATTTGTAAACAGCAGCTACTAATTTTTCTTTAGGTACGGGTAGTTTTCGTAGGTCAGGTGTGATAGTTGTTTCTTCTCCTAAGCGTGCTCTTTGAGGTTTGGTGGGCTGGTGAAGAAAAGCACTACATCCTTCAAGTAGGAGAGCCGTAGCCAATAATCCTATTCCAAGAACACTTCTAAAAAATGGAATCATCTTTGGTTATATTAATTGATAATATCTTACTCTTTTAAAGAGGAATAGATGAGTAAGAAGAGAAAATACGAATTAGGAAATCTTTAAAAAGTTAATAGTAAGGGACGGTTATGACGGTCTCTCCTCCTTTATTGTCCACAATCTTGATGACTAGCCCATCGGCTCCTGGGTCAACATTGATAGTGAGGTCTCCATACTTGTAAGTGCCTGCTTCCAAAGAACCTTCTCCAAACTGATTTTGGGTGAGTTGGCGGGTAAGTTGGCTTAGTGTTTGACGGCTCAGTGTAGCCGCAAAATCAGCGACGGGGTCGGTAGTGGTTCGGGTGGTACTGGTCTGGTTTGGGTCCTTGTAGGTATCTTGTGCTTGAGCAGAGCTGAGCATCCATTGGTAATTGAAGGTGTTTCCACCAAAGGCCGGGTTCATGGGGCGATAGATAAATCCTTGGCCCATACAAAAAATGGGGGCAATGCCTAGTAGTAAAGCAAAAAGTAGTATTTTTTTCATCTGTTTAAATGGTTTGAGGTCAATAAACTCCCGTCCCTTTCTGATCTTGACTTCCGAGTTGATTTTGTATTTCTTGATAATTTAAAATGTATTGCAATACTGTTTCGTAGGCATTTTCGGCAAAATACTCTAAGGCGTCCATGCGTGGCTGCATGAATTGTTGCCATAGCAATTGATCATTTACCGAAATTTGAATGAGATTTGAGAGGCCAGGAGAAGGGAGCTCTTCAATCATGATGGTCAAATCATCTAATTGATTGAAGGCAATGGTGCTAGTTTGTGTAGAATCTAATTGACTAGAGTTCCATCTTTGATAGAACAGTTCGTAAAAGTCTCGACCTAATTTGGTACGACTATTGTCTAGCACTAAGCCAAGGCCAGCATCTTCGCCAATGGCTTTTTCTTGTAGCAATAAATTATTTGTCTCAGCTAGCCCTTCATCATTGATATTCTGTGCTAACCCCCTCATCTCAAACAGCCCCATACCGCTGAGCATCATCAATAAAAAAAGAAAGACACGTTTCACATTAATAATTATGAGTAATGCTAATTTGCATACCGCCTGATTGTTCAATCTTTAAAGGCAATACAGTGGGAGTAATAGTACCTGAAC
Source organism: Runella zeae DSM 19591 (assembly GCF_000423565.1). GTDB lineage: Bacteria > Bacteroidota > Bacteroidia > Cytophagales > Spirosomataceae > Runella > Runella zeae. The sequence goes on along the minus strand of NZ_AUIF01000010.1, from coordinate 212,414 downwards.
TCACGAGGCCGTTGTTATTGCCTAGTTGAGTTACTTCCAGGTTAGATTGATTAATATTGTTTGATAAAAGCAGGGAGTTGCCCGAACCTACTTGGGTTAAACTAAGGCCCCCATTACTTCCTATCAGATTAACATCCATATTATTACCCGAACCCTGTTGATAAGTATTTATTGTTGAGCCGGTGCCCGAAGTAGAAACAGAGAAGTTATTGTTACTCCCGTTTTGCAAAATATGAAACTCATTTTGAGCGGTTGGTGTAGAAGGAACAGAGCCTAGCTGATTAAGACCTAAGACAGCGGTTTGCTTATCTGTAGGGGTATTGTTTTTAATAAAATCAGACCATGATGCTTCTGACTGTGCTTGCGCCAAAATAGGTAGTGCAAAAACAAGGGATAAAAAAAACTTTTTCATTTGTATCCGAAGGATTGGTATTAGAATGATGGGAATATTATTTTAGGAGTGACTGGTCTGTTTAATAACCACTCTATTGTTATTGCCTATTTGATTGATAACCGCTTTGGATTTGCCATCATTACTAATGATAACCTGCGTATTGCCATTATCATCAATGAAGGTTTCGGTCGTCGTCTCTTTCACGCCGTCCTTGTCGATAGTCGTTTGAGTGACTTCGGCTATGTTTTTGTTTCCGGATTGTTGTATCTCTATCATGGCTTAAAAATAATATTAAAATATTATATCTACAGCATTATATTTCAACAATTTAGCTGCCCAAGCACTTTAGAACTTACATAAAAAGCTCAAAAAGCACTTAGGCAGCTTTGGGGTAACCTTTCTTTTTTAAGTATTCTTTTATAAAAAGAAAGGATTAATATCCTAATTTTTCAACTTTGAGGCTTAATTATATGCCATTTTGGGTGAAACCGCTTAAAACGTTACCATTACCAGTTTGGGTACTGTTAAAAGTATTGCCCGAGCCATTTTGGGTACCACTAAGAATATTCGAGTTACCATTTTGAGTAGCCGTGATGCTATTCATACTACCTAGCTGGTCGATTTCTGAGAGGTTCAAATTACCGGTTTGGGTCATCGTTAGGGAGTTCCCTTCGCCTTCTTGGAGGTATGTGGCAGCATTCTCGTTACCTTGTTGAGTTAGTTCAATTTCGTTAGAAGCCGCTGACCCAGTTGCAGTCTGAGAGGTACCGGCAGTATTGTCATCTCCAAATTGACTAATCGAAACATAATTGATAGCTTCAGAGGCAGTGGTATTTTGTCCTACAATTGCTACGTTACCATCACCCACTTGGTCAATAGTGGCTCCATTGGAAGATGTAGCAACTCCATCTTGTATGATTGTGGCATTGTTTAGGTCACCAGTTTGATAAATATCTGCGTCATTACTTGCCGAAGAGCCAGGCCCGTTGAAGCCTTGTAGTATAGAAGCAATATTAGTTTCTCCGTTCTGAATGGTAAGCGCGTCATTTATGGAACTCACATCGTCTGAAGTCTGAGTAATAATACTTTGATTAGACGTCCCTTTTTGTTGTACTTCAGCTATGTTTTGTCCCATGCTAAAAGATGTCTGAACGACTGTTGCCTCATTGAGGGTCACTGTTCCACCATCTCCGTCTTCTTGTTTGATGATAGCACTCTGCTGATATCCTCCCAAACTTATTCCTAAGTTAGTTTGAATTACTGTCGCGGTATTGCTTACGCCATCCTGAGTAATTTCTATTCCGTCTACCCCTACACCTGCTCCAGTTTGCGTAACAATTGCGATGTTAGTTTCTCCAATTTGATTAATAGTAGCATCATGACCACTTTCACTGATACCACTTTGAGTAATTACTGCTTCGTTGCTTGTACCGTTTTGAGTCAACGTAAGAGACTCAAATGCTGAGCCAGAAGTATTGTCAGAAGTTTGATCTAAAGTTACTTTGTTGGTATTGCCAGTGATAGTGATAGTAGCTTCATTGTTGCCTAGCAATGAAGACGTTTGGGTAGTAGTAAGCTGGTTTTCGTCGCCTGATATAGTAATATCAAGATTACTTTTTACGCCTGTTTGTGTGTGTGTGCCAATGTTCCCGGAACCGGTAATGGTGGACGTACCTGTGTTCTGACTGTAAGCAGCTAACGTAGTCAACAACGCTGCTACAGTAATAAAGACGTTTTTCATAGAGATGAGATTTTGCGTGAGTTTAACAAAGAAACAGAAAAATGATTAAACAAACTATTAAATAATATGCAAATATTAGACCTTCGAGGTTAGTACGCTAACCAAATATACGTAATATATACCAAAATGTATTGAATAATCAGAGCACTAATACCAATAATGGGCAATAATCAAGATGAAGTAGGATAGTAAAGACCCTCAAAAATAGGGCTAACAAAAATAAGAAATAATATCTGATAAAAAATACCAAAAAGACATTAATTTATCAAACGGTACAACACAGATGATTAATAAACAGTGATTTTTTGGTTGATTACTGGATATTCTTTGGTGTTTTGGACTCTAATTATGTAAGTGCCAGTAGGATAAGATGAGCAATCAAAAACAACGGGTGATGAGACGTTTAGAGGTTTAGATTTTAGTATAATTCCCTGAACATTACACAAATACGCTGTTCCTAATTGCTTTAAACTGGGGTCAGAGGATTTACCATTAATGATATATATATTGATACCTGGCTGTTCTAGGTTTATTCGGATGCCTTCACAGGGATCGATTACTTCAACAATATTTGAAAATGTGATTCTGCCTGTTAAATCTACCTGACGAATCCTGTAAAAAGTTTTGAGAGCGGGTTCGGTATCTATATAGTTGTAAGTTTGAGTAGCACCTGCTCCAATCACTGGTACACGTCCATAATCTTTATATTCAGTTCCGTCGGTGCTTTTTTGTACTATGAAGGAGGTAACTATACTAGTGGCTGGAATACTCCATGACAAACGTACTTGACATTGATCCATCTTGGCTGTTAGATTATTGACAATAACAGCATTAGACTGCCCTCGGCAGGTGCCGGGCGCATCCAACCGACGAAAACTCGGGGCGGACCCAAAATAAATATCATCTACGGTGAGTTGGGCCGCGTCTCCGCCACATACCATCAAGAAAAGGAGGCGGAATTTCCCACTTGCATCGTTAGCAATAGATGAGGTGTGATTGACATTATAAACACTCAATGCTTGTTTGGTAGGGTCAGAAGGGTAGGAAAATTGGTAGATTGATTTGCGAGTATTTTTTTCTATATCCCACAAATAGATCTGTATCTTTCTTGGACTATTTGATGCTTTTAATAACTGAAACTTAAATTGTAAAGTAATTTGCTGACCTACTGGAATTGCAAAGGCAGGAGTGGTAGCGGTGGCTGTATCCGAAACTTGAGGGCTAGTAATAAGGGCGCAATTGGCAGAAGCACTACTGCTAACTGGAGTAACATTGCAAGCATTGAATATCCAGCAATCTGCTTCAAGTGGGACTCTATCACATGCGTCAAAACCTTCAATTAGCTGGGCGATTGCTAGTTGACTGGAAAGAAAAAACAATATGCAAACAAGACGAGAAAACATTGGTGTGTCTTAAAATACAATATCAACAACGTATCAAAAATAAAAAAATAATCACATAGGTTTATGAACTTCTGGCCTTATTTATTGAACGGTGTAGCTTTCTCAAAAAAGAAGCACCGATTTTTTGAGATGTATCGGTGCTTCTTTAGAATTGAGAGAGACTTATTTATTCTGCTTTTTGATTTTGATTAGCAGAGTCAATGGCATATTGCTTTTCGGCTTCTGCGTCGCGAGCAGCGGCTTGAGGGGCATGCTCTTGGGCATACTTCTCATAATTAAGCTCTTTTTCGGCTACTGTTGTGGTCACAGGCTCCAATACCGCTTCGGCATTTTTCTCTACCGTAAATTTAACCGCATCCACCGCAGCTTGAGTACGTAGATAATACATACCTGTTTTGAGTCCTTTTTTCCAAGCATAGAAGTGCATCGAGGTCAATTTGCCAAAATTGGCATTTTCCATGAAGATATTTAATGACTGAGACTGACAGATGTAAGCTCCGCGATCAGCGGCCATATCCACGATGGTTTTTTGTTTAATTTCCCACGCTGTTTTATAAAGGTCTTTGAGGTGTTGTGGAATCTCGGCGATTTTCTGTACTGAGCCATTGTGAGCCATAAGTTTGTTTTTCATAGCATCATTCCAAAGGCCTTCTTTTACTAGGTCTTTTAACAAGTATTTGTTGACCACCACAAACTCTCCTGACAGTACGCGACGAACGTATAGATTGGAAGTAAATGGCTCAAAGCACTCGTTGTTGCCCAGGATTTGGCTGGTCGATGCCGTGGGCATTGGTGCTAGCAATAGAGAGTTACGTACGCCGTATTTTACAACATCCTTACGGAGTTGCTCCCAATTCCAATTGCTGCTTTTGGGGGTAATGCCCCACATATCAAATTGGAAAATACCCTGTGAAATCGGTGAGCCTTTCCAAGTTTCATAAGGACCGTATTGTTTGGCCAATTCCATAGAAGCACTCATAGCTCCATGATAAATCGTCTCATGAATATCTTCATTGAGGCGACGGGCTTCTTCTGACTCAAAAGGCATACGCATCATCAAAAAGGCATCAGCCAAGCCTTGAATACCAATCCCAATAGGGCGGTGGCGTTTGTTGCTACGCTCTGCTTCTACTACAGGATAATAATTAAGGTCAATGATTTTGTTGAGGTTGCGTGTTACTACTTTCGTAATTTCAAACAACTTCTGATGGTTAAAATGCAAGAATCCATCGGCGCCTTGCTCTACAAACTTGGGCAATGAAATAGAGGCCAAGTTACATACAGCTACCTCATCAGGAGAAGTATATTCCATGATTTCGGTGCACAAGTTAGAAGACTTGATGGTGCCTAGATTTTTTTGATTTGACTTGCGATTGGCATGGTCTTTATAAAGCATGTAAGGGGTACCTGTCTCAATTTGAGACTCCATAATCGCAAACCACAAATCTTGTGCTTTGATGGTTTTGCGGGCTTTGCCTTCGCGCTCATATTTTTCATAAAGCTGCTCAAACTCTTCACCGTAAGTATCTGGCAAACCGGGGCATTCATGAGGGCAGAAAAGTGACCACGTATCGTTTTTCTCAACACGCTTCATAAACAAGTCTGGAATCCACATGGCATAAAACAAATCGCGAGCGCGGAGTTCTTCTTTGCCGTGGTTTTTCTTTAAATCCAAGAAATCGTGAATATCAGCATGCCAAGGTTCAAGATAAATCGCAAAAGAGCCTTTACGCTTACCACCTCCTTGGTCTACGTATCGAGCGGTATCATTGAATACACGAAGCATGGGCACAATACCGTTAGAGTTGCCATTGGTACCTTTGATATAGCTTCCAGTGGCACGAATATTATGAATGCTTAGACCGATTCCACCCGCTGATTGTGAAATAAGTGCACACTGCTTAAGGGTATCATAAATGCCTTCGATACTGTCTTCTTTCATGGTGAGCAAGAAGCAGCTCGACATTTGGGGCTTGGGTGTTCCGGCATTGAAAAGCGTAGGAGTAGCATGAGTAAACCAGCGCTCCGAGAGGAGATTATAAGTCTCAATAACCGCGTCGATGTCGTCTAAGTGAATACCTACCGCTACACGCATAAGCATGTGCTGAGGTCGTTCGGCAATTTTTCCGTTTATTTTTAGAAGATAAGACTTCTCTAGGGTTTTGTACCCAAAATAGTCATATCCATAATCTCGGTCGTAAATGATAGTTGAATCAAGGAGTGCCGCATGTTTGCGAATCACATCGTGCGCTTGCTTTGAAATAAGGGCGGCATTTTCTCCAGTTTTAGGATCTGTGTACGTATAAAGAAGCTTCATCGTCGCTGAAAATGACTTCAGCGTATTTTTGTGCAAATTGGAGATAGCGATTCTGGCTGCTAAGATAGCATAGTCGGGGTGCTTTGTCGTCATAGATGCGGCTGTTTCGGCGGCTAATACATCTAATTCGGCAGTGGTGACACCATCATAAATACCGGCTACTACTTTTTTGGCTACCTCAATAGGCTGAACGTAAGCCGCTTCTAAACCATAGCACAACTTTTCGATGCGGGAAGTAATCTTATCAAATTTGACCGATTCGCGGCGGCCATCGCGTTTTATTACGTACATACAGCAAAATGTTTATGGGGTGATCAATCTATCTTTTAGGGTAAAGCAATATCAAACACAATAATATTCAAAGACACTGTTAAAGCGTGTTTAGCAGTGCCGTACAGTCTACAAAATTAAGAACCTTTCTGGTCTCCTTCCAAGTTAATGTGAGCCATTGATTGAGACGAAATTTGAAAAGTCTAATCAACGTATAATGTTAAGAAATCGTTAACGAATTTGTCCTTAGTGTTTTACACTAACTGACCACAGCTTGAGGTTCGTCGAAAATTTATAAGAAAAATTATCAAGCGTTATTTCCTCAAGCTCTTCAATTCAAAAGTAGGAGCAAGATATAGAATAATTGTTTACAATTGTAAACAAAGAATTCGGCCTCTCAAAATTTTTGCTAAGCTTTTTTTTAATTATTTATCAAACGGTATTTTAATTATCATACAATAAAATCATATCGCCAAATCGGAAGAATATCGCCCTTAAAGAAGGTGTTTCGTTCGAATGGTAGTTCTATAAATCCTTGTGAGTCAGTTAGATTGGCAAAGTCTCCAGAGCCATGTCCAGTGCTTGGTTTAGCCATGAGGGTTGCACCTTCTTGAAACAGTTTTACCTGTAAAAAGTAAGTAAGTGGAGAGTTGTAGGTATAATCTTCACTCAAAGCGGCATATATATTATCCAATGCGGGCAGACCGAGTGACTTGCGAAGCCAGGGGATAAAGTACCGACGTGCACACAAAAAAGAAGACACAGGATTGCCGGGCAGAGCAAACACGGTTTTGTTTTCTTTTTTTCCAAACCAAAAAGGTTTACCAGGTTGTTGGCTCACTTTATGAAAAATTTTTTTTACGCCTTCGGCTTCGAGGGCGTTAGGAATAAAGTCTTTCTTCCCTTGTGATACTCCGCCGCACAATATTAATACATCGTATTGAAGAAGAGCTTGCCCAATAGTGACTTGGGTTTGGGTGAGATTGTCGGGAATATGAATAAAATCAGCCTCAATCTGATAAAATTTGAGAAGGTCGGCGATACAATATACATTCGAACTTCTGATTTGATGAGGCAAAGGCTCTTGCGAAACAGGCACTAGTTCATCGCCTGAAGTGATGATTACGACCGAGGGCAGTTTTTTTACAACAACCTTAGAAGCGCCCACACTTGCTGCAATCGCAATCTCCGAAGGACCCAAAAGAGTGTGAGTACCGACGATTGGTTTGCCTACTACTCTATCTTCTCCCTGATAATGCACATTTTGACCTTTTTTGAGGCTATTAGCAAGATACGCAATCCCGTCTCTGATATCGAGGTCTTCATATTTTACTACTAAGTCTGTATTGATAGGCAATGTACTACCTGTCATCACTTCTATACAAGCATTAGGGTCTGAAAGAGTGTGCTGGGCTTCACCAGCGGTTTGAGTACTTTCAATTCGAAAATCACGTTGGCCGTTTTCGTAGCTTTCCCACCGAAGGGCGATTCCGTCCATAGTGACGCGGTCGAAAGGTGGGAAATCACGGTCTGCGATAAGGTCTTGAGCTAATACTCGGCGGTGCGCTTTTTCGAAGGAGATAGGTTCGGTTCCGAAATCTAGGGTATTTTCTAGAATGATGTTGGTAGCCTCAGTAACAGACGTTAGTTTCATCGAATCAATAGGGGTGCATTATGGGTTAAACAACTTAAATAAAGAACGGAAAATCTTCGGCTATTTAGTCTCTTTCATGAATAGGTGCCAACCGTAATCTGAGAGCAGAACCATCTCTATCCGAAAACACTGCTCTGATTTCGGCAACGATAGAAAGGGCAATTTCTTCGGGCGATACTGCGCCTATGTCCAGGCCCACTGGAGCATGGATACGTATCATATCGGCGTCGGTAAGGTGTATGCCTTCTTGGGCTAGCTCATTAAAGATTTTTTCAGACCGCACTCTTGGCCCCAACATTCCGATGTAAGAGGCCTTTGTTTGGAGAACTTTAGGGAGGTTGTATTTATCGGTTTTATAATCATGCGACATCAAAATGATAGCCGTATGGTTGTCAATCAAAATAGAATCAAAGTCGGCAGGTGCTACCAGCGCATCGGCAGTAGCAAAGAGTTTTTGCATCACTTTTTGAGGATTGGCTACCACAGTAGCTCGCCATCCGATTTCTTTTACTAAACGTGCCAAAGGAAGTACATCATATTGATGGCCCATCAATACCAAATGCACTTCAGGTGGGAGGATTTCAATAAACAACTCCATAGCTACTCCTCCCTCTAACATGAAAGATTTGGGGCCAGATTTGCCTTTTTGGAGTTGCTCTTGAATAGCCTCTTCTATTTCAAATTGTATTGTGCCAAAAACATTCAGACTATCAGAATCAGTATAGCGCACCACCTGTCCTGCTCCTAAACTCTCCCAACTTTCTTCTAGTCGCATGATAGTGAGCAAAACATGGGTCTGCCGGCGCTCGTTCATACAACTTTTCAGGATTTCGACAGGATTGTTGGAATCGCCTATTTTGAGGGGCGTAAGCAATACATCAATCACTCCATTACAGCCTAGTCCGACGCCGATTTGGTATTGGTCATCTTGGGTAGTATCGTAAGTCACCAAGCTTGCTTCGGATTTGGCCATGGCAAGGCGAGCTCGCTTTAGGGTATCTCCTTCAAGGCATCCACCACTGATCCCCCCCACCCATACACCATCGTCGGTGATGAGCATGCGCGCGCCAGTGCGTCGATAAGAAGAACCTTCTACGCGTACTACCGTGGCAAGGGCAGCTTTGTTTTTGGTCGGGTCAATGTGGTCATAAGCATTGATGATAGCCTTAATTTCTTTCATCTTAGTTGAGAAAATGTATTTTGGAAAAGGGAATTAATCGCCTTATATAACGCTTCAAAGCAAAAATAGGTTTTTCCGAGGGCTATCCAAATGACGAGTGTTAGTAATCTCAATTCCGTTAGCGATATTTGCGGCTAAAAGTTTATTTTTTTCCAACAAACATGAAATCAATCGTAGTGTATTGCGGCTCCAATGCGGGCAAACGCCCTGAATACCTTCAGATGGCAAAAGAAGTAGGAGAGGCTTTGGCTCAGAGAGGTATCAACTTAGTATATGGAGGCGGAAATCTCGGCCTGATGCGTGCCGTGGCCGATGGAACACTCTCTGGAGGAGCACAAGTGACGGGTATTATTCCTAATTTTTTGGCTCAACTTGAAGTAGCTCACCAAACTTTGACCGAGCTTCATTTTGTGGATACCATGCATGAGCGTAAAGCCAAGATGGTATCTCTTTCGGATGGGGTCATTAATTTACCCGGTGGCTATGGTACCCTCGACGAAATGTTTGAAATTTTGGCATGGGCACAGCTAAAAATTTTTCATGGACCCGTGGGGGTTCTTAATTATAAGGGTTTTTATGACCATTTATTGGCCCACATAAACGTAATGGTAGAAGAAGGCTTCTTAAAACCCGAAAACCGAGATTTGCTTATTGTCGCTGACAATATCGAAGAACTTCTTGATAAAATGCAGGCTTTTGCTCGTCAAGAAAGTAAGTTGGAGTTGAAAAACATACAGCAAGGGTAGGGCTAGAAATAGCCTTTCGCTGAACCTTCTTTTTTATATTACAAAAAGCCAAGAAAATGTCAAAAATCCTTCAAGAGATACTGGTGGGAATTGAAGTTTCTACTATTAAAGGAAGTCTCACCACCGAAATCAAAAATATTGAATTTGACTCGCGAAAAGTTACTGCTGGAAGCTTGTTTGTAGCCCAAAAAGGGACGCAAGTAGATGGACATCAGTTCGTTCCGAAGGTAATTGAAATGGGGGCGGTGGCTATCTTGTGTGAAAATCTTCCTGCGGAATTGTCCGAAGAAGTCACTTATATACAAGTAGCTGATACAGCACGGGCAATGGGTAGGATGGCGAGCAATTTTTATGATAATCCTTCCTCTAAACTAAAGCTGGTAGGGGTGACGGGAACCAACGGAAAGACTTCTTCTGTGACGCTTCTCTTCAAGCTATTTCGCCAACTTGGGTATCATACAGGATTGCTTTCCACGGTTCAAAATCAGATAGATGAGGAGGTGATTCCTTCTACCCATACTACGCCCGACTCGGTCAAAATCAATGAATTGTTGGCGGAGATGCTTAGGAGAGGTTGTACGCATTGTTTTATGGAAGTAAGCTCTCATGCAGTGGTGCAGGAGCGCATTGCAGGATTGACATTTGCGGGAGGTATTTTTACCAATATTACCCACGACCACCTCGATTTTCACAAAACGTTTGATAATTATATTAAAGCTAAAAAAGGTTTTTTTGACCAATTGCCAAAACACGCTTTTGCATTAGTCAACATCGACGACCGTAGGGGTGGGGTGATGGTTCAAAACACCGCTGCCCGTAAAGAAACTTATTCGCTACAGACGATTGCGAGTTTTAAAGGGAAGCTCTTGGCAGATAGCCTTTTTGGCCTTCAAATGGAAATCGATGGCAAGGAGGTTTGGTTCAAACTGATCGGCAAGTTCAATGCTTACAATTTACTGGGAGTCTATGGCGCTGCCTTGTTATTAGGCGAAGACCCCGAGCAAGTGCTGTTGTCGCTTTCGGCGATTATGCCGCCTCCTGGGCGATTTGAACAGGTAATGAGTGCCAACGAAATCGTGGGTATTGTGGACTATGCCCACACGCCCGATGCGCTACAAAACGTACTTGAGACAATCAATGACATCAGGGAAGGAGATCAACAAGTGATTACGGTGGTAGGCTGCGGAGGCAATCGTGATGCTGCTAAGCGCCCCGAAATGGCACGCATTGCTTGTGAATTGAGCAGCAAGGTGATTTTGACTTCCGACAATCCTCGTAATGAAGACCCGCTGTTGATTTTGGAACAAATGCAGGCGGGGATTTCGCCGATTGATTTCAAAAAGACCAAAACCATTGAAGACCGGCGTGAAGCTATCAGATATGCGGTGTCATTGGCGCAGCCGCATGATATTATCTTAGTAGCAGGCAAAGGCCACGAAACATATCAAGAAATTAAAGGTGTAAAACATCATTTTGATGACCGGGAAGAATTAAGAGCAGCGTTTGAAAATAGTTGATTGAGAGGGATGTTATCAGGGTTTCTGATAAAAAGTTAAAAGTGTCAATAAAATTGAAAAATTATAAAACTATTTTTCTGGTCGCAAACTATTTTCCTCCCTTCATCGTTTATGTGTTATAAGTTTATTTGCAAAAAGCTCTGACTCTCCCAAGTCAGGGCTTTTTTGTTTTAGGGCTTGGCACCGAAGGTCAAGTATGTCGGTTTCTTCAATCAAATTAGCATAACATCCCTAGAGGACTTAAATTTGTGCTTTCGCTGAAGATTTCGAAAGCTCACCAATGACTCACCTACCACTTGCTGATTTAGCTACGCGCCTCAAAGGCGAACTCTATTACGATACTACCATGCTGACGCTTTATGCTACTGATGCGTCGGCTTATCGCGAAATGCCACAAGCCGTGGCGATTCCCAAAGATTCAGAAGATATAAAAACCCTCATTGCTTTTGCTCGCGAGCATCGCACTTCCCTGATTCCCCGTACGGCTGGTACGTCGTTGGCAGGGCAGGTTGTGGGAAACGGAATCGTCGTAGATGTATCGCGTACCTTTACTAAAATATTGGAAATCAATTCCGAAGAACGCTGGGTACGCGTACAGCCGGGCGTAATCCGCGACGAACTCAACATGGCACTTAAGCCGTATGGACTGTATTTTGGCCCCGAAACCTCCACCGCCAATCGAGCTATGATTGGGGGAATGGTCGGCAATAATTCCTGTGGGTCTAATTCGGTCGTGTATGGCTCTACTCGCGAACATTTGCTAGAGGTAAAAGCTATTCTGGCAGATGGGAGTGAAGCGGTATTTAGCCGCATAAATTCTAAAGAAGGAGTCTCTACCTTTCCAACTCATGGACTAGAAGGGGCTATTTATGCTAAGACGGCCGAAATTCTTTCAAATCCTGAAAATCAGGAAGAGATTCGTAGAAACTTTCCCAAAAAGTCGATTGAACGGCGAAACACAGGCTATGCACTGGATATGCTACTGGATTGCGAACCTTTTACGGAGGGAGGGCCTGATTTCAACATGTGCCGTTTGATAGCGGGTTCGGAAGGTACGCTTTGTTTTTTGACCGAAATCAAACTCAATATCATTCCTCCGCCGCCCAAAGCACAGGGATTAGTATGTGTGCACTTCAATAGTATCGACGATGCGCTTCATGCGACGATTGTGGCCCTAAAATATAAACCACAGGCGGTAGAGTTGATTGATAATTATATTTTGGAATGTGCCGCCGAAAATGCCGAACAGCGTAAAAATGCCTTTTTTGTACAGAAAAAAATAGATGGTTCCTACCCTATTATATTGGTAGTAGATGTATCTCAAGCTACCAAAGAAGAAGTAGAAAAAGTGGCTGCTGCCTTGATTGAAGATTTGAAAGCTCAACATATGGGCTTCCATTATCCCCTGCTTCATGCCGAAGATACCAAAAAAATATGGACGCTTCGCAAAGCGGGGTTAGGGCTGTTGGGCAACTTGCCCGGTGATGAAAAAGCAGTAGCTGTGATTGAAGATACTGCCGTGGATGTGCACGACCAACCCGCCTTTATTCGTGATTTTAATCAGATTTTGAATAAAAACGGAATGTCGGCGGTGCATTATGCCCATGCTGGCTCGGGAGAGATACACCTACGGCCTATCATCAATCTTAAGACTCAAGAAGGACATAAGCAGTTTCGGATGATTGCGGAAGAGATTGCAGATTTAGTAAAAAAATACGACGGTTCTTTGTCAGGAGAGCACGGAGACGGGCGTTTGAGAGGCGAATTTATTCCCAAAATGGTGGGACCTAAAAACTATGCTTTGTTTAAAGAAATCAAACAAACATGGGATCCCTACAATATCTTTAACCCCAATAAAATCGTTGAAACACCCCCGATGGATACGTTTCTGCGCTATGAAGCTGAGCAGAAAACCCCCGAATTTAAGACTTATTTTCGATACCCTGACCAAAATGTGCTTCAACATGCCGAGCAATGTAATGGCTCAGGGGACTGTCGAAAAACACACTTGAGTGGGGGTACGATGTGTCCGAGCTTTATGGTAACGCGCAACGAAAAAGATACCACTCGCGCCAGAGCCAACGTATTGAGAGAGTTTTTGACTCGCTCCGACAAAGCCAATCGCTTTGATCATAAAGAAATCAAAGAGGTATATGACTTGTGTTTGGCTTGCAAAGGATGTAAAGGCGAATGCCCTTCTAATGTGGATGTGGCCAAACTCAAAATGGAGTTTTTACAGCAGTATTACGACACGAATGGTGTGCCATTGCGGTCGTGGTTAGTGGGCAATTTTTCAAAAATGACAGGAATAGCTAGCTATATTCCTTGGGCTTATAATCTTATTTTTAAAAATGCCCCTTTGCGTCGCATTGCCAACCAAGTGGTAGGCTTTCACCCCGACCGCACCATGCCTTTGTTGCACAACACTACATTGCGTGCTTGGGCAAAAGCCAGAAATGCTACTGTCCAAAATCCCAAGGCTAAAGTTTATTTTTTCTGTGATGAATTTACGAACTATAATGACGTTGAAATCGGGAAAAAGGCGATTCTATTGTTAGAAAAACTTGGTTATGAAGTCCTAGTTCCTGAACATGCCCCAAGTGCTAGGCCGCAGTTATCAAAAGGGTTGTTGAAAGATGCTAAGAAAATTGCGGAGCAAAATGTGAACATGCTTAAAGATTTGATAACAACCCAGACTCCTTTGGTGGGTATTGAGCCTTCAGCGATTTTGACCTTCCGCGACGAATATCCCGACTTGGTGAGTGAAGAACTCGTAGTAGCTGCCAAAGAGTTGGCGCAAAATGCCTTGCAATTTGATGAATTTATTGCCCGCGAAATCGACAATAAACGCATCACAAGTGCACAGTTTACGGCTCAAAGCAAAAAAATCAAATTGCATGGACACTGCCAACAAAAGGCTATCGCATCATTAGTACCTATGAAAAAAATGCTTTCCTTACCCAAAAATTATGAAGTACAATTGATTCCAAGTGGCTGCTGTGGTATGGCAGGGAGTTTTGGGTACGAAAAAGAGCACTATGATATTTCTATGAAAATTGGTGAATTGGTGTTGTTTCCGACGGTACGAAGTCAGCCAGAAGAGGTAATCATTGCAGCCCCGGGTACAAGCTGTCGTCATCAGATTCACGACGGAACAGGCCGAAAAGCGCTTCATCCAGTAGAGATTTTGTGGGAGGCATTGGCCTAAAAAAACGTGGGCGAGGTTTTACACCTCGCCCACGTTTGATATTTCGGGTAGAAACAAAAAAAGGCAAACCGAGAATCTCACCGCTACGACCGCCTACCCTTGCTTCGGTCAAGACCTGGGGGATTCAGCAGGAGCTGGTAGTTCCGATTTGCCGGTGCAAAATTATGAAATTGTAAATTGATAAGCAATATCTTTACCATTATTAGTTGGGGGACATTGAGTAAATGGCTGATAAATAGGTGTTAATATTTGAAAATAAACTCAAAATTTAGTAATTAAAACATGAAATCATGGCTTGAAGCGGCGCGTTTGCGCACATTACCGTTAGCATTATCGAGTATATTGATGGGCTGCTTTTTGGCGGCAGCCCATGGGAAGTTCAGTTGGATTATTGCGATTTTATCTGTAACAACCACGATTCTTTTGCAGGTTTTATCCAATTTCGCCAATGATTATGGAGACGCTGTCAATGGCAAAGATACCGAAGCGCGTCAAGGGCCTAAGCGTGCGGTACAATCGGGTGCCATCACCCCCGAAGCCATGAAAAAGGCCGTGATTTTGTTTTCATTACTTTCATTGGTAAGCGGAATAGGTCTTTTGTATGAAGCTCTAAAAGATGCTACTTGGCATACATTTGTGGCTTTTTTGGTATTAGGGATTTTGGCTATCATTGCGGCAATCACTTACACTGCCGGAAAGCGCCCTTATGGATATGTAGGCCTGGGAGATTTGTCAGTATTGATTTTTTTTGGTTGGGTGGGAGTATTGGGCGTTTATTATCTTCATACTCAAACCTTAGATTGGACTTTGCTTTTGCCTGCTACTAGCTGCGGCCTGTTTGCGGTAGGTGTATTAAATATCAATAATATCCGCGATATAGAATCAGATACATTGACAGGTAAGCGTTCGGTGCCGGTACGTATCGGAAGAGAAAAAGCCGTAATATATCACTGGAGTTTATTAAGTATTGCGATGCTTTGTAGCGTGCTTTATTTAGCCTTTCAGTCAGCTACTCTTGTACAATGGCTTTTTGTGTTGAGTTTTCCTTTGTTTATTCGTAACGGATGGGCAGTTAGTCATCTTACCAATCCTCGTGAGCTTGACCCTTATCTTAAGCAAATGGCTCTTTCTACTTTGTTATTTGTATTGCTCTTTGGAATAGGGTATTGGGTAGGATGATATGCCTTTTAGCATAAAATAATTTTACATCTAAGTTGGCAAGCCGTTTAAAATTAGGTAGTTTTGGCCTCCCAATCCCATATTCATTTAACTCTCCTCAAGAATTGCTATGAAGCAAAGGTCAATTTTTTTGTTTGTTTTTGTTATCCTACTTGGGCTTTCCTCATGGTCAGTTGCCCAAAAAACTGCCGCTGAATATTTTGAAGAAGGTGTAAATAAGAGTAAGGCAGGAGATTTTGTATCAGCCCTTCAAGCGTTTAATATGGCTATTACAATGAGCCCCGACAACGCCCCGAGTTATTATAACCGTGCAATGGCCAAAGCCAATTTGAAAGATAACCGTGGCGCTATTTTGGATTTTGATCGCTCAATAGAACTAAATCCCAAATACTCAGATGCGTATTTGTACAGAGGAATTAGCAAAGCAAAACAAGATGATTTTCGGTCAGCGATTCAAGATTTTTCGCGTGCCATAGAGCTTAACCCTGATGATGCTCAAGGGCATTATCAACGAGGCATTAACCGTGCTAGGGTAGAAAACTATAGAGGAGCATTGCAAGATCTCAATCGTACGGTCGAATTAGAACCCAACAACGCTGGAGCATTGTATGCTCGTGGTAATGTCAAACTAAAATTAGAAGATTATCCTAGTGCTTCGGCTGATTTTGGAAGAGTCATTGATCTCACGCCCAAAAGCCCACTTGCTTATTCGGGAAGAGGATATGCCAAACTGAAGTTGAATGATTTTATAGCAGCAGTGGCTGACTATTCAAAAGCACTCGAATTGAAGCCCGAAGATTCGGACGCATTTTATAATCGGGGATTTGCGCGTAGCAAACTGGATAAATTTGAAGAAGCAATTGGAGATTTTGATCAGGCGATTCGGATTGACCCCCAAAACTATCAGGCTTACTATGGAAGAGGTTTTTGTAAGAGCAAACTCGGAGTCCAAAAAGAAGCGATTTCTGATTTGACTAAGGCCGTAGAAGTAAACAATACTACTGCTCAGGAAGGCAAAATCGTATATGCTGGCAAAATCAATCGTAATGTATTGGATCAGTTGAGAGAAGTGGTTCAGGAAAAGGGTAAAATCACTGAATTGTCAAATGAGCGCTCAGAAGCATTTTTTGCACGTGGCGTGGGTAAAAACAAACAGGGAGATGGCAAAGGTGCCATTACAGATTTGAACAAAGCAATTGAGTACAATCCTACTTATTTTGAAGCATATTTTACCCGTGGAATGGTTAAATCTGCTTTAGGTGATCAGCGTGGAGCGATTCAAGATTGTACGAGTGCTATCAAACTAAATCCTAAACATGCCGAGGCATATTATGTGCGAGGGCTTATCAAGCATAGCTTAGGTGACGAAAACGGCGGATGCTTAGATTTGTCAAAAGCAGGTGAATTAGGATATACTCAAGCCTATAAAGTGATTAGCGACTATTGTAACTAAGCGACGAAAATACTAACAAAAAAGCCCCAAAACGCGCGTTTTGGGGCTTTTTTGTTAGTATGGTCAAGGCTATTCAAATCTTAAGTGTTTGACCGACTCGCCCGAATTGGCTAATTCTACCAAAGAATCGATACCGATTTGAAGGTGTTTTTCTACAAACTGAGCCGTCACTTTTTTGTCGCTTTCTTCCGTTTTGACTCCCTCAGGTACGAGAGGATTGTCTGATACCAACAAAAGTGCCCCATGCGGAATTTGATTGACAAAACCTACCGTAAATATCGTGGCTGTTTCCATATCGATAGCCATGGTTCTGATTTCCTGTAAATATGCCTTAAAAGTTTCGTCATGTTCCCAAATTCGGCGATTAGTAGTATAAACCGTCCCCGTCCAATAGTCGAGTTGGTGTTGTTTAATCATCGATGAAACCGCTCTCTGCAATCGGAATGAAGGCAAAGCCGGGATTTCGGGGCGCATGTAGTCGTTGCTAGTACCTTCGCCCCGAATCGCCGCAATCGGCAAAACCAAATCGCCGATTTGGGTCTTTTTGAGACCGCCACATTTTCCCAAAAATAAAACGGCTTTTGGAGAAACTGCCGATAGCAGATCCATCACCGTAGCCGCCATAGCACTACCCATTCCGAAGTTGATGATGGTGATGTTGTTGGCGGTAGCGGTCTGCATGGCACGCCCTTGTCCCAAGATTTCTACTTGATACTTGTCCGCAAACATCTGTACATAATTGATGAAATTGGTAAGTAAAATATATTCGCCAAAAGTTTCGAGCGGGGTTCCGGTATATCGTGGAAGCCAATTTTCTACAATTTCTTCTTTGGTTTTCATTTGTTTTGTGTTGATTTTTGAGGAGAATAGGTTAAAAAAAAGATTTGTAAGAACGAATGCATACCGCAAACCTTACAAATCTCCCTCCAAGTATGGTCGAACTTAATTTACCACCTTTTGCTTACAAAGTTACGAAAATTGATGGTAAACCCTTCATATTCGATGTGATACGGCGCAAATACGTCATGATTACTCCCGAAGAATGGGTGCGTCAGCATGTGTTTCATTGGTTGACAGGAGAGCATCAATACCCCAAATCACTCATTAGAATTGAGACGGGGATGCATTATAATCAGCTTTTGAAGCGCACGGATATTGTAGTATATGATAGAGAAGGAAGCCCATTTTTATTGGTCGAATGTAAGGCACCTCATATAAAACTTACAGACAATGTTTTTGATCAAGCGATTCGTTATAATGCCGTTTTGAAAGCCAAATACATACTAGTAACCAACGGACTCGAACATTTTACTTTTGGAGTAGAGACGGGCGAAGCTATTGCCTTAGGGCAAATCCCTATTTATCCCTAAAATTCCTACAATGTTAGAAGGAGTTGTTGCGTTTGTATACAAGCTAATGAAAACAACCAATAAAAATCCTAAAAACGAAAACGACTTATGAATACTCAAGAAAGCCTACCTTCGATGGACCGTAAAGATTTTTTTCGACTGGTGGGAGTTAGTGTGGGAGCGATCATACTCCAGCAATGCCTGTCGGGATGTAGTACCGGAACCAAAGATCCTGAGCCAGATCCCACCCCCATTTCGGATTTTAGTTTCAATATCAATGGCTCTAACGCCGCTCCTTTGAAAAACCTAGGAGGCTATATTTATATAAATGGCATCATTGTAGCGAGGGCTTTGGATGGTAGTTATTTGGCAGTGGCGCAGGCCTGTACTCATGAAGGAACCCGCCTCAACTACGAAAGCTCTACCAATACTTTTGTGTGTCCTAATCATGGCTCTGTTTTTTCTAACCGTGGGGTTGTACAAAAAGGTCCCGCTACCAAAGACTTAGTAGTATACCGTACTGAGTTCAACGCTTCTACCGGCGACTTTCGGGTATTGGTCTAGTTGGCCGTAAGTGATATGTATTTTAAGATTATTCCTCAAGATATTTTAGAAACTCCTCCGCCATCTGATGCGTATTTTCGGCAGGCGTGGGAGTTTTGTCGATTATGGGCTTTGGGAGAGCAAGCTTTTGTATTACACACATCCGGGTCTACGGGAGTGCCAAAACCTATTTCTCTTTTACGCACCCAAATGCAAGCGAGTGCGCAGCTTACTCAGCAGGCATTAGAACTAAAATCAGGCTATAAAGCTCTTGTTTGCCTCAATGTAGCCTATATCGCTGGCATCATGATGCTCGTACGAGGCATGGAAATAGGAATGGAAATGTATGTAGTGGCTCCAAGTTCATCCCCATTAGACGCTATACCAGAGGAGATTAACCTAGATTTTGGGGCGTTTGTGCCACTCCAATTGCAAACCATGCTAGCCGCCAATCAAAAAAAACGCCTCAATACCTTCCAGACTATTATCGTAGGAGGAGCCGCAGTATCGCCGTCGTTGCTAAGCCAGATTCATGAGTTAGAGGTGCCTGTTTATAGCACTTATGGGATGACAGAGACTGTCTCTCATATTGCATTAAAACGATTAAATGGAACATCCGCCTCGGGATTTTATGAGTTGTTGGAAGGAATCGATATAGGCGTAGATACAAGGGGATGCTTGAAAATATGTGGTAGTGTGACTAATCATGAATGGATTCAGACCAATGATGTAGTCGAATTGAAAACACCGCGCGTATTTGGAATGATAGGTCGGGCCGATAATATCATCAACAGCGGTGGTTTAAAAATACAACTTGAGAAAGTAGAGCAAGCTATCGGAAGTTTCTGGGAAGGTACAGAGCGATACTTCGCTTGGTGGAAGCCCGATGAGCGTTTAGGACAAAAACTCATTTTGATCTTCGAAACTACCCAAGAAGTAAGCTTAGATTGGATAAAAACAAGATTGAATGCTTTGTTGAATCCCTACGAAATTCCCAAAGAAATATGGACAATTGAAAAATTTGCAGAAACTCCCACGGGGAAAGTAGATAAACAAGCTACCTTTGCAATCCTCCCTTAAGAGGGGGATTGTTATTCAAACGCTAAATTTTTCTGTTGCCAATGGCTTCTTTTCGCCAACTAACCATTCATTTTGAGACTTCGGCGCAGCTACCTCCGCCTTATTCTTATCAGTATGAACTTAGGCTAAAGCCTTCTTTCCAGTTTCTCCAGGCACAACTCAAGCTCTCTTATACCCACCGTGAAGAGTTGGATATGGATGAGATTGAAGCAGAGGGATTTACTCCCAACGATGATTATGAATGGGAAGGTAATCTGGAAAAAGTGTGGCGCGATGAAGTCGAAAAACTACTCAACAAAACCAAGGTTGAAAAAAACAAACAACCCGACGAAGAGGCAGATTTGTTGGCTTTGGCTTGGGAAAGTGACCAAACCATAGAAGGGACTCCTCAAAACTTGGAAGATTGGTACTATCTCGCCCAAGAATTGTTGCAGGCGATTTATGAAACCTCTGGCAAAGAGCGCGCATTCGAACTGCATCTGCTTGATATTACTTCTCAGGAGGTAAAAGAATCAATCTTGACGGCGTCTTTCCAGACCCGAACTGCCCAAATCAAAAAAATAAGTGGTGGAAAATCGGCCCTCCGTTTTTATCCGTGGCACGAGTTACCCCATCTTATGGAAGTCCTGTATGCCCCCAATTGGCTCAGCGAAGGAGCACACGAACAAAGACCGAAGCGGAATGGACTGTATTTCAGTCCGGGGGATGGCATATGGTATGAGTATGGAAAACAAATCGTAGAACCAGGAAAAGGAGCCGCTACTCTACCAAAGCTGAAGCAATTTGTGAATCGGCTTTTGAGCTAAAAACGATAGCTTTCTATGAAAATTCGTACCAAAATAGCACTTCAATTTACGCTGATTATTGCGCTAATTTTGGCGACTTTTTCGGCTTCCTTTTATTACATAGCGGAGCAAAATCGAAAAGAAGAATTTTATAAAAACCTATTAGACCGCGCCCTTACGCGTGCCGATTTGTTGGTCAAAAATCAAAAAATCACAAAGAGTCTTCTCAAAGTGATTGATAAAGAAACACTTTCAAAACTGTATTCAGAGAAGGTGTTGATGTTTAATGCCGACAATAAGATTGAATACGCAAGCTACGACCCCGATAGTAGTATGATTTACTACTATTATAATGCCGATTTGTTGAAGTCGGTTCGGCAAAGAAAATATGTCGAAACTGTCAACGGCAATTTGCTAGTAGTAGGGGCTATGTATCCGCAAGATACGGTCGGTAAATATGTCTTGATGGCTTCGGCTGAAGACAAATTTGGCAATAGTCAATTGAGCCAATTGCGCGAATCCCTTGCGTATAGTTTTCTTTTTGGGGTACTGATTACGACGGTTTTGGGTTTCATTTTTGCAGGACAATCGCTCAAGCCCATTGCCGGTATGAACAAAGAGATTAGCACGATTACGGCCTATAGTCTTCGCAAACCTCTTAATGAAGGCAACGGGCAAGATGAAATTGCTCAGCTGGCCATAAACTTCAATCAAATGCTCAATCGCCTTGAGCAATCGTTTGACTTACAGCGAAGTTTTGTCTCCAATGCTTCTCACGAACTCCGAACCCCGCTGGCAGGTATTAAGTCTGAAATCCAAGTAGCTTTAGAAGAAGAACGAACCCCTGACGAATACCGCAAAGTGCTGCGGACATTGCTCAACGATACCCAACGGCTCGTCGAGCTTACCAATAGCTTGTTGCAATTGGCTCAATCGGAGAAAAAAGAAAGAATGATTAATTTTCAGGAATTTCGACTCGATGAACTGATTTTTCAAACCCAAGAAGAGCTTCAAGAGCAGCACCCTCATTATCAGATATACATTGATTTTGACGGAATTCCCGACCGAGAGCAAGACATTACCGTGTCGGGCAATCTAGTACTCCTCAAAACCGTATTTAGTAACCTCATCGATAATGCTTGTAAATATTCGTCCGACAAACGGGCCGAGGTAAGAATTGGGTTTGATAAAAAAACGTGTTCCGTCCGGGTGATTGATAAAGGAATTGGGATTCCTGAAGACGAAACGCAGCGTATTTTTGAGCCGCTTTATCGAGCCAAAAACGCCACGAGTTTCCGAGGATATGGCATAGGGCTTTCTATCTGCCGCCGAATCGTGGATATGCACCGAGGCACGATTCAAGTCAAAAGCCAATTGGGGGTGGGAAGTACTTTTGAAGTCACTTTGCCCCATGTGTGATTAGAAATGCGGGCTTTTGCTCTTTATCATTCAAATTGATTTTATTTTCATAAGCCTTAAACCACCTTTTATATGTTTCGTAGAGATTTTGTAAAATCTGCTCTTACAGCTACTAGTGCTACCCTCATGGGAGGTGCTGCTGTAGCAGCCAACCAAGCTGCGCCTATGACGGGCAAACACACTTTCAAACTTGCTTATGCGCCTCATTTTGGGATGTTTCAAAATAGCGCAGGCAAAGACCCTATCGATCAGCTCAAATTTATGGCTGATATGGGTTTTACTGCTCTTGAAGACAATGGTATGATGGGCAGGCCCGTAGAATTACAAACCAAAATCGGTGAAACTTTAGCCAAACTAGGCATGACGATGGGGGTGTTTGTAGTAGACAAAGGTGGTAATTCTCAAAATACCCTTGCAGCTGGCAAACAAGCGCACGTTGATATATTTTTGGACGGCTGCAAGCGCGCCGTAGAAGTAGCCAAAAGATGTAATGCTAAGTGGATGACGGTAGTGCCGGGGGATTTTGAGCGCAATTTACCCATCGGTATTCAGACAGGTCACGTAATAGATGCCCTCCGTCGCGGTGCCGAAATTCTCGCACCCCACGGATTGACGATGGTGCTCGAACCGTTGAGTGATAGCCCCAATTTGTTTTTGCAAACTTCTGATCAAACCTACGAAATCTGTCGGGCGGTCAATAGTCCCGCTTGCAAAATCTTGTTTGATATTTATCACATGCAAAAAACCGAAGGGCACATCATCCCTCATATTGATTGGTGCTGGAGCGAAATCGGGTATTTTCAAATTGGTGATAACCCTGGCCGTAAAGAACCTACCACGGGCGAAATCAACTACAAAAATGTATTTAAACACATCTATACCAAAATGAAGGCCAACAACCAAAACTTTATTTTTGGAATGGAACATGGCAATTCTAAACCTGGTAAAGAAGGTGAAGAAGCCCTGATAAAAGCTTATGTAGAGTCAGATAGCTTTACGGTGTAAGCTTGCTACAAAAAACTTTGCAAACGCTGGAGGTTGGATATTAGAGAACAGACAAATAGCTTTGTGCTATCGTCGAATCTCTTATCGCAAACCTTCCAGCGTTTTTTCATTGAAAACATTCCTAAAAAATATAGTCGGCCCGTCGGGACGAAAAAAACTCCGAGCACTTCAGGCTTCGGCCAGAGCCACAGTTTATGGCTTAGGAAACAACGTCGAATGCCCTATTTGTGGAAGTACTTATAGTCAATTTTTGCCCTTCAACCGTCCCAATGCTTTATGCTATACCTGTAAGTCGCTGGAGCGGCATCGGTTGGTTTATTTATACCTGAAAAATCGCACTGATTTTTTTGAGGGCACAAAAGAGATACTTCACTTTGCTCCTGAAAAGTGTTTGCACGATGTGATTCGCACTTTCCCTAATTTACATTATCAAACCGCCGACCTTATGACTACCTACATGGATGTCATCGGTGTGGTGCCTGATTTGGTAATGTCGGTGACAGATATTCAGTTTGCTGCTGATACTTTTGATGTCGTAATCTGCAACCATGTTTTTGAACTTGTACCTGACGATGCCAAAGGAATGCGCGAAATCTACCGCGTACTCAAGCCTGGAGGCTATGCGATCATTCAGGCGGCGGTCAACAATGGAATAGAAAAAACAATCGAGACCAAGGATTTGAGTGCAGACGAACGTAAGCGTATTGCGGGGGCGCATCAGCATGTGCGTCGATACGGAAAAGACTATCGACAACGATTGGCCGCCGCAGGGTTTGAGGTCGAAGTAAGTCAGTATGTGAAAGAACTTGATTGGAAAAGATACGGTCTTATGGACGATGAAGATCTATATATATGTCGAAAAAAATGACAGAGCTTCACAAAGATGAGTTTTAAGCATTCGGTTCGGGATAGTTGGTTGGCTGCATCTTATGCCGTGGGTGTAAGTGAACTATATAAAAAGCTGTGGGGCCGAAAGCGGGGCATTATTTCGTATCACAACGTACTTCCTCTTTCAAACCTTCCTCCTTTTGATACCTACAATGTGGACCAAACGGTGGAGGTGTTTGAAAAACAAATCCAATTTCTTCAAAAGCACTTTCGGATTCTTCCTATACAGGAACTGAGCAATCCAAAAGCAGAGGGTTTTTTTATCACTGTAGATGATGGAATGGCCAACAATTATAGTGTTTTGGCACCCATTCTGGATAAGTACAATATCAGGGCGCTTTTTGCAGTATGTCCTGCTTTGGTAGATGGGCAATATCCCCATATTTGGCGCGACCACCTGTTTTTGTTGCTGCACCAACACCAACATCAGCCTATTTGGTTGCCTTTGAATGATCATCGTGAGCCTTTTCAAATTGGTACCAATGACGAAACGCTCAATGGACTTACCCGAAAATTTAAAAAGTACGTATATGAGCATCAGGTGGCAGATATCTATGGGTTATTGAAAGAAATATGCAAAAAAAACGCATGGTCGTATGAGTTGTCGAACCAAGAACCACTTCGGTATCAATTCATGAATTGGAGCCAAATCCAAGACTTGCATCAGCGTGGGCATAGCATCGCTTCTCACACCATGACGCATAGAGTGCTGAAATTTTTGCCGGACCACCAAAAACAATATGAGTTAATAGAATCAAAAAAGCGGCTTGAAAAGCAATTAGGAACATTGGTAGATACGATAGTATATCCTTATGGAAGCCTTGCCGAAATCGATGAGTCTACTATTGCCATCGCACAAGAGGCGGGCTATCAGCGAGGCTTGATGAATATCCAAACTCATTCGCTTTCCCATCCCACGCTCGCACTTCCTCGATTTGCTTTTCCGCCTATTGATACGCCTGCTCATTTACACGCGATTGTGTCGGGATACAAGTTTTTGTTTCGATAGCGATTTGGCTATATTTACCTTCTCAAAGCTCGTTTATCATGCAAAAAGTGCTGTTTGTATTTATTTTAGGAATAAATGCTGTTCTGGCTCAATCTTCCTCCCAAAAAGAAATAAATGAACAAGTGTGGAAACGCTTTGTAGAATCCTATAATGGACAAAATACAGAGGCATTTATGGGAATTCATTCTTCAAACCTAGTACGAATGCCGATTGGCGAAGGTAAAATATCAAGATTTGAGCAGTACAAAGTTCAAAATGAGCAGAACTTTGCCTATCAAAAAAATACAGGTACCAAAATCAGTATAGAGTTTACATTTGCTTATCGTACCGTCACAGGTAGCGTTGCCTACGAAATCGGGTATTACAGAATAACAAGCCAGAAAGACAACAAGACGAATTACTACTATGGTATGTTTAATGTGATATTGCGTAAAGAAAATGGCACTTGGAAAATTTTATCTGATGCCGATACTGGTGAAGACGTAACTGAAGCAAAATTCAAATCTGGTAAAGATTGGAGTTATGTTTTTTAATCAACAATGACCAATCTCTTCTTTCTTGTCTTGTGCCTTTCGTTTGGGGTATTTCTAAAAAAAATCCCCGCATTAAGCAAAGATGCACATCTTGTTATCAACAACTTACTGTTGTATATATGCCTTCCAGCAGCTACCCTGCTTTATACGTCTACCACCCAATTTAGCTCCCAATACGCCCTACCTATTCTGATGCCTTGGTTGTCTTTTGGGTTTTCTTTTTTGTTTTTTCATTTTTTAAAAAGATTCGTAAAATTTCATCCTCACAGTGAAGCGGTTTTGATTCTGACGGCCGGTATTCCGAGTGTTTCTTTTGTGGGTTTTCCGATTTTTGAAATGCTCTATGGCGACGAAGGAATGCACATCGGGGTATTGATGAGTCAAGCAGGGTCATTTTTGGTTTGTAGTACAGTGGGTATCGTTACGGCGGCGTATTATGCACACGCCCAAGCCCAAGGCTTAGGTTTTTTGAGAGATGTTTTGCGTTTTCCTACGTTTTTGGCTTTTTGTGCGGCCATTGTTATCAATGTATCAGGTGTGGAGTTGCCTTCTATGATGGTCGAATTGCTACGAAAATTTTCTTCGCCTTTTAGTTTTTTAGCCCTTACTTCGATAGGAATGCAGATTGAGCTACGGCCCAAAAATATCAATTGGAAAGCGCTAGCGTGGGGTTTAGGTTATAAATTGATTCTGGCACCGGTCTTGATTTTTGTGCTTTTCGTGTTAGTTTTGAAACAGAGAGGTATTGTAGCCGAAATGTGTATTCTTGGCGCAGCTTTGGGACCGATGAATACCATTGCAGTAGTGGCGTCCAATTATCGACTCAATCCGACCCTTGCTGCTCAGATGGTAGGCGTGGGTATTCCTTTATCGCTGCTAGTAGTAGCTTTGTTAAACCTTTTGATACACCTTTTATAAATGAAAAAACTCTTTACGAACCTTACCTTTTGGGTATTGACGGCTATTACGTTGGGGGTATTGCTAGGGCATTATTACCCTGAGGTTGCGCTCAAAACTATATTAGACAAACCTATCAAGTTTAATTTGTGGATTTCAGAATTTGAAATCAAAACTACTTTTAGCGAGTTTTTGAGTAGTATTTTTATCAGTATTGTGAAACTCTTTATCAATCCTATCATTTTTGTGACCATCACGCTGGGCATTATCAGCATGGGAAATCTCAAAAAAGTAGGAAAAGTAGGAGCCAAAGCCCTGATTTACTTTGAAGTAGTGACGACGATAGCCTTGGTGATTGGGGTCTTGGTAGCCAATATCATACAGCCTGGCACGGGCGTAATGACCGAAGCAATCAAAGGCGGCGATATTTCTAAATACACCAAAAGTGCGGGAGATTTTAGTTGGTGGAAGTTTTTTTGGGATAATGTCACGCTACAGGTATTGGTGGTGGCTATCACATTGGGAGTAGTAGTGAGTAATTATTCGGTTCGGGAAAGAATCGTAGAATTTTTGACCCCTATTTCCAAAAAAATCTTCTGGGGCTTGCACAAAGTCATGCTCATGGCTCCCATAGGAGCATTTGGCGGAATGGCCTATACCATTGGCAAATACGGCATCCATACTTTGTTACCTTTAGGCAAACTCATGCTTACTGTTTATATCACAATGGCGCTGTTTGTGTTTGTGGTGTTGTATTTTATACTACGGTACTATCAGGTCAATTTATTTAAGTTTTTGCGTTATATCCGTGAAGAACTACTAATCGTTTTGGGGACTTCTTCGTCGGAGGCAGGGCTTCCTTCGCTTATGGAAAAACTCGAACGCATGGGCTGTTCCAAATCGGTGGTGGGCTTAGTCGTTCCGGCGGGCTATTCTTTCAACCTCGACGGTACTACCATATATCTTTCGATGGCGG
The DNA here is from genome assembly GCF_000423565.1 of Runella zeae DSM 19591. Classification (GTDB taxonomy): domain Bacteria; phylum Bacteroidota; class Bacteroidia; order Cytophagales; family Spirosomataceae; genus Runella; species Runella zeae. The sequence goes on along the minus strand of NZ_AUIF01000010.1, from coordinate 184,868 downwards.
TGATATTTTTGGCGCAGGTTTTCAATGTTCATTTAAGCCTTACCCAGATATTGACCATTATTGGGATTTTGATGGTTACGTCCAAAGGTGCCGCAGGAGTGACAGGAAGCGGGTTTATTGTGCTAGCAAGTACCCTTACGGCTATCAAAGTGATACCCGTAGAAGGGCTGGCGTTGTTGTTGGGGGTAGATAGATTTATGTCCGAAGCGCGCGCCATTACCAATTTTATTGGCAATGGTGTGGCTACTATCTGGATTGCCAACAACGAAAAAGAATTTGACCGCCGCAAAATGGGCTATGCGTTTGGACACGTAGAACATTTTGAAGACATCAAAACCGATAATCTGCGTTAAGCAGGACGAATCATAATCACGTGTGGGATACCGTCTTCGAGGTATTCTTCACCTGTTGATTGAAATCCAAACGACTCATAAAATTTTAAAAGGTATTTTTGAGCACCAATCTTGATTGGATGAGTGCCGTAGAGGTTTTGGCATTGCTCTATTGAATAAGCCATGAGTTTTTGACCAACTCCTTGCCGTCTGACTTTGTGAGAAGTAGCTACGCGCCCGATAGAAGTAAAACCTTCGAAAGACAAATCTACGTCAAAAAGACGGGTATAAGCCACCAAATCTCCTTCTGTATCATAACCCACACAATGCCATGCGACAAAATCTTTTCGGTCGGCGTCGTGGAAGGGGCAGTTTTGTTCTACTACAAATACATCAATTCGAAGGGCTAATATATCATATAGCTGACGAAGGGTAAGTTGATCAAAAGGGAGGCATTGAAAAGAGATATTTGCCATGACAATTAAATTTTTAATAACTTTGGCAAAGTTCTAAAACTTTGTCAAAATTGAGGCATTTACTTAATTTTCATACCCATACTTTAGCTAAAGATGAAAGTGAAAACAGTATCTATAATCTTATGATTCAGGATGCTGAGGCGGTAAATAATGTGCGTCATCAATGGGTATCAATAGGGATACATCCTTGGTATGCTTCGGCTACGGATTGGCAAAGTCAAGTAGAAGTAGTAAGTGAAATATCCAGATTGCCTTGGGTACTGGCTATCGGCGAATGTGGCCTTGACCGCCTCATTGAGATGCCTTTGGATACTCAAATGAAGATTTTTGAAGCACAAGTAGCCCTTGCAGAGCATGTACAAAAACCCGTGATTATCCATTGTGTAAGAGCTTTCAACGAATTGTTAGGCTGGAAAAAGAAAACCAAATTGACGATACCGCTTATTGTGCATGGATTTAATAATAATTCTCAGATTGCAGCGCAGTTGGTACAACATGGATTTTATATATCACTCGGTGGTGCGTTGTTGAAATCAGGCTCAAACGCACAAAAAGCCCTGACAAATATCCCTTTACATCGCTTGTTTTTGGAAAATGATGACAAAGATATTTCGATTTTTAGTCTCTATGAAGCAGTAGCGCTAAAGTTAGGAATATCAATTTCTGCATTGGAAGCGCAAATTTGGCGTAACTTTGCAACGGTTATTCCCTCGGTAGCCCCGTTTATACCATAGGGAGGGATTAAATAAAAACTCAAAATTTATAATTTTTATGTCTGATCTGGCTTGGCTTTCGCGTACGCAGCTTTTGGTAGGAGAAGAGGGGGTTAATAAACTTCAAAATGCTCACGTGCTAGTAGTAGGGTTAGGAGGAGTGGGGTCCTTTGCGGCGGAGTTTATAGCCCGTGCTGGCGTAGGTACTATGACTATCGTGGATGGCGACGTGGTCGACCCGTCTAATCGTAACCGGCAGCTGCCTGCTTTGGCCACCACTCACGGGCTTCCCAAAGCTGACTTGATGGCGGAGCGTCTGACCGCTATCAATCCTGAGTTGAAATTGAAAGTAGTAAAGGAGTTTTTGACTCCTCAGAAAGTGCGCGAAATCTTAGAGGCGGGTCCTTATGACTATGTCATGGATTGTATTGATAGTATCACGCCAAAGCTTACGCTATTAGTAACGGCGCTCGAATACAAATACCCGCTCATTAGTTCGATGGGAGCCGGCGGTAAGTACGACCCCACTCAGCTGAAAGTAGCTGATTTGTTTGATACTTATGAATGTTTGTTGGCGCATTATGTGCGCAAGCGCCTTAAAAAATACGGGATTTTATCAGGCATTAAAGTCGTCTTTTCGACCGAAAAAATGCAAAAAGACTCATTGATGCTGACCGATGGCAATAATTTCAAACGCTCTGCCTATGGCACTATTTCTTACATTCCGGCTACTTTTGGAAGCGTTTGCGCTTCGGTGGTAATTAGGGAGTTGTTGGGCCAAAAAGTAGAGCTACATAAAAATCCGTTGAAGGAATTAAAGAAAAAACAACGAAGAAAAAAGGCCAATAAACCACAATAAAGACTAATTTTGAAAAAAGTACCCGTCTATGTCTTTCACTCTTCTATTAAACCACGACGCCAAAACCCCTAAGTACAAACAGATTGTGAAATCTGTGATTGGCTCCATAGAGAGGGGCGTCTTGAAGCAGAACGATCAGCTGCCGTCTATCAATGAGCTGAGTGAAGAATATTACCTAGCTCGCGATACGGTCGAGAAGGCCTACAAAGAACTAAAAGCCTTGGGGGTGATTGATTCAGTGCGCGGAAAGGGATACTACATCTTGAATGAGAAACCCACGCAGTTGAGGGTGCTTTTGGTAATGAACAAAATGAGTGCTTACAAAAAGGCCATTTATGAGGCTTTTGTGAGTACATTGGGAGACCGAGCTACCGTAAACTTGCATATTCATCACGGCAATACCCGAGTTTTTAAAGATATTATTAAAGAAAGTTTGGGGCATTATCATTACTATGTGATTATGCCACATTTTTATAGCGAAACGGATTCAAATGCTTTATTAGGTATTCTTCGGCAGATTCCGCCCCAGGAATTGATTTTATTGGATAAAGATTTGCCTGATTTATTAGAAACGCACCCAAGTGTATATCAAGATTTTACGCATGATTTGTACGATGCTTTAGAAGCCGGAAAAGAGCTGCTGGATAAGTATGAAGAGCTCGTGCTGGTATTTCCGCAGGATGTAAAGTATCCCCCTGAAATTGTAACGGGTTTTCGCAACTTTTGTGCACATCATAAAAAAGCAAGTCGTATAATATCCACTGCCAAAGAAGAAAATGACCTTGCGGGGCGTGCTTACGTAGTTTTTGAAGATTCAGACTTGGCCGAACTTGTCAAGAAGTCTAAGCAAAAATCGCTGGTGCTAGGTAGTAATATGGGGATTGTTTCTTTCAACGATACACCGCTTAAAGAAGTACTTGCGGATGGTATTACGGTAGTTTCGACTGACCATGAGCAGATGGGAACCTCTGCTGCAAAGTTGATTTTAGAAGCCAAAATAGCCAAAATCAAAAATCCATTTGGGCTTATTCCCCGAAAGTCTTTATAATCAGAAGATTTTGTGATGATAATTCTTCAAAAATCAGTGAATAAGTTGTAAAATTGGTAATCAATCAACAATCTACAACTGATCAGTATGCTGCGAATTCTGCTACTTTTTACTTTTTTGTGGGCTTCTTTTGCCTCCGCCCAAACTCAGTTTTCGGTTAGTTTTCCCAAATCCAAGGGAAGTACTTTTGACGGGCGTTTGATGTTGTTTTTGGCTAAAGACAACAAATCCGAACCTCGTTTTCAAGTAAACGATGAGCCAAGTTCTCAACAACTATTTGGCCAGAATGTCGATGCTTGGCAGGCTGATAAACCCGTAGTGGTCGCGACGTCGGCTTATGGATACCCCGTCAAATCGCTCAAAGATTTTCCCGCAGGTGAATATTGGGTGCAAGCTCTTTTGCACAAATACGAAACTTTTAAGCTTAAAACAGGCCATACCGTAAAACTGCCTATGGATCGAGGCGAAGGCCAAAACTACCGTACAGCCCCGGGTAATTTGTATTCAAAACCCTTCAAAATCAAATATGACCCCAAGGCCAAGCAAGTAGTAAAACTTGTACTTGACCAAGAAAATCCGTTGCTACCTGAACCCAAAGACACGAAATACATCAAACACATCAAAATTCAAAGTAAGCTTTTGACCGAATTTTGGGGACGTCCGATGTACTTGGGAGCGCATATCCTCTTACCGCACGGTTTCGACGAGCACCCCGAAGCTAAATACCCTATTTGTATCAATCACGGACATTTTCCAGCCGATTTTGATGGGTTTAAAGAAACGCCCCCTCCAGCCGACATGGATACGACCGACTACATTGCGCGCTTTGGGATATATGGGTACAAAAAATTTGTTTGGCAAGAAGCCTATAATTTTTACAAACAATGGACCAGCAAGGATTTTCCAAGAATGCTCATCGTCGAAATCCAGCACGCTACGCCTTATTATGACGATTCGTATGCCGTCAATTCGGCCAACATGGGGCCTTATGGTGATGCTATTACGTATGAGTTAATTCCTGAGATTGAAAAGCGTTTTAGAGGTATCGGCCAAGGTTGGGCGCGGTTCCTTTACGGAGGAAGTACAGGAGGCTGGGAAGCACTTGCTGCACAAGTTTTTTATCCTGACGAATACAACGGCTGTTTTGCCGCTTGTCCCGACCCCATTACGTTTGAGGCTTATACCGTCATTAATATTTATAAAGACGAAAACGCTTATTTCTTGCCAAGCGATTTTAAGAAAACGCCTCGCCCTGGAATGCGCAATTATTTGGGGCAGGTCAAATGTACCATTGAAGAAATCAACCACCGTGAATTGGCGATTGGCGACAATTCGCGCTCGGGCGACCAGTGGGATATTTGGCAAGCGACTTACTCACCTATGGGTGAAAATGGATATCCCAAACCTATTTGGGACAAAGAAACGGGCAAAATCGACCATAGTGTAGCAAAATACTGGTCTGATAACTACGATTTGATGCACATTCTCAAACGTCAATGGGCTACAGTGGGCAAAAAACTTCAAGGCAAAATCCATATTTACTGCGGTGATATGGACAATTATTACCTCAACAACGCGGTGTATCTGATGGAAGATTTCTTAAAAACAACCAAAAATCCTCACTACGACGGCGAAGTAAAATACGGTGATCGATTTGAACATTGCTGGAATGGCGACCCCAACGTCCCCAACTACGTATCGCGGCTTCGCTACAATACCATGTACATTCCCAAAATCCTGAAGCGTATCGAAGCGGAAGCACCCGTAGGTGCTGATTTGAAGAGTTGGCGGTATTAAGAAATGTTTTTTCTCCCGAAATTTAAACAATTGGTTTTGGGAGAAAAGCCATTAAAGGCTAGGTATTTCATCCATCGAAAGCCCCGTTATTTCGTGTATTTCTATTGCTGACATTCCTCGTTCTTTAAGTGAAAGGGCTATTTCTCTTTCTCTAGTAAGTTTCCCTTCAATTACCCCTTGGCTTCTCCCGTCATCAAATGCTGTTTCACGTGCATAATCAAACACGGCTTTATTGTCCCTGAAGATTTTTAAGCTAGCTTGATATTTTTCTAAATCAGGTAAGCGCATATTGGCAATCTCGGCTTTTTGGAAAGCTTTTTCAAATACCTCGTCTCTAAAAATGGAGGGAATTGTTTGGAAATCTTCTAGGTTTTTAATGAAGTACAACCATTTGTCTAATCGAGTGGTAAGCTCGGCTTCACTTTTCGAAAAATTAGGCATCTCAAGGTAGATATAAGTCAACTTTTCGTAGAAAACCTTATTGTTTTGGTTTTTCAATCGAACAGTATGAACCACTTCACTACGTTCGGGTTCGCTTTCGTAATCGTCAAAAGTGAAGTCTAATATCCCAATACAGTAAACGGCTTTTAAATTATAGCTCCAGTATCCTTTTTCGGCCTGTTCTTGAATAGGAAAGGTTGAGTAATAAATCGTTCGATCAATGAAATAATTTTGCTTTGCCTTTTGTAATTCAACAATAAACTTCTCGCCTCGGTCATTTTCACAATAAATATCATAAACAGCCTTTCTATCAAACTCAGTCAAACCAAGGTGTTCGGTATTTTTGAAGGTCAAGTCAATAATTTTGCTCTGTTCGGGTAAAAGCGCATTCAAGAAATCAATTAGTAAAGGTTTACTTGCATCTTCACCAAATATTTTCTTAAAACCGAAATCAGTGTAAGGATTTATGTATTTTGCTTTCATAGTCGTCTGTGGTAGTTGTACAAATTTACAAAAAACAACTTGCAATCTAAATGTCAGTTTATTAAACCAAATTCATGAAACGTTACTGTAAAATTTTAATTAGTTTGTTCATTTTTATCAGTTGTCAACGTGCCAACAACGCCCCCAAACACAATCCCTATTTTTCGTTGACGGACACCACGGAGGTACGCCTATCAAACAGTGTTTGGGAAGAAATTCTGGACGACGGCGTCTATACCGTCACACGGGAGGGCTCTACTGAGGCTCCTTTTACTAATGAGTATCATGATTTTAAAGGCAAAGGAGACTACCACTGCGCCGCCTGTGGCAATTTGCTTTTTCATTCGGCCCAAAAATACGACAGCGGTACGGGTTGGCCCAGTTTTTGGCAACCTGCCACACCTAGTTGCCTTTTATACAAACGAGATTTTTCAGAACGAGAAGAGCGCATAGAAGTGCGGTGTAGGCGGTGTAATGGGCATTTAGGCCACCTTTTTTACGACGGTCCTTCGCCCACTAGACAACGGTATTGCATGAATTCGCTGGCGTTGAAGTTTGTGGAGGTGCCATCAACAGAGCAATGAAATGTCTTTTATTATTCACAAAAAAAGCCGCTCCAAAGGAACGGCTTTTTTTTACCAAGCTTCTCTAAACCTTCAAAATTCTTAAATTTCTACTTCTTGTTCTACGTGATTGCCATTGCCGTTGGCGGTGCCATTTGAGAATGAATAGGCAGGTTGCTCGGCTGGCTTTTTGCTCAAACGAGCCTTCAAACGTTCTACTATCCAGTACATTGTGGGTACTACAAGTAGAGTAAGGGTCGTGCTGAAAATCAAACCGTAAATGATGGTGTAAGCCAATGGTCCCCAAAACAAGGCACTAAAACCTCCAATGAAGATTTGGGGATTGAACTCCGTAAACAACGTCACAAAGTTGATGTTCATCCCTAACGCCAATGGAATCAAACCTAAAATACAAGCCGAAGCGGTGAGCAACACAGGGGTCAAACGAGCCGCTCCTGCTTCGATAAGTGCTTGACGAGTAGGGTATCCACGTCCTTTGAGCTCGTCCGTAAACTCAATCAACAAGATACCGTTTTTAATTACAATCCCGGCCAAGGCAAAGATACCAACCCCGGTCATGATGATAGACATGGTTTTGCCAGTAACCATAAATCCTAAGAACACCCCAATCAAACTAAACAATACCGTAAAGAAGATAATGAATGGCTTGCTGGTAGAATTGAATTGAGTTACCAAAATTAAGAAAATCAACAAGATAGCACCCAAAAATGCAACACTTAAAAATTGCATTGATTTCATTTGTTCTTCTTGCTCACCTCCTAAGCGGATATTGTATCCTTGTGGGATGTCGAGGCCGTCCACTACGTCTTTGATTTGTGCATTGACATCGTTGGCATTGAAACCTCCCAATACATCTGATGACAATGTCACTACGCGTTCTTGGTCTTTGCGGTTGATACCACTGTAGGTAGTGGCATAGCGGATGTTTGTGAGGGTACTCAAAGGAACTTGGCGCAATACCCCACCCAAATTCATATCACGATACACCACGTTCATACTCAAAAGCTTTTCAATCTGATTGCGATCACCTTCTTTCAAACGTACCATGATAGGATAATCGTCTTTATCATCGCGGAATTTTGAAACCTCTGTTCCAAACAAAGCTCCTCTTATCTGCAAAGCGATTTGAGCTGTACTGATACCTTCGCGGGCGGCTTGTTCGCGATCGATATCAATGATGATTTCAGGCTTGTTCAATACCAAATCTGACTTTAGTTCTTCAATTCCTTGGATACCAGATTTGATAATCGCATTCTTCACAGTAGCGGTCACATTGACAAGCTGGTCAAAATCCTCACCTGCAATCTCAATCGTTACGGGTTTTCCGGTTGGAGGTCCATTACTTTCAGGCTCGGCGGTGACTTGAGCACCAGGAATCCCTTTTACTTTTTCCCGAACTTTAGCCAAAATATCGGAAGTCGAAACACCATGATGTACCCGCTCTTCCACACTCTTAAACGCCACGGTGATTTTTCCTTTGTGCGGTACCACGGTGCGGTCGGGGTTGAAGGGGTCTCCTGCGTTGATACCAATGTTGGTAATAACAGAAGCTACTACGGGACTGTTTTTGCCAATGACACTATACACGCGGTCTTCTAGTTGCTTCATGACCTCGTTGGTTTTTGAGGCATCTGTTCCTTGGGGCATTACACAATAAACGTATACAAAATCTGGGTCACCACTTGGGAAGAAGACGGATTTGGGTGGGAAGGCTCCCATCAATACAAACGTTCCGATCAACAATCCAATGACCGCCGCGAATACTCCGTACGGACGCCGCCCCGTAATAACCCAAGCGATGAGTTTCCGATAGCCATTTTTAAGACGAGGAAACACATTCTCTTGGAATGGTACGATGATGTGAGGTGTGAGGATATAGTGATTGAAAATATACAAAAGTGTGATGAGGGCAAGCAAGTTGCCGATACCGAAATTGATAATATAACCCACAATCGATACCCCTGCCAAAATCAGAACAGGTTTGAGAATCGCTCTGAAAGATTTGTCTTCATTGGCGTGTTCTTCTACTCTTTTGAGAGAGGAGGATGCAAACACAGGGTTCATGACATAGGCTACAAACAACGACGCAAAAAGCGTAATAATGAGAGTCAATGGTAAAAATTTCATGAATTCACCCACAATACCCGGCCAGAACAAAAGGGGTAAGAAAGGTGCAATCGTAGTGAGTGTACCCGACAATACTGGTACAAATACTTCGCCCGCCGCATACGAAATCGCCTCATTACGAGTGAGTTTTTTGTCTTCATTATAAACGCGGTGAGCGTTTTCGATAACCACAATCGCGTCATCTACCACAATCCCTAGCCCTAATAAAAAGGCGAAAAGAACGATAGTGTTGAGGGTAAAAGTGATACCCGTAGCCGAAGCAATCACTGGAAACAATACAAATGCTACCAACGTAGAAAGAGGAACCGAAAGCCCTACGAAAATCGCATCTTGGACTCCCATAAAAAACATCAACACCAGTACCACGAAGATAAAGCCCAAAATAACCGTATTGAGCAAGTCGTTTAGCTCTACTTTGGTACGTTCGGAGCTGTCGTTGGTCAAGCTGATTTTAAGTCCATCAGGGAATTTTGTTTCTTCGTATTTTTTCAAAATAGCCTTGATTTCATCGGCTGCCGAAATCAGGTTTTCGCCGCCGCGTTTGATGACGTTAAGGGTAATTACCGTTTTTCCGTCCAAACGTGCGTAGCTTTGTTTTTCGGCAAAACCGTCTTTTACTTCGGCAATCTCGGCCAAGCGGAGAGTAGCTCCTGTAGAAGAGCGAACAATGATATTTTCTAACTGACGAGCATCTTTAAACTCACCCACTACGCGCAGGTTTCGGCGGACATTGTCAACGTTGAGCTCTCCACCCGAGACATTGATATTTTCTCCCTGAATCGCATTTTGGATTTCATAAAATGATACCCCCGCTGCTTGCATTTTATACAAATCCAAGTTGATTTGGATTTCGCGGTCGAGCGCTCCTACGATGTCAACACGCGTGATTTCAGGCAACGACTCGATTTCGTCTTTCAATTGTTCCGCATAGTCTTTCAATTTTTTCAACGAGTAGTTACCTGCCAAGTTAATGTTCATGATTGGAAACTCCGAGAAGTTTACTTCCTGTACCGCAGGGTCTTGCTTGCGGTCGGTGGGGAGATCTACCAAGGCTTTGTCAACAGCATCAGCTACACGCTGCTTGGCTTCTTGAGCTTTGATGCCGGTCGAAAACTCAACCGTAATAAGAGAAAAATCTTGAATCGAATTGGATTTGATTTTTGTAACGCCACTCGCCGCTTTGATTTGCTTTTCGATAGGTTTGGTAATAATCGTCTCAATATCCGAAGGGCTAGCACCCGGATAGATTGTCGATACAATCACCGTGGGAACGGCGATTTCGGGAAACTGCTCTTTGGGCATGGTGAAATATATAAACAAGCCCGCCAACGAGATAATGGCTGTAAAGAGATATACCGTAGTCTTGTTTTCTAAGCACCAACGGGTAATTTTAAAGTCTTTTAGGGTTGTCATAACCTTACGGTTTAGGTTAATCGTTGTTAGTTAATGGCTAGCCGTATCTTTGAGATAGCCAAAATTAACGAATAACAATTAACGGTTTGTTAGAAACTAATTGCCTGTCCATCCACTAAATCCTGATAACCTTCCGTCACAATCAAATCTCCAGCTTGGAGTCCTTCCATGATTTCGATTTCGCCGTTATATGACACTCCCGTTTTTACTTTACGAGCTTTTGCTATTTTTTTGTTGCCTTCGGTCTCTGCTACATATACGACATCTCCAAATTCGGTGCTTTGAATATAATTTTGAGGAATCACCAAGGCGTTGGATTTGTTGATGTCAGCGATGTTTAATACAGAAAGCATATTGGGCTTGATATCACCGCTTGTAGGAATCGAGGCTTCAATTTTGAAGGTACGATTGGCGGGGTTTACGAGCTTACTAATAAACGTAATACGAGCGTTGATTTCGCGATTTAAATCAGGCAAAAGCACCTTTACCGCATCTCCCATTTTGATATTGCTCACGTATACGTCAGGCACATTGGCAGTAGCTTTGAGACTTCCAAGGTTTACAATGCTTGCAAGAGGCATACCCGGAGCGGCTATTTCGCCTGTTTTGGCCATTACTTTCTCTACTGCACCACTGATAGGAGCGTATACATTATACATGTCTATTTGGGTATTCAATACCGCCAAGTTTTTTTCCAAAGACTCTTTATTGTTTTTGGCTTGTAAGTACTGAATCTCCGTACCGATTTTTTGATCCCAAAGTGATTTTTGTTTTTCAAAAACCGTGTTTGCTAGTTCAAGTTGTTGTTTGAGAGCGGCGATTTGGTCCATCAAAATTGCATTGTCTATCTTCGCTAACAGCTGTCCTGCTTTTACACTTTGGCCCTCTTTTACGTATACCGTAGTATAAGTCCCCGCCATACGAGGAGTGGCTGTGGCCGTGTTTTTGGTTTCGACAGTACCCTGAATTTCAATAAAACTTTTGAAGTTGCGGGTTTGAAGCGCAGTCGTTACCACGGGCATTACTTTTTCGGCAGCCTTCATAGTGGGGTCGGCGGCCTTGAGTTCGGCTTCAAGAGTGGCTATCTTTTCAGTGAGTGTTTTGGCTTCGGCTTTCAATTGGGCCAAGGCTTCTTTTTTTTCTGCTACTGTATTGGCTTTCTTTTCGCCTCCGCAGGCAGTTATGAGCAATGTGGCTGTTAATAAAAGAATGTATTGTGTTTTCATAATGACGATATGGTTTTGATTTTCTGTCTCTTATGTTTGAAAAAAGTTAAAGCTTTTCCAAGACAGACGATTTTTAGTAGTTTAATTTCCCTTTGGCTTTGTCTAAGTCTATTTTTGCCAAAAGCAAATCATAGAGTGAGGCAAAATAATTGGTTTGCGCTTCTTTGAGAGCCGACTCTGCATTGATAACCTCAATGTTTGAGCCTGTTCCTGATTGGTATTTGATTTTAGAGACCCGCACTACTTCTTGGGCCAAATCCAGATTACGCTTTTGAGTTTTGAGGGTTTCGAGGCCATTCAAAATCGTAATGTTAGCACTACGGATTTGTAAATCAATGGATTGCTCTACCAAGCTCAAACTCTGTTTTACTTTGTCAACGGTAAATTTTGCTTGTTGGATTTTGTATTTTTTTGCAAAACCGTCAAAAATTGGAATGCTGATATTAATTCCAATATTTGAGTTGTTGAACCAAGGAGAGCTAAACAATTCTGAAAATTTGTTACGACCCGTGTTGTACCCATAACCCGCAAAAGCAGCTACTGTAGGATAATACCCCCGCTTGTTGTTTTCTACATCCATTTCAGAGAGTAGTAGGTTACTTTTGAGGATGGAGTAATCGATACGTTGGTCATAACTGAAAGGAGTGCTGTTTTCGGCTTTTACATCTGATTCGATGCGGGCTACCTCGTTTTCGTTGATGCGGTCGGTAAGTTCGATTGCTTCATCTAGCTTCATACCCATCTGAAATTTGAGCATGTAGTAGCTTAAATCTACTAGATTCTGAACCTTAGAACGTTCCGTTTTGAGGTTGTTGAGCGATACTTCCAAACGATCTACATCGAGTTTTTCCACAAATCCTTTTTGGTTCATAGCACTCATTTCGCGAGTGAGGCTATCCAAACGTTGGATATTCAAATCCAAAAGTTTAGCTCTTTCTTCGGCTACTAAAACACTGTAATAAGCTTTTGCGACATTTTCGGCTACTTGAATCTTGGATTGTGTTACGTTTTTAATAGCCAACTCTCGATAAGCTTGTGCTGCTTTTAGTCCCAGCAACCATTGAGCGTTGAAAATGATTTGATTGAGCTGAGCTGCGGCCGTGCCAGAGTATTTTACACCAAAGGGAATAGCCACTGGAGGATCATCAGCCGAACCTCCCACAAATGCGGCTGGTAGAATCGCCTTTTGGATAATTAAGTTGTCTAGAATGTTTACGGATGCACTTACTTGTGGCAACCCCACCGACCGAATCTCACCGATGCGCGATTCGGCGCTTTGTGCGTCGGTTTGGGTATTTTTGACGTTGATGTTATGCGTTATGCCATATTGAATAGCTTCTTGAAGACTATAACGCGTTTGGCTGTAGGCAGGAAAGAGAGGTAACAGAAGCATTACCAGCCATTTCCATTTGAGTTGAAGGTGTTGCATATAATGTTTGAGAAATTGGATTGTTAAGAAATTGGGCTGTTATTAGAAGATGTATAGTGGTTTGATAATCATAGTTTTAGAGGAAGTTAAGTAGTGAAACAATTTAAGATAGCTGTTAATAGGTACTTTTATTGTTGAATAAGTGAGCGGTAGATTGGGGTAAGGTAATGTGTGTTTTGTTGTATTCTTCATACAAAATCAGTCCCTCATCCGTAACGATACCTCGCAAAAAATGGTCAAGCAGCTCAAGCTGAGTCTCTAAAGGATTGAATTGACCCAGTGGAAAAATGTAAGGGTCAAGACCCATTTCGATTTGTTCGAGGCGTAGGCGTGCAATCACTTCTATGTTGATATCGGCGCGGTAAAGCCCCATTTCAATGCCTTTGTTTAGATTACGGCGGATTAAGTCAAGTACAAATCCTTTTTTGTATTGTGAAAACATATCCCAAGCTTGGGGATAATACTTCTTAATGTCAAAAATCGCCGAAGGATTCAATCCTGACATCGTTTGGCGCATCATTTCGGCCCCCATTACCGCTTCGGCGATCGGATTAGGGGCTTCGTTGTGGATTTGTTCCGAAATAAAATGGTCACATTCAAAATGATGTTTTACTCCCGCACAAACCATCGAATTTTTGTCTTCAAAATGCTGATAAATGGTCTTCTTCGATATTCCTAGTTCTCTAGCAATATCGTCCATTGTTACACTCTTTACCCCAAACCGAAAAAACAGTTCTTGGGCTTTTTCAAGGATTCTTTCTCTCACTATCTATTTTCACTTTTTTTAGATGAAAACTTTGGAAACTACAAGAAAGTTCAAAGTTTCCAAAGTTTTTTTGTGACTTTATTCAAAGATAATATTTGGAGAAAGGGCTGTTAATAGGCCAAATATTTACTACAAATAAAATATTGTACACTGACAACGGTATGTCAGTAGTGATTGGCTCAAAGAAAAAAACTTTTAAAAACGCCAAAATAGCGATTTGAGGGGTTTTTGCTTTGGTACTTTTTTAAGAAAAAATTGTTTTTGCTGTTTCTCTTAAAATAAGTATTACAAATGTAAATGCAGTGCTTTAGGTAGGCTATTGAAATAGTGCGAACTGGGAAAAAAAGCGGACAAAAGGGAAGAATCAGGGTATAAAAAAGAACAAGAAGAGTTTAAAACTCTTCTTGTATCTGTGGCTCCGCTTTGATTTTGTTGTTTTCTTCATCTACAAGTCGGTTAATTTCTTTGATAACTTCAAAAAATATAACCAATTTTTCAAGGGGGATTTGTTCTCGTAGCATCGTATTGAAAGAAATTACTCCTTCGCGAGCCATATCCCGTTTTATCCGACCTTCTTCGGTCAAAAATACTTTTACAAAACGTTTGTCATTTTCATCGATTTCGCGCCTAATCCAGCCTTTTTCTTCAAGGGTTTTAAGCGTTCGGGTAAGGCTGCGAGGTTCCATCCCAATCGAAGGACCAATCTTGGTAGCAGGAGTACCGGTTTCGGTATCAATATTGAGGAGCACATACCCGATAGCCATCGTCATCCCATAGCGACGCGAAGCGTAGGTGTTGTACATGCGTGAAATAGCATGCCATGCCCATTTGATGTGAAAGTCAACAGTTTTTTCTTTGCGCATTGCCTATATTGGATGTCAAATGATATGTCTTAAAGTTAATAAAAATATACTATTAGCTTCAAGAAAGTTGACACAGATCAACTAGGCAAATATAGTTCTTAATCTTGATATGTTTATATAGCGTTTAAGTAGTTAAGACTTTACGCTTTGATAAATATTGACGCATCACTCTGCCAATGATCATACCACCAATCATCCCAGGCATAATCCAAGTGGCAATATACACACTACTAGGTGCCTCAGGAAAAACATAGCGGACATTGACCAACGCAAAAGCCGTAAATGTAGCGATATAAGAGCCTCCCATACGCTCAATATGAATAAAAAACCACTCTTTGGAGCCATATTTAGCAGAGGAGGGTTGGAGGTATTTCCGAAAATCGTAACGGGCATTGGTACCGCTAAAAATCCCAAATACAATGAAGAGAATACCCATCATATCAAAAGTTTGTTGGGCGAGACTTCGAAAAAGCAAGCTACTCCCGTAGGTAATCATGGCTAGGGCAGTAATAGCCATAAGTCCCGAAATACCCCAATCATACCAACGGGTGGGTGTTCCGCTGCGTTGTTTTAGGGATCTTTTACCCGTAAAGCATAAGTAAAAACTAAAAATAGCAATACCTGTCAAAAACAATCGGCCGTCGTTGAGTGGGGAAATGACTACCAAAAGCAATGCTGTAATAGCCACAATGACCATAGACCAGTAATAGATGAGGCCGGTGACGTTGTGGAGGCGCCCTCCTTTCTTTGAAAACATAGGGATAAGTCCTACGGCAAGTGCTACAAAACCAATGAATACGTGTAAGAAAATGAGAAAAGGTTTCATGTCTGTAAAGGTTTAAAATGATGAACCAAATCTCGTGAAGAGAGAAGTATAAAACAGGGGATTTCTGATGAAGCTACATCAGGGAAGAGTCAGGAATCAGAAGAAGAGGTTGAAGCGGGATCGCAAAAGAGGGTTTTATTGCTTAAAAACTTCTTTTATAAATAGCTAGATGCAAACTCATGGCAAGCACTGCTTAGGTTGGCTATATCTTCGGTGGTATGCCAGGCGCTGAGTACAATACGAGTATTGGCTTTGTCGGTAGGTTTGGGGTAAGAAAAGCTATAAATGAGGATATTTTTCTCCAGTAAAAAAGAATACAACTCATCGTGAAGGGTATAAAAAACAGGGTAATTGTCTATAAAAGGAAAAAGGGACAGTGATTTTACGGACGACGAAAACTGCTGCAGGTTTTGTTGTAATTGAAGATAAGCTGCTTCGTACAAAGAGGTAGCATGAAGGTAGGCATATAAATTGGTAGGAGCGATAGGTGAACAGCCGCCAAAATAGGCCGAATAACGAATGCGCTGTAGCGTATCACTATCCGAAAAAATCACTCCCCCTGCCAACCCCATCCCTTTAGCTAAAGAGGCCGTAACGATTTTTCGGATGTGAGGAAGTTGTGGGAGTTTTTGCCAAATACCTTTGCCTTCGTTGCCGCTGACCCCAAGCCCGTGAGAATCGTCTACTACCAAAACAATGTCGTGGGTATCAGGAAGCTGATATACCCATTCAAAATCATAAGATCTTCCGCGTAGAGCATCTACGGAATTGGTGACAATCGCCACTTTGGAACCTGAAATAGCCGCCAATATTTGAGTAATAGACTGACTCCATTCTTCAAAAGAAATGGTAGGGATTTCTACTTGAGGCACATGCCAAACCGCAGGATGGGCATCAGGCGAATACACAAAGGTGTAGCCCTCAAGCATGAGTTGGCGAATGGTAGCTTGGCCAGCCAACATCCCCGACGATAAAGTCAAAGCTTGGGGAGCATACGCCCAATTTGCTAATTGATGCTCAGCTTTTTCGTAGATATCCAATTGTAAATTGCCATTACGAGAACTGCCATATACGTTTCCATAATCATCCACGCCCTCTTTGATAAGTGCCTGAAAGTGGGGGTTTTGGGGGAGACCCAAATAAGAGGTGCCACTGAAATAGAGGTATTCTTTCCCCTCAAGTAAAATAGTGCGATTGGGAAGATGAGTTGTTTGATAGAAGTGGTTCACGTTCAGAGTTTTGCCTATATGATAGTTTTTAAAGAAGCCCCTGTGCCATTTTCGTTGGCAAAGATTATTTTGCCATTGTCAAAAGTGACTCCCGTGGCGGGGTCGTTGGCGATGAGTAGTGTGCCATCCATGTCTACATAGTCTAGCAGGGGCAACAAGTGAGCAATTGCCGAAATCCCCACGCTACTTTCGTTCATACATCCTACCATTGTTTGCATTCCTAGGCTTTTGGCTTCTGCGAGCATCCGACGGGCTGGAGTAAGCCCACCGCATTTGGTGAGTTTTACGTTTACTCCATGAAAATACCCTTCACATTTTGCTACGTCGCTTTCTACAATACAACTTTCATCAGCAATGCACGGTAATGCACTTTTAAGGTATACTTCTTTCATCCCCTCCCAATCATGAGCGGGGAGTGGCTGCTCGATAAATTCTATCCCCCATTTTTTAAGTTCAAAACTATATTCTATGGCTTGGGGGGCATTCCACGCACAATTGGCATCCACTCTAAAAACCGCATCTGTGTGTTTTCGTAGTTCTTTGATAATCTCCAAATCATGAGTAGTACCAAGTTTTATTTTATAAAGCGGCCAAGGAAATTCGCTCATCTTGGCAATCATCTTATCAATACTGTCTATCCCAATGGTATAATCAGTAACGGGTATTGAGTCTAGCGAAAGGCCCCACGCATCATATAGTTTTTTCCCTTGTTTTTTTGCCCATAAGTCATGCGCTGCTTCATCGAGTGCGCATTGCGCAAAGGGATTGTCTGACAAAAAGGGGTGAGTATCTTCCCATAATTGTTCGGGAGATGATAGCGAATGGTTTTCGATAAGTTCACGTATATTTTCCAACGCACTTATCATGCTATCGATAGTGATACCATAGTACTTGTTGGACGTAGCTTCTCCAAACCCGCTGAAGGCTCCATCTTTTAATTCAACAATAAGCGTAGGCTGTGAATCGCGCGAGTCGTGAGCGATGGTGAAAGTATGACGAAGGCGTAAGTCGAATTGATGAAAGAAAAGTTGCATAGCAATAATATAAAAAGCCTACCCAAGGATAGGCTACAAGGTCAAATACAAACTTAGTATTATTTTAATAAGTCGAAAAGCCGGGTGGGCAAATGATGGAGTAAAAAGTATAGCTTATCGTAATCGACGTGTAATAATACATGTCTTTGGTGGTTGGATTTCCTAGCTGGGTTTTTTGCGATAGAGGAACATTACTCCCCAAATCATCTAAATAGTCTGTAAACAGCTTACGAGTTCCAAACTCAAACTCTAGGCTCCAGGGACGTTTAAATTCCCATTTGATACCAGCACCAAAAGGAATATTGAGTTGGGTGGTTTTATAATCACTTGTTTTGGTACGAGGCTTGAATTTGTAAAAGCCCAATCCTCCAAATAAGTAAGGAGTCCAATTTTTGGCCTTTCTTTTCTGGCTATAATTCAAAAAATTATACTCCGTAATTAGACTTCCTTCTGTAATACGGGATCTAAAAGAAGCATTTCGCGCTTGATTGAAAGGATCTGATGAGCGGCTGTCTTTGGCCCCAGTGATACCCAATGTCCCGCCTGCTCTCAGCGATACCGAGGGACTGATGTTGTAGCGAAAAAAGGCGTGTCCACCTGGCAAGTAATTTTGTACATTAAAAGCAGGTGATAGGTCCCCTTTGTAGTTAAACCCGCCTAAACCAGCACCTATATTGATACGTTGAGCGATTGTTCCTAAAGAAAAGGCTCCCCACAGGAAGCCAATAAAGAGGATTTTTATGCTATACTTCACGGTTTTATCTCGTCTCTTTTGGTGATTATCAACGAATAGGAGGACACTTTATTTTACTCGGTATCACGTAGCTAACCGTAATACTAGACAAAAGATATTGATCTTTGCGAGAAGAACTACCTCTATAATCACCTTGTTGATACCCACCTAAAGGTTCGGCAAAAGGATCGACTGAGGGGTCAGCATTTGGTTGGGTGATTCTCCTCACCATTTCAGTACGATCTTTGCCGGTACGTGCTGATACACGCTCTAAGGTACGATTTGACATGGCACGAGCCAAGTCGTTTTTGAGGACATTAGGATCTGGATATAGACCACCTATATCATCAAGATAATCAGAACCACTGAAGCGAAACCCGCCTTCAAAACTGATGTTCCAGTGCTCGTTGTATTTCCACGAAAACCCTAACCCAAAAGGAATAGAGTATGTGACCAATGAGTACGGCTTGGCATAGCCAGGCTGTCCTTGTCCTTCGGTACCTAATGGTTGGAGGGCGACCCACTCATTATTAAAAGGTGCTTCTTTAGGGCTTTTGGCTTTAGGATTATGCGCCGCGACAGCGATTCCACCAAACAAATAAGGCGTAAAAGTAGCTCGTCGATTAGGGCTACGGCCATCCCCTCTGAGTTTATAGATACCCACTAAGCTGAGTTCTTTAACATCGTTACGGAAATGTAAGTTGCGTACATAAAAACTAGGGTGGGGCTCTCCTCCTCGATTGTAGTATTCGTCATCTCCCGCAATACGTGCCCACGTAAGACCTAGCCGAGCTGCCAAATGAGGTGTAAAATGCCTGGTATAGCCCGCATTTACATTCCAACGCATCATCTTAAATACAGTCCTAACGGGAGTGCGATAAGGCGCAAGTTCGCCCATATACGAAGCCGTACCTATACCAAAATTGACGGTAGAATATTGTTCAAAAAGATTTCGTCGACGGCGCTGGGCTTCGGACGTGTACGTCAATAGTAGCGTAAACAACACAGAACCTAAAAATACTTTGACTTTCATTCGCTTTACTGATTGATGCGTGACTTTTGCTTTCAACGCATAAATGAACACATTTATTGAATACCCCTACAAAAATTGCGCCGAGAATTAATTTCGGGCATCCAAACCCCAATGTAGTTTTGTACGTAATGTCTCCACAAAGTTATCTTGGTTGAGTTTGACCAGACGGGCATTGAAATTTTCTCTTTTTACCATCAAGGTCACAGTTTCGTCTACGATTCGGAAGCGAGAATCAAGAGATACCAGAAAATTGCTGCTACGACTTTCTACCCTAAAACTTAATTTACTAGCATCAGGGATAATCATGGGGCGCACGTTGAGATTGTGAGGGCTAATAGGGGTGATAATGAAAATGTTGTTGGTCGGTAATACCACCGGCCCTCCACAGCTTAACGAATAGCCTGTAGAACCAGTAGGAGTAGACACAATCAGACCATCAGACCAATAGGAGTTGAGAAATTCCCCATCTAGATACGCATGAACGGTAATCATTGATGACGTATCGGTTTTGGTAATGGTAAAGTCATTGAGGGCAAAATTGTAATCTTCAAACAAATCTGCGCTTGAATGCAGGCTCACAAGAGTGCGATCTTCGATTTGAAATTGTTGATCAAAAAAAGATTCAAGGGCTTTTTGGATACTAGCGGGTGATACCGTAGCCAAAAAACCCAAACGCCCCGTATTGAAGCCCAGAATAGGAATTTGACGAGAACGAGCCTGCATGACACATTCAAGCAAAGTACCATCTCCCCCGATACTAAAGATAAAATCAGTGTCGGGCGCTCCGTGGGGGTGAAGATAGGTTTTTTTAGAATAGGAGTTAATACCTACGCTTTGAAGAAATGAATAAAACGAAGACGAAATCGAAACTTCGACCTGTTTTTGATGGAGATTATCAAACAGGGTTTGTACAAAAGGTGCCGTCTCTAAGGCAAAATTACGTCCATGAATGGCGATTTTCATCTTTATCGCTTCGGGGATAGATTTGGACGCAAAGGTATGATATTACTCTTTCAAACAATGCGTTTGCGCACAATCTCCTCGCAAAAGACTCTTTAGAACAGCCATTGGGTATTAAAATGATAAAACTAAAAAAACTTGTTGTGGCCTGATACAAAAGAAAAAGCTCCTTGAGCGGCTAGGTTTCTAAATATCTCATCAATAAATCCAACCGATGACGATCTGGACTATCAAAAGGAGTACTTCCAAATACGTTTTCGACGGTGTACCCAAAACGTTCGAGTGTAGCTACTACTGCCGAAACTTCGGAGTGGTTGAGCTTAAGGGTTAGGGTAGCTTGGTCGAGTGAGCCGTATTCTGAACCAGAAAAATAAGTGCTTATAATTTTAGTATTATTTGATTCAACAAGTCGGCTAATGTCGGTCAATGAATAGTCGCGGTTGGCCATTTTCAGAACTACAATAGCCCCTGTCTCTTGGCTACCAAGTAACGTGGCAAACTTAGCCATCATATCACTGACCAGAATAGTACCCGCGTATAGATTGTCTTCGTCCAAGACGGGTACTGTATCAAGCTGATATCGATTTGCAATTCCTATCACTTCATAGATATGCTGAAATAGATTGGCATGGATAGGATTAGGAGGTAAGTTTAGCTCCGAAAGTGTTTGTGTATCGTCAAGAAGGTTTAACAAAGTATCCTCACTTAGCAAGCCTTTGTAGATTTCTTCATCTACTAAAGCGAGCTGTCTTGTACCGTATTCGTCCATTAAGTCAACGGCTTGCCCTACTGAGTCAAATGGTCTCAGTATCGGGGTGGTAGGGTTGATGAGTTCTTCGGCAAGCATGGGTGATAAGTGTTTTTTTTGAAAACTTAGAAAAGTTATTTAAAGTTTCCAAAATTATGGAGTGAATTCTTTGATATTAAGCGCATTTTAAATTTTGACTTACAAAAATCATACCTTATGTCTACGAAAAATCTATTTTAAGATTATAAAAACTACATTTTGATAATGACAAATTCGACCCTACGATTGCGTTGACGCTCGCTTTCCGAATTGCCTTTTGTGACGGGGCGCGTTGGCCCCAAGCCTCGCGCTTCTATGCGGCTTGAATCGATTCCTTTACTCACCAAATATTTTTTGACGGCGTTGGCACGATTTTGGGAAAGTTCCACATTTTTGTCAAAATCTCCAAGATTGTCAGTGTGCCCTTCTACTCTGATTTCCATATTTGGATTTTCCTTCATCAACCCCAACAAATTGTTAAGCTCAGCAGAAGAGGCAGGAAGAAGGTCATACTTTGCGACATCAAAATAAATATTGTTGAGTGTAATCGCTTCACCTACTGCAATCGGAGTCAACAAAATATCGTTGCTTATTTCTTGGCCTCCTTTGGTTTGAGTCAAATCAAAAGCTCCATTGGCCGGGAAATACCCTTTGGCAGACGCAGAATAAGCATATTTGTTGCCCGCATCCAAGCTGATTTTGAATTTCCCCGAACTTGCCGATAGTTGCATAGAGTCTAGCCCGTTGTTTTCACTTGGAACTATATAGCTAATTTTAGCTGCAATCGGAGTTTTGGTTTTGGCATCTATGATGTTTCCTTTTACCGTCACTAAAGTTAGGGCGGGTGTTTCGACAGCAGGCGGTGGAGGAGTAGTTTGTGGCTTTTCCACCACTACAGGTGGTTCTTCTTTTTTAGCTTCGGGTTGGGGTTTGGGCGTGGCAGGAGGGGGCGTTTTGGGGTTTCGGATGTGAATTCCATAAAAATTCCAAAACTGCTGAGAGCCACGGTCATCGCCTTCAAACATATCAAAAACTTCAATACCGGGGTCAAGACGTCGAAAATAAACCCTAAATTTTACTTCCATCCCGGGCTTGACTACCAAAGTATCAGGACTAATAGGAATCCCTTCAGCTCTTACAAACCGAAATTTTTTGGTGGCATCACCGGGTTTGTAGAGACGACTGCGTGGGTCGATATGTATCCACTCAGTAGAAGTGCCTCGTTCCATCAAACCCCTAAACTCAGGAAAAACTTTGTAAAGTTCTTCCATATCTCGGCCACCTCGGCGATTAGAAATACTGCGCGTATTTTTGTAGGTGAAATGCATAATGGTGTAACTATCAGTGAGTTCTACTTTAGTGATAGTTACATAAGCCTGAGATTGCCGCTCTACGTAAGGACTAAGAGTCGTGATTTTTTGGGAAAAAGCCCCAACGACCATCAGGCAAGAAATGGCAAATGAATAGAAAATTCGTTTCATGGTCAAAAGGAGTAATTACTCTCTCGCCCAATAACGCGACTGGCAAGTGATTAGTGCGAGCAGTTTGTTAAAAATAGTTAATAATCGGCCTTTCAACATTCCTTTTGACCAATTACCTAAAAATTATTGAATTTTTCAAATCAATAATTAGATATTTGTCTAAATACTTAAATAAAATGAATACACTTTTTCGGGCATTGAATGACCCAACCCGCCGCCAAATCCTAGAAATACTGCGTGAGGGAGACCTGACCGCAGGCGAGATTGCCGAACGTTTTGAAATGACTAAACCCAGTATCTCGCATCATTTGGATTTGCTCAAACAAGCGGCGTTAGTGGTGGCCGACAAACGTGGGCAATTTATTTATTATAGCTTGAACACTACTGTTTTAGATGAATTAATGTCTTGGATTTTTAACCTCAAACAATCATGAAAAAGAACCTTGCCCTTTGGACTTGGGGTGTAATTGCTGCCCCTCTTGTGTATTTGGCTTTTGTCTGGAATCAGCTGCCCGCTATAGTCCCGACTCATTTTGGGCCGAGTGGCGAGCCTGATGGATTTGGGCCAAAATGGACGTTGATGATTTTGAGTGCGATTTCGGTTGGGATGTATTTTTTTATGAAATATGTTCCTAAAATAGATCCTCGCCTCGACCAAGCTCAGCTTTCGAAGCACTATCCTAAACTTATATTACTTATTCTAACTTTTTTGAGTGCTGTACACGTGTTGGTAATTCGGTCGGCTATCCAAAGAGTAACCGACGAACTGTTCATTAACTTGATATTTGTCGGGGTGTTTTTGTTGTTGGCAGGAATCGGCAATTATCTCAACAATATCAAATCAAACTATTTTGTAGGAATACGTACCCCTTGGACTTTAGAGAGCGAATCGGTTTGGCGCAAAACCCATCAAACGGGCGCTCGTCTATTTTTTGCCATCGGTATTGTAGGGGCGTTAGTGGTGGTATGGCTACCTGGAGTTTGGAAGATTGTCTGGACAGTAGGCCTTACGATGCTGACTACGTTTGGTTTGTTGATTTATTCGTATGTGGTATACCGCCAAGAGAAAAGTAATTAAACTTGATTCATTCAAATGTCGTACTCATGAACTCTAAATTCAAATATTATTTTCTCCTCCTCACATTTTTAGTGAGTTGGTCGGCCTCTTCTCAAGAGCTATACGAAGGAACGCTAACTACGCTGAAAGTGGGGTTGGAGCTTAATGCAGCTAATGGGGAGGCTCTCCTTTATATTCCTGAGCAGGGGGTGTTTGCGCATGATATTCAAAGCCCTGTTTTCCGAAATGATAGTTTGATTGCTGATTTAAAGGCTTTTAATACAGTATTGACGGGAAAAATAAGCGATAATACTTTTGAAGGAAGCTGGAAACAAAATGGCTATGGAATGCCACTCAAACTTCAAAAAGTGGCTAGTTTGTCTTTTTTGAAGCGTCCGCAGCATCCTGTTGCTCCTTATCCCTACGCGGTAGAAGACGTAAAATTTACGAATGTTGACAAATCAATTACGTTTGGTGGAACTTTTACTTACCCGTCTATCAATCATCCCTTAACTACGGTGATTTTGATAAGTGGGTCGGGACAGCAAGACCGCGACGAAACTATCTTTGGGCATAAGCCTTTTTGGGTACTTGCCGACCATCTAAGTCGCAACGGATTTGCAGTTTTGAGGGTCGATGATAGAGGCGTGGGGCAAACCACAGGGGCTGTAGGTACGTCGGCTGATTATGCCAAAGATGTGCTTGCGGCTATGGCCTATCTCAAGACTCGCAAAGAAGTAAATCCCCGAAAAATAGGCTTGATAGGACATAGTGAGGGAGGAGTGATTGCGCCTATGGTAGCGCAAGAATCCAAGCAAGTGGCTTTTATGGTATCATTGGCGGGAGTGGGAGTGAAAGGGTATGATTTATTGCTCCAACAAAACGATGATATGTTGAAAAAAACAGGAGTGGGAGAGGCTTTTAGGGAACATTATCGGTCGCTCAATTCGGCCTTGTATGATGTAATACTTCGTAATTCTTTAGAAAATGACCTCAAAGATAGCTTGCAAATCGCTTTCGATAATTGGCTCCAAAAACAACCCGACGCAGTGCTAGGGCAAATGGGATTTAAGAGCGAAATAGGTAAAAAATCAGTAACTCGGCAATTTGACACGCTCAATTCCAAATGGTATCGTTATTTTTTAAAATACGACCCACAGCCCGTTTTGACCCAGCTCAAAATTCCGGTATTGGCACTCAATGGCGGCAGTGATTTGCAAGTGTCGGCCAAAGAAAACTTAGCAGGGTTTGAGAAAGGGCTGCAAGCGGCTGGCAACAAAAACTTTAAAATAGTAGCGCTGGCCGGGCTCAATCACCTCTTTCAGAAATGCCAAAAATGTACCGTTGCCGAATATGGCCTTTTGGAAGAAACCTTTTCAACGGAAGCGTTAGACCTCATTACGGATTGGCTCAAAAAACAGTAAAAGCTATTTCAGAAATCCATCCCATAGTAGCTTGAGCGCCACAATAATAAATACTAGGCCCGTGGCGATGTTGATATAGTGAATCACTTTGACCGTAATCATTCCCCGCAGGCGGTGCGCATAAACAGCAAGTGCAGATTCGGTACCGCCTACGCCTATGAGACTCATTCCAAAAAACAAAATCATTTCGCTCAGGTCGTAGCGGCCTTTGGTACGGAGATAAGTAGCAATGGCCGCCCACGACATAAAATTGACGGGATTGAGGGCATTGAGGGCTACTCCTTTGAAAAAATATTTGAGATGGGAGCGGCGACGGCTACGGTCGTCGCTGTGAGGTTTGGGCTCTAAAGAGGGGATTTTAAAGAAATTTTTGATACCCAATATTACCAAAAAGACAATCCCTATGGCACTAACCCACTTATCAAAATGACTGATTTGAGGTAAAAAAGAGGTTCCAAAAATAGCGGTAAATATAAAAAATGCATCGCTTGCTACTACTCCCAAGGCGATTTGGACGCCGCTCCGGTAGCCTCGTTCGATGCTAGTTTGAATCAATGCAAAAAAAACAGTCCCAAAAGTAAGACATAACAAAATCCCAGCAATGAGACCATATAAAGCGGCTAAAAACATGCTATAGGTTTATCATTAAAAACATTAAATTCCTCTCAAACGGGCTACTTTTAGCAAACCCATGACACTCAACGAATCGGTGATTTCGGAGCGCATCACCATCTCAATGGCTTCTTGGAGAGGGATACGAGCTACATGGAGCTGCTCGGTATCTTCGGGCTGTTGTTGGGCTTGGGTGAGGTCTTCGGCTATGTACAAAAAACCTTCCTCATCGCCTACGGAATTGGAAAGGTGTACACGGGCGATTTTGGTCCATTTGGCGGCCACTAAGCCCGTTTCTTCCAAAAGCTCCCGTTTGGCCCCTTCGAGCGGGTCTTCGTTCATGGGGCCGCCTCCTTCGGGGATTTCCCACGAATATTCTTCTAATGGATAGCGATATTGGCCTACCAAATAAGTATAACCTTGATCGTCGATAGGGATTACTCCAATGGCCTTGTTTTTATAGTGAACTACGCCATAAATCCCCGGACCCCCACTGGGATTGAGTACTTCTTCGTGTCGGACTTGAATCCACTTATTGTCATATACTACATTGGAAGTCAGGGTTTTCCAAGGATTGGTATGGTCAAAAGGTAATGACATAATCGTAAAAATGAGTAATTGCTTCTAAATAACTTCGTAACTTTGGGCTTCATCACCCCACTTGAAAAGCTGTGCAAGTTAGCCAAAAATCTAAATTTCGTTGGATAATCGTTTCCCTTACTCTAAGTATTGTCTTGATGATTATTAAGTTTGGGGCCTATTATCTGACTCATTCCAACGCCATATTGAGTGATGCTTTAGAATCTATTATCAACGTTATTGCGAGTGGTTTTGCTTTTTATAGTATCTATCTTTCATCTCAGCCCAAAGACCACGACCATCCCTATGGGCACGGTAAAATCGAATATTTTTCTTCGGGTTTTGAAGGGGCTTTGATTATCATTGCGGGCGTTTGGATTGCGGTCGAAGCTATCCAACATTTTATTCATCCCCAGCCTATTCAGCACTTAGATTGGGGTGTTTGGCTTATTTTGTTAACGGTGGTTCTTAACGGTGGAGTGGGTTATTATCTTCAAAAAGTAGGCAAGCAGACCCGTTCGGAAGCGCTGATTGCGGACGGCAAACACCTCATGACCGACAGCATAAGTAGTGTCTTGATTTTGGTAGGATTAGGACTTTTGATGCTCACAGGACTGCAATGGATAGATAGTGCTGCTTCGCTTGTATTGTCGATGATTATATTTTATAATGGATTTAAGCTTATAAGGCGGTCGGCGGCAGCCCTCATGGACGAAACCGACCCCGAATTGATGGAGCACATAGTAGAGCTAATCAAAGATCACAAAAAGGAGTATTGGATAGACGTGCACAATATGCGCATTCAGAAGTATGGTTCTGATTTGCACATCGATTGCCACTTGACTTTGCCTTATTATTGGGATTTAAAACAAGTACATGAAGCGGTACACGAATTTGAAGATGCACTCGAAGCTGACGCCGAAGGAAATGTAGAGCTTTTTATTCATGCCGACCCTTGCTTGCCAGCTTGCTGCAAGTATTGCCGGGTGGCGGAGTGCCATGTGCGTACCAAGGCATTCAAAAAGGATATTGATTGGAGTATTCACAACCTCGCCAAAAATCAGAAGCATTTTGTGGAGGTAGAGTAGGGTAGAGGATTTTATTTAATTTTTTTAATAAACTTTTTAGGGTTTAATGGGTTGTAATACAGGAGTTTAATGTTTTGGATATAAACTTTCTTAAAATTTAACATGAAGTTTTGGAATCGGATTTCTTAACTTTGTGTTAACAAATCGTCACACACTTCATACTCCCTGATGAGCGACGTCATAAAGCACGAATGCGGTATCGCCCTCATTCGACTCCGCAAGCCGTTTCAATATTATATTGACAAGTACGGCACACCCCTCTACGCAGTTTATAAGTTGCACACTTTGATGGAAAAGCAAGTCAACCGAGGCCAAGATGGCGCGGGTGTTGCCAACATCAAGCTGGAAGTCCCGCCCGGACACCGCTATATCAGTCGGTATCGGTCGGTTGATCAGCAACCTGTGGCAGAGATTTTTAAGAAGGTTCAGAAGAAATTCAAAAAAGCCTTCAAAGAACTCAAAGGCGATGACAAAGATCTTCGCTACGATGCCAAGTGGTTACAAGAAAACGTTGCTTTTACGGGCGAGGTTTGGCTTGGACACTTGCGTTATGGGACCCACGGTGCCAACGAA
The DNA here is from genome assembly GCF_000423565.1 of Runella zeae DSM 19591. Taxonomy (GTDB): domain Bacteria; phylum Bacteroidota; class Bacteroidia; order Cytophagales; family Spirosomataceae; genus Runella; species Runella zeae. The sequence continues at coordinate 156,895 of NZ_AUIF01000010.1, read as the reverse complement.
ATCGAAAACTGCCATCCGATGTTGCGCCAAAATAGCTGGCGTAGTCGCAATCTGGTAGTAGCCGGAAACTTCAACATGACCAATGTTGATTCACTTTTCGACAAGTTGGTGTCATTAGGTCAGCATCCCAAAGACCGTGTAGATACGGTCACGGTGATGGAAAAAATCGGGCATTTCTTGGACGAAGAAAACCAACGCGTTTTTGACCGTTTCAAAGGAATCTACGAAAATCCAGATTTGTCGGATGTCATTGAAGACAATATGGATATGGTACGCGTACTTCACCGCTCTTGCCGCGATTTTGATGGCGGCTTTGCGATGTGTGGTATGACAGGCTCAGGACAGGCTTTTGTGGTAAGAGACCCTTCGGGTATTCGCCCGGCTTATTATTATGCCGATGATGAAGTGGTAGTAGTGGCTTCCGAAAAGCCCGCTATCAAAGCGGCGTTCAATGCCAATTATGCTGATATTAAGGAGATTAATCCTGGTCATGCCCTTATTATTGACAAATATGGTGAGTATGACCAACACCAGATATTGAAACCACTCGAAAAACGTTCGTGTAGTTTTGAGCGTATTTATTTCTCCCGTGCTTCTGACCCTGATATTTATCATGAGCGCAAGATGCTCGGTAAATTATTGATTCCTCAAATTTTGGAGGAGGTAGATTACGATCTTGAAAACACTGTTTTTTCGTATATCCCCAATACCGCCGAAACCGCATTTTTTGGACTTATCGAAGGTTTGGAAGACTATTTGGCAAAACAGCGTAAAAGTGCAATCCTCAACCGAGACCTTTCTCCCGAAGAATTGGAGAAAGTGCTTTCGTTCCGGCCCCGTATCGAAAAACTGGTGTCGAAAGATGTAAAGCAGCGGACGTTTATCACCAACGACGACGCTCGCGAAGAAATGGTATCGCACGTGTATGATATGACGTACGAAGTAGTCAGAAAAGGAGTAGATACGATTGTGGTAGTAGATGACTCTATCGTAAGAGGTACTACTCTAGAGAAAAGTATCTTACGCTTGCTCGACCGACTTGGACCTAAAAAAATCGTGATTGTATCGTCAGCTCCGCAAATTCGCTACCCCGATTGCTACGGTATCGATATGTCTAAAGTCAAAGATTTTGTGGCGTTTAGAGCGGCTTTACAGCTCCTAAAAGAAAGAGGTTTAGATAATCTTCGCGACGAAGTGTATGCCCAATGTGTGGCTTCGTTGGAGACTGGCAATGCTACTCAGCAAAATTTTGTGAAGGCATTGTTTGACCGTTTCACACCCGACGAAGTATCTCGAAAAGTAGCGGAGATAGTACGCCCTAAAGATTTGAAGGCTGAACTATCTATTATTTTTCAAACAGTGGAAAACCTCCATGAGGCTTGTCCCAATCACAGCGGAGACTGGTATTTTACGGGTAATTATCCCACTCCTGGTGGCAATCGAGTAGTAAACAAAGCTTACGTCAACTTCTACGAAGGTAGAGGCATTGTAAGAGCTTATTAATAAAAACTTTTTTTGTTTAATCCGGCTAAAAGTCAAAGCTTTAGCCGGATTTTTTTTGCTTATATACCAGAAAATTGGTTATAAATCAATGTTTGTAGGCTTCTACAATAGGTCTCAAATGTATCTTTATGAAATCAATTTCGCGTCGTGTTTTTTTACAATCTTCAAGTATGATTGCAGGGGGGGCTTTATTGCCATCTATGAAGGGCACAGGGCAAGCACTGCGACTAGGTGGGCCTATTTTTCTCAAAACAGAAGACCCCGTCGAACTAGCCAAAGAGCACCGGAGATTGGGATACAGTGCGGCCTATGTACCCAAAGTGGAATTGAAAGAGACCGACCGAATAGCAGCGTTGCGTAAGGCTTTTGCCGCCGAAAACGTAATGATTGCTGAAGTAGGAGCGTGGGTGAATATGCTCGATGCAGATGCTCAAAAAAGAAAGAAAAATCTCGATTATGTGACCGAACGCTTAGCTTTGGCCGAAGAAATAGGGGCTTTGACTTGTATCGATATTGCAGGTTCGTACAATCCCAAAAGCTGGGATGGCCCCGATGCGCGCAATCTCACCAAAGAATTTTTTGAGGCAACGGTCGAAAACTGCCGTAAGGTGATAGATGCCGTCAAACCCAAAAGTGCTAAGTTCTCTTTAGAAATGATGGGCTGGAGTTTACCCAACGATGCCGATTCGTGCTTGCGATTTATCAAAGCCATTGATCGGTCTGCTTTTGCGGCTCATGTGGATATTGCCAATATTATCAACTCTCCCGAGCGTTTTTACAACAATACGGCCCTTATCAACGATACTTTCAAAAAACTCGGGAAGTGGATTGTGTCTTGTCATGCCAAAGACGTGGTAGGCAAAGATGTGCATTTTGCAGAAACCATGCCTGGTCGCGGTGGAATGGACTATGTGGCGTACCTGCGTAACGTAACTGCGCTCCCGCGCCCGGTACCATTGATGCTTGAACACCTACGTACTCCCGAAGAGTACGACGAAGCACGAGGGTATGTAATGAAAGTGGCCAAAGAAACCCAAATCCCACTTGCTTAAGTTTTTAAGGGACACGCTCAAATTTGCTCCTTGCGCCGATTTTACATACATCCAAGATGAAAGAATCATCGGTGAGGGCAATATCCCATACATCACAACCGATACAATCTACTAAAAAACAGGTGGGATTCACGGGTAAATTTTCCTGTGGAGTGATTTTGTAGTTTTCTCCGTTGATATTAAGAGAAATAGGGCCGCAGCAAACAGGTAGGTCGTCTTCTTGTAAAATGACTCCGTCAAAACGGAAAGAAATAACGTAGGATTGCTTGCCAGCATTGCGCCATATTTTTTGTCCGTTTTCGAGGTACTCATTGGCTACCAAGCGCCACTTCCCTACCAAAGGCTTCAAAAGAGGGGCTGGAATATGAGTTTCTTTACAACCAAGGGTCACTACAAAAATCAAAAAGTAAAAAATTGTTTTCATATCATGACGCGTTTTTGTGGCTATACGAGAGTATTTGTTTTATAAGACGCTTTATAGAAATATTTCGTTGTAAATCATCCCATTTTTTGAGGGATTCGTCACAGATTTTCCACATCGCTTGGGCTTTCGGGTATTTTTGGATTGTCTAACCTAAAGATAGCCTTTTTTGTACTATGATTACACTCGCCCGCTTCCGTCAAATTGAGTTTTGGTTTATTACCTCACTCGCCCTTTTATTTTTGATTATTCTGATTGCTGACAATTACAGTCATTATGCTCAAATATTGGTACGTATCGACGGTTTGGAAGAAGAACGTATCTTTTTGCGGTACAATTGGTGGCAAAATGGCTGCTGGCCCTTAATAAGCGTTTTTCTTACTACCTATGGCTGTTGGTATGTGCTAAACAATGTCATTTTTCCTCGTTTTTGGCCCCAAAAACCATTTCATTTATTGGCTTTTTGGGGGCTGATAGGTGTTTTTTTACTGACTGGCGTTTGGAATTACTTGTACTTTAGCAAAGAACTTGCATTGCGGCAAGACAGTAATTATCAAATTATTGGAGCTAAAGTAGTATCTAATTATAGATTGTTGTACGTGGTTGTGAAGGCCGTGGCGTTTTTTGCGATATTATCCGCTTACACCATTTTATCACAAATGTATCAGTGGACTTTACAACTATCGAATGACCAAAAAAGCCAACAAACCAAAGTCATGGAAGAGGGAAGCTGGTTAGCGATTTTGGGCTTTTGGGTAGTGTTGGCCTTTGGGTTTTTACGAAATAACAGCGGACAGGCAGTACTATTGCTTTGGATTCAAGGGGCTTTTATTCATGCGTATTTGTTTCATAATCAACTGATAGAATGGCCTTTTCGCACCAAGCGCACAGATCTCAGACCTAAGCAAATTTTTGTTTTGGTAGTTAGCTTAGTGAGTAGTTTTGGCGCGCTTATTTTTTCTCAATTCTTCAATATTTTGAATGGCTATCGTCGAATTTATTATTTCATGTATTCGGTAGGAGCCGATGATGTGTTTGCCTTTTGGTCTATATCGTTGGCAGGGGCCGTGGTGGTGACGATTATTCGGCAGTTGCTGATAAAACCCCTAGAAGTAAACTTGAGTCGCAATCAGGCTGAACTCTCGGCGCTAAGGGCGCAGATTAACCCTCATTTTTTGTTCAACGCCATGAATACACTGTATGCGACGGCTATTGAAGAAAAAGCCGAAAAAACGTCGTTGGGGATTCAGCAATTGGCTGATATGATGAGGTTTATGATGCACGAAAACAACCAAGACCAAATTGACATTAGACAAGAAGTGCAATACCTGCGCAACTACATTGATTTACAAAGGCTTAGAATTTCGGAGTCCGATAAATTTGAACTCAAAATTGATTTAGATGATTCGCTTTGCTTAAAGTCGGTAGCACCTATGATGCTGATTCCGTTTGTCGAAAATGCTTTCAAACATGGCATAAGCCTACGCAATCAATCTTGGATTTTTATAAAGCTGAATTGTGATAGTGAGAGCTTGCATTTCAAGGTTCATAATAGCCTGCACCCTCGCCACGACCAAGACCCCGAGAAACATTCATCGGGGATTGGGCTAGTCAATGTCAAAAAAAGATTAGAGTTGCTTTATCCTCATACCCATCAGCTTTTGATTCATCAGACCGAAAAAGAGTTTTCGGTGCATTTGGTGATTGATTTTCGAGGAAAAAGAAAGCGAAAAAAACTGGATCCAGTGTTAGTTAAGTATAATGAAATGACTTGATAGTATAGATAACCACGCTTTTCTGAGAGCGTGTTTATTTTTATATTTAAGTAAATTTATTCGTTTTAAGGGGTACTTTGTTCCTCTGTTTTTATACTATTGAAAGAAAAATGTATGATTGCTGTTGCTATTGATGATGAGCCAAAAGCGTTGGATATTGTGCGGGTTTTTGCCGAAAAAGTCCCTTTCCTTGATTTGAAAGCTACCTTCCAAGATGCTTTTGAGGCACTGGATTTTCTTCAAAAAGAACCCGTTGACCTTCTGTTTTTGGACATCAAAATGCCCGATATTTCTGGTTTGGAATTTTTGAGGGCGCTTCCTAATCCTCCCTTGGTGATTTTTACAACGGCTTATGCCGAGCACGCCGTGCAGAGTTATGATTTCGACGCGGTCGATTATTTACTCAAGCCTTTTGCCATAAGCCGCTTTTTGAAGGCCTGTACCAAAGCGCATGAAGTTTTTAAAGTAAAAGAATTAAGCACCTCCGCTTTCACGCCTGCCTCTGAGAGTATTTTTGTTAAAAATGGATACGAACAAGTCAGGGTAAGGCTAGAGGATATTCTGTATTTGGAAGCAGGCGGAAATTATGTATTGTTTGTCACAAAACACCAAAAAATAGCTTCTCGCATGACCATGAGTGAAGCAGAAGCGATGCTTGCGCCCGAGCGGTTTGTGAGGATTCATCGCTCTTATATTGTGGCCAAAGATAAAATAGAGCGATTTGACCGTTATGAGGTAAGTATAAATGGACAACTTATCCCTATTGGGGCTAATTATGGGCCTTTGCAATTAGCGAAAAATTAAAAAAACATACCGACTTAAACGGAGCATGGCGGGTATTTTTAGTCCTGCCATGCTTTTTTTATTATTATTGCAAAAAATCAAAAACCCCCTTAACCAATGTCTAAACCTTCTAACCAAAATTCCCTTTTTGGGCTTCCCGTAATTGTGGCCGCACTTGGCTATTTTGTTGATATTTATGATTTATTATTATTTGGTATTGTAAGGGTACCAAGTCTCAAAGATTTGGGACTCAATGAGCAACAAGTGTCGGAAGTAGGGGCATCTATTCTCAATTGGCAGATGGGTGGGCTGCTGCTAGGAGGGATTTTGTGGGGTGTTTTGGGCGATAAAAAAGGACGTTTATCGGTTTTGTTTGGCTCGATTGTGACCTATTCAGTGGCAAATATTCTTTGTGGATTTATTCAAGACACTAGCTTTTTACCTGCTACAGAGCTTTATAAGTATTTGCGTTTTGTGGCAGGGATCGGTTTGGCAGGGGAACTTGGCGCGGGGATTACTTTGGTTTCGGAGATTTTGCCCAAAGAACTACGAGCCATAGGTACATCACTCGTCGCAGGAATTGGGCTTTTCGGAGCGGTAGTAGCCTATTTTACGGTCGAAGTTTTTGGGGATTGGCGAGTGGCTTATTTTGTAGGTGGAGGGCTTGGTATTGGGCTATTATTATTGAGAATTGGCGTTGTGGAGTCGGGGATGTTTAAAGGTGTAACCGAACAGAAGCATATTGCCCGAGGCGATTTCTTATCTTTCTTTACCAATGGAGAGCGTTTTGTAAGGTATCTAAAATGTATTGGGATTGGCTTGCCTACGTGGTTTGTGATTGGGATATTGGCTACTTTCAGCAATGAATTTGGCAAAGCTTTGGGTATAGAAGAACCCATCAAACCTGGATTGTCTATCATGTGGTGTTATGTGGGTTTGGCAGGAGGTGATTTAGCGAGTGGGTTTATCAGTCATTATTTTCATTCTCGTAAAAAAGCCGTGGCACTTTTGATGGCTTTTGCGGGCGTGTTTAGTTTGATTTATCTTTTTGCGGGCATAAAATCAGCCACAATGCTGTATGTGCTTTGTTTGGCGATGGGCTTCGGCATTGGGTACTGGGCTATGTTTGTGACGATTGGTGCTGAGCAGTTTGGTACTAACCTTCGCGCTACTGCCGCCACCACGATTCCCAATATGGTGCGCGGAACAGTTATCTTCATGACAGGGCTTTATGGTTATTTCAAACCTTCTGTGGATGTGATTTATGCAGGTGCTATCGTGGGGCTTATTTGCTTTGTATTAGGGTTTTATTCAACGCTTACAGTGCCCGAAACCCACGGTAAAGACCTTGACTTTATCGAATCCTAACTCACGGGGACTGCTTATTATTCATGAAAAACTCTCCTTACAGCGCGCTTTTTCGATTGCCGGTGATTGTTTCTGCGCTTGGTTTTTTTGTGGACGTATATGATTTGCTAATATTCAGCATCGTACGAGTTCCGAGTTTGCAGTCATTGGGGTATTCTGAAGCAGAGGTTTCCCAAATTGGCACTTTTATCTTCAATTCTCAGCAAGCTGGCTTGTTGGTGGGTGGAATTTTGTGGGGAATTGTGGGAGACAAAAAAGGGCGGCTGTCTGTTTTGTTTGGCTCTATTATCATGTACTCTACTGCCAATATCGCCTGCGGATTTGTAGAAGACCCCAATATGTACGCTTTGCTGCGGTTTGTGGCGGGGATGGGCTTGTCTGGAGAGATTGGCGCGGCGATGACCCTTGTAACGGAAATTATTCCCAAAGAAATCAGGAGCCTCGGCCCTACCTTAGTGGCGGGCGTGGGGTATTTGGGGGCGGGTGTCGCTTATTTGACCCAAGAATGGTTTGATTGGCGAACGGCCTATTTTGTGGGAGGTGGTATGGGGTTGATGTTATTGTTTTTGAGAATTAAGGTCTTTGAGTCGGGATTGTTTTTGCAGGTGAAAGAGCAGGGGATAAGTCGAGGCAATTTCCTGTATTTTTTTAGTACTTGGCCGCGATTTATCAAGTACCTGCGTTGTGTTATGATAGGCGTTCCTACTTGGTTTGTGGTAGGTATTTTAGGCACTTTTGGCAACGAGTTTGGTAAGGCATTGGGGATTGAGGAGGGGATTTCGCCGGGCAAATGTGTCATGTTTATTTATTTTGGACTTACGGCGGGCGATTTTTTTAGTGGGCCTTTGAGCCAATGGCTGCGTTCGAGGCGCAAAGCTATTGGGTATTTGATGTTTTGTGGAGCTATTTTGGCAGGAGTTTATTTGTATGGCAATGTCTCTACTGCGGTAGGGTTGTACGTCGTCTGTTTTTTGTCGGGATTGTGTACGGGCTATATCGGATTGTATTTGATGATGGTGGCCGAATTGTACGGAACCAATCTTCGAGCTACTGCTACTACCTCAGTGCCGAGTGTTGTGCGTGGCATGGCAATTCCGATGACACTTGCTTTTCAAGGCTTCAAGCCTTCCTTCGGCACCCTCGCAGGGGCGGCTTTATTAGGCGTGATTTGTTATGGAATCGCTCTTTTTTCGCTTACCAAAACCGACGAAACTTTTGGTAAAGAACTGGATTTTGTAGAAAAATAAACCAACAAGATGCAAAAGCTTTTCCGCTGGTTTTTTGATAAACCTTATTTGGCGATTGCTTGGACGGCACTGCTATTGATACTTTGCCTGATGCCAAAAGACCAAGTTCCGACAGGTCTTGGGTGGGATAAATTACATCATTTTGGGGCTTTTGGAATATTGGCGGCTTTATGGTACTGGAGTACTCTCAAAGTATGGCCGGTGATTTTAGGAGGTGTTTTATATGGTGTTGGTATCGAAATTGCCCAAGGAAATATGGGAGTTGGGCGGGCTTTTGATTGGTATGATGCCGTGGCCAACTCGTTGGGTATCATCATCGCTATTCCGATAGCAAGGTGGGTAAGGCGTTGGGTGATAGGCACTTAAAAAAGAAGCCCTCCTCTTTATGTTTGAAAAGGAAGGCTTTTTTGATATTTTTCAAAAAACTATCTCAAACTTACTTCGCCGTATCTCGACACAATTTTTACTTTCGTACCATTGCCTTTACCGATTTTACCTACGTATTGTTTGGTCATACGAGGACCACGGTGTTCGTTGTCTTTGCGTTCGTCGTCGTTTTGGGTAAATGTAATTTTGCGGTCGGTGGGGTACTTAAATCCACCATAGCTTACGGTGACATCAAAATCGCATTCGTTGCTTTCGAGAGGCATAATTACCGATGAGTAGTTGGCTTGAATGTCCACATTATCAGCCGATTGATTGAGCTGGTCTATACGAAAACCCCCAGAGAAATCCAGTTTGATTTTGCTAGAACCTTTGAGCAATCCGATGCGCCCCCCCGAATAACTAATGCGTCCGTCAAGCTTATCAACTTCCCCAATTTTCATTTTGCCAAACTTATTATTAAGTATGATGCTATTGGCTTTGTCAAGTTCTAAGGTAGAATAAGCGATATCGAGGTTTCCGTTGATTAATTGCTGAATTTCGGCTTTACCAAACGAAACGTCAATATCATTTCTACTACCTACGAGTTCGTCAGCTCTAAAACTGCCGTGTTCAGATTTTACGGTAAGTGGAGCTTTGAAAACAGGGATGTTAGTGGCACCAAATTTGTTTTTGACATTCAGAGGCATGTTTTTGGGCATAGATACTTGATAGTCGATTTGGACAAAATTTTTCTCACCCTTGCCACTTTTCCAGCTCCAATTAGAGCTTCCATTTTTTCGGATAATAGTCCGAACCGAAATTTGATTCCCGTCTTTTTTATCTTCAATCTCTACGCCGTCGAGGTATTGTTGGGCGCGTTCGTCAGTATTGGAATTGGCCGTAATGCTGATGTCAATCCGCACTTCGTTTTTATCCCAAAGGTTGATTTTTACTTGCCCAAACTGATTTTCGATGTTTAGATTGTCTTTGGCTGATACATCATAAATCTTGATGACCGATTTTTTCTTTTCGATATTGCCCGATTCTTTGGAATGGGCAGCAAAAGTGAGCAACAACACAATGACCGTCAGCCAAAGGTTATTGTACTTATGTGAGTTTATTATTGGTTGCATGGTTGTTTTTGCTTTTGATGCGCTGGATAATATCCAGCTGTTGGTTCAATAAATCAATCTGCCATTGCAGGTTTTGGATCATAGCCTGAATCACCGTTTCTTGATTGGGGTTTTTGGGAAGGTCGGCTTTCAGGTTTTGGTATGAGCGCTCAAGTTCATCCAATTCCACTGCAAATTCTTTGTATAAGGCGGGGTCACTTTGGGTCATTTGCCGCAGTTCGGCCCGTTTAGTGTCTATCAAATGGGTATATTGACTGACTTGTTTGGCATAGTCTGTGGAAGTAGAAGAAGCTACCTCTGTCGGTATGGAAGGCGTTTGGTTTACTTTGTATCCTATCCATCCAAGGCCCATGACCAAGGCTATAGAAGCCGCAATACGCCAATTCAAATTTTTCCAAGTTTTAGTAAAGAAAGACGAATCGCTACCTCCTTTTTGAGGAGTTGTGTTAGTTATGGTATTTTCTTCACTAATTGTTGAACTTTCGATTTGGGGTAATTTTTCACTCAACCGACTCCAAAGGTCATCAGAAGGCTCATGCACATCAAATGCCTCGCGGTTGTCTCTGACGAATCGTTGCAGTTTATCTTTCATTGTATTGGTATTTTGTGGAAACGTAAAAGGCTTGTCGTATGTTTTAGACGCTCTACGTCTCACTAATGTTTAATCATTTCTAATAATTTCTTTTTTCCTCGCATGTACTGAGTACGAGAGGTACTTTCACTGATTCCCAAAATCTCCCCGATTTCTTCGTGGTCATACCCTTCAAAGAGATATAAAGAAAGCACGATTCTATATCCTTCGGGTAGCTGTTCGATTCCTCGGCGGATACGTTCTACGTCCATTTGAATACCTTCCTCATCCAAAGACTCCTCATTGGCAATGTCGGTGTCATTATCGCCAGAGCCATAGCCTTCGATGTCTACGAGTTGCATTTTTCGTTGTCGAAGGTGATTGATGGCTTTATTGACCACAATCTGCTTCAGCCACGCCCCAAACGTGGACTGCCCTCTAAACGAATGAAGATTGCTAAAAGCATCCAAAAATGCTTCTTGTAGTACGTCTTCGGCTTCTCCATTGTGGTTGACCACCCGCATACACACGTTCATCATGGATTTTGAATAAAGCTTGTATAGTTCATACTGAGCTTTTCGTTCTCCTTGTTTGCAGCGTTCTACGAGTTCGACGTGTTTGTCTATGTAAAGTCTAGGTTCCAATTGGCTGTAATTTCAGTGTAATGACAATGAACAAAAAGGAATGTTGCATCTACATCAAAAAAAAATATATGTTTTGACAATTTTTTTGGTAGCATTTTACAAAATACAGTACAAAATCTACAAAATCGGCGTAAAATCCTAAAAGCAATTGGCTAACTTTGGCACAAATGAAGTAGTAAGTGGTATGGTCAGGATATATTATCGTGAAGGAAAGCAGATCAAACGTGAGACGGATGTGCGCGAAATAAGCCATTTGAAGGCTATTTTATGGATAGATTTGCAGTCGCCTTCTCAAGAAGAAGAAGAATGGGTAGAAACCAAATGTGACATTAGTTTTCAGACACCCCAAGAGATTGTGGAGATTGAAAGTAGTTCGCGGTATTTTGAGCAAAACAATACCATCAATGCCAACTCAAATTTCTTAAAAATCAATGCTGATGGCTACGGGATTTATCCAGTATCTATTTTGATTAGGGAGGGGGTTTTGTTTACCTATCGTAGCGGCGATTCTAAGACTTTTGCGGATACAGTTCGGAAGATGAAGGTAAGTCAAGAAACCTTCCAAAGCGGAGTAGATATGCTGTTGTTGTTGCTTGAGACCCGTATCGAAAGCGATGCCGATGTACTGGAAGGCTTGTCGCGCGATATTTCTAATATCAGTAAGGACCTCAACCGCGAACAAAAAGCCAAGCAAGAAATCCTCTTGAAAATCAATATGATGCAAGAAAATACCATGCTTTTGAGAGAGACTATCATCGACAAGCAGCGCGTATTATCGGGGATTTTGCGTAGTCAGTTTTTTCCAGAAGATAGAAAAGAACGATTACGGATTGTGTTGAAAGACATTAGTTCTTTGCTCGAATACAGCACTTTCAATTTTGAGCGATTGGAGTATCTTCAAAATACCTTTATGGGTTTGATTAACCTTGAGCAAAACCAGATTATCAAAATATTTACGGTCTTTACTATCATCTTTATGCCCCCTACGCTGATTGCGGGGATTTTTGGGATGAATTATACCGTACTACCTAGCAGTTCTCATCCTTATGGCTTTTGGTTTTCACTGCTGCTGATGGCCTTTTCGATGGCGGGTATGTGGTTTTTCTTTAAGCGAAAGCATTGGATTTAAAAGATAAAGAGGCTGTCTCAAAAGCCTAGTATCACCAAATTATCTTCGGTCTCTGTTCAACCTCACCCCCTAAATCCCCCTCTCCTTTCTGGAGATGGGGACTTTGAAAGCCCTTCTCCTGGCAGGAGAAGGGTTGGGATGAGGTTGAAACCAAAGAATATTTTGTAACCTGTTACTTTTGAGACAGCCTCTTTATCTTTAAGGTAATACCTTTATTAGTTTTTCTTAGCAGGAGTTGCAGGCTTGTTAGCTGGTGCAGGGTTGGTAGCAGGAGTTGTAGGCTTTTGCTGTTGTTGCAATTGTTGAACGGCAGCTTCAGCAGCGGCTTTCTGTTGTTTTTCAACTTCTGCGGGATCTACCCCCAATTTTTTCAACACAAGGTTGCTTACATTTAAGTCATCAGAACCAGCATACAAAATGATAGGGGTAGTTTGAGCACCACCGTCCATGTTGAGGATGTAGGTATAATTGTTTTCTTTTCCTACTTCATCAATAGCGGTATTGATTTTGGTCAATACTGGTTGAATCAACTGTTGTTGTTTTCTTTGCAAAGATTCTTGTGAAGTGCGTTGAAACTCTTGGAAATCTTGCTCAAGACGCTGAAGTTCTTTTTGCTTATCTGCTAGGATAATCTCCGACCATTTGGTAGCGTTTTGTTGTAGTGCTTTATACTTGTCTTCAAACTCTTTTGATTTTTCCTGCATCACTTTTTCGATTTGTTGCTGCTGAATTTGGAGCTCGTTTTGGATTTTTTTGCTCTCTGGCAAAACAGACAAGATATAATCTACATTGGTCCAACCGATTTTGAGGGCGGCGGCCTGCTGTGCTTGGGTCTCTTTTCCGATTAAAGCTAGAATGGCCATAACAGCCACGATCAATTTGCTTTTCATTTTTATTTACTGTTTTGGTTTGATTGTTTTGTTATTAGGAGTATTTGTGGTATTGGGTTTGGATGCAGGCGTATTAACGTTTTCGGGGGTGGTTTTATTATTTTTATTGTCAGTACCTAGCCCCAACTCTTCTAATACATAGTCTGTATAATCATGAACAGGATTGGCATAAATAATTACAAAATTGCTAGATTTGTCTACAAGTAAGTCAAGTCTCCGCTGACGACAAACGCGCTCACTAGCTTTGTATACTTGGTCGGTGATGGGTTTGATGATTTCTTTTTTCTTCTGAAATAGCATTCCTTCAAAACCGAATATTTTATTGTTATATTCTCTTGCTTCTTTTTCTTTATCGATGATTTCTTGCTGACGTTTACGTTTCATATCATCTGTCAACAACACTTCTTCGGCTTGATACAAGCGTTGAAGTTTATCTATTTCGGCATATTTATCCTGAATTTCTTTGGCCCATCTATCCGAAAATTTGTCTAATTCCGATTGAGCTTTTTGATAATCAGGCATTTTGCTGGTGATGTATTCCAAATCCATATAGCCCCATTTTTGGGCTGATAATGAGTGCGTTATCAAAACGAACTGCAAAAGTAGTAAAAGCCAACGGGTTTTCATATTTCTTTTGGTTTTTGGATATAAAGATTCGCCATTGGTTTTGGATGCCAATGGCGAATATACCAAATCTCTATTTTATCTGATTTGTTGCCCGATTGTGAAGTGGAATTGAGGTCCGCTCCGTTGGGTTTGGCCAGGAACGGCATCAAATCCATATGCCCAGTCGATCCCGATAAGTCCAAAAGCTGGCATGAAAATACGAGCTCCTACCCCCGCCGAACGTTTAAGATCAAAGGGATTAAAGTCTTTGTATTTTTTTTGAGGCGCATCAGTGCCCCAGTTATTACCGGCTTCAGCAAATACTAACCCGAAAATAGTAGCAGAAGGATTGAGTGAGAGTGGATAGCGAAGCTCCATGACGTACTTGCTAAATGCAACCCCCCCAAGGCTGGATGCACCTGTCAAGGTAGAGGTAGTGCTTTGAGCTGCGTCGGTTGCGCTGAGGGTATTGTATATTGGTACTAGCGAGCGGTCTGTATAGCCTCTGAGTCCGATGATGTCTTGCGCTAATGCAAACATACCATAGCCAGCTAATCCAGAGCCACCCAACACAAATCGTTCGAAAGGACTAATGGATAGGTTTTTATTGTATCTTCCTAAGAAACCTAAGTGTGCACGTGTACTCAAAACCAATTTGCCTGCTACAGTTTGGAACCAACTAGCATCAAACATCCACTTGTGGTATTCTACCCATTTGTAGCGATCTTCATTGGTAGTAAAGCTCGTACGTCCCGTAATAGCGGAGTAAGGTGGGGTAAAAGTACCGCTCAAGGAGAAAGAAGAGCCTAAGCGAGGGAATTGGGGGTTGTCAATGGTATTGCGAGAAAGGGTAAGGTTGAATGTCAAGTTGTTTGATACACCATTGGGATAACCAATACCAAATAAATCAAGGCTATCCATACGGTATCTCTGATACGACAAAGCTGAACTCAACACAAAGAAGCGATCGGGTACTTTGAGGCGTTTTCCTAAAGATATGGTTACGCCAGTATTGTGGTAAGCACCCAAAAATTCGAGCTTACCGTTAGAGCGAGTATATAAACTAAATTGATCGACGGTCCGATACACCGTCCGGCTCAAGTTAACTCCAAAAGTGACAGGTTTTTTACCTCCGAGCCACGGCTCCGTAAAACTAATAGAATAAGTCTGAAACTGACGACCACTAGCTTGGAATCGGACGGCGAGCTTCTGGCCATCGCCAGCTGGAAGAGGCTTCCATGCTTTAAGGTTGGTGATGTTTCGGGTGGAGAAGTTGTTGAACACTAATCCCAATGTACCTACAAATCCGATGTAGCCACCCCAGCCACCAGAAAGTTCAATTTGGTCGCTTGGTTTTTCTTCTACTGTATATTCAATGTCTACGGTTCCGTCTTCGGGGTGGGGGACAGGATTGATTCCGATTTTTTCGGCATCAAAATACCCTAACTGGGCTAATTGGCGGTTGGTATTGATGATCTCCGTTTTACTGAATTTTTGCCCAGGCAACGTAAACAGCTCCCGCATTACTACGTGGTCGCTCGTTTTGGTGTTTCCGTTAAGGATAATTTTGTTGATAGTAGCTTGCTTTCCTTCAAAAATCCTCATTTCAATGTCAATCGAATCACCTTCGACGGCTTTTTCGACAGGACGGCAGTTGTAGTAAAGATAGCCGTCGTCCATATATTGTGAACTTACATCTTGTCCTGGATTAGCCTCTAAGCGTTTTTGAATTTCTTCGGGATTATAGATATCACCTTTTTTAAGACCAAACACTCTCCCCAATTGCTCATCGGTGTAGAGATAGTTGCCTTCCCAAGTCACATTTCTTATGTAGTACTTAGGGCCTTCTTCTATATTGAGAACTACATCGATTGTTTTGCCGTCGGGGTTATGAATGATTGAGTCTGAGATGATGGTAGCATCTCGAAAACCATTTTTATTATAAAAAGCAACAAGCTTTTCTTTGTCTTCGTCATATTTTTTGGGAATAAACTTGGAAGGAGTAAACAAACGGCCAAAACGCATTTGTTTTGTACTTTTCATTTTATTCCGAAGTTTTTGCTCATAGATTTCTTCTCTACCATTAAATACAATTTGACGAATTTTTACTTTGGGTCCTTTTGAGACAAATATCTTGAGGGTGGCATTGCCCCGTGCGGTATCAGCGATTTGGGCAATTTTGACTTTTACATTCAAGAAGCCTTTGTCCATAAAAAAGCGTTTCACTGCCAACTGTGTGTTTTTCACCATAGTATTGGAAATGATACGTCCTTTAGGAAGTTTGATTTTATCGTTCAAAGATTCTTGCTCACCTTTACGAATGCCATCAAATGTTACCTTGAACAAACGAGATTGTTCTTTGATTCGTAATTCCAACCAAATTTTGTCGCCTTCTATTTTTCGAGCCAAAATCTCAACATCTTCTAAGATTTTTTGATCCATCAATTTCTTGATGGCTGAGGTGATAGCATCGCCCGGGATTTTGATTTTATCCCCTACTCTCAGACCCGACATCGAAATCATGGAGTTAGGATCAAGGAATTGATTGCCCGTTACGATAATTTCTGCCAAGACGTAGTCTTTGGGAGCAGCATAACTAAGCAAATCCTCGTTGGTCTGGGTGGAGGTGGAAGGAGTAAGACGACTTCCCAAGCCTAATTGTTGGGCTGATGCAGATATAGCAATACTTACTAACAAAGCAACGAAAATTGCTAATCTGGCAGGTTGGTTGAATTTTTTCATAGGTTCACGGTTCTTTCCCACAGGGTATAACGCAAAAAGAAGGGGTTTATTTCGCTTCACTTAGAATCTGTTCACTGGTTTTTCCAAAGCGGCGTTCGCGGTTTTGGTATGAAAGGATGGCTTCATAAAGATGTTCACGACGAAAGTCTGGCCAAAATACATTGTCGTAGAAATAAAGCTCTGCATAGGCAAGTTGCCACAAAAGGAAGTTGCTAATACGATGATCGCCACCTGTACGAAGCATAAGGTCGACTTCGGGACGGTCTGCCGTATTTAGTTTAGTATTGAATAAGTCTTCAGTAATATCTTCTGGGCGCAATTCCCCAGCCTGTACTTTACGCGCGATTTGCTGAGTAGCTTGTACAATATCCCACTTACCACTATATCCCAAAGCCAAAATTAAGTTAAGGCCAGTATTGTGTTTGGTGCGTTCTATTGCTTGATTAAGTTCGCGTTGGCAAGAAGAAGGAAGACTTTCTGTATTGCCGATAGAATCAAGTTTTACATTATTTTTTAACAATGTAGGTAGCTCATCTCCAATGGTATATACAAGCAACTCCATCAAAGCCCTTACTTCGGCCTCAGGTCTTCCCCAGTTTTCGGTGGAGAAGGCATATAATGTCAAATATTTGACTCCTAATTCAGCACAGCCTTCGGTAGCTTCTCTTACAGCTTTGATGGCATTGCGGTGTCCAAAAACTCGCATAGCCCCACGCTGTTTGGCCCAACGACCATTGCCATCCATGATGATGGCGATATGTTGAGGGAGTTTAGTACGGTCTATTTGTTCTTTCATTCGCACGTAAAAATGGGCAACAAAGTTAGAGAAATTATCAGTGATTCAAAAGGATACGCTCTTGGCATAAGCATTAAACCTTTTTCATTTTCCATTTTCCTCTTTTAAACAGGATAACTCCAATGATTGCTAGTAGAGATTCACTAAAAGCTACTGAAATATAAACACCTTCGGGTCCCAATGCTAATTTTTTTGCAAGTAAGTATGCTAAAGGTATTTCGATGGCCCAAAAGCATACCAAATTCATCAGGGTAGGTGTAAGGGTATCGCCTGCTCCATTAAACGACTGACTGATGACCATACCGTAAGCAAAAAACAAATACCCAAGACATACAATGCGTAAACAATTGACCCCCGTTGCCACTGCTAGTGGGTCATTGTTAAACCACGAGATGATTGGTTTTGCAAATACAAAGAAGATAATAGCAACTGCCGCCAAAAATAAAAAATTAAAAAAAGCGGCTCGCCATACCGATGTTTCAGCACGACTGGGTTCGTTGGCTCCTAAATTTTGGCCTACAAGGGTTGCTGCGGCGTTGGCCATACCCCATGAAGGTAAAATCGTAAACACAATAATGCGGATAGCAATGGTATAACCTGCGACAATAGAGGGCCCAAAATCTGACAAAATACGGGTCAGAAATACCCAACTTGCCGAAGCAATAATAAACTGCCCCGTACCTCCTGCTGCTACACTTATGAGATTGCGAATGATTGCAAAATCAGGTCGTAGTTGAGACCTCAGGACTTGGACTGCGCCTTTGCTACTTGCCAAAGCAGATAATTGATACAAGACCCCTGCACTGCGACCAATAGTGGTCGCAATCGCCGACCCTGCTACGCCAAAGGCTGGAATAGGGCCCCACCCGAAGATAAATAAAGGGCATAAAGCGATGTTGAGGCCATTGGCAATCCAGAGCGAACGCATCGCCACAGCCGCATCGCCACCACCACGAAGTACTCCGCTGAGAGTATATAGTAAAATGATAGCGGGGCTACTTGCAAAAATAATACGGGTAAAGTTGCTACCCGAAGCAATAAGCTCTTCACTACCGCCCATGGCTCTTAGGATACTCTCAGCACCTAAAAAGCCACTAATTCCTACGACAACCCCCAATATCACCGAGACCAAGATTACTTGTGCTGCGGCATGACCTGCTTCTGCCAATTGTTTCTCCCCAATCCGACGAGATACAATCGCCGTGGCGGCTGTGCTGAGGCCAATCGCTATTGAATAAACGAGCGTAAGCACAGATTCTGTAAGCCCGACTGTGGCTACGGCATTGGTATTGATTTGGGAAACAAAAAAAATATCTACTACTGCAAACAATGATTCCATGACCATTTCCAAAATCATGGGCACAGACAATAGAAAAATGGCGCGGTTGATACTTCCTGTAGTATACTCTTGTTCTTCTCCTTTAAGGGCTTGTAATAATAATTGGAAAAATTTTTTCATGGCTGGCTGTCAAAATAAAGCGCTCAGAAATATAGAGTTAAGAGAATGGATGAGCGTTTGAAAAACAAAGTTACGAACTTTTTATGGACCATACCGAAATTCGTTTGTCGTCGCTACCCGAAACAAGCTGCTGCTCATAAGCCGTCCACAATAATTTATTGACTGATGTACCGTGCCCAGCATGACGAGCACGGTCGATGACTTTTTTGAGTTTGAAAGTATCGGCTTCCCATATTTTGATAGACTTATCCATGCTGCAAGTGGCAATCCACTGTTGGTCGGGGCTATATACGATGTGATTGATAGCAAACAAATGCGCTACAATATCTTGATGAAGTGCGTAGTTGTTTTTTACTCCCCAAATTTTGAGATGAGCATCGCGACTACCCGACAATAAAAACTGGCCGTCTGGCGAATAACAAACCGTAAATACAGAATTGGTATGAGCTTGTAATGTGTATTTGAGAGAAAAATCGTCTGTATCAAATATCCGAATAGAATGATCACTATAGCCGACGGCTATTTCTCTTGAAGAGGCATTTACTGCAATACATCTGGCACTTTGGGTGCTGGCTTTGATATGTTTGCGTACTGCTAAATGAACCTGATCCAAAACCAACAGAATCCCATCAGAAAGTGCTAAAAATGCTTTATCCTCAAAAAACTGAATGTCGAAGATAGCGGCATTGGTGAGATTGATAGAGCTTATAATTTGCTTATTTTGAGGATTGATAATTTGTATCCCTTCATAATTTTGGCCTATCCATAGATGCCCTGTAAGGTCGTGATACGAAAGGGCGTAAATGGAGGCGGGCACTTGTGCCACCACTTCTCCCCAATCAGGGCGGGTCAGGTCCCACTGCACCACAAGCCCATCGCCTCCTGCCGAAAAAAAACGCTCAGCTGTAAAGGTGGGCTGGAGGGCATATACACTGTCTCTATGCCCCGAAAAGGTATCTATTTTTTGGACTTGAATCATTGTTGTCTCTTTCTATTGAAAATGGCACAAAGGTATAGTTTTGATAATCAGTCAAATTTGGCTGATAGAATGCTGATTTTGACGGCTTTTCTAAATTACTTCGCTATCAAATGCTATTTGGGTATTTTTGCGCAAATTTAATCATAACATTGCTTCTATGCCTATCGTTCGTGAGTGGGGCGTTTTTGAGGATTGTAAAATTCTAGTTTGGCAAATCGCCGAAAATATCGAAACCCTAAAACAAGACATTGTAGTCACCTCGGAGGAGTGGCAAGAGTACATGACTATTTCACATCCCCAAAAACAACTTGAGTGGTTGACGGGGCGCCGGGCTATGCAAGCTTTAGTCCAAAACCAAGGGCTTCACTATGAAGGTATGGTTAAAGATGAGTATGGAAAACCACATTTGCGTAATCGTGTAGCCGAAATTTCGCTTACCCACACGCTTCGATATGTAGTGGCGAGCTTGTCATTTTCGGCACCTTTGGGCGTAGATTTAGAGCGAGTTGCGCCAAAGCTTTTGCGAGTCGCACCCAAATTTTTGTCGGAAGAAGAAGAAAAGTACGCTTTGACTGATTTTAGGAAACTTTGTACTTATTGGTGCGCCAAAGAGGCTATTTATAAACTATATGGCACCAAGCAATTGAGTTTTAAACAAGAGATATTCATACATGATTTTACTGACCAAACCGAATTTTGGGAAGGATATATATGCCACCGTAATCAATCACAGCGATATTATTATCGCTTGCATCGGTTTGAAATGGAGGACTTTGTAGGAGTGTTAGCAGTCTAAAGCGTTTGGTCTTCCAAAGGCTCATTCAAAATAGCAGACATCCGTTCAATTTCTTTGATTTTGTCGCTATCGCCGGTTTTTTCAAAAGCAAGTGCAAGGTTTCGCAAAACTCTTTTCAAAATATCAAGATTACTACACGGCTGATAAAATGTTTCATTGGATTTGATATTAAGTTGAGCAATATAGTGGTCAATATCAGACCGCATAAAAACCAGGCCTTTGTTGAACACATTGATATAAAACTGAATGCTATCTTGCTTGTAAGTAAGCACAAAAAGATTGGGTAAGTTGACACCATATACTGGCATGTTGAGCCGCTGGGCTATAATCATATAAATACAGCAAAGCGAAATGGGGTTTCCTTTTCGGGTGTCGAGTACTATATTGAGCATAGAGTTGCCTGCCGAATGAAAGCTTTTGGTGTTTGAGCCAAATTTTAGTTTAGTAAAAAAAACATGGTTTAAAGCCCGAATCTGGTCTATAGGGTGCATATCTACTTTAAACTCAAGCCATGTTTCATAATAAAACTGCTCAAATTCTTTTTTTAGCTTTTCAAAAGGCAAGTCTGGGTATTGATAGGTAGCCACAATCCACAGACCTTCTAATAAATCAATCGCCCCACCTTGATGCCATAGGGCGAGTCGTTCGAGGGTTTGTTCATATTGCAATTCATGAATTAACTCCTCTATACGGCGCTGAACGGCAGGGTTAAAGCTTGCACTTTCCCACTCATTTTCCAAAAAAGGAATAATTTTCTCACCTTGCCTCTTGATTTCCCCCTCTACCAATCGCGACACTTCCTTGTCGTCGTCGTCAAGAAGAGAAACTAATGCTTTGATTTCTTGCTCTTTCATGAGATTGTATCGCTATTCTGAGCTTTAAATAAAAACAATTTTTTTTCAGCACCCAAATTTTATAGTTTTGTCACTCATTCTTTCTACACACTGCATGAAAATTCTAGTTACCGGCGGGGCTGGATTTATTGGCTCCCATACAGTTGTTGAGCTCTATCAATCAGGATTTGAGCCAATTATTATCGACAATTTTAGCAATTCTGAAGAAAAAGTTTTGGAGGGTATCCAAAGCATTATTGGAAAATCGGTGGTTTGCTACAAAGCAGATTGCAATGATGCCGAGGCGCTACGCCAAATCTTTCAAAAGGAGCAATTGGCGGGAGTGATTCATTTTGCGGCAAGCAAAGCCGTGGGCGAATCGGTCGAAAAACCGTTGATGTATTATGAAAACAATTTAGGCTCGACCGTCCTGCTACTCAAAATTATGCGCGAGTTTGGGGTGAAAAACTTTGTATTTTCCTCGTCATGTACAGTGTATGGTCAGCCCGATTCTCTACCCGTGACCGAGGCCACACCTCGCCAAGAAGCAGCCTCTCCTTATGGAAATACTAAGCGTATTTGTGAGGATATAATCAGAGATGTGGTAGTTTCTAAAGCAGGGTTAAAAGCAATTGCTTTGAGATATTTTAATCCTATCGGAGCGCACGAGTCGGCTGTTATAGGTGAGCTTCCTAGGGGAGTTCCTAGCAACTTGGTTCCTTTCTTGACCCAAGCTGCGGCTGGCCTTCGCGAAAAGCTGACAGTATTTGGCAGTGATTACAATACCCCTGACGGTACTTGCATTCGTGATTTTATCCATGTGGTAGATTTAGCTAAAGCCCATGTAAAAGCCCTTTCGCTGTTGGCGGGAGTGGATACAGAGGATTACTATGATGTCTTTAATGTAGGAACTGGGGAAGGAGTGACAGTTTTGCAGCTTATTCAGACCTTCGAAAAAGTCAATAATCTTACATTGAATTATACAATTGGGCCACGTCGCCCCGGTGATATCGAACAAATCTACGCCCAAGTAGACAAATCAGAAAAAGTAATGGGCTGGAAAGCCGAAAAAACTTTGGAAGATTCTTTGCGCGATGCGTGGAGATGGCAACAGCGTTTGTCAAAATAAACTAGAAATATTGATTTAAAAATATGCAAAAAATACTCATCACAGGTGGAGCTGGATTTATTGGCTCACATGTAGTACGGCGGTTTGTTACCCAATATGCGGATGTGCAGATTGTCAATTTAGATGCCCTTACGTATGCTGGCAATTTGGCTAATTTGACCGATATTGAATCTGCGCCTAATTATACTTTTGTGAAAGGGGATATTACGGATGCTGCCTTTATCGAAAATCTATTTAAAGAGCACGATTTTACGGGAGTAGTTCATTTGGCTGCCGAATCACACGTGGATAGATCTATTTCTGATCCGATGGCTTTTGTCTTGACCAACGTCATCGGGACTGTTAATCTACTCAATGCTGCACGGGTAGCTTGGAAAGGCAAAGAAGAAGGTAGAAGGTTTTATCACGTGTCTACCGATGAAGTTTACGGGGAGCTTCATGACCCTAAGGAGTTTTTTGTGGAAACTACCAAATACGACCCTCGGTCTCCTTATTCGGCTTCCAAAGCTTCTTCTGATCATTTTGTAAGAGCTTATCATAATACTTACAAACTTCCTGTAGTGATTTCAAATTGCTCTAATAATTATGGCCCCAACCACTTTCCCGAAAAATTGATTCCTTTGATGATTAACAACATTCGTCACAATAAACCATTGCCAGTGTATGGAAAAGGCGAAAATGTGAGGGATTGGCTCTATGTGGAAGATCATGCCCGAGCGATAGATTTGATTTTTCATAAAGGTGAAAATGGTGAAACCTATAATATCGGAGGCTGTAACGAGTGGAAAAACATTGATTTAGTGCACCTCTTGTGTAATATCATGGACGAAAAATTAGGTCGTTCTCAAGGTACATCGGCACAGTTGATTACCTATGTCACTGACCGTGCAGGTCATGATTTGCGCTATGCTATCGATCCTTCTAAACTTATGAATGAGTTGGGATGGAAACCTTCAGTTACTTTTGAGGAAGGGCTGGCTAAAACCGTGGAATGGTATTTAAGCAATCAAGAATGGCTTGATAATGTTACTTCTGGAAATTACCAGAAATATTATGAAGGAATGTATGTAAACCGTTGATTATAAGGTAATAAAAATACTTCATAAAACAAAAATAGGTGCGAGCAATCGCACCTATTTTTGTTTTATGAAATCTGGTATGTTTTACTTTATAGCCGATTTCGATTTGGAGATAGTGAACGGGATACAAATGTTTTCGGGGCAGCAATTATCACCTGGTTGGATGATAATGGGACAACATCCTTCCGTTGGGCAGTTGTTGTTGCTTGCAGTGAAAGTATAGTTACCCGTCTCACTAAATAACACAGTATTACCAGCGTTGACGGGTTGTCCGTTGAGGAACCACTGCACATTGGTATATTTAGCCGGAACAGAAGCTTCTACCACTTCACCCGGACACAGTTTGACCGGCACAGTAAAGCATTGACGGTCGATATCATCCTCGTTTTCGTCATTATTTCCTGGGGTAGAGTCCTTGTCTTTTTCGTTGGTTTTAGAAACCTGGGCGGTATTGAAATGCAAACCTTGGGATACGGCTTTGATTTTGTAAGTCAAAGTGACAGTGTCTCCGTTAGCGGCGATGTTTCCGATGTTCCAAGTGATGACATTGTTATTGAAAGAAGCACTCCCTCTTGAAGCGACAAAGGACCCATTGACAAAGGCGACGGTATTAGGCAGAGAGTCAAGGACTTCGACGCCCGTGGCGTTGTTGTTGGCTTGATTCCATACTTTGATAGTAAATACTAGCGTATCGCCGATGGCTGCTATTTTTTTGTTAACGAACTTTTTGAGGGTAATATCAACTTCGCAGTCAATGGCTGCCACTACTACAGGGACTCTATCTAAATTAGTACAAGGCGTTGTGGAGCTATTAACTTGGACGTAGAAAGTGTCATTTTGAGTAATGAGTCCAGCAGGCTTGAAAGAAAGTCCCGTACCCAGTGCCGTTCCTCCGGTACTAGAGCTATACCATTCTACAGTAGCACCGTTGGTGTTTGAGCCGACGAGACTGACTTTGAGCGTAGGCAGCGTATCGCCAATACACGCGGAGGCATTTGGAGTGAGTGGTAATACTTGTGGACAGCTACAATCTGGTGCCGTAATCGTCGTATCAAAAACGCAGAAAGCATTTAAACTATCAGTGATGACGAGGTTAAAGTTGTTAGGAATGGTAGTAACAGAATAAGGATTACTACCAGTAAGGGTTCCGTAGTTGGTTTTGATGATACCGTTTTTGTTGTTTACAAAAAAGGATACCGAATAAGTCTGTGATTGAGGAGCACAGGCTGCTGGCGTCGTAATCTCCCAACTTGGTTGCTTACAAGGATTTACTAGCCCCGCATCAATCGTTGGGTTGTCTTTGTTGATACCCGAGCCTGTCGTAGTGATAGTGACGGTTTGGCTAAGGCCATTTGAGTCGAAATCTGAATCAAGACTATCAGCTACACCAGCGGCGTTTTGCAAAGGTGAAATTAGGCAACTGTCTGGCAATGAACTTAGTAAAATTTTGACTTGATACGCCCCAGACGATAGATTACTGAAACCATACTTACCATTGGCATCAGTCGTGTCGGTTGCGATGACGTTGCTATTTTGAAGGAGTTGCACAATCACTCCTGCTACACTCGGCTCGAGCGCATCTTGTTTTCCATTGTTGTTGAGATCTTTCCATACAAAATCCCCAAGGCTACCTTTAGGAGAGAAAAGCCCCGCATCGATAGTTGGGTTGTCTTTGCTGATACCCGAGCCTGTCGTAGTGATAGTGACCGTTTGGCTAAGGCCGTTTGAGTCGAAATCTGAATCAAGGCTATCAGGTACACCAGCGGCGTTTTGCAATGGTGAAATAATACAACTATCTGGCAATGAACTTAGTAAAATTTTGACTTGATACGCCCCAGACGATAGATTACTGAAACCATATTTACCATTGGCATCAGTCGTGTCGGTTGCGATGACATTGCTATTTTGAAGGAGTTGCACAATCACTCCTGCTACACCCGGCTCGAGGGCATCTTGTTTTCCATTGTTGTTGAGATCTTTCCATACAAAATCCCCAAGGCTACCTTTAGGAGAGAAAAGCCCCGCATCAATCGTTGGGTTGTCTTTGTTGATACCTGACCCTGTCGTAGTGATAGTGACGATTTGGCTAAGGCCATTTGAGTCGAAATCTGAATCAAGACTATCAGCTACACCAGCGGCGTTTTGCAAAGGTGAAATTAGGCAACTATCTGGCAATGAACTTAGTAAAATTTTGACTTGATAATCGCCAGATTCAAGGTTTGAAAAACCATACTTACCGTTGGCATCAGTCGTGTCGGTTGCGATGACGTTGCTATTTTGAAGGAGTTGCACAATCACTCCTGCTACACCCGGCTCAAGCGCATCTTGTTTACCATTGTTGTTGATATCTTTCCATACAAAATCCCCAAGGCTACCAACTGGTTCAATAACGCCAATGTCGAGGGTGTGGTCATTAACACCTTCGCTGCCTGTTTTATAAACAATAGTTCCATCAGGATTGACATCGCTGTCAGCCACATCAGCTACGCCGGCGCTAGGGGCATCTTTGATAGAGAAAGCCGCACAAGTAGCCAGCGCCCCTGTTCCCAGAGCGGTTTTTACTTTAATGGTATAATCAGTATTAGGGATGAGGGTAGTATCAGCACCTGTACCTGTCCAAGTTACGCCAGCCGCGTTTTTGTCACTAAAATACCACTGACCACCATTAGCGGTAGTAGCAGTAGCAATAGGGCTACCGGTAGCCGACGTACCTTTGTACAATTCAATCTCCACCCCATCTACTCCGACTTCATCACCATCTTGGATGCCATTTTTGTTGGTATCTTTCCATACGCGGTTACCGATTTGGATAGGGGCCAAGTCACAAATAAACTCAATTTCACCTAACCCGTAAGCTTTCCCAAAGGGGAAATTACCTCCTGTAAGAACGGTAATGGCCTTAGTATGAGTTACGCCTGTAGTGGATAAATCATACCAATCAATTCCATTGGAGAAAGCAGCAGTACGAGGATCCATAACGGTAGCTACGAGTCCATTGCTTCTCAATAGTACTCCAAGTCCTCCCATTCCTGTCTCTTCATGATAATAGCCCTGTACTGGACCATAATTATCAGTTCCAAAAACAGGCTCTGAAGTACCACTTGCTGTGCTAGGATCCGTAAAATTGGCCATGTCGATAGTCCAGGAGTTTTCACCATCTGTAGTAGCTTTCAAAAAGTCTCCAAATGCATCTCCTCTACGAAGCGTGAAAGGAGAAGTAGGCTCAGCGGAATTATTTCCTTCTTGTTCGCCAAAACGGTCTCGGAGTCCCAAAATCATATTGCCAGCGGCATCAAATTCAATATCAGACAAAATAGGCTGTGGAAATCCTTGCTCACCCAGACCATTTACTGTGGGGGTAGGGCGAGTATTGGCATTGTGCCAAGGTTGCCAATTGGCACTTCCATAGCAAGTAGCGTTTTGACCAAATCCACAACCACGATTGTAGTTAAGAGAAAAATCTAATTTCTTTTGGAATGCGCTATTGGTAGGATTGAAAGTATAAACCAACCCTCTTAGAGCGCCTCCTTCTTGCCCATTTGTCACAAGCCCAATGTACAAAAGACCTTTATAATATTTTAAAGCAAAAGGGCGGAGTTCGGAATTGTTGGAGATAGTAGGTAAATCTGGCAAAGGATTACCAGCATCTGCCAATGGCACTACCGTTACTTCGGCCGACGAACTAGGAGGCGTAGGGTTGGTAGGGTCATTGCCAAGTGGAATAATGTACAACGAGCGGTCGTTGAGGTTGATACCATAGAGGGTACGCTCATCAGACGAAATATCAAGGTCTCCAAACGAAATCCTTGTTACTTGATTGTAAGAATTAGCATCGATAATATCTCCCCCCCCTGTCAGTGTAGTGAAATCATGCGGGTCAGTACCAAATACGTTGGAACCAAAAAGGGTGTTTAAATCAACAAATAATGAACCTGAGAGTGCTCCATCATAAGGATTAGAGATTTTATAGATAGCTCCAGAACCATTAGGCCCAAAACCAGTATATCGCTTCATGTAAGCAGATGCAAAAAGAGTTTTGGAGTGTCGCTGATATGCCAATCCATAAGTAGTACCGATAGCACTTGCTACCGCTTCGTGAGCTACTAATACAGCATCACCGGCGTCGTTAGCAGTGGGGGTTGAGTTGTAGTGCATCGAAATTAAGACATCATCATTGCCTGTGTTGGCTCCCTCCACAAAACAGCTAGTGACAAACTTAGGGGCTGCTTGGCAATAAAAGTCAGGATTGGTCAAGGCAAGGTTGATATTACAGCTATTGGCCGCTGCAAACTGTACCGAAGTGCCATTGTTGGTGCCTGCAAAAGATTGTTCATGTCCTGCGGGAAAATTGCTAAACTCAATTCGATAGCTAGTCCCTGTACTTAATTGAGCACTTTCTATAAGATAAGTACCATCAGCAATTGAAGTAGCGGTGCCAACGGCTACATTGGCACTATTGTAAGCCGTAACTGTGACTCCGGCGATAGGTTGGTCGATGTT
Organism: Runella zeae DSM 19591; assembly: GCF_000423565.1. Taxonomy (GTDB): domain Bacteria; phylum Bacteroidota; class Bacteroidia; order Cytophagales; family Spirosomataceae; genus Runella; species Runella zeae. Next base: position 129,094 of record NZ_AUIF01000010.1, on the reverse strand, counting down.
TGTAGTAAAAACCCCGTCGTGGGCATAATCTAAAAACACTTTCCCACCTATATAAGGATTAACAACATTGGAGGGGGGACAGACTTGAGCCAAGGCAGGTATTGATGCAAGGCTCAAAACTAGATAAGCCAACAGCTTAGTCCCCACCTGAGAAAAAAGAGAGAATACTCCCTTGCTAAAAGGAGCCTCTTCATTCTCAGAAGCAATAGAGCTATTTTTCATAATGTTAATAAAATGAGGTTGAAAAAGGAAAATTATTGAAAAGAGGAAAACTGATCTTGTTCTAAAAATCAATACGGTTGACTATTAACTATTTGTTCTATCTTAAAAATCTAGTTTTGATAAATTATCCACAAAAGTTAAAAATGTGAAAATGATTTTTTGGGATAGTTTATTCCTTGATAAATAGGGAAAATGACGATATTGATAAGTTTTTTAAAGGATTATGAATAGACTTTAGGATACTTCACTACGATTTGGCACGAAATATTCGGTGTCCTAATTTTATTACTCTCAAAAAATATGCCAATCGGATAAGTAAATAGTCTTAAAAGTTTTTATAATTGTTGATTATGGATATAAACAAACAGGTAAAACTGAAAGACTTAGCTTGTCTTTTGGTTTTACCTGTTTGTTTAGTAGGTCGAAATTATGACCTTACATAAATGCTTATCTTTATTTCGATTTGGAGATAGTGAACGGGATACAAATGTTTTCGGGGCAGCAATTATCACCTGGCTCGATGATAATGGGACAACAACCTTCCGCAGGGCAGTTGTTGTTGCTTGCAGTGAAGGTATAGTTACCAGTTTCACTAAATAAAACGGTATTACCAGCGTTGACGGGTTGTCCGTTGAGGAACCACTGCACATTGGTATATTTAGCCGGAACAGAAGCTTCTACTACTTCACCTGGACAGAGTTTGACTGGCACAGTAAAACATTGACGGTCGATGTCATCCTCGGTTTCGTCATTATTTCCTGGAGTAGAGTCCTTGTCTTTTTCGTTGGTTTTGGACACCTGAGCGGTATTGAAATGCAACCCTTGGGATACGGCCTTGATTTTGTAAGTCAAAGTGACGGTATCTCCGTTAGCGGCGATGTTACCGATGTTCCAAGTGATGATATTGTTATTGAAAGAAGCACTCCCTCTTGAAGCGACAAAGGAAGCATTGACAAAGGCGACGGTATTGGGCAGAGAATCAAGGACTTCGACGCCCGTGGCGTTGTTGTTGGCCTGATTCCAGACTTTGATAGTAAATACTAGCGTATCGCCGATGGTTGCTATTTTTTTGTCAATGAATTTTTTGAGGGTAATATCAACTTCGCAATCAAGGGCTGTTATGACTACAGGTACTCTCTCAAGGTCAATACAAGGGCCAGTAGTATTGTTGAGCTGAACATAGAAAGTGTCATTTTGAGTAATGAGTCCAGCAGGCTTGAAAGAAAGTCCCGTAGCGAGTGGCGATCCTCCGGTGCTAGAGCTATACCATTCAATAGTGACGCCGTTTGTGTTTGACCCCGCCAGACTCACTTTAAGAGTAGGAATAGTATCTCCGATACACGCAGAGGCATTTGGGGTGAGGGGGAGGACTTGTGGACAGCTACAATCTGGAGCGGTGATAGTAGTATCAAAAACGCATGAAGCGTTGAGGCTATCGGTGATGACGAGGTTAAAGTTGTTAGGAATGTTAGCCACAGAATAAGGGTTACTACCAGTAAGGGTTCCGTAGTTGGTTTTGATGATACCGTTTTTGTTGTTTACAAAAAAAGATACCGAATAAGTCTGTGATTCTACGGCGCAAGTAGCAGGTACGGTGATTTGCCAACTTGGTTGTTTACAGCAATCCTTGACATTGATACTGACGGTATCAAGGCAATAGAGTGTAGTATCTACTAAATATACAAATTGATATATACCCGGTGTATTGAGACCTGTAATCGCTCCTGTAGAAGGGTTTATGACTACACCGGGGTAGTTTGAAACGCTCGCCCAATTTCCACCCGATACATTCACTGCGAGTTGGGCATTGCCTTCATCGGCACAGACCTCAGCGTTTTGGGGAGATGTAACGGAGATTTCGACATTTGTACGGATGGTTACATTGACTGTATCGGAGCAAGTAGATGCTCCTTCATACAACAAAATGAAAGAATAAGTACCGGGAGTATTGAGGGCTGCACCTGTGATAACTCCTGTAGTGGCGTTGATGCTCAAAGGATTACCAGAGGCAGGAATCCAACTTTCGGGAGATACCACACTTTTTAACTTGATTGAGGATACACCAGCACAGGCACTCGTATCATTGCCAGCATTTGGTTTAACACATGCAATAAAACCAGCATCTATTTTAAAATCGTTTTCGCCAGCACCTCCTGTAGTTAAAGTAAATTTGAGGTCACTATCCTCAATCTCAAAATCAGAATCAATATTGTCAGTACCTGTGTTTGCTGTGCTAGGGATGCAGTTTAGAAGAGCGGTTTGGGTAGCGTAGTTTTCTATTTTAATAATATACTTCGTATTGGTTTTTAAGGGAACTTCGTATTGGACATAAGCCGGCCCTCCAGAGGTATTGGCCGAAGAAAAATAATACTGACCTCCGTTGGCAGTTTGTACCGAAGAAATAATCTCCCCAGTAGAATCACAAAGTGTGACTGTTACGCCATCAATACCCGGTTCGTTGGCATCTTGGATACCATCTTTATCCAAGTCTTTCCAGATGCGGTTTCCAATTTCGATAGGTTGAGGAGCACACAGGATTTCCAAATCACCTACTCCATTGGCTTTGCCGTAGCCGAAAGCATCACTTGCATACAATACTACACCTCCATTTGTATTGACTGAAGTTCCGGTAGCGTTACCGTCTTTATTTCCGTTTGAATTGATGAGACGTTTGATACCACCAGTATTAAAGACATCCGTAGGGTCTACTGCGGTCATGGCTAGTTTACCACTTCCCGCCAATATTGCTATACCGCCTTGCGAACTCATACGGTGATTGTCTCCATTTTGCACGCGGTCTCCCCAGTAGTATTTCCCGTTGCCGGGGCCATTGGCAGCGTTTTGGTTAGAAGAAGGAGTACTACCACATACAGAGCCATTTTGCTCAATAAGCCAAGTGCCATTTGGGCCACAGGGGCCAGCTCTCAATACTTCTCCGGGGGTAATTCCGCTTATAAAATCAGGGTCGCCTTGGATAGGTTTCCTGTTTTGGTAGCCTACTTGATCGCCAAAACGGTCACGGATGCCAAGAAGCATAGAACCATCTACGTCAAATTCAATATCTGTCAGCCAAGCTTGAGGGAAACTCACCGGCCCTGTGCGATCTGGATTATAATCTTGAATCCAAGGGCGCCACAGTTCTGCTCTGGCAATGCCTGAAACATCGGCATTACTTGCACCTTTAACATAAGTAAGAGGAAAATTTAGAACAGGTGTAAACGTTCCGTTTTCGAAAGCATAGACCGTGGCCGCTAAACCTGAACTGTCAGTTTTACTGGAAGCATCCTCACGTGTACAAACAACACCGACGTAAATTTTGTTACGGTAAAATTTAGTGGCGAAAGGACGGTAGCTTTTACCATCACAGGGGTTGGGAATCGTATATGATACTGTATCTTTGGTAGCGATGTCGAGTGAATACAATTTTCGGTTGGAGAGATTGGTAAGCCATAGGGTTTTGCCATCATCCGAAATATCAATATCTCCCAAACCCACCTTTCCGACTGCATCATAAGCAGGAATATCATAACTGTCTAGTCTTCCACCGCTTAGTTCGGTAGGTACGTCAGTATGCATATCTACTCCCGCGACAGTTCCGAAATTAAAAAATTCAGTAGTAGTGGTATCTAAACTGCCAATATTTGTAACAAAAATAGCACCAGGCCCTTTGGGCGTAAATCCAATATGACGTTTTGTAAAAGCTGTTGAAAAGAGTTGTTTTGTTTCTCTCTTATAAGTTAACCCCCATGCCGAGCCAATATCATTGACGGTAGCATAGTGAGAGATGACTTTGTTTGCATCTGTTGCATTGTAAGCTGTCCCTACCAAAGCATCACGATCTCCTAATGAAGAACTCCCTATTGCAGTGTTGACGGCCACAAAACAGGTCGTTACCATTTGTGGAGTTTCTGTTTCACAATAATTAGCTGGGTAATTGATACCTAAATTTACGCCTATAGTTCCTCCGTTGACGAATTGTACAGAAGTGTGGCTTCCTGAAACAGCAAAAGGACCTTCAAAATCACCGATTAAAAAATCTTTGAATTCGATACGAAAAGCGGCTGTGCTACTTACTGTAAGAACATAGCTACCATCTGAAGCGGTACGAACAGAGTCTGCCAAACTACCATCTGCTCTAAATGCACTAACCAAGATATTAGGCACACCTATTTCATTGAAAGTGGAGGTATTGGTGATTTGCCCATCCGCATTAAAATCCCTAAAAACAGTTCCTTCCACAGTTTGCCCAAAGCTCTTTCCTAGGAAACCTAAAAGGAACACTATAAGAATAGTGAATGTGTTTTTGGGAAAGTAAACTACATTGACTAAAAACGTACGCTTGTAGAGAGTGTACATAATCTTTTGAATAAGTATGCTAGTGAATAGATTGACCGGATTATCAGAAGAAATAGAGAGCCCATTTAATATGATAATGTATCTATTTTGGTTTCAAAAAACATACCAATGTGTTAATCAAATAGCCTTAAAAGGTAAATAAAAGTAAAAGATGTGATGTGTGTTTTTGTTAAATACTTGAATTGCAGTGCATTATGGATAGCGTGCTTTGTGAGAAAGTAGCTGTATGAAGCACTATTGGGAATTGTTTTGTCTAAATGGGCAATAATTGAGCCAAAAACAAATATTTTTTTTTAATAGGTATATAAAACAACATGACCCCGCTCCAAAGGAGCGAGGTCAATGCTACACACTTTACCCTACTTTGAAAATATTTTTATAATGCTTTAAGGCTGTTTTTGTATGCCTTTCAAGACAACTAATTTCTTCTTGAATACTTCGTTTTGATTTGGGCATTTTTTCTACTTCCAAATCAATGCTCGAAGGTACAAGGAATTTTATACAAGTTATATGCCCTTTTTTAGATGAATCGGTGAAATCTAACTATTGGACGGTGAAATGACTATAAATGCCGGTGAAATGACTATTTTGCCCGGTGAAATGACTATGAACTTTCCTGAAATAAGGGTGAAAAAAGCTCCAAACGCAAAAAATCTCCAGCATTTAGGAGATTTTTTGCGTTTAGTGTCTTAGAGATAAGCTCTAAATGAGAATTTCTTGCCTAACAAGTTCTTGAAAGATAGGTTTGCCGAGTACTCGAACAGGATTGACGAAAGGAGATTTCATCAAATATTTTCGAAGACTATCTGATATTTCGTAAGTCGAATAAAATCTACGATCAAATAAAACGGCGGCATCTTTCAATTCGAAAATGCTATAACGGCTAAAGTTGAATTCATAGCTAGACCGTTTGTAGGCTGCCGGAGGAGGTGCTGCGTGTACTGTTTCGGGAGTGACTATTGCATTTTGTATGTAATTCCAGCCTTCCCATTGTTCGGGGTGGGAAATAAGATACTTTGCAAAGAAATCAAACAACGACTGTAATGTAGTGTTTGAAAATTCTTCTCTTGTAACTGTCTTATCTGGCGAAATAGGTTTCCCTACGTACATTATATTGCTATAGTCAGGCTGACGATAAGATACCACAGGTACCAATGGCACTCCAGATATGTAGCTGAGGTAGGTCATCCCCTTTCTTGCGTTGATTTTTTGGCTTAAAAAGTTAACTTGGTCAAAATTATCTTCTCCAGACCCAGTGTTTCCATCTAAATAAACCAATACTGATCGCCCGTTTTTAAGCTCGCGGGCAAGTTTGAGCACAATGCTTGGATCTTCGGAATTAAGCACTCTTACATCACTTTCGGTATCATACCTTTCTTTCATTCGAGCTGTATAACTCATCATCGATTCAAGCTGCTGAGTATATACATCTTTCCGAACAATAGTAGAAAAGTTGTAACCAAGGCGAATGAGCAAATTAGCAATGATACGGTATGAACCTAAATGAAAAGTACAGAAAATTTTAGGTGTCGTCGGCGTGCTAAGTACAGATTTATCTCCTTGTATGCTGCATAAATCACCAATATTCAATACATTGCGGTCAAAACTTTCAAAAGCAAGGTTTACTAGCAATTTTTTGAATAAAGAAGCGTGTTCATCTAATGGAATCTCAGGGAGGAAATTGGCGAGATTTGCTGAGAAAATAGCAAACCTCACCAGATAACCTTCTTCTTGAAGCAGATTTACTCGGTCAAGCGCATCTTCACAATCAAGAAGAGCACTTTTGTACTTAGCAAAATCCGAAGAGTTCATATACTTGCTAATATTTACTGTACAACTAGATTTTTCTCAGCTTGCGAATTGATAGTAATGCCCCAGCAAGATGCATATGGATCTTTGTCGCCGAAGTTAAGTACTTTGCTGAATTCATTTTTGGCATAGAATTTGCCATCACGGATAAGCGTATCCAAAGATTTTTTTGCCTTGATTTCAAATGATTTTTTCATGATTTTTATAAATTTTTAATAAGTGAAACATGAGATAGTTTGAGTGCACACAAAAGGATGATGAAAGCGCAACTTGTTGTTTGTTAGACATTTTCAACGATACAAAGGTACACCACCTGTGTATGCTAGGAAATCCGCACTAATGGCTATATTTGAAAAGGTTTGTAGTAATAATTGACTAATTTGTATCTTTGCAAAGTGATTTTATCAGCTTAAGCCTGATAAGAAGGTTGTTTAGAGGTTAAGAATTTTATGTTATTTGAGGAGCCATGAGGTCACTGGTACTTACACGCTCGTTTTATAGAAGCCCCCAAAATGGATTGATTTTCCTTTTGGGTGTAGTATTGTTTTGCGAAATTATAGGGTGGGCAACCTCGCCGGAGACAAAATGGTACGTGTATAGCTCTTATCAGACGCTCTTTGATTATCTCAAAAATCTGTTCTTAGGGATTGTAGCTCCCGAACTCTTTACATTATATATATTGGTGTTTTTGATTGACATTTTTCACCGATTCATGGGAATTAGGCAAGTCAACACCAACTTCTTTTCTCTTATCAAATACGAGGCTAAGTTTTTACCTCTTTTTTTGATAGCATTCTTTCTTTTTTTTCCTATTACTTTACACGTTAGGTTCTTGTTGAGAGAGTTTCCTAACTATTCTTTTAATAGGTACTTAGATTTGTATATCTTCAATGGATTTACTTTTCAAACTTATTTTTTATACTTACCCTTTGTCACTTTGTTGGGGTATATACTGATCAACGTATCCTTGGTAAAGGATTTTTTAGAGAGTAATGCTTCTTTGAAAAGTATTTCAAATAACGTGTCATTTTTGAAATCTGAAACAGAAACAGCCCCTGCGCCTTCCAAAGTTGAGATAGCTACTCCCAAAGCTTTGCCTAAAATAGAGAAAGTGGAGGCCGTAGTGCCGCCTCGTTCTGAAAATTACTTACGTTTGATTGAAGCCAAAACTAGCACGGGTGAACTTTATCTTAAAGTAGAAGAGTGCTATTTCTTCGAAACTATTGAAGAGAGGTACTATGTAGAGCACCCTAAAGGGCGTTTTAGAATTACAAAATCGCTAACGATTTTAGAAGAAGAACTTGACCCACTTCATTTTTTTAGAGGCCATAGGAGTTTTATTGTCAATCTAAGCCTTTTAGACAGTTACTTGTATTGGGAAAAAGGGAAATACATTCTTTATATCAAGACACCCACTGAAGTGCGTGAGCTAGTCATGTCTAGAAATCGTTTCAATACTTTTAGAGATGCGTTCACAGCCAACAGAATGAGGCTTTAAAAATCATACTTCCCTTTTTCAATAGGCTGCTTTTAGATACTATCTAAGTAAGATTTAATCTGTAATCCAAACTTCAATAGATGGCGGTTGCTATCAATACCTAATTTTTGAATTAAGTTTTGTTTGTGATTTGCTAATGTTCGATAACTTATACAAAGCGAATCCGCAATCTCATATCCTGTAAGGCCTTCTGTCACTAAGTATAGTATTTGCTTTTCTCTTTTTGTGAGAGATTTGAGCCTCTGCTGCGTGTCGCTATCTATTTCTTTAAGGCCTAATTTCTTCATTAAATCTTTAAATCCATCACTATAGTATTTAGATTGTGTTTGAATATAAAGTAGGCATTTGTAGAGTTCATCGAGCCGGTCTTCCGAATATAGATAACCGTGAAAGTTTGCATCGAGCGCCTTTGACAATTCCTTAGAATTTGATGCATTAAAATAAAGTACTAACTTAGGTGGGTTGGTAGTACTGGCAAGTTCTTTCAATAAATGATTCGTTTCCTTTCCAATAAGATTGGCTTCAACAATAACACATTTAGGTTTTTTTGTGTGGATTTTTTGGATTAGATCATCTAGCTCATTTGCTCTGCCCACTACATCAAACCCTTCTCTTTCAAGGAGCTTACTAAGTACCTCACATGAAAAAGGCTCTTCTTTGGCTACCAATACTGAGGAGTCAAGTTTGCGAATTCGCATCTCATTATTTTTCATAATTATTTATGGGGATATGTATAAAATGTGTGGAATGAAGATACACCACAAATGCCTACTCAAACAAGAAATTTCCGTGAATCCTACTTTTTGACCCGTGAAATGACTATAAAATTGATGTTCCACGAAAAGTTAACAAAAAAAGCCTCCATATCAAAGAGGCTTTTTTGAAATATTTTTTGAATCAAGAAACTAGAATTGCTCTGTCTGAGAAAAATAAAAACTCCCTTCGATAGCGGCATTTTCGTCTGAGTCCGAGCCATGTACGGCATTGGCTTCTATCGACTTAGCAAATAACTTCCGAATCGTACCTTCAGCAGCTTGGGCTGGATTGGTAGCTCCAATCAACTGACGGAAGTCTGCTACTGCGTTTTCTTTCTCTAAAATAGCCGCAATAATAGGGCCCGACGACATGTAAGCACAAAGGTCATTGTAGAAAGGACGAGCTGCGTGGACTGCATAAAATTCACCAGCGCGTTCTTTGGTGAGTAAGGTTTTTTTCATGGCCACGATTCTGAATCCTGCCTCTTCAATCATTTTTAAAATCGCCCCTGAGTTTCCTTCTGCTACGGCATCGGGCTTAATCATTGTGAATGTTCTGTTTGTGCTCATTTTAGATTTGTCCGTTATATATTATACGTTTACTATAGTAATGATTGGCTCGTTTTCTTGAGACTCAAAATCTACGACTCAAAAGCTAACTCACAGCTTTACAACCCCAGAAGATTCCAAAAAAACGTCTCAAAATTAGGAAGTCTGTTTGGCTTTCCGAAACATTTCGATGAAAGTTACTAACTTTGCAAACTATGCAACAGTGGAACGCATTTTACGAGCTTATCAATTCGGCCTCTAAGCGCTTTGTGATATTGACCCATCAAAACCCCGATGCCGATGCTATAGGGTCTTCATTGGGGTGGAAAATGTACCTTCAAAAAAAGGGGCATACTGCTACGGTAATCATCCCAAACGAATGCCCTGCAAATCTGAGGTGGATGCCTCAATTTGATGAGGTAATCACTTATGATGCTAATGTATCTAGTCAACTTCGCTCAAAAGAACTATTGCAACATGCAGATGTGATTTGTTGCCTTGATTTCAATGCCTTACATCGGATCAAAGATTTGGGAGCCTTAGCTCAGAATGCACCGGCCACTAAAATATTGATTGACCATCATTTAGAGCCTGAAGATTTTGCCAGTTTTGTGTTTTCGGATACCTCCAAGGCGGCTACGGCTCAATATATCTTTGAAATCATAGACCAACTTGGAGACGGTATTTTGGTAGATGAGCCTATGGCTGAGTGCTTGTATGCGGGGATTATGACTGATACAGGGTCGTTTAGGCATGGTAATACTACGCCTGAGGTACACTTGGCGGTGGCAGAATTGATGAAAACGGGCCTCAATGTGAATCATGTTCATCGGTCGATTTTTGATAATAACTCCTTAGGAAGAACAAGGTTGTTAGGATACGTATTGTCTGAGAAATTGGTGGTATTGCCAGAGTATCGTACCGCCTACATGTCGCTTTCGATAGAGGAACTCAAACGTTTTAACTCCGAAATGGGTGATACCGACGGAATAGTAAATGTAGGGTTATCGATCGAAAATGTCGTCATGTCAGTGTTGATGATTGAGCGCCGCGACGAAATCAAACTATCTTTTCGCTCAGTAGATCAATTTTCCGTGCGAGATTTGGCTCATAAATACTTTGCGGGAGGAGGCCACAAAAATGCCTCGGGAGGCCGTACACAACTTACTTTGCCCCAAACCTTAGAAAGGTTTTTATCTATTCTTCCTGAATACCAAACCGAACTTTTGAACGTTGAAAAATAATCGGCTTGGATACAAAAGGAAGCAGTTTTTTTATTATAAATCAGTAAATCAACTAAATATAAATAAAGAAGTAACAATTAAATGTGCAATAGCACCTATTTCATGAAATTTAAAACCATTCTTTCTGTCTTTGTCGCAGGCGCTTTGCTTGCCGCTTGCAACAACCGCGTGAGTGTTAGCGATACAGGTTTAAAATATCAGTTTCACGACAAAAATGATGAAGGTCGCAAACCTAAAGTAGGCGACATCCTAACCTTTCATTTGGTTTTGAAAAACAGCAAAGACTCTGTCTTGCGTGATACTTACAAAGAAGGACGCCCCATGCAGATGATGCTTCAGACGCCTCCTTTTAAAGGAAGTTTTGAGGAAGGATTGGCGATGTTGTCAAAAAAAGATAGTGCTTCGTTTTTTGTAAGTGCCGATTCGCTCTTTACTCGTATGATGCAGCCACTTCCTCCTGGCATTGCCAAAGGTTCGGATATTCAGTTTACCGTAAAATTGATTGAAGTTCAAAACGAACAAGAATTCCAAAAAGCACAAGCAGCGGCTCGGGAAGGCCAAGTGAAAAAGGATGCTAAAATCATTGATGATTATGTTGCTAAAAATTCTTTGAAGGTAGTTGAAACGCCATCGGGGCTAAATTACGTAATCGTAAAAGAAGGTGATGGCACCAAACCCGTAGCGGGCAATATGGTATCTGTTCACTACGTTGGAAAATTATTGGACGGAAAGGAATTTGATAGCTCTTACAAAAACCCACAAAGTGGCGGTAAACCCGTAGATTTCCCAATTGGACAAGGTATGGTGATTCCGGGCTGGGAAGAAGGTATCATGAATATGAAAAAAGGTGGCAAAAGCACTTTTATTATTCCTTCAACTTTGGCATATGGAGAAACAGGTTCGCCGGGTGTTATTCCGCCAAATTCGGTTTTGGTATTTGAGGTGGAATTAGTAGATGTGAAAAAAGGACAAACACAACAATAAAAAGGAAGGAGAGTCGCAGAAATGCTACTTTGTGACTCTCCTATCACACATAATTTCAATCAATTAAGAATGAGGGGGAAATTAATATTAGGAGTAATCGCGAGCTTTACGGTCACGATGATAGCTTGTGAACAAACCGAAGAAGCCTTTCAGGATCGTAAAACCCGTGAAAACAAAGCCGAAATTCGTGCCTATTTAGAAGCAAATCAAATTGTAGCAGATAGTTTACGAACGGGCTTGTATTATGCCATCACAACGGCTAATCTGACTGCCCAAAAACCACAAGTAGGCGATGAAGTGACTTTTAGCTATGTGGCTAGGCGGCTCGACGGGACGATTGTTGATAGTAGTCAAGTAGGCAAGAGTGATGTATTTATTCGCTCATACAATTCGAGGAATATTTCTACCTCAGACTACGCCACTTCGATGGCTTTTCGGTTCAATCCAGTTCCTTCTTTTGAAGAACTATTAGCACCTCCTCAAGAGAAGGTAAGAGAAGGAGACAAAGTAACACTTTTTGTTCCGTGGTCGTTGCGCGGTACAGGCGACGTGTCACTTTTGGCCCCGCTTTACATTCCTATTCGCTACGACATCAATATCCTCAAAGTACGTACTGAAGAAGAACAAATCGACGATTTTGTGACAACCCAAAAAATCCAAGGGCTAGAACGAAATCCTGACAATGGGTTGCGATTTTTGCGTACGCAAGCTTACCCTGACTCCGCCACAATTGCCTTTAATACTACCGTAAGTGTAGTTTACACAGGGCGATTGGTAAGAAATGGCAAGCAATTTGATGCCGGTACGATTGATGTAAACGTAGTAGATCCCAACGGTACGGCCTCTGGGGGAGTGGTAAAAGGTTTCAATGACGGTATTGCAAAACTAAAGTATGGTGAAAAAGCCATTGTTATTTTTCCTTCTACTTTGGGATATGGTATCAATGGTACTTCTTCGAGTACAAGCGGTGCGGTACCCATACCACCTTATTCACCGCTTTATTTTGAGATAGAAGTTAAACGTAAATAAAAAATCAAAGCGGCCTCAAAAGCCGCTTTTTTAGTAAAAATAGTCATGCAACTTTGTTTTGCTACCAACAATGCCCATAAGTTAAAAGAAATCAAGGCTCTTTTGGGTGAAACATTTAGCCTTAAAACACTCCAAGAAATCGGCTGTAACGAAGAGCTTCCTGAAACCACCGATACAATCGAAGGTAATTCGGCCCAAAAAGCGGAATATGTGTGGGAACATTACCATGTCAACTGTTTTGCAGATGACTCGGGGCTAGAGATAGAAGCACTCCATGGCGCTCCTGGCGTTCATTCGGCTTACTACAGCGGCGAGCGCAATCATGCCCGTAATATCGAACGTGTTTTAAGAGAATTAGCCAATGAAACTAACCGAAAGGCGCGCTTTAAAACCGTTATTACCCTTACGCTCTCAGGAAAAAGTCACTCTTTTGAGGGAGTCGTTGAAGGAATCATCATTGATACCCCACGAGGTACCGATGGCTTTGGCTATGACCCTATTTTTGTACCTGAAGGCCATGACCAAACTTTTGCCGAAATGACCTTGGAACAAAAAAGTAAAATCAGTCATCGTTCACGGGCGTTTGCTAAATTGGTGCTTTTTCTGAAAGATTACTCATAAAACCCCAACTCTAGACAGGTATATTCATACACATTGGTTTGAATAGTGATGATAACTTTGGCATTGGTAGATTTTTACAAAACTATTGGCCTTGACCTTATCGAGTGGCATGTTTGTAATGGTTGAAACAAAGTTCATCCAAACCCATAATCGCACCGATATGTGAAATTGGCGCAAAAATCATAAAAATTGATAGAATATTTTGGGCGTTACAATCGCACAAATATATGAAGATATGCTTTTCCTCAGGATAACTGTTGGCAATTAGTCACATTGTTTTTTACCAATATGTATCTCCTACGGAGCATTTTTGTAACTCTCTTTTGTCTGCTTTACCGATGCCCCGTAGGGGCATTTTTTTGTAATTGTTGTTGTTTATTTACTAGTGTTTAGCTCCTATCTCGCTAGGAAGCGGGAACTCTGGGAAATTTGAGTGAATAGGTGTAAGGGTTAGGCCATAAAAAGCAGTATAAAAGTTTTTTTTCATAAAGAATAGGTATCTGCCAAATGGTGATTTAAAGGCACCAAATCGTTAGAAAAAAGCCGATTTGGTGCTATTCGTCGTATCTTTTTAGTATTTTTACTATTCTTGAAATAGATACCACCTACCGTTTCGTGCGGTTTTACTGCTTTCACTATGCATTATCGCCTGTTTTGCCAAACCCCCGAAAGTCGTTTTATTGAAATTGAATGTCGTATAGAAAATATTGTTGAAGAGGTAGTTGAAATTCAGCTTCCCGCTTGGCGGCCCGGCAGGTATGAACTACAGCACTTTGCCAAAAATATCCAACAATTTGGAGTTTTTGATAAAAACAACCATCCACTTACTTTTCGGAAAATCACGAAAGACCGCTGGAGGGTGGAAGTGGGCTTTGAAACAGAAATCACTCTGCGCTACAACTATTATGCCAACGTGCAAAATGCGGGGAGTAGTTATGTGAGTCCTGAGTTTTGGTATATCAATCCCATTAATTTATGTGTATATGCCGAGGGGCGGTTGGATGAAGCTTGTACGTTAGAATTAGATATTCCAGACGATTTTCGAATCGCTTGTGGTTTAAGAAAACAGGGAAAACAGCTTTTAGCGAAAGATTACTATGAGTTAGTAGATAGTCCTTTGTTGGCGTCGGCCACGATTCAGTGCCAATCTTATGAAGTAGAAGGAGTGAGGTTTTTTGTATGGATGCAGGGCAATATTAAGCCAAATTGGCAGCAAATTTTAATAGATTTTGAGAAATTCACCCGCTCTCAAATCGAAATGATGGGAAGCTTCCCCGAAGCTGAATATCACTTTTTAAACCTCATTTTACCCACGCCCTACTACCATGGGGTAGAGCACCGGCACTCGACAATGATTGTGCTTGGGCCTGATGATGAAGGCGAAGGATTATATACCGATTTGTTGGGAGTAAGTTCTCATGAATTATTTCATGCTTGGAATATTATTCGTATTCGCCCGCAAGAACTACTGCCTTATGATTTTACCAAAGAAAATTATTTTTCTACTTGTTTTGTGGCAGAAGGAGTTACAACTTACTACGGGGATTTGTTTTTGAGACGCTCAAGAGTATTTGATGATGCGGCCTATTACCGTGAGTTACAGGTATATATGAAACGTCACTTCGAAAATAGCCGTCATGCGGCACAGTCACTTACGGAGTCTTCTTGGGATTTGTGGCTAGATGGATATGAAAAAGGAATTCCTCAAAGAAAAGTATCAGTATATCATAAAGGTGCCTTAGTAGCGTTGATTTTAGACCTTACCATTCGAAAAATCCATCACCATCAACGCTCGCTAGATGATGTAATGGGTATTTTATGGGATCGTTTTGGCATACCTTTTGTGGGATATACGCTCGAAGATTATCGAGCCGTTGTGGAAGAAGTAGCGGGAGATTCTTTAGAATGGTATTGGAATGATTGTATTGTAGGAAATTTACCCCTTGAAAATCACCTCAACCACGCGTTGGTATGGGTAGGACTTCAACTGGTGTCATTTAGCGATGGTACGGTTCATTTACAAGAATTAGAAAATGAAAGAGCTACTTTGCAACGTAACAAATGGTTAAATCCTTAATTTAACCAATAAAAACGAGCGTTTTAATTGATTTTTTATAATTTTAGCACCTAATTATTAGGTATATAATCAAACAAGCAAATGAAAATCACGCCGATTGAGATTCGCCAGCATACTTTTCAAAGGGTATTAAGAGGGTTTGACGTTGAGGAAGTAGCCGCTTTTTTAAGCTCTCTATCCAATGAGTGGGAGCGCGTCCTGAATGAAAATAAAATGCTTAAAATGCAATTGGAAATCGCGGAGAAAGAATTGAGTAAACTTCGAGAAGTGGAGCTTACGATGTTTCGGATGCTCAAAACAGCCGAAGATACTAGCGCTCAAATGACCGAGCAAGCCAAAGTAGCGGCGGAGGTGTATATCGAAGAAGCACGTCAAAAAAGTGAAGAGTTGGTAAATGAGGCCCGCAAAAAAGCGAATATGCTAGTAATGGATGCCGAAAACCAATCTAAATATGTGCGGGAAGAAATCATGGGAGAGTTCAAAAACCATGAGCGTGATTTTAAAGCTATGGAAAAGTACCGTGATAATCTTATCGTACAACTCAAAGCATTGGCCAACAATACAGTGGATAGCATCGAACGTTTTGAAAAGAAATTTTCTCAAACTACGGTGATAGAAAAATTTGAAGACTTAAAAAGCCAAGTAGAAGTATCACTCAAGACAGGAGAAGAAGCTAAAAAAGCGAGACTCGAATCGGAACAAGTAGTAGAGGAAGTAGTAGCCGGAACAGCCGATGAATCACTAGCAATCACAAGCAGCGAAGTAGAAGAGAATGAGACTCCAGCTGAGGCGGCTGCTATAGTAGCAGATGTGGAAGCCACTCCCGTGGCCGAAATCCCGGCAAAAGAGGAGACGGTAGAAGAAGAAAAGAAAGATAAAAAAGGGCAAGAAGAAGGCTCGTTTTTTGATCAAATTTAATATCAATACCTTTTGGGAACCGTTGCGCTTGAAGGAATAGAGTTTTTCGCTTATCATGGAGTATCTGACGAAGAACAAAAAATAGGTAATAGATACACGATTGATGTAAATATCACCACCGATTTTACGGAAGCAGCACGCTATGATCGTTTGGAAGGAACCGTAAACTACGCCATAGTGTACGAAATCGTGGCTAAGCAAATGCAAAAGTCAACTCGCCTGCTAGAGCATATTGCTCACCAAATTATTGAAGAATGCCGAAAAGTATATCCTGACATAGAGACCATAGAAGTAAGTGTCTCTAAACACAATCCACCCATTGGGGGAGTATGTGCGAAATCTAAAATTACCATAAAAGGTTAGTCTATAATTCACAAAAAAGCTCGTTTCGAACCCCGAAACGAGCTTTTTTGTGAATTATAAATTTATACTAGCTTCCAACCATCACGGTATTGGCGAGTTACAAACTGATTGGCATCATCGAAGTTGGTAATCTTCATGTTGGTGCCATCCCACAATAGCTTCTTGCGGCCATAATAATCAAAGCCATTTCCTTGTGGTTTGCGAAGCATATAGCTACGAATCGCTAAGTTACCCATCAATACTGTTTCGGTAAGAGGGCCTGAGTAATCAAAGGATGAAGTCAATGCTTTGTGTTTATCGCTACCAAAGCCAGCTTTACATGCTTCAGTCCAGTAAATTTGGTGACCATATTCGGGCAAATTCACTGGTGCAGCGTATTTGCTATCCTTTGCCATTACTACTTTATCACCATTTTTATAGTAAATTTTAGGATTGTTGCCATACATATCGCAAGCAATGATTCCTTTGCTACCAATCATCAATACCCCATTGGCTCCGTTGCCATCGGTGCTGAGTGGTTCGTTGGCAGGAATCCAATCTGGGTGGAAAGGACGCAAGCCACCATCCATCCAAATCATTTTCATCGGAGATTTGTTTTTGGCAGTGGCTGGGAATTTAATTTCTACAGCTGCCGAAGGAGGGCATCCTTCTGGAATCCACTCAGGGTTCCAATCTTTCAAGAATACCGAACCGATGCTACATTCTACTTCGGTGGGGTAGTTGAGACCCAACACACGGAAAGGGGTATCGATGGTATGGCATCCGATATCGCCCAATGCGCCCGTTCCAAAATTCCACCATCCGCGCCACTTGAAGGGATGGTAGCCTGGATGATAATCGACCCACTGAGCAGGTCCTACCCATTGCTCCCAAGCGATGCCTTCGGGCATATCGGGCTTACCGCTTGGTACCGGAATACCCTGTGGCCATACGGGGCGGTTGGTCCATATCTGAACAGTATGTATAGGGCCTACCAAACCTTTGTTAAACCACTCCACCATTTGAAGCTGTGCGGGGTTTGAGGCACCTTGGTTTCCCATTTGAGTCACTACTTTGTATTTACGAGCTGCTTCAGTGAGCATACGAGCTTCGTAAATATTGTGTGTCAAAGGTTTTTGTACATATACGTGTTTGCCCAACTGCATGGCCGCCATTGCAATGATAGCATGGTTGTGGTCGGGAGTAGAGATCGTGACTGCATCAATATTTTTCCCTTCTTTTGAAAGCATTTCCCTCCAGTCTTTGTACTTGGTAGCATTCGGGAATCTTTCAATTGATTTAGCCGCTTGTTTATAATCTACGTCACAGAGTGCTACTACATTGTTGGCTCCGTTGTTATAGGAGTTGTAGATATCGCCTGTTCCTTTTCCACCTGCGCCTATTGCGGCTAGGTTGAGCTTATCAGAAGGCGCGGTATAGCCTTTCCCTATAACGTGGCGTGGGACAATGAAAAAACTACCTACGGCCATCGCACTTTTTTGCACAAAATCGCGCCGCGAGACCGATAAGTTTTTGTTTTTGGGTTTCATTTTTCTCTAAAAGGTTTGAATGATACTAAAATTTTAGAACAGATGACTACAAAAGCATCGAATAGGGGCGTAGTTACCCTTGCCTAAAGCGGTTTTTTAAAAATATACACAGAAGTTATCTCTATTTTTGAGTTTTGGCAGTTATAGATAAAGCATACAGGAAGCATTTAATAGAGAGAGCTAGGGTTTTTTCCAGAGATTTATCCGTAATTTGTAACTTTTGAAGAATTCTAAAAAATTATCAATGACTTTCAAGAAAACGTTGACTTGCGTCAAAACAATCATTTTTGGAGGAGGAGTCTTACTTGCTTTGTCGAGTAATGGGCAAAAAAATAAGGTTTCGTTAGAAGAGAAGTTTATTGCGCATGGCTTGGTCGATATTCAGAAGTTAGACCCTAGTATTTTGGTTGAATTGAAATACTCTACTACCGACAATTTTATCAAAGAAGACGTCTACGGCGACTTGGAGCGGGCTTATCTTCAACCTATGGCGGCCGACAAACTCATCAAAGCAAATCAGTTTTTGAAACAAGAAAAACCAAAATATACGCTTTTGGTATATGACGGAGCCCGCCCTCGGAGTGTTACAAAAATATTTTGGAGTAGAATGAGCCACATGCCCCCCAATCGTCGCGAAGATTTTGTAGCCAATCCTACCAAAGGCTCTATTCATAATTTTGGCTGTGCCGTAGATTTGACCATCGCCGACGATAAGGGCCACCCGCTCGACATGGGTACTATTTTTGATTTTTTTGGTGAAGTGGCCGAGCCGCGCCGTGAAGCTGCAATGCTCAAAGCTGGAAAACTCTCAGCTCAGCAGCTTGAGAATCGAAAACTTCTTCGGAGGGTCATGCTGAAGGCGGGTTTCACCTCTATCCAAACAGAGTGGTGGCATTTCAATGCTACCTCACGCGAGAAGGCAAAAGCAAAATATGGGTTTATTGAGTAATATATGCTTCTGATTTCGCTCTTTCATGCTTGTTGGATGTCGGTTTGGGGTGGTACACCTGACACGACCCAGAAGGTTGTGGTCAGGCAGGTTCAACTTATTGGTAATTTTCGCACCAAAGAGCGCATCATTCGTCGTGAAATGGATGTGAAAGGAGGCGATACTCTTACCGTATTTAAATTGGATTCTCTGCTTGAATACGACCGTCGAAAAATCCTCAACACTAATCTGTTTCTTTCGGTAGAGCTTAAAAAGAAGGTAGTTGTCGATACCACTCAGCTCCCTTTTTATACCGCTGATGCTAAATGGATGGGCGGCCTTGCTATGGTAGATATAGAGGTGGTACTGAAAGAGCAGTGGTATTTGCTGGCTTTTCCGGTATTTGAGCTAGCCGACCGCAATTTCAATGAGTGGTGGTATGAACGAGGGCGTGATTTGAGTCGAACGATTTATGGCGTGTATGCCCTGCATCAAAACCTTACTGGCAACAACGACCGCCTACGCTTACGAGCTGAATTTGGTTTTATACCTCGGTTGGATATTTATTATTCAATTCCTTATTTAGACAAAAAGCAGCGTACGGGTATTACTATTGGTATCTTAAGGATCACCAATCGCTCTTTGGCTTATCGTACCAATCGAGACAAACTTTCTTTTTTGGGGAGCGACGAACGAACCCGTGAGCGAATTGTACCTTACTTGACGCTTACACACCGTCCAAAATTTTATGGCTATCATTCTTTCTCGGCCCAATATTCCATGACAAATGTGACTGATACCATTGCTCGCCTCAATCCCAATTATTTTTTGGGAGGTAAGAGTCGCCAACGGTATCTGCAACTCTCCTATTCACATTTTTATGATCGCCGCGACCGAGGGCAGTATGCGCTCAGAGGGTATATTTATGGGTTTTATGTAAGCAAAATAGGCGTATTACCTTCCGATGACGTTGATATATTGGAAGCCACTTTCAATTGGGGGCAATACATACCTTTGGCTAAAAAACTATATTTTAGTTATCTGACCGAACTTAAAGTAGCTACGCCTGCTCGGCAGCCTTTCTTACAAACTCGCGGTATGGGATATGGGGGTGATTTGGTACGTGGATATGAGCTGTATGTAATTGATGGGCCTCATTATAGTTATCTCAAGACCAATCTTCGGTATCAGCTGCTCAATCGAACCTTCAATCTAAGCAAGTTTATCAAGCTTCGACAATTCAATGCTTTGCCAGTCGCTATTTATCCCAACATTTATGCCGATGTAGGCTACGTCCGCAACCCTTATCCTGAACTTAACAATAGTCAGCTTGCCAATCGTCCCTTGTTTGGGTTTGGGGTAGGAATGGACGTAGTGACGTGGTACAATTTTGTGGGACGTATCAATTATTCTTTCAATCATTTGGGCGAAGCAAGGCCCTATTTTGCCATAGGAAGAGAGTTTTAGTATATTCCAATTCGCAAATTACCTCATTTTAAAACTACACTATCATCATAATTGACACAAAACTCCTAACTTCGCAAGAGTATCATTTTTTATAACTATGACTATATCATATACTAGATTGGTGTTGGCGGTGATTTTTATAGCTTCTTCGAGCATTTTGTTGTTGTCGTGTGGGAAGAGTACGGAGCAAACTACCGAACAGCAAGGCACTCAAAAAGACAGCGTAATATCTAGTACTGAGCCTATTGTTAGTACCAATCACTCACAATTGTTGACCACAATCATCGGACGTCAAGGAGGAATTTTTCGGGGTTTTCAACTAGGAGACCCTGTTAGTAAAATCAAGACAGAGGAGACATTTGAGCTTTTTGAAGATACCACAAACCATGTTGGTTTTACTTACGAAACCGAAAATTTTGAGGCAATAGACGTACTTTATTATTTAGATAAAAACAAAAATCTCAGTGGCGTAAAGATTGATGTGTATCTCAATGATAGCACTGCCGTAAAAAGTCTGCTTGAGCAGTTTGATACTTATTTGTCAGGCAAATATACCCCTGACAAAAAAGCTAATACTGACAAAACCCGCTTTTGGAAAGGAAAAGGGGGAATATTGGTAAGACTCGAAGATGTGAGCAAAGGCAAAGATTTTGGTTTACGGTTGAGTATAGGGCCTAAAGGAAATCCCGCAATGGCGATTTGAATGCTCACCGATATTGTAATTGGTGATTTTTGTAAAACTTGAGTCTTCATGTTGCTATTGGATAAGCAGCTCGAAGCTAGTCTGTTTCAAAGCAGGCTATTTTAGGCAATGACAAATGACTACTTTTGAACAATTACTTATCACAATTAAGACTGCTTTAAGCTGCTGTTTATGCGTATTGTTATTGTAGGAAACGGAATTGCTGGTATCACGGCTGCTCGACACATCCGAAAACAGAGCGATGTTGAAATTGTGGTTATTTCCAAAGAAACAGACCATTTCTTTTCTCGTACGGCGTTGATGTATGTCTACATGGGGCATCAGCAATACCATCATCTCAAGCCTTATGAGGATTGGTTTTGGGACAAAAATCGTATCAATCTTTATAGAGCTACGGTAGAAAATATTGATTTTTCCCAAAAGACAATAACGCTCTCCGCAGACAGCTATCAAGTGACCTATACGCCTTCACTATTAGAACGACTTACCAAGGTAGCTCCTAAACATACGAATAAACAGGCTATTACCAGTAAGGTCTTAACCTACGATAAACTCATTTTGGCGACGGGCTCGGTGCCTCGTATGGGTGATTGGGAGGGACAAAGCCTGAGTGGTGTGCAGGGATTGTATAGCTACCAAGATTTGGAATTGCTCGAAAAAAATACCGCAGGTATTTCAAAAGCGGTGATTGTAGGTGGAGGTTTGATTGGGGTGGAACTTGCCGAGATGCTGCACACTCGCCATATTGAGGTCACTATGCTTGTCAGAGAAAAAAGCTATTGGAGTAGTGTATTGCCCAAAGAGGAGTCTAACCTTGTGACCAAACATATTCAAAAACGTGGTATAGATTTACGTTTCAATACCAAACTCAAAGCAATCAGAGGTCAAAGATGCGTAGAAAGAGTGGAAACATCGCAAGGTGAGCGTATTGATTGTCAGTTGGTTGGGCTAGCTATTGGGGTAGTACCCAATATCTCCTTTCTTTCTTCAAACACTACTGCTCTATACCTCAACAAGGGAATTGTGGTCAACAAATACCTTGAAACAAATCTCTCTGATGTGTATGCTATAGGAGATTGTGTAGAGCATCAGCAGCCCCCAGAGGGGCGTAAATCAATCGAACAAATTTGGTACACAGGCCGTATCATGGGCGAGACCGTCGCTCAAACTATCTGTGGTAATCGTACGGCTTATCAACCAGGGGTATTTTTTAATTCTGCTAAATTTTTTGATTTAGAGTATCAAACTTACGGAGAGGTACCAGCCTCTTTACCTGAAGGTGTAAGTACTTTTTGTTGGCAACATCCTACCAAAGAAGTGCTCATCCGCATCAATTATGATTCAAAAAGTGGTGCTGTGTTGGGCTTTAATGCTTTGGGTACTCGCCTTCGTCATGCGGTGTGTGAGGGATGGATTAAGGAAAAAAGAGCAATTGAGGAAGTATTGACCAATTTTCAACAGGCTAATTTTGACCCTGAATTTTTTGAGAAGTATACACTTTCTCACACTAGCCCCAGCTTATAATGGCTTAGCGTCTTCGACGCTTTTTTTGGAGGGCGTCGGAGACGCGATACCCTAAAAGTCCCGAATTGTACTTCGGGACTAGCTGAAACTAGCCCCAAATTATAGTTTGGGGCTTATAATGGCTTAGCGTCTCCGACGCTTTTTTTGGAGGGCGTCGGAGACGCAATACCCTAAAAGTCCCGAATTGTATTTCGGGACTAGCTGAAATTATAGTTTGGGGCTTATAATGGCTTAGCGTGTCCGCCGCTTTTTTGGAGGGCGTCGGAGACGCGATACCCTAAAAGTCCTGAATTGTGCTTCAGGACTAGCTGAAATGTGCTTTGCGGTTTTTTATGGGTTTGCGATTTCTAGCCCTCTATAAAGCTGTTTGAGAGAAAGCGGACATTGCTGAATAGCGTACAAAATAGCAGTGGCATCTTCGCCGTCGTAGTCGCGGACAATCCAGGTGGCATCGAGTTGTTTGGTATAGACCACCGATACGTGTTTTCGGTCTTGATGCACCAATACGTACTTTTTGAAACTTGGAATGGTGCGGTAATACTCGTATTTGAGGGTTCGGTCGTACTCTTTGGTGGAGTCGGATAGTACTTCTACGACGACTAAAGGGTTGG
The DNA here is from genome assembly GCF_000423565.1 of Runella zeae DSM 19591. GTDB lineage: Bacteria > Bacteroidota > Bacteroidia > Cytophagales > Spirosomataceae > Runella > Runella zeae. Next base: position 105,907 of record NZ_AUIF01000010.1, on the reverse strand, counting down.
TGATTGTATCTTTTCGGTTTTGATAAAATGCTGGTTTTTCACAAATCACCACCGCATCGGGATACACAAACTTGTTGTACTGCTCAATTTGGATTTTAGTGTCGCTACCATTGACCAAATATAGCAAATCGTTTTCCTCTAAAAAAAAGGTGACCAGTGTGGTGATTTTTGTTGATAAATGGCCGCTTATGAAAGTTCGAGTTTTTATTTTCTTGACAATTCCGTCGTGGTATTCATGTTTGTAAACGGATTTTTCTTCGGCCTTAAAATATTCCTCAATAGACACCTTTTGAGGGGGCAGTAGTGCTTTTCGACGAGAGGTTTTTGTTAACATGGTCAGTTTCTTTAAAAAGTATCTTCGGTAAAGATCAATAAAAAACCCTGAAAAAGGTAGATTACTCTTTCAGGGTTTTTAATGGTAGGTAAAAACGTGGAGACGCTATACCGTTGGAGTCCCGAATTGTATTTCGGGACTAGCTGAGTTAAGCTAAAACGCGAATTTCTTTGCTCAACGCTTCTAAGAATAAATCAGCTTCTTCTTTTTTGAGGGCAAGCGACGGCAACAAACGAATGGTGTTTTTACCTGCTACGCCCGTGAATAATTTATAGTCGAACAACAGCTTATTGCGGAGGTCTTCGATGGCGAAATCGTATTCAATACCAATCATTAACCCACGTCCGCGAAGCTCTTTGTAACCTCCGATTTCCACAATCCCTTTCATCAAATAGTCGCCAATTTCGACGGCGTTGTCCATGAGGTTTTCGTCTTTCATGATGTCGAGGACGGCGATGCCTGCCGCACACGCCAAATGGTTTCCACCGAAAGTAGTACCCAACATGCCGTATTTGGCTTGGAACTTAGGCGAAATCAATACACCCGCGATTGGGAAACCGTTACCCATGCCTTTGGCGGTGGTGTATAGGTCGGCGTGAAGGTCGGTGTAGTGTTGGTTCGAGAAAAATTTCCCCGAACGTCCATAGCCGCACTGTACGCTGTCCAAGATAAAGGTAGCGTTGCTTTCGTCGCATTTCTGACGGATTGCCCGCAAAAACTCTTCTGATGCTACTTGGATACCCCCCACACCTTGAATTCCTTCTACGATGATGGCACATACGTCGGTCATGTCGTGTTGACGAACGGCTTCGGCGTCGTTGAACGGCAAAAACGTGACGTGCTTGTTGTAGTTGACGGGTGCAACAATCGACGGGTTGTCGGTCATCGCAACTGCCCCTGCCGTGCGGCCGTGGAATGATTTGGTAAAGGCAACTATTTTGCTGCCACCGTTGTAAAAAGAGGCCAACTTAATGGCATTTTCGTTGGCTTCGGCACCTGAGTTGCACAAAAAGAGCGTATAATCTGGATAACCAGCCAAATCGCCTAATTTTTGGGCCAATTCATCCTGTAACGGTATCCTGACAGAGTTGGAATAGAAGTTAATTCGTCGCAACTGTTCCGTCAGTTTTTCGACGTAATGGGGGTGACAATGACCCACCGAAATCACGGCGTGACCGCCGTAAAGGTCGAGGTACTTCTCGCCTTTGCTGTCCCAGAGCCAAGAGCCTTGCGCTTGGACGGGTTCGATGTCGTAAATCGGATAAACGTTAAACAGGTTCATGATACTAAACGAAATAAAATTTTGCAAAGATACCGAATCTGGCGGAGAATGTGGCGAAATGCGGAAGTTGATTTCAAACACCTACTGCTCTAGAAATGTGTCGGCAAAAAATGCAAGAAAGTTAATGCGTACAACCCCCTTAATATATACCCTCTTCCTATTTTCAGTAGCGGCTTTTACGCTGCTCATGTTTTCCAAAGTAATACCTTACCTTAGCTTCGAACCAGAAATTGGATTTTTAACAACAAAAACCAATACCGTTTTACGCAAAAAAGCTTTACCACAGCATTTTACGTACATATCCTGAGCAGTGCGTGGGCAACACCTATCGGAATATTTCAATTTATTCCTTTTTTCTTAAAAAAATATCCCAATTGGCATCGCCTCCTTGGAAAAATTCATGTATTTTCGATGTCGGTTTTTGCACCTCTAGCGGGCTTAGTCTATAGGATACTAGACCAATGGGGGCTTTCTGCAAAAAATGATGAATGGTGGCACGACAACTCCGCAATTCAATGAAATTTCCCGAACTTTTTTAGTAACTTTCGCATTAACTCAAAACCATAAATTCATAATTCACTCCCAAATATCTCATGGCAACTTTAACATTAATGGAAGTTTCAGAAATGCGTGTGAAACTCAAATCCCTTGAAAAACAAATAGTCTCTGGCGAGCTTTCACTCTTTGAACGCTGCGAAATTGAAGACGAAATCCTCGAATTGAAAGAACAACTCGGTGATTTTGAACGCAGTGTAAGAGATGATAGCGGCGAATGTATCAACTGCTCAGGCTAGTTGTAGGACAAGGTTTCAATCAATTCTTTTGTTAGGTATTAATTCTACTTACATGAAAATCAAATTTTTAGCCCTTTTTTTAACCTTTTTTGCCTTTGGCGCTATGGCCCAAAAAAACGACAAAGTACTACGACACGTGGTGTTGTTTAAGTTTAAAGACAATACTACCCCAGCCCAAATAAAACAAGTAGAGGATGCGTTTAGAAAGCTCCCTACCCAAATCAAACAAATCAAAGGCTTTGAGTGGGGTACCAACAATAGCCCCGAAGGCCTCGCCCAAGGATTTACGCATTGTTTCTTTTTGACTTTCAATTCTGAAGAAGACCGCGCCATATATCTACCGCATCCTGACCACAAAGCATTTGGCAAAGTGCTAGGCCCCTACCTCGACAAGGTATTGGTGGTTGATTATTGGACACAAAAATAATATTAGCTCTTTGGTAGTTTTTGTACCAAAGAGCTAATCTCCTCAACAATATATGATAGCTTATCTAAACGGTAAACTTGCCCACAAAGATCCCGCATATCTCATCATGGATGTAGGAGGAGTAGGCTATGAAGTAAAAATTTCTTTACAAACCTACAGTGCATTGCCCAACCTTGGCGAAGTCTGTAAAGTATTGACTTACCAACAAATCCGGGAAGACGCCCACATTTTGTATGGATTTGCAGAACTTACCGAAAAAAATCTCTTTCTAGATCTTATCAGTGTATCAGGAGTAGGCTCGGCTACGGCACTTATCATGCTTTCTTCGTTGTCGGCACCCGAAATCAAGCAAGCTATTGTCGGAGAAGATGTTCGCCTTATTCAAACTATCAAGGGGATTGGTAGTAAAACAGCCCAAAGAGTGATCATAGATTTAAAGGATAAAATCAAAAAAGAAGGACTCACGGCTCCTCAACCTAGTATATTCTTGGGAGCCAACAGCCAAATCCGAAACGAAGCAATTGCCGCTTTGGTAATGCTGGGCATTCCAAAACCTACCGCCGAAAAGAGCGTCGATACAATTCTCAAACGCGAAGGCGACCAAATCACCGTAGAGCAACTGATCAAACTAGCTTTGCGCTGAAAAAGCTAGCAGACAAGCTTTTAATCTTCAAATTTATCGTTTATGATTTGGTCTTTTCAAAGAAAGACCCTAATTTTGCACTCCCATTTTTGGGGTGGTATATCCATTTTTCTCATAATCAGTAATATATAATGCCAACTATTTCACAGTTAGTACGCAAAGGACGTGAACAAATGACGTGGAAATCTAAGTCTCCGGCTTTAGATTCTTGCCCACAACGCCGCGGTGTATGTACGCGTGTATACACCACGACCCCGAAGAAGCCAAACTCGGCTTTGCGCAAAGTAGCGCGTGTACGTTTGTCAAACATGAAGGAAGTCAACGCTTACATTCCAGGTGAAGGTCACAACCTCCAAGAGCACTCAATCGTATTGGTGCGTGGTGGTCGTGTAAAAGACCTTCCAGGGGTACGTTATCACGTAGTTCGTGGTGCGCTTGATACTGCCGGTGTAAACGGTCGTAAACAAAGCCGCTCACTCTACGGTGCAAAACGTCCGAAACCAGGTCAAGCAGCACCAGTAGGAAAAGGTGGTAAACCAGCTCCAGGTAAGAAGAAGTAATCCGTCCTTTTTGTTTGCGTAAGACAGTACAATAGCATAAAAGGGTAGTAATTCCGAAGCTAGTTCGGGATGAATCAGTTAAAATCAGCAATCAAGCTGAACAAAACGAAACCTCCATTGATTAACAACTCAGTACAATGAGAAAAGCAAAACCTAAAAAAAGATACCTATTACCTGACCCTAAATACAGGGATGTAATGGTAACCAAATTTGTAAACAACTTGATGTTGGAAGGTAAAAAAAGCATCGCCTATGATATTTTCTACGGTGCTTTGGAAATTGCCGAAAAACGCCTCAACGAAAACGGCCTCGAAATCTGGCGCCGCGCATTGAACAACGTAATGCCTGCCGTAGAAGTAAAGAGCCGCCGTGTAGGTGGAGCTAACTTCCAAGTTCCTACCGAAGTTCGTCCTGATCGTAAGGTAGCTTTAGGTATGAAATGGATGATTAAGTATGCTCGTTTGCGCGGTGAAAAAACCATGCGCGATCGCCTAGCTGCTGAAATCGTAGCTGCCTCAAAAGGTGAAGGTGCTTCTGTAAAGAAAAAAGACGATACCCACCGTATGGCCGAAGCCAACAAGGCGTTTTCGCACTTCCGCTTCTAGTTTCAAGCGATTTTTATATCATTCAAAAAAGAGCCAACCACAAATTGGCTCTTTTTTTGTTTTTAGCTGTAACCTTTTCATAATCATAAAGTATATATCCGTAGCATTCCTTCTTATTAATTTCTATATATCTAACATTCTTAAATATATTTTTATTATTTCTTGACAATAAACTAAATCATTAGTACGTTTACGATTCAATAGCCGTATTGAGAAATACACCATCTAACCACATTCTTTAAACCTCTATTCTAACAACAGCCATGCGAAAAATTCTCCTCCTGGCATTATTGTGGCCATGCCTGAGTGCATTGTATGCCCAAACCACTCCAAGCCGTTTTCAGATTCAAGGTATGACTACCGATACAGTAGCCAATCCATTAGGCTCAGCCACTGTAATGCTCTTACAAAGAAAAGATTCATCACTTGTCAACTTTTCTCGTACCAACGAAAAAGGAGCATTTTCTTTTCGCAATATCAAAAAAGGGGACTATCTCCTCAAAATCACTTATGTAGGATTTATCCCACTCGAAAAAGACATTGTTTTTGGGGATAAAGAACTCATCGATTTGGGCACGCTTAGGCTCAAACCTATCACCAAAGAGCTTTTTGAGATAGTAATCAAAACCGCTCGCGCCCCCATGAGTATCAAAGGCGATACCATCGAGTACAATCCTGCTTCTTTCAAAGTACCCCCAGGGTCGACGGTCGAAGACCTTCTACGTAAACTACCCGGTGTACAAATCGACCAAAACGGCAACATCATCGCCCAAGGGCAACAGGTCCAAAAAGTAACCGTAGATGGTAAACGTTTTTTTGGAGATGACCCCAAAATGGCAACCAAAAACCTTCCTGCCGAAGCAATCAATAAAGTCCAGATTTTCAATGATAAAACCGAACAGTCGAAAGTAACGGGAGTAGATGACGGAAAGCAAGAAAAAACCGTAAACCTTCAACTGAAAGACAGCTTCAAAAAAGGTGGTTTTGGAAAAGTAACCGCTGGTGTGGGACTTGACGGTAACAATAGCGCCAACCCACGCGGCGAAATCAAAGGAAACTATAATAAATTTGACGATAAAAATCAGTTTTCAATCATCGGCCTTACCAACAACACCAACCAAACAGGGATGTCGTGGGATGATTATCAGGATTTTAGAGGAAGTGGTTCTTTCAATCAATGGAACGACAACGGCGACTTTGGTTTTGGTGGTGGAGGGTATTATATCTCTATCGGTGGTGACGACGACGGCGGCCTGAGTATTCCAGTAGGCGGTGGGCTCAATCGCGGATACTCCAACAATATCGCAGGGGGGATTAACTACAACCGTAACACAAAAAAAATCAAGACCAACGCTAGTTATTATTACAACTCTAATCGTCAAGTTTTTGATGCCTTACGTACCCGCGAAAACTTCCTTCAGAATGGTTCGTTCCAAACCAACGAACAAAGTAATCAAATCAATTTTGTAGGAAATCACCGATTGTCTTTTAGACACGAGCAAACTATCGACTCGCTCAACACACTGATTTTTAGCAACAATAGTAGACTAAACGCTGGAAATACGCGCTTGAGTAGCTTTACGGAATATTTGAGAAGTAATAATTTTAAATCCAACGAAAGCACCATTAACAATTCTACTTTGGTGGACAAAATCGAGACAGCTAACACTCTTTTGTATCGTCACAAGTTTAAGAAAAAAGGGCGGAGTTTTGCCGTAAGTGCTTCCTATAACTTCACAAACAACGACGGAGTAGCTGACCAAAATTCACTCAATTTATTTTACAATGCTACTAATCCCGACGACGTTATTAGACAATTGCTAGACCTTACCAACAATACCGGTAGCCGTGTCAATTTGTTTAAAACAAGCCTGCTTTTTGTGGAGCCTTTTGCTAAGCGTTTCTTCTCCGAAACTTTTGTCAATTTGAGTCACCGCTCCGATTTCGTAGATCGTAATGTATTTGATTTGGCCAAAGAAAATGGGCAACGTATGCCAGTAGATAGCCTCAGTAGTTATTACAAAAACAATTATAACTACGCTCGCCTTGGTACCAGTATCCGGTATTCGTACAAAGGACTCAATTTCTCAGGCGGTTTGGCGGTTCAGACCTTTCAAATCGACGGTAAATTTGGTCTTGGGCAAGAACCCAATACTTTTATTGATGTGAAGCGAAACTATACCACCTTCATCCCCAATGCTTCATTTAGCTATGACCTCAAAAACAATCGTTATTTCTGGTCGGGTTATAATGTGAACGTCAATCAACCCAATACAAGAGACCTACAGCCTATCATCGACAACAGCAACCCGCTTATCATTCGTCAAGGTAATCCTGACCTATTACCGTCGCTATCACACAATATCAATTTGGGATATAATATGTTTAATCCCGCTAGCTTTACGAGCTTCAATGTAAACCTTTATTATTCTTACAATGTAAATCAAATTATTTATAATCAGCAGATTGACCCTGCCACACTGATTACAGTCACTAAGCCTGTTAATATTTCAGGTGGTCAGAATTTGGGTTCTTACATTGGTTTTGGATTTCCTTTGAAAAAAACCAAAGCGACTATCAACTTCAATGCTAGTCCAGGCATTAGCAAAAACTTAACGCCTATCAATGGTGTCATGAATGAGACCAATACCAATAGCCTCCGTTTTGGAGTACGTCTCGACCTCACCCCAAGCGATGTGTTTACGTTTTATCCCAATGCCAACTGGAGCATAGGCAACACCAAGTATTCTATCAATACTACACAAAATCAGCAGATTGTGACCCAGACCTATGGAGGTACAATGAATATTCGCTTGCCTAAAGATTTTTATATCAACTCCAATTTCAATTACCAAATCTACACCAACGACCGATTTGGGTTTAATCAGCAAGTACCTGTTCTGAATTCTTCGATTTATAAGGTTTTAGGAAAATCCAAAAAAGCGGAAATCAGACTATCCCTTTACGATGCTTTCAATCGTAACTTAGGGGTAAATCAGTTTGCCAACCAAAACTACGTATCGCAAGAGCGTATCCAAACATTGGCTCGCTACTACATGCTTAGCTTTACTTACAATATGCGCGGTATGAATACCAACATCAAACGTAGAGGATGGTACTAAACCCAGACACAAAATACTTTCAAATTCATTTTTTATTCGACTTTTCGAGAATCATGAAAAAAACCTTCTTTTCACTAGCCATTCTTTGTTGTGTAGCTTTAGGAGCATTTGCCCAACAAACCGAGGGTATCGTTACCTACGAGCACAAATACAACTGGATTAAGGTAAACTCGCGGCTCACCTATCTCAGCAAAGAAGAAAAAGACCGTATGCAGCTCACTTGGGGTAACGAAGATAATGGCCCCGGCACTAAAATGAAGCTGATTTTTAACGATAAACAGAGCATCTATACTTATGGCAACGAGCAAGGCCAAACCGAGGACGGTAGGTATTCGTGGCGTCAAGAGGAATATCTTGTTTATCGAAATTTTGAAAAAGAAAAGATAATCGAGCATTACGAAATGCTCGGAAAAACTTTCTTGTTGGAAGATTCATTGATGAGCTACAACTGGCGTATCCAAAACCAAATCAAGGATGTGGCAGGCTATGTATGTATGAAAGCGGAAACGTTTGACCCTATCAAAAACCACAAAATCACGGCTTGGTTTGCGCAAGATATTCCCGTACCAGCAGGGCCGGAGCGTTATTTGGGCCTTCCTGGTGTTATTTTAGAATTGGACATCAACGACGGTGATGTTATTGTTTCTGCTCAAAAAGTAGAACTCAAAAACGTTGATAAAGACTTGACCTTACCTAAAATGAAAGGTAAGAAAATCAAAAACAGCGACTACGACCAATTACTCAAAAAACACATTGCAGATAGTATAAAAGCCCAACGAAACCCTTATTGGTCTATTAGATACTAAAGACCAAGACTATGAGGACTTTACGTTGTAGATTTATTGTCGTTTGGGTGCTTTGGGCAACCGTGTCATTGGCCAATCCTCCCAAACGACACACCAAAGTTAGCATCAAAGGGGAGAAGTTTTATATCAATGGAAAACCCACGTTTCCTAAGCGAATATGGCAAGGATACAGCATTGAAGGATTACTTCCTAATTCGCGGATGGTACAGGGGATTTTTGATGATACAAACCCCGACACTCGTACTCAATGGGCTTATCCCGATACTCAAAAGTGGGATGCCGACCGTAATACCAACGAATTTATAGAAGCCATGCCCGTCTGGAAACAGCACGGGCTTTTGGCTTTTACGCTCAACTTACAAGGTGGCAGTCCTCAAGGATACTCCAAAGACCAGCCTTGGCACAATTCCGCCTTCAATGCCGACGGCTCGTGGAGTCTTTATTATTGGAATCGTCTCAAAAAAATTCTTAATAAAGCCGACGAGCAAGGTATGGTCGTCATCCTTGGCTTCTTCTATTTTGGTCAAGACGAACGCCTCCGCGATGAAGCCGCAGTGGTACAAGCGGTAGACAATGCCACTAAGTGGATTTTGGAAGAAGGCTATGGAAATGTAATCATCGAGGTCAATAATGAATGTAACATTCGTTATGACCATCCTATTTTACAACCCGAACGAGTACATCAACTCATCGTTAGGATTAAAAACACTAAGCACAAAGGCAGGCGATTGTTGGTAAGTACCAGCTATGGAGGTGGTGCTATTCCTCGTGAAAACGTAGTAAAAGAAACAGACTTCCTTCTTCTTCATGGCAATGGCGTAAGCGACCCCGCCAAAATTGTAGAAATGGTGGAAAAGACCCGCGCTTTGCCGAGCTATCGCCCTATGCCTATTGTTTTTAACGAAGATGACCATTTTGATTTCGACAAACCGATGAACAACTTCGTGGCAGCTACAAGTGTATACGCCTCTTGGGGATTTTTTGATTATCGCATGAAAAACGAAGGTTTGGAGGAAGGCTATCAATCCGTGCCTGTCAATTGGCAAATAAGTTCGCCCCGCAAAAAAGCCTTTTTTACTAAACTCAAAGAAATAGTAGGATTATAATCCCGAAAATGGAATAGTGTAAAATAACCTGCAAGACGTACCAGATAGAAGCAGGAGATTGTTTAGGTTTGTTTGACTTCTCCGAAGTCTTTGGCGTCAAGCTCAAACCTCATACTACAAAGGTTAAGCTTCTCCGAAGCTATTCCTCGCTAATAGCATTCTCATATTATGCTTCGGAGAAGCGCAAATGTTTGTAGCTAACAGATTCTCCACCCAAAACAAACCACTTCGGAGAAGTCAAACATAAGCTTGCTGGAGGAGATAATCCAAACACATTTGTAAAAACGATAGCTGCAATCACTACTATGACAAGCACAAAAAAACCTTCCATTTACATTTGAGAGTTTGCGTCTACTCAAATACAAATCAGAAGGTTTTTTGGGGAATCATCTACATTCGAGATGATTCATGTTTATGATTCTTGATTACAGCTTTCTAACCCAAATGTTACGGAATTGGGTCTTGTTTCCGTGATCTTGGAGGTGAAGAACATCATCACCATGCGCTTCAGGATAGTGGTGCAAACCGATATAGAGCGTTAACCCATTGATAGTAACGTTGTTTTGAACCAATACTCCATTCAAAAACACAGTGATGCGCGCGGGATAATCCAAACGTCCATCAGGCTTGAAACGTGGCGCTGTATATACTACATCATATACATTCCACTCAAGAGGGCTACGCATAGGATTGACGAGCGGTGCATGGTCTTTATAAATACTTCCCGCCTGACCATTGCGATAGGTACGGTTTTGGTATGAATCCAAAATTTGGAGTTCATAACGGTCTTGGAAAAATATCCCACTATTGCCACGACCTTGGCTAGCGCCTTCTACTTGGTCGGGTGCACTAAATTCGAGGTGAAGTTGGCAATCACCAAATTTCATTTTGGTTTTGATGTCACCGCTCTTGGGGACTACTTCCAAATGATCACCGTTTACGATTTTCCAAGGAGCCGGCCCACCATCTCTAGCCGAAACCCACTGAGAGAGGTCTTTACCATTAAACAACACGATGGCATCCGAAGGCGGGTCACCCGCATTTTTGCCCGGAGTGACGGTAGGCACTTCTGGTTCCCAAATTTCGGTCATTTCGGGTTTCATAGGCATTGGCGAAACCGCTGGAGGTGTACCACCTGGTGTTTGTGCAAACCCGGCTGCTGCGCAAGCCAACAAGGAAAGGGTCAAAAACGTCTTCTTCATCGTAGTTTTATAATAATTAAAAGTTTGGTTACATAAATTTTGATGACTTCTTACGAAAGAATAGATGAGCGTTTTTTTAACGTATCAAATCTACTAATCGCACACAAAGATGCTCAAATAATCGGGAGATGATGAAGTGATTTGCTTTAGTGTCAAGGTTACATCTTGGGGCAATGCCTCCGACAAACGCTTCTGAATCTGATTAGCCGCCTCTTTTTCAATGACTTCGTATCTGATTTGGCTACTTTTAATTTTTAATTCTTTTTTCTTAGTCGACCCCAAAAGTGTGATTTTAGCATCATATTCTTGATATTTTCCCAGTTTTCTCGCTAGCTCTTCGGCGAGCGGTTGGGCTCCGGCATCATAAAATATCTCTACCTTCCACACTTTAGGAGGAACAGCTTTCTTTTGAGTATAGGCCAAATTCGACGATTTAATAGGCTTACGGTTTGGCTTAGGCGCTACATCGGTCGGATTCATGATAGCAGCAATGCCCGATACTACCCCCAACACCAACGCCAGTATCATAAACATGCGGATAGAACGCAACATTTCGGGGCGAGGCTTGGTGCGGCTACTCTCTCGGCTCAAAAGAAAAAACGACAGGATAAAAGCAATCGCACTTAATCCAGAAATACCGTATTTGAGAAATTCCGCCAGTTCACTGACTTGGAATTGGGCAATAATCATTTTAAATTGATTTTGTCATACCGACGATGCTACAACGGCCCATCGGTATGACAAATAACAGGCTTTTAAGCCTTTTTTACAAAACAGATTTCACAAAGGCTATCATCCATTGGGCCATCAAAGTACTGTGCAGTGGCTCTGATAAACTTTCCAACCCTGCTTCGATTTTTGGCATCCCAATACGCTCTACTCTCGATAGCATCAATTCTTTCTCATAAGCCAGCGGAAACTCTGGATGCGCTTGTACGCCTAGCATCCGCTCGCCTACCCTAAACATCGCAATGGGGCAATCTGAGGTGGTTGCCAATACAAGACTATCGGGCGGCAAAGTATGAACTTGGTCTTGGCACATCATCAGCAAATTGAGCGTGGGCTGGGTAGGTTGCATCCATTTTTGAGGCTCAATAATGGTGAGCTCATGAATACCCACGCACCATCCTACTGCCGATTTTTGTACCTTCCCTCCCAATGCTTCTCCAAGCATCTGATGCCCAAAGCAAACACCAAGGTATATTTTCTGATGAGCATAAAGCTCTCTGACAAATGCTTTTAAGGTTTCTATCCAAGGTTCTTGGTCATATACCGAAAATTTGGAACCTGTACAGATATAGGCGTCGCATTCATCAATAGATACTGGAAAATGGTGATTAACAACATCATAAAAGGTAAACTCCCAATCACTCGCCAACGGCTTAAATAAAGCAGGGAACATTTCGCGATAATCGCCCGCAATATGACGAAAATCGTCTCGCACATGGTCACATTCTAAAAGACCAATTTTCATATCAGGTATTTTTGAATTTTCTAATTTTAATACCCTGCTACTCTCAAATGAAATGACTTAGGTCTCGTAAGCGCTTCGTAACCTAAAGCTGAAAGAGTACAGCCACGCCCCGAATCTTTGACGCCTGTCCAGGCCAATTCAGGATCGAGATAGTCGCAGCGATTCATAAACCAAGTTCCGGTTTCGATTTGATTTCCGATGTGTAAAGCGGCATCGGCATCACCTGTCCACACCGAAGCAGTCAGACCATATTCGCTATCGTTCATCAACTGAATTGCTTCTTCGTCGCTACTTACTTTCATGATTCCCACCGCAGGCCCGAAAGTCTCCTCAGTCATAATACGCATACTATGATTCACATTGACCAAAAGCTGAGGGGCTAAATAAGGTGTACCGGCTTTATCAAGAGCAAAAGAAGTAGAATCGATAAGTGCTTGTGCGCCTTGAGTTACGGCTTCGCTGATTTGTCCTCTTACAAACTCAGCCGCTGAAGTGCGAACCATCGGCCCTAAATGTACACCTGCATCCAGAGGATTTCCTAGGATGTACTGATTGACCAACGCCACTGCCCCTTGCACAAAATCATCATAGACTTTTTCGTGGACATAAATACGCTCAATACCACAGCAAGATTGACCTGAGTTGAAAAGCGCCCCGTCCACTAAGTTTTCGACGGCAAATGCCAAGGGAGCATCAGCGCGGACATAGGCGGGGTCTTTACCACCTAGCTCTAAGCCAGTGGCGATAAACCGCTCGGCGGCTGCCCGCTGCACAGCATGACCACCCGAAACTGAGCCAGTAAATGCCACAAAATCAATCCGCGAATCGCCAATGATGCGCGCCACGTCGTCGTGGGTAGTATGCAAATATTGAAATACTCCTTCTGGCAGACCAGCGGCTTTAAAGGCTTCAGCGTAGCGTTCTGCACAAAGAGGCGTTTGTTGGGCATGTTTTAGAATCACAGTATTGCCCGCCAACAAAGCCGGAATAATCACATTTACGGAAGTCAAATAAGGATAATTCCACGGAGCTACCACAAATACAGTACCGAGGGCATCGCGACGAATAAAACGACGAAAACCTTCTTTTTCCGAAACGGCCACCTCGGCTAAAGCTTGCGGAGCTGCTTGCATCATATAACGGGCCCGCTCCTGAAAACCCCGACGGATTTCATTAGGTGTATAAGCGATAGGCCGTCCCATTTGCCAAGTAAGCTCTTCGCCGATAGCATCGGCATGAGCTAGAAAATACTCAACGGCTCTTTCACAGATGGCTATTTTTTCGGAAAGAGGCACTTTTTGCCAAGCTTTTTGAGCAGCTTTGGCCGTTGCCAATAAAGTTTCTATTTGGTGGGAAGTGATGTATTCACGCTCAATATACACTGAGCCATCTACAGGAGAAATAACTTGAAATGTTTTCATTAGTTTGAGAGACAATAAGTCCGAAAAATACGGCTATTTTTTTAAATTTTAGAGTTTGGTATCAGATATGGGTCTTTTTATCGCTACTGTTATTGAATACAGTTTCTAAGAAAAAAAGGCTATCCTTCTCTCCTTTTTTGCAAACGTTTTTTAGTAAGTTTGAATTTCATCAACTTCATTTTTATGAAACTTCCTCTACACCTTATTTTGGGTTTGTGGTTGACCACAAGTCTGTACGTGTGGTCTCAAAACGGCCTCCCGCTGCAATCTCTCAAAGCTTACCCTTTTCCCAATGAGCTTGCCGCTGCCGCTACGGGTACACGCATTGCTTGGGCTATCAATCAAGAAGGAAAACGGAATATTTATGTAGCAGAAGGGCCTCTTTTTCAAGCCAAACGTCTCACTAACTACCTCCAAGACGACGGACAAGAACTCAGTAGTGTGTCGCTATCAGCAGATGGTAAGTGGATAGTATATGTACGAGGTGGAGACCACGGTTCCAACTGGAACGATGACCTACCCGTGAATCCGACCTTTATGCCAACTCCCCCCAAAGTACAAATTTGGAGTATACCCTTTGAAGGAGGCAATCCTCGTCTTTTGGGAGATGGCGAAACGCCCGTCATCTCTCCCAAAAGTGATAAAGTGGCTTTCAGTAAAGGGGGGCAAATATACACCGTACCTATTGACGCCTCCCAAGCTGCGACTTTATTGTTTTCGGCTCGGGGTAACAATAGCTCTCCCGTATGGTCACCCGATGGTAGCCGTTTGGCATTTCAGTCCAATCGTACCGACCATAGTTTTATTGGCGTTTTTACAGATTCCCAAACTCCCCTTATTTGGGTAGACCCTCAATATAAACGTGATAGCTCCCCAAGGTGGTCACCTGATGGTAAAAAGTTGGCGTTTGTACGTACCAATGGACTGGGTGGAAAACCCGATTCCGTTTTAAGCCGCCGATTAGTGCCGTGGCACATCATGAGTTCCGACTTATCCACCAGCGAAACAAAAACATTGTGGAAATCTCCCAATAGGCTCAACGGCTCGCTGCCCACTACTCACGGAGGTACCAATTTGCATTGGGCGACCAATCGCATCGTTTTTTTATCTTATCATGACGGTTGGCCGCATTTATACTCTCTTCCCGAACAAGGCGGGAATCCACTTTTACTGACACCCGGTAATTTTATGTGCGAGCACATCAAACTTAGTTCGGATGGCAAATCCCTTGTTTTTTCGGCCAACGCGGGCCATACCTCCCAAGATATCGACCGTCGTCACGTAGTAAAAGTATCGGTGGATAAAGCTGATATGCAAATACTCACTCCTGGAGAAAGCTTAGAATGGTCGCCTGTGGTACTGGGCGATGCTCAGTCGGTGGCTTATATCAGCGCCACAGCGCAGCGCCCACCTTTGGTGAGTATTATTCCTTTCAAAGGAGGGGTCTCTCAAAACATTGGTTCGGAGCTCATTCCTGCTAACTTTCCTACCAACGATTTGGTCATTCCAAAACAGGTTACTTTCAAAACTCCCGACGGGTTTACTATTCACTGTCAACTTTTTGAAAAAACAGGAGGTGCATCCAAAAAGCCAGCAATCGTCTATATACACGGTGGACCTCCACGTCAGATGCTTTTGGGGTGGCATTATTCGGATTATTATGCCAATGCTTACGCCATGAATCAATACTTGGCAAGCAAGGGATTTGTGGTACTTTCGGTCAATTACCGCTTAGGTATTGGTTACGGATACGAATTTCACCAACCCAAAAATGCCGGTTCAAACGGTGCTTCCGAATACATAGACATCAAAGCTGCGGGCGAGTGGCTTGCCAAACAGCCACAAATTGACCCCAAACGCATAGGCGTATATGGAGGCTCTTATGGTGGTTTTCTGACTGCCCTTGCCCTAGGTCATGATTCAAAACTATTTGCGGCAGGCGTTGATGTACATGGGGTACACGACCGTACTATCGAACGTACCCGCAATCTGATGTTGCCCGACCAATATGAGAAAGCCCCCGATGCAGCCCGTGCGCTAGAAGTAGCTTGGAAATCGTCGCCCATAGCGTATGTAAATACTTGGAAATCTCCGGTTCTTTTTATTCACGGCGACGACGACCGCAATGTCCGCTTTAGCCAAACTACCGACCTTGTCAGACGCTTAGAAGATCAAGGTACTCCTATCGAAACGATGGTGGTAGTGGATGATACGCATCATTTTATGCTACACGCCAACCAAGTCAAAGTCAATAAGGCAATTGCGGCGTTTTTTGAGAAGAAACTCTAGCACTAACCCCGGCGACGTTTTAAACGTCGCCGGGGTTGTTCAAAACGTCGCCGGGGTTCACTTACTTAGAAGTAGGCGAAAACTTTAGGATGTAGCCGTTGCCATTCCCTCCTTCACTTGCAATATACAAAGTACCATCTGGCGAAAACGCAATGCCTTCTGGTTGCTTCAAAAGCTCTTTATCCAACTCAATATTTTGTAAAGGCACCCCGCTACGACTCATAATGATGAGACGATGCCCCGCCGAACTGATCAAATACACTTCGCCCGTTTGAGGATGAAACGCAACTCCCGATGGTTTAAACTCTTTCCAATCTTTACCTTTGAGTCTCGCATTCTCAAATTGTTGTTCTTTGAGTTCGAGCTCCGTAAAAATCCTTCTGCTTTTCAAATCAAAAGAATATATCAGCTTGTCGTCGCCTTTGGCTGCTTTTTTGGAAGGATCTTTCACGGCCAACCAAAGCCGCTTGTTGACTTTATCATAGGTCAGCCCTTCAAGGTCATTTTTTCCGGGCAAACTCGTTTCAATTTCTCGTGTTTCTTTATCGCCAAATTTAAAACTAAGGAGCTTGCCATCGCTGCGCATTACGTAGATTTCATCTTCTACTTTCTCAATGCCTTCATAGTCGTCAGGCGGGCCAAATTGATGTTGAGCCGTGACTTTTTTCTGATTGAGATCATAAACAAACACCTCTCCGTCTTCATCTTGTACGCATACAAGCTGCCCGTCGGCATAAAAAGAGATGCCCGAGATTTCTTTTAAAACCTTGGGCATCTCATATTTTTCGTCAGATTTAGTAAAATCATACGAAAAGGTAGCAATTGTATCTTCGGTGCTAGCCTCTTCTTTTTTGTCGGTTGGACTGCAAGCCCAAAAGCTCGCCAACATTGCCGTTGCTAATACTCTTTTAGAAATGGTCATATATGTGCGTGTTTTTTTCTCAACTAACACAAAGTTTTTGAGACAACCAAACCCGTGACCATTCCTTTATCCAAATCTCAAGGCTTTTTTAGAGACTTGCCAAAGGCTTAAATTTCTCCGGCACTGGATTTTTGATAGGCTTCAACGACATTAAATAAGTATAAATAGCCCCTAAATCTTGCTCCGTCATTCCGGCGTACATCATCCAAGGCATGAGCGTTTGCATTTCTTTAGGACCTACCTTGTGAGGAGTATAAGTGCTATCCGAAAAAGCCTTAAAACGCGCCACAAAAGCATCCTTGGTCCAATTTCCGATTCCGGTTTCTTTGTCAGGGGTGATATTGGGCGTAATCAGCGTACCGTTGGGAAGGGCAAACTCACGCCCGCCCGCAAACATTTTCTCAGCGATAATTTGTCCTTTATCGGCTTGTGTATGACATTCCACACAGCCTGCGATATTGACCAAATACTTGCCCGAAGCTAGTACATCTGTATCAGCAGGACGCTTGGTAGGTTGTGCTTTTTTAGGAATAGTATTTAGAATAAAATTAAACGGAAAATCAGCTTTCGACTCAGCAGGCTTGTTTTCGATAGGTTTTAGGGTACGCAAATAGGCGATGATACTTTTGGCATCTTCTTCGTCCATACTCCCATAATAAGGATAAGGCATCACTGGGAAAAAAGCGTGACCGTCGCGACTAACACCCGTCGTGATGGCGCGGTAAATTTCGCCATCAGTCCAATCGCCAATGCCATAGGGAGTGATATTTTTGGAAGTGAATGCCCCGGGAAAACCAGCCCTTTGATCAAACAGCTCGCCACCCTTGCCGAGGGTACCGGGTACCAAGGGTGCCGAAAACAAAGTATAATCTCGCGTACTGTGGCAATCCATACAAACATTGACGTGATTGGCAAGATAGTCACCTCTTTTGATACGCTCAGGAGTGAGCTCGACTTTCATATCAGGCGCATCGCCCACATTAGGAAGGGCCAATTTAACATACGCCATAGCGCCCAAAAGGCCAACAATACCGATACCTAAAACGATACCGACGATTTTGAAGAGTTTTTTCATGTAGTTGAGGTTTTTTGTGAATGAGTTACGCATCAAAGATACCGCAAAGCAAAAGCTAACCTCCTGACTGCAAGTTTTTTTTATTTATCGTTTGTTGCTTCCATTACATCAAAATATCCCTTTTCATTAAAGCCCCTAGCCTTACCGCTTAACCCGTCAAAAACTCCAATTATCCTCAATCACTTGAAACTGTAGCCACGAAGGCTGTATTTTCCCATCCTAGTTTACACTCATTGACTACGAAATACCATCACAGAGAGCTGTTTGTTCTCTTTTATCTTCTTAACCTTAAGCCATATGTCCAATATTCTCGAAGCTCACAACATCGTAAAACAGTATGCCACGCATCGCGCCCTCGACAACGTGAGCGTGAGTGTTCCGAAAGGCAGTATTTTTGGTTTACTTGGGCCCAACGGCGCCGGAAAAACATCACTCATTCGGATCATCACGCAGATTACCGCTCCCGACGAAGGCTATGTACTTCTCGATGGTCAACGCCTCAAACCTGACCATATCGAAGATATAGGCTATCTGCCCGAAGAACGAGGCTTGTATAAAAAAATGAAAGTAGGCGAACAGCTTTTGTATTTAGCTCAGCTAAAGGGACTTTCGGAAAAACAAGCCATGGAAAAACTCAAAATTTGGTTCAAAAAATTTGACATCAAAACATGGTGGAACAAAAGCATCGAAGACCTCTCAAAAGGTATGCAGCAGAAGATTCAGTTTGTGGCTACGGTCATGCACGAACCCAAACTCATTATCTTGGATGAACCCTTTTCGGGCTTCGACCCTATCAATGCCAACCTCATCAAAGATGAAATCTTGGAGCTTCGCGACCGTGGTACTACTATTATATTTTCGACCCACCGTATGGAATCGGTCGAAGAGCTTTGTGACCATATCGCACTCATCAACAAATCCAAAGTGATTCTTAACGGGAGCAAGAGTGAAATCAAAAATCAGTTTAAAGAAAATAGCTACGCCGTAAGTTATCAAGGCACGTTAGAAAGCTTACCAGCTGATTTTGAGATTGTTTCCCAAAAAAATATTGAAAACAATCTCAACCAAGTCAATATCCGATTGGTGGGTGATGCTTCCGTCAATCAACTCATCGGAAATCTGATTAGTCAAGTAGAATTGGTTTCATTCCACGAAAATATCCCTTCTTTCAATCAGATATTTATCAAAGCTGTAGGCGGAGAAGTGCCCGACGAGGTAAGCAGTGTATCCTAGACTTGCTACGTTTAAAAACATATGAGGTACAAAAGCTTGCTATCCAATTACTAACATTACGACCAAATTATGAAAAATATATTCCTTGTTCTCAAACGCGAATACCTAGTCCGAGTACGCAAGAAGTCATTCATTATCATGACTTTCCTGACTCCTATTCTTATTGCAGCGTTTTATGGTATCATTGTATGGGCTGCGGTAGGCTCTTTCAAAAACGAGCGCAAAACTATCCAAGTCATTGACCAGAGTGGATTGTTTAAAGACAAATTTAAGAGTGATAAAAACACCACTTTTGAATTTATCAATCAGCCTATCAGCGAGGCGCAGAAAAAACTCAAGGGCAAAGAAGGCAACCTGCTCGTTTTTATTCCTGCCAACATCATGGAACAACCTAAGGGGCTACAGATTTATTCTGAAAAAAACATCGGCCCTATGCTCCAAGGACGCATCGAAAAGATTGTGCAGCAGGAACTACGCAACATCAAACTATCGAAGGCGGGAATCACGCAGCAAGTAATCGAAGAGGCTAACCAAAACGTAGATGCGCAAACATTCAACCTCGACGATGAAGGCAAAACCCGTTCGAGTAGTACCATGGCTGCTTATGTAGCGGGCTATGCAGCCGCCTTTTTGCTCTATATTTTTATTCTGATTTATGGCGCGGGTGTGATGCAGGGTGTGATGGAAGAAAAATCAAACCGTATTATCGAGGTCATCATCTCGTCAGTAAAGCCTTTTCACTTGATGATGGGCAAAATCTTGGGCGTCGCCGCAGTGGGCCTTACACAGTTTTTGCTTTGGGGAGTCTTGACGTTTGGCGTTACAAGCGCTACCCAAACGCTCTTTGGTTTTAATCGATTTACTGCTACCGAGGAAGTCTTGAATCAACAAACCGCCCAAGCCGACCCTGAACTCAAAAAGGAAATTGAGAAAAGTCAAAGTAACACTCTCAAAACCATCAATGATTTCTCTGCTTCAGCGCAGTCGTTACCGCTTGTTCAAATCTTCGTTTGTTTTCTATTCTATTTCTTAGGAGGGTATTTGCTTTATAGTTCGCTTTATGCTGCGATAGGGGCCTCGGTCGAAAACCAACAAGAAGCGGGACAATTTACGTTTCCGATTATGCTGCCTATCATTGCGGCTATATTTTTTGCGCAGTTGGCTATCAATCAACCCGACGGGTCGTTGGCTTTTTGGACTTCGATGATTCCTTTTACCTCACCCGTGGTGATGATGGCACGTATTCCTTTTGGAGTACCTGCTTGGGAAATTGCCCTTTCGATGGTGCTGCTTGTATTAGGTTTTGTCGGTACTACATGGTTGGCTGCGCGCATCTACCGAGTGGGTATTTTGATGTACGGCAAAAAAGTCAATTACAAAGAATTGTCTAAATGGATTTTCTATAAAGGCTAATTAGCTATCTCTGCAAGACCTACCAAGTTTTGAAAACTTTGGTAGGTCTTAATGCTCACCGATAAGTTATAGTAGCCTGTTTAAAGTTACCTTACTTACTATGAACCCAACGCCCTCCGCCACTGCGCCGCCTCCCAAAAAAAAGAAATCTGCTTTTAGAGAGTGGATAGACTCTATTGTTTTTGCCGTAGTGGCAGCCACCTTTATCCGTTGGCTGTTTTTTACGCCCTATGTTATTCCTTCGTCGTCGATGGAAAAGACCTTGCTGGTGGGAGATTTTATTTTTGTCAGTAATCTTCACTACGGTGCGCGTACTCCCGTGACGCCCTTGCAAGTACCGCTTACGCATCAGACTATTTGGGGAACACGTATCCCGTCTTTTTCGACTTTGATTCAGCTTCCGATGTACCGCTTACCGGGCTTTACTGATGTCAAACGCAACGATGTAGTGGTCTTCAATTATCCTGGCGACCCCGATGAGCCTTTTGAAGATGTGATAAGAGGTGACGGGGGCTACAAGCATTTTCCAGTGGATTTGCGTAACAACTTCATCAAACGATGCATAGGTGTCAGTGGCGATGTGATAGAAATCAAAAATGCAGTTGTGTACGTAAATGGTCAACCGGGCGCCGTTCCGACTCATGCCGAATTTTATTATCGTTTAGAATCTTCTGATGCTCTTGATGACCGTTTTTTCGAAAATGAAGACATCCAAGACCACGGTGCTTACCCGGCGGATTCTTCAAAACCGAATTTGTTTTTGTACCAAATTCGCACTACTCCCGAAATTGTAGAAGGTTTAAAAAAACATGATTTCATAAAAAATATTGCTCAAGTAACAAGATACGCTTCTGCGGCGTCAAGCCCCGAAATGGGTATTTTCCCAGCGGCGATAAAACAAAATCAGGAGTTTTGGGGGCCACTTCAAGTACCCAAAAAAGGCTGGACGATTCAGCTAGATTCGGCCAATGTGGCTAAATACGGTAACGCTATCAAATACTTTGACCACAATGATACCGAAAAGGTAATCATCGCCAATGGCAAAATCAGCATCGACGGCAAACCTATCAATAGCTACACTTTCAAACAAGACTATTATTTTATGATGGGCGATAACCGCTACGAATCAGCCGATTCGCGCTTTTGGGGATTTGTACCTGAAGACCATATTGTAGGCAAAGCTATTTTTACGTGGATGTCTATTGACCCCAATCCAAAGTCATTTTTGCACAAAATCCGTTGGAATCGTCTGTTGAGGCCCATCAACTAATTTTCCCATCAAGAATAGCGCCCAAACTTCCCAAGTTTACCACAAAAACGATTTCAAAACTTGGGAAGTTTTAGCAATCACTTAAACCAAGGCTGCCAGTCTAGTTTATACTTTAAACTGCTTTTTCGCTCTCCCACTATTTTGGCGGGTACGCCCGCTACCATCATCATGGGAGGGACATCTTTGGTCACTATACTACCAGCACCCACCACTGCACCGCGACCAATCCGTACTCCAGGCATAATCGTGGCCCGTGATGCAATCCAGACATAATCTTCAATAATCACCTCTTTGCCCCATACTTTATGAAAATCGTCGTGTGGGTCGTGGGAGAGTGTCCAAATATTGACTTCTTGCGCTATATCTACGTGATTGCCGATAAGCAGCTTGCCGCCACGACCATCGAGTAGCGTCTGCTTATTGATAAAGCACCCTTCCCCAATCTCAATATTTTTCCCATTTCTAAATTCGACATTCATCATTACAAATCCTCCCTCGCCTAGCTTCTTCACGGTTTGTTTGATAAATATCCTACGAAAAGCATAAAAAGGGAATTTCATTATCCATTCGCGAAACAAATAATCTTTGAAACCTAAAAACGCCGTATAGAAATTGATTATGGTCTTCTTCATGCGTCAAAATTACTGAGTTTAATCTAACTTTGCAGTACACAAAACGCAAAATTACATTGGAGAAAATATACGACATTGCGGTGATTGGAGGAGGAATAGTAGGACTCGCTACGGCTCTGAAAATCAAGGAGAAAAACCCTAAACTAAGCTTAGTAATCATTGAGAAAGAGCATGAGGTAGCCATGCACCAAACGGGCCACAACAGCGGGGTGATTCACTCGGGGCTTTATTATAAGCCTGGTAGCCTCAAAGCCACCAACTGTATCAATGGTTATAAGATGTTGGTGGATTTTGCCCAGAAAGAAAATATTCCGTTTGAACTCTGTGGAAAAATTGTAGTAGCTACTCGTCCCGAGCAAGTTCCTATTCTCGACGGTCTGTATGAAAGAGGCCAACAAAACGGTCTGACTGGTCTTAAAATGCTTGACCTTAATGGCCTACGCGAATATGAGCCTCATGTACAAGGACTTAAAGGTTTTTTTGTTCCTCAAACGGGTATTATCAACTACAAAGTAGTGTGTGAAAAATACGCCGAAAAAGTGCAGAAACTTGGGGGTAAATTGGTTTTGGGGCAACGTGTCATCGAAATTCGGCAAAATGAGAAAATCTCGATGATAATCACCGAGCAAAACTATTATGAAGCCAAATTGGTAATCAATTGCGCAGGTTTATACTCCGATAAAGTGGCTCAGTTTACCCAAAAAGAACCGATTCATTTACGTATTATTCCTTTTAGAGGGGAGTATTTTGAGCTAAAACCTGAGAAGCAACATTTAGTCAAAAACCTTATTTATCCCGTACCCGACCCCAATTTCCCTTTCTTAGGTGTACATTTTACCCGAATGATAGGAGGAGGGGTAGAAGCAGGGCCCAACGCCGTTTTGGCTTTTAGACGCGAAGGCTACGAAAAGCTCGACATTCATTTCAAAGAATTATGGAAAACCCTCACGTGGCCCGGCTTCCAGAAAGTAGCTGCCAAATACTGGAAAACAGGTCTAGGAGAAATGTACCGTTCGTTTTCGAAAGCGGCTTTTACGAAAGCACTGCAAGAGTTGATTCCCGAAATACAATCCTCTGATCTTATCCCTGGCGGGGCGGGCGTCAGAGCACAAGCCTGCGACCGCGAAGGAGGGCTTTTGGATGATTTCAGCATCATTGAGCGTCCACATGCTATCAATGTATGCAATGCTCCTTCGCCCGCCGCTACGTCTTCACTGTCGATTGGGCAAACCGTAGCAGAGCTTGCCCTTAAAAGATTCTAAAAAAAAACGCTGGCGACGTTCTGAACGTTGCCAGCGTTATGAAAGACCATCTAGAATATTTTTCTATTTCAAAACTTCTACTTCAAATACCAAAGGCGCATAAGGCATGATAGTCGTGCCTGAGCCTTGAGTTCCGTAGCCCAAGGAAGAAGGAAATATCAAAGTCGCTTTTTCGTTGTAGCGCATTTTACTTACCCCTTCATCAAAACCTTTGATAACACCGCCGCCGCCTACACGTACCTGAATTTCGCCCGAATCAAACTGCTTATCATTCAAGAGTTTGCCAGTGTATTTCACTCTCACCACTTCTCCTGCTGCCACTTTATTCTCAGTAGTAGTAGCGGTACGAATAAAACGAAGCCCGGTAGACGACAGTTCTGTCACTGTCAGTTGTTTGCTTGTGATATAATCGTCAATCCGCTGGTCTTCAGTACGTATACTCATTAATTCCAAATCAGCTCCTACCGCTGAATAGGCCGAAAGTATATTGTCAGACTGACTACCAAAAGCTAACATATGGTTCATTAGAAGTAGCATTCTATCACCCGTACGCATAATTGACATGGCCTCATCCATACCAGCAATTAGCGAGTTGACCCCATAAATATAAGTCAGAGGCTTGTTG
Organism: Runella zeae DSM 19591; assembly: GCF_000423565.1. Taxonomy (GTDB): domain Bacteria; phylum Bacteroidota; class Bacteroidia; order Cytophagales; family Spirosomataceae; genus Runella; species Runella zeae. The sequence continues at coordinate 81,410 of NZ_AUIF01000010.1, read as the reverse complement.
GCTACACGCTCTGTACTATCAAACTTTACATCTTGAAGCGTAAAAAGTGTATAATGAATCGCTACTTCATCGCCTATTTTGGGTTTGGTACCGCTAGGATTAGATTTCAAGTAAGTATAATAAAGCCCCGAACCAGAAGGGCTTTTTTCCATTGTGAGCTTTTTGGAAGTAATATAATTCTGAATTGCTTGTTCGTTGAGCTCAAGGTTCTTCTGCCCTTCATTGTCCAATATGTTTTGACACGATACTAAAAACACTGCGGCTATTACCGCCAATACAATTTGCTTCATTCTTTTTAAGTGTTTGTACACCAGTTAATTATTACTCAATTTAATTGGAGATTACCCTACAATCACGCGTTGCAATTCATTCCATTGCCAGTATTCACGCGCCATGTTTTGAATCTCCTCTGCTGTTACGACGCGTAGCCGTTGGATATAGTTGGAATAGAAATCAACATCCAATCCTTCTAACACCATCAATCTAACCCTATCTGCGATTTCGAAAGGGGTATTGAGGGACCCCGCAAACTCCCCAGCCATATAATTTTTAACTACTTCCAATTCATCAGCCGGCACAAGTTCATTTTGGAGGGTGGTAATTTCTTTTTGTATTTCATCCAAAGTAGCTTGGGCAAACTCCTTCTTTACATCTGTCCCGATCACCCAATATCCTTCTTGCCGCATCGGTACCATACTCGCCGAGATACCATAAGTAAAGCCTTTGTCTTCGCGAATGTTTTTCATCAGGCGTGATCCAAAGTACCCTCCTAGGATTTCGTTGGCAACTATCATTCGATAAAAATCAGGGTGCTGTCGTTTGAAAAGCTTACGCCCTACTCTTATTGACGACTGTACCGCCCCTTCTTTTTCTAACCATAAGGGTTCGGTTTGAGGAATGATGTCGCGCGAGGGTAGCTCAAGTATAGACTCAACTACTTTTTGTTGCCCCAAAAACTGATTCACAAGCTCAATCTCTTTTTCTCCCACCTGCCCAGATAAGAATACGCGAAAAGGACGACCTTTGATGCGTTGATGGTAGAAATTTTGCAAATCCGAAGTTAATAATGCCTTTATAATTTCTTCGTTTTGGCTACGCCCGTAAGGGTGTGCGGCACCAAAAAGACGCCTTTTAAATTGATGAGTAGCTACATACGCATTTTTTTCAAGATTGATTCGGAGATTTTGAAGCGTAATATTCCGCAAATCATTAAATTCTTTCTCAGGAAAGGTTGCCTCTTGGAGCATTTCGGATACCATCTCCAAAATAGAACCCAGATGCTTGGTAAGCCCGTACACCATGACATTGGCGCGGTCGGGGGTATGGCTCAAATCTACGAAAGCTCCAATTTTGTCAAAATGCCCACTAATCTGCGCCGAACTAAAGTTTTTGGTACCTTCAGTCATCATTTTTATTGTAAAAAATGATGCTCCTTCGGTTTGTTCGTGCCAAGTTCCTGCTTCAAAAAGCACCTCAAGCCTCACCACCGGCTGCTCTCCCACATTGACTACGTATAGCGGCTGACCATTGTCTAAAGTCACGACTTGAGGAGTAGGAAATTGAACCGATTCAATGGTGCGAAAATCGGGCGCTTGAGTTCTATCTAGTTGCATACTGTATTGGTGGTCAAAATTTAAGAGTGCAATATTACGGACTGTTTTTGTTTAGATGAACGTTTTTGCTAAAATCGCGTTCGTAATCTTCGACTTCCTTCCGAACTTTCTTACCCAACACCCACTATTTTTGTTTACTACGATGATTTACTTTCTACTTGCTGTCGCTTTTACTGTGGCCTTGTACTTGATAATGAGGTCTTTTCCCAAATATAAAGTCAACTCACTCCATGCGGTGATATTCAATTATTATACTTGTGTGGCGATGGGGCTACTGCTTATGCCCGACCGCGCCCAATATACCCATGCCGCATGGACAAGCACCCCTATTTTACTTACATTGGCATTGGGTATTATGTTTGTGGTAGTATTTGTATTGATAGGCTCCACGACTACCCAAGTGGGCGTTACAACAGCCGCATTAGCCAGCAATATGTCATTGGTGATTCCTGTGGTGTTTGGATTGTTTGTGTTTAAAAACAACAATAAAGACTTTACATTCTTCAATTATTTAGGGTTATTGCTTGCTTTGGTTGCTCTGGCTCTGAGCACGCTCAAAAAAGGAGAAACAAAAACTTCAAGCGGTGGCCTACTTCTCTTTTTACCTGTATTGCTATTTTTAGCGAGCGGTACCAACAATACCCTCATCAATTATATCAGTGCCACTTTTTACGAGCCTTCCCAATCGGCCCTTTTTACGGCTATTGCTTGCACAGGTGCTATTTTGATTGGCACTATTTTCTTAATCATCAAAATACTGACCACCAACGACCAACTTACCCTAAGGAGTATTGCAGGAGGGCTTATTTTAGGCTTACCCAATTTCCTTTCTTTTTATTTTTTATTAAAAGCCCTCAGTGCTTTTGGCAACAGTGCAGCCTTTGTTTTCCCGATTTACAATGTGTCAAGCATGTTGGTATCGTCATTTTTGGCATGGCTATTTTTCAAAGAAAAACTACAGTCTTTCAACAAATGGGGACTGCTAGTAGCGGTGATTGCCATTTTACTGATTTCGTACCAAGAGATTTTAGCCTCCTTCTAAAACTTATTTTATTTGTGTGAACAATCATATTATCCATTTCGTTATTTACAATACAGTTTTCAACTCTAATCCTTATCTTCATAATGGCTACTATCAAAACCGTGTTTGTCATGCTTTTGTCACTCATTACAGGCATTTTTGCCAACAAAAAGGAAGTCAAAACTAACTCCGAAAACATCAAACCTGCCGCTTCTGTGTATGATTACAAGATGAAAGCCCTCATGGGCAATGACGAAATTTCTTTGAGCAAATACAAAGGCAAGAAAATTGTGTTGCTCAACGTAGCCTCGGCTTGTGGCTATACTCCTCAGTATGCTGATTGGCAGAAGTTTCATGAACAATACGGCGATAAAATCGTGGTATTGGGTTTCCCTGCTAACAACTTTGGTTCGCAAGAATCAGGCAGTAACGACGAAATCGCTACTTTTTGCAAGAAAAACTACGGTGTAACTTTTCAAATGTTTTCTAAAATCGACGTTGTGGGGGAAAACCAACATCCGCTCTACAAGTGGTTGTCTAACAAGTCACTCAACGGCTGGAACGACAAAGCACCTACGTGGAATTTCTGCAAATACGTGGTGGATGAAAATGGAAAATTGACGCACTTCTTCGCTTCGAAGATTAAGCCAACTGACGCAGAGTTTAAATCCGCGGTAGGTATTTAATCCATATAATCGTAGGGGCACGCCTTGCGTGTGCCCCCTGATCCGCGTTATTGACTGACATAAATAGGGCAGACGCAAGGGCAGACGCAAGGCCTGCCCCTACGGAATTTTAAATCATATTTGCTAAAAAAGGGGCAATAAAAGTTATATTGACTTTTATTGCCCCTTTTTTGATAACTATTTCTTTAAAAGAGGCGGTCATTAAAACAATTTTGCAATTTTGTTTTTTTCTACAACACCACCTTCATTTCAGAAATGCGACATTTTCTTTCGGTACATGATGTAACCAGCATTGATGCCCTTGTAAGCGAGGGACTTCAACTCAAGAAATCACCATTTTCATACAAGCACCTTGGTGAAAACAAAACCATCGGGTTATTGTTTTTCAATCAAAGCCTCCGTACGCGACTGAGTACACAGCGCGCCGCTCAAAATCTTGGCATGAACACCATGGTCATGACCGTAGGGCAAGACAGCTGGGGGTTGGAGTTGGAAGAAGGGGTAATCATGGACGGTGGTAATGCCGAACACGTCAAAGAAGCCGCTGCCGTCATGGGCAAATACTGTGATATTTTGGCCGTTAGGGCCTTTGCAGGGTTGCAAGACCGTGAGAAAGACTATGCCGAGTTGGTCATGAACCAATTCAAAAAATATGCTGGTGTTCCTATCGTCAACCTTGAATCGGCGACGCGCCACCCGCTACAATCACTAGCCGACTGCATTACTATAGAAGAATACAAAACTACCGCACGCCCCAAAGTAGTGCTTACGTGGGCGCCTCACTTCAAAGCACTTCCGCAAGCCGTGGCTAATTCGTTTTGCGAATGGATTACCCGCCGCGATGTGGATTTTGTAGTAACTCATCCCGAAGGCTACGAACTGAATCCTGAGTACTTGAACAATGCAAAAGTGATTTATAATCAAGACGAAGCGTTTGAAGGTGCCGATTTTATTTATGCCAAAAACTGGTCGTCGTACGAGCAATACGGCAAAGTATTGACCAAAGACCCTTCCTGGATGATTACCCAACAAAAAATGAACTTGACCCACAATGGCAAGTTTATGCATTGCTTGCCCGTCCGTCGCAATGTCAAAGTAACCGACGAAGTTATCGACGGACCGCAGTCTATCGTAGTGGAGCAAGCAGGCAATCGCCTTTGGTCAGCCCAAGCGGTATTGAAGCAAATATTGGAAGGCTTAAGTTAAACCAAATTTTTTCTAAAAAACCTCTCTCAAATCTCTGAGAGAGGTTTTTTGCTTTTTTAGCATTCAAAATTTTATTTCTCTCAAAAAAAAACATCCACTTTTGTAACCTTCTCCTCATCACTCAGTAATCTCTCCATGAAAACCCAAACAGTTCCATGACCGACGAACAGGCCATGTATGCCGTAAGTCAGGGAGATTTAGACAAGGCAGCTATCTTGTATGAACGCTACAAGAAGTCGCTCCTCAATTTCTTCCTTTATAGACAACACGACCGTGAAAATGCCCGTGATTTGACTCAGCAGGTATTTCTCAGGATGTTGCGTTATCGGCATACTTATCGAGAAGGTGCTTCGTTTCGAACGTGGGTATTGGAGATTGCTCGAAATGTGTTTTTTGATCATTTAAAACAAAATCCTACATTTTCGGATTTGACAGAAATACCTGATGTAGGAGATACCTACGACGAAGCCGACGAACAACACCAATATTTGCACCAAGCACTGACACAGCTGCCCGACCAATATCGTGAAGTATTGGTATTGAGCAGATTTCAGAATATGAGTTATGAAGAAATAGGACAGACCTTAGGGCTTTCGGTAGCCAACGTAAAAGTGAGGGTATTTAGAGCCATGCAAAAATTGAGAGATTTATACTTTGATGTAAGTAGTAAATAAAATTCAGAAAGACGATGCTAAACGAACAAATCATCACCGACTATCTGCTAGGACACCTCTCGGAGGCAGAGCGTGTCGTTTTTGAGCAGCGCCTCTCTACCGATCCCGTCTTGCGGAAAGAAGTGGAAGAGTTGAAGCAAGTTTGGCAAATGCTCCAAAATACAGAGGCTGATACGGACTCTCAAATGGACGAGGCTTTTTATAAAGCTTTGCAAGGAGAAAAAATCCTTGCTACTACCGTAGTTAAACTTTCTCCTAGCCCTTGGCGGCAATATTTTAAATATGCCGCAGCCGTGGCAGGTATCGCAATTACGTTTTGGATAGGCCGTCAGACGGCCCCTATACAAATTGAGTACCGTACTATTGCGGCTGCTTCTACCCCATCCACCCCGCCTCCTACCCATACCGCCTCTTTGCAAGAAGCCGAATCAACTGAGGAGGACTTTAGTAATACCAAAATTCCGCATAAAAAAGGCAAACAAGAGTCGATAGATCAGCAAATAGCGTCGTTGCGCAAAGAAATGAAAATGACGCAAGAACTCGTGATTTTGAGTTTATTGAAAGAACGTTCTGCCTCAGAAAGGCTCAAAGGTCTTAATTATGCGGCGGCACTCAACAATCCCAAGCCGGCCGTCATTCAGGCTCTTATCAAAACCCTGCGCGAAGACGAAAGCCTCAACGTGCGCTTATCGACTATCGAAACACTCGAACGATTTAAACAAACCGATGAAGTCAAAAAAGTACTGGTCAATCAGCTAGCTAGAGCCGACGAACCCATCGAACAAAGTACGCTCATCGAAACCCTCGTAAGGATGCGCGTTAAAGAAAGTTTGCCCGTCTTTGAACAAATCCAAAAAGACGAAAAAGTGGACGAGTCTGTAAGAATTTTGGCTAAAAATAGTATCGGAGAACTTTCCATGATTACCGAATAACGTATTAAACTAACCTCACAAATACAAAACAATCTAAGAGCCATGCGCAAATACATGCTTTTTCTGGGTGCGCTTGCCATTGCAAGCAGTACTTATGCCCAAACATACAAAACGAAGTTTAGCGGAGCCAACAAACAAGTAGTGATGGATATGGATGCTAAGCAGCTTGATATCGAAGGTTACAGTGGCGACGAAGTAATCATCGAAGCCTCCGACCTACCCAAAGTTCCGCAAGAAGCCGACGGTTTACGACCCTTATCGGCGGGAGGAGTTGACAATACCAACATCGGTCTATCGAGCAACCTCAACGGTGATATTTTGAGAATCAACGTAGTGTTGAAAGGCAAAGCGACTTACAAAGTTAAAATGCCTCAGGACTTAAACCTCATCATCAAAAAACGAAACTCCTGCTCATGCAATGAAAACGGAATGTCGATTTCGGGCATCAAAGGGAGCATCGAAGTCAATACCAACTACGAAGATATTACTCTCAACAATGTATCGGGTCCGATTGTAGCCAATTCTAGCCAAGGTAAAATCAAAATCGTTTTTGATGATAAAATGCCCGAAAAACCGTCATCAATCGTCAGCTATAGTGATAATGTGGACATCACCGTTTCCGAAAAAGCCAAGGTGCTTTTCAGTATCAGTGCTTCAGACGGCAATATGTTTACTGATTTAGACCTCAAACCATATACTCCTGATCCTAAAACAATAGAAGAAGAGAAAAAAGCCTATGAAGAAGCGCGAATCATCGGCCGTAAAGCGATGGAGTCAGATGCCGCCAGAGCCGCTTCAGATCGAGTGGCTATTCGGAGCCAAAGTTCAGGGACGGCTACCACCTACGCACCAGGCAACAGAGCCTATATCAGTCAGTCGGGAGAGGGAAACAATGTGGTCATAGGTAGCACCAATGGAGTGGTATATTCTTTTTCTGATGGTCAATATAGATACTGGGATAGTGACCGCAATGCCCCTAAATACGTCTTGAATGAGCCTCAAACCAAAATTTCGATTCGCTCAACTCGCGGCAATGTGTATTTGAGGAAGAAGAAATAATAGACGCTTTTAAAGCAGTTTTTGTTAACGGTAGTAGATTTATAAATGAAATCTACTACCGTTATTATTTTTATGGCAATACAAAATCTCTCTTTCCACCCGTCTTTGCAATGAGACGGGTTTCTTTGATAACAATATGCTGGCTCATGGCTTTGCACATATCATAAATAGTGAGAGCTGCTACACTTGCCCCAGTCAGTGCTTCCATTTCTATGCCTGTTTTTCCTGTCACGCTAGCCGTACATTCAATCACAACCTCCCTTGCTTCATTGACTTTAATTTCGACCTGACAGTTTTCTAATCCTAAAGGATGACACAACGGAATGAGCTCCCCTGTACGCTTGGCCGCCATTACTCCAGCGATGATTGCGGTCTGAAACACGGGGCCTTTTTTTGTATTGATTTCGTTGTTTTCTAACAAATCCATGATCTCATCTCCCAAAACTACTATACTACGGGCTTTGGCTACACGTTTCGTCACTGCTTTGGCCGATATATCTACCATGCTTGGATTGCCTTGGGCATCTAAATGAGTAAGAGACATATTTTCTTTTGTTTTAAATACTAATAACGCAAAGTAACACGAAAGCTTCGCGTAGTTTCACTTAATTTCTAATTTTTATCATTTTATGGTACATCCCCATTGGCTACCTTGTAACTTTGTAATCAACAATTGAACTCATTTATAGTTAATCAAATGTGGTTTACAAAACTTGACAAGTTTTAACCATTCATGTACAGCTTGCCAAGGTGTTTTTTTACAACCTTGCCAAGTTTAAATACCAAGACATCTGTATGTTAGAACAGCTTAATAGTCTTCTTTGGGAAATTCTGGACGACCACCTCACCGTAGCCGAGGCATCTTGGCTACAAGAGCAAGGCAACGCAACACCCTTAGAATTAATGACTGCCTTTGTGGCAGCACCTCGTTTTTTGGCCAAACGGACCACCAAGCCTACCGTAGCCCAAAATATAGAATTGAATGAAATCTTAGAAGGATTTTCGGTAGAAGATTGGGGAATTGTGCGATTGGGTCGCGTATGGTTGTTGAGTTGTTTGGATAGTACCCATAGAGAAGAATACTGCCGGCACATCGAGACGCTCTTTGACACCGCCGAAATGAATGAATTGGTGGCTCTGTATTCAGCATTGCCTCTGTTGGCCTATCCTGACCAATGGCTTTTCCGCGCCACCGACGCTGTGCGTTCAAATATGGGCGTAGTATACGAGGCAATTGCGCTGCGCAATCCGTACCCGTATCATCATTTTTCCGAATTGGCGTGGAATCAGTTGGTATTGAAAGGAATTTTCAACGATAAGCCTCTTCACCTCATTTATGGGCTTGAAGAGCGAAGCAATGAAAAACTCGTGCTTACTCTTTCCGATTTTGCCCATGAGCGCTGGGCCGCGGGCCGATGGGTCGCCCCTCAAGTATGGCGGTTGGCAACGCGCTTTTTGAACGAAACCTTACTCGACGACATGAAACACTTGTTTGAGTCAAGTTCCGAATACGACCAGCAAGCGGCTGCCCTTGTATGTTATCACTCTAATCACGAGCCTGCATTGCAATTATTGGCCAATTATCCACATTTACAAAAAGTTGTCAACACCCACCACATTACGTGGGCTAATCTTGAATTTTCTGACTTGAATACCTATGTGTCAAAACCATAAAGAATTTGAACAAAATCCTTCTCACTTCGAAGAATCGGAGGAGGTAGTTTCCCAAACCGATTTGAGTTGGGAATCGCATCGCAGCCTTATTGAAGGAATGCGCTTTTTTGACCCCCACATCCACATGGTATCGCGAACGACCGACGATTATGAAGCCATGCGCGATGCAGGTATCGTTGCGTTGATTGAACCAGCCTTTTGGGTAGGACAGCCCCGGACGGGTCTTTCTACTTTTAAAGACTATTTTAGCAGCCTTGTTGGTTGGGAGCGTTTTCGTTCGTCGCAGTTTGGAATTAAACATTACTGCACGATTGGGCTCAACTCGCGCGAAGCCAACAACGAGCCACTCGCCGAACAAGTGATGGAGATTTTGCCCTTGTACTTGTACAAAGAAGGCGTAGTAGGCGTAGGAGAAATTGGATTTGATGACCAAACGGCAGCGGAAGAAAAATACTATCGTTTGCAGTTGGAATTGGCAAAAAAAGCAAAATTACCCGTTCAGATTCACACGCCACACCGTGACAAAAAACGCGGCACCGAACGCAGCATGGCGATTGCGCTCGAACACGGCATTGACCCGTCGTGGGTGATTGTGGATCACAACAACGAAGAGACCGTCAAAAGTGTACTCGATCAAGGTTTTTGGGCGGCGTTTACGATTTATCCGTTCACTAAAATGAGCAACGAACGCATGGTAAAAATCGTTGACCAGTATGGCCCTGAGCGCATTATGGTCAACTCAGCGGCGGACTGGGGGATTTCTGACCCGTTGGCAATTCCGAAAACGGCCGTTTTGATGAAACTAAATGGAATTTTGGACGAAGCGATTCGATTGGTAACTTACCAAAATGCAATTGACGCTTTTGCCAAAAGTGGCCAAATCGACGTTAATGACTTTGAAAACGGTCTTACCATTGATCAAAGTCAGAAATTTAATGGTAATACGATTTTACGCGGAGGCCAAGAACCCGACGCAAAAAAGAAAAATACGCTTTTAATCAAGTAAGCACTCAAGACTTTCCAAGTTTGAATACTAAGAAACCAAACTTGGAAAGGCAAAAGTTAAGAGACCTTCCAAGTTTTGGACACTTGGAAGGTCTGTCATTTCAAAATTTTGAAGTAGCCGCAACGTGAGTAACTTTAAGCCCTATTTTCAACTGGCTCGCCCAGCTAATATCGTCACGGCAATCGCTGATATACTGGCGGGGATGACTATTGCCCAATTTATTTTTGAGCCTTCTCCCAACAGCGCCTACTGGCTGATCCTAGCTACTATAGGCTTGTACGGGGGCGGTGTAGTCATGAACGACGTCTTCGATGCTCAGCTTGATGCAGTCGAGCGGCCCGAACGGCCCATCCCAAGTGGGAAAGTCTCAGTTAATGCAGCTGCTCTTTTGGGAATTTCCCTTTTGGTAATGGGCATTATAGCCGCAGGAATGTTCAGTCTTTTGAGTGCTCAATTGGCCCTAATCATCGCTGCTTTAGCGGTGATTTATGACCGCTATGCCAAGCATAGCGCCGTTTTTGGTCCTATTACGATGGGGCTTTGCCGTGGTGGTAACTTGCTCCTAGGCATGAGTGCCGTGAGCCAATCATTGATAGAATGGGGCTGGCTGGCTTTGGTACCGATTGCCTACATTGGTGCTATCACGCTAATCAGCCAAGACGAAGTACACGGTGGTAAACGTCGTTCGCTGTATATTGCAGCTTCACTATATATGAGTGTCCACGCCATCCAATTCATCGTCGCATTCCAGCAAGGCAATGGTTCTATGGCTTTACTTCTAATCACCTTACACGCTTTGTTGATAGGTCGCCCATTGTGGAAAGCTTTTCAAAACCCCATCGGTCCCAATATCGGCAAGGCCGTCAAAGCAGGAGTTCTTTCGCTCATTGTCATGAACGCCGCCTGGTGCGTAGCTTTTGGGAACTGGCCTATCGCGCTTGTTGTTTTGTTACTATTGCCACTTTCCATTTTATTAGCCCGTGTGTTTGCGGTAACTTAGCGTTTTTTAAAATTATGCAACCCCTAAAACAATCTTTTCAGGTCTCTTATAGTTATTCCATATTTTTTACCCAAGACCTGTTTCATCTTGCCAACGATACCCTAGGCGCATTTTTTCGTTCTTTTGGCGATGCTAGTTTCCAGCGCAAAGCATTATGCGTGATAGATAGTGGCTTTGCAGCTCACTACCCACATCTTACCCAAAATATTCTTACCTATTTTGCGACTTTAGAAGAGTCCGTCAAATTAGTACCCTCTATTCTGTTGCTGCCTGGGGGAGAAGAAGCCAAAAATGACCCTGCGCTCTTTGACCAAATTGTGGAAGCAATTGACCAATATGGTATTGACCGTCATTCGTTTGTGATTGGCATTGGCGGAGGTGCTATTCTTGATTTGGTAGGTTATGCTGCTGCTGTATCGCACCGAGGTGTTAAACACATCCGAATTCCGACGACGGTTTTGTCTCAAAACGATTCAGGGGTGGGAGTCAAAAACGGCATCAATTACCGAGGAAAGAAAAATTTCTTGGGTTCATTTGCTCCTCCTATTGCGGTTTTTAATGACCTTACTTTCTTGCATAGTCTCGACGACCGCGATTGGCGTTCGGGCATTGCCGAGGCTATCAAAGTAGCGCTTATCAAAGATAAAGTTTTCTTTGAGTGGATTGAAGCTAACGCACAAGCCCTAGCTCAACGCAACGAAGAGGTTATGGCCTATTTGATTCACCGTTGCGCTGAAATGCACGTAGAACATATCCGTAGCGGTGACCCCTTTGAGTTTGGTTCTTCACGACCGTTGGACTTTGGGCACTGGGCTGCTCACAAACTGGAGTATCTCACCGATTTTCAGATTCGTCACGGAGAAGCCGTAGCGATTGGAATTGCGCTAGACAGTGTGTACTCGACCAAAGTGGGCAAACTCCATGCAGAAGAATTAGAACGAATCTTGGCCGTAATTCAAAAGTTGGGTTTTGATTTGTATCACCCCAAACTCGCCGAAAACGATAAAATCAACCTTCGCAACGGCCTCCAAGAATTTAGAGAACACTTGGGCGGTCGCCTGACTATCATGCTCCTCGACCGCATTGGCAAGGGCGTTGAAGTCCACGAAATGGACGCTGACCGGATTGCCGAATCGGTGGATTATTTAGAAGGACATTTTTCGAGTTTGTTAATCAATTAAAAAACTCCCTCATACTTTCTTAGGCCAAAAATTCTTATGACAGGAGGTGGGGCCGAGGAAAGTATTTTTGTTTGGAAAACACCTTTTTATATAAAACGATGTTTTCCAAAAAGATTTTTTTCTACACTATTCACCATAATGAAAACTCCCTACGGGCACCTCACTTATTGTAGCAATATTCACCCTGGCGAACAATGGGAGAATCATTTCCAAACCTTGCGCGATAACCTTCCTTACATAAAATCAAAACTCTCACCCAACGAACCTTTTGCCTTAGGGCTTCGGCTCGCCAATGATGCTTCTATTGAGCTATCGGAGCCTGAAAAGTTGGCAGAGTTTAAAGAATGGTTGACCGCCAACGGTATCTACGTTTTTACCATGAACGGCTTCCCCTACGGAGGTTTTCATGCCACGCGTGTCAAAGACGACGTTCATACTCCCGACTGGACCACCAACGACCGTACTGAATATACCAAGCGTCTCTTTAGGATTTTGGCACAACTGCTTCCCGATAATATGGAGGGAGGCGTTTCTACCTCTCCATTATCGTATCGCTATTGGTGGCAAACCGAAGAAGAGAAACAACAAGCCATCAAAACAGCCACTGAAAATATACTGAATGTGGTAGAAGAGTTGATAGCTCTCCGCCAAGTCACGGGCAAACTCATGCACCTTGACATTGAGCCTGAGCCTGACGGAATTTTGGAAAATGGGCAAGAGTTTATTGAGTGGTATGCTGATTATTTTTTACCCAAAGGGATTGCTCATTTGCAAGAATCCCACGATTTGACACCCGAAGAGGCCAAAGAAACATTGCTTACTCACATCCAACTTTGCTACGATGTGTGCCATTTTGCGGTCAGTTATGAAGAACCACAAGTCATTGTTGACCAGCTCAAAGAACTAGGAATCCGAGTCGGAAAAATTCAGATTAGTTCGGCCGTAAAAATGACATTGAACGACCAACGCGCCGAAAAATTAGACGCGATTCGAAGCTTCGACGAACCCGTGTATTTGCACCAAGTCGTAGCCAAAACCAACGAAGGTACTTTCCAAAAATTCCCTGATTTGGCCGAAGCCATCCAAGCCGACTCAAGTACCCACAACGAATGGCGGATTCATTTCCACGTACCGCTGTTTATTGATTCATATGGCTTACTTGACTCAACACAAGCTGAAATTGTGAAGACGCTCAATGTACATAAGGCTACGCCGTTTACCCAACACCTCGAAGTCGAAACTTATACGTGGGGTGTCTTACCCACTGATATGCAAAAACCCATTGGCGAGTCAATCGTCCGCGAAATGCAATGGGTGAATGAACAATTAAAATGAACAAAACTGTCGTCATAGATATTGTTGGCCTAAGTGCCAATTTGATTGGAGAACATACTCCTTTTTTGAGCGAGTATGTTAAATCTCGCCACATCACGCCGATTAAGCCCGTGCTGCCTGCCGTAACCACTACTTCGCAGAGTTGTTATGTAACGGGCAAATGGCCTTCGGAACACGGGATTGTGGCCAACGGCTGGTACGACCGCGAGGATGCCGAAATGAAATTTTGGAAGCAATCCAACAAGTTGGTGAAGGCCGAAAAAATCTGGGATGCCGCCAAACGTCAAGACCCGTCGTTTACGTGTTCAAAGATGTTTTGGTGGTACAATATGTACTCCACCGCCGATTTTTCGGTCACACCTCGCCCCCAATACCACGCCGACGGAGTAAAAGCTCCCGATTGTTACGCTTATCCTGCGTCGTTGCGCGATGAACTTCAGCAAGACTTGGGGCAATTTCCTCTCTTTAACTTTTGGGGACCCAATGCCAATATTAAATCGACGAAGTGGATTGCGGATGCTTCCGTATGGGTTGACCGCAAACACGACCCTACGCTGACGCTCATCTACTTGCCGCATTTGGATTATTGTTTACAAAAATTTGGTCCTGATTTCTCTAAAATTAGCAAAGAATTAAACGAAATCGACCAAGTGGTAGCCGATTTGGTAAAATACTACGAATCCAAAAACACCCGCATTATTTTACTTTCCGAATACGGCATCAACCCCGTTCACCGTCCCGTTCACATCAATCGTATTTTGCGGGAAGAAGGGTTGATTTCGGTACGTACAGAGCGTTGGTATGAGCTGCTCGACGCGGGAGCTTCGAAAGCATTTGCCGCTGCCGACCACCAAATTGCCCACATTTATATCAACGACCCCGCCGTAAAAGCGCGAGTAAAAAAACGCCTCGAACAAACCGAAGGTATCGAACTTGTACTGGACGAAGAAGGTAAAAAAGCGCACCATATCGACCACGAGCGGGCGGGCGACTTGGTCGCAGTAGCCAAACCCGACAGTTGGTTTACCTACTATTATTGGCTCGACGACGCTAAAGCGCCCGATTACGCGCATTTGGTGGACATTCACCGCAAACCAGGCTACGACCCCGTTGAGATGTTTATGGACCCCAAAAATCCATTTATCAAACTTCGAGCAGGATACAAATTAGCACGTAAGTTGCTCGGTTTCCGCTATTTAATGGACGTTATTCCGCTAGACGCTACGCTCATTAAAGGCTCACACGGGGGTATCAGTGCGCCCCGCGAGTTTTATCCCATTTGTATTACGGACGCTCACCTCACCCAAGCCGAACTCCAAGCCGTAGATGTATATGACGTGATTTGGGGGCATTTGTTTGAGAATGAATAAGCTCGTTTTCAACCCTTTCTATGAAGAACTTCTTACCACTACTTTTCTTCTTAACCTTCGGCCTCTTCACCCTCAATAGCTGCCAACCCAAAGAAGATGCTTTGCCCGCTCCCACCACTGAAGGGCTAAATACCTTCGGCTGTAAAATCAATGGGAAAGTTTGGATTGCAAACGGCATTCGCAACGACCAAGGGACTGCCGCCAAGGCCATCGAAGTTGAGTTTAAACAATTGAGCGCTACTACTTTTTATTTGTTTATCCATACCAATGCCAGTACCAAAGACCGCGTTCAGCTAACGCTACCCAAAGGAGTGGTGGGTACTAATTTATTGGAAGATACGTATGACAAACCTTTTGGAATTTATTACGACAACAATTTCAAGATTTTTAACACCAAATCATCCAATCCTGGGCAAGTCGTCATTTCTCGATTAGACACGGTCAGCCGAATCGTCTCGGGAAGGTTTGCATTCGATGCTGAATACATTGTTACCAAAGAAACGGTAAAAGTCACCGAGGGGCGGTTTGATGTTAAGTATGAGTAAATGATTTTTACGACTTTTTTTTATCCAAGATAAATTAATACCCAGCACCTCTAGCATATCATTAATCCGTTGTTGAAGTACTTTATCTAAGTCAGTATTTGCAATAAAAACGTGCAATTGATTGTCATACTCCAAAAGCCTAAAAGGGTCATAGTCGTTCAAATCGGGTTTGAGGATGTAATCTACAGCTTTCTCTCTTTTATGTTTATCATTGATGTCTTTCGAAACCATAAACAAATTACTCCATAGCCATCCTTGCGTTGGTTTTAAATTAGGATCAAAATGGTCTAAAGCACCGCTAAATTCTGGTTTTTGGGAAGAATATTTTCCATTATTCCAAAGCTCAAATTGATAATAGTCATCATCACATAAACTAATTTCACTGTAAGCACATACTCCTTTTTGACAATGGAATAAATTCATAACTACATCATAGTAGTATTTGCCATTCGAAGAATTATAGGATGGATGATTGGGGCCGCACCCTTCTTCCCATTTTTTATAAACTGTTGAAAAGATTTGTGTTTTATCAATTTTCTGCATCGTATTCCCAATCTAATAAATTCGCCAATTTTTCAAATTGGGCTTGCAGCTTTTGTTTTTCTTCGACCGAAAGCTTACCGTTGGCTTTGTGAAGTTTGCTACGTAATGTTGCCAATTCCATCAACTTACGCGTACGTGCCTCGTTACTGTCATTATCTAAATCAAATATCCGAGTCAAAATAGAATCCCAACGAAGATAGCGGGGGTCTATGGTATAATTGTCAACGTGATTTTCCTTTTGTGAGTCATAGTATAGCTCTCTGTACACACTGCCATCGGGTTTAAATTTGAGTTCGATGATTTCCCAAGGCTCAAAACAAGAAGCAATCAAGGGAGAGTGTGTAGCAAAAAAGAATTGACAATCAGTGGATAAGCTTGTATAAAAATCTATGATTTTAGTCTGAATATCTGGGTATAAAGAACGTTCTGGTTCGTCAAATAGAATAATTGTTTTGGTAGGCTTTGAAGCATACAAGGGAAGTGTTGTTAAAATAATCTGTTTGGTACCAGTGCTCAATAAATTGTTTGGAACTTCTTTTCCCTCAATTGTCTCAATTTTAATAGTCTTTATATCCTCTGTCTTTTTAAAATCTAAGCTTTGCCTTACTCTCAAATGAAATTGAGAGAGAAGTTTGTCTAAGTAGTTGTCTGCTAAATCTTTGAGAGGGTTTGGTCGGCTTTTTTGCCATTCGTTAAATTTGTCAAGTTCGGCCTGAAGTAGTTCTTGATTTGTAGTAACTAATTCTGCTATTTCTAATTTTTTTTGAATTTCTTGTTCTCTAAAAACAATTATATCTTTTATTATATCTTTCCAATATTGTAAATTTTCTCCTAAATCTTTCTCACCGGTATGAGCGTCAATCATTATAGGCAAAGAATACCGTGATTGTGAGGATTCAATTCCATTCTTATAAACTAAATAACCATTGTCGAATAAAGTAAACCGAATATCACTGTCGCTATTGACATATTTTATAAAACTTGAATTTTTATTATTAAAATCTAAGGGAGTAGTAATCTGATTATTATTAATTTGATCAGATTTGGTAGTAGGTTCTGAATAATAGATTTTTTCAGCTGGCTTGGCAAGCTTATTTAACAAACTCGTTTTCCCTGTGCCGCTTTGACCGATAATACAGACTTTATCCAGCGGTTTACCTGCTTTGGGGTGCCCCGCTGGATAAGTTAAGTCCAATTCAAAGTCTTTAAATTGGTGATTGTCTTTTATGTAAATATGAGAAACTTTCATTTTACAAATACTTCATATAGGTCGACAAGTCCTTGTCGCCGCGTCCGGAGAGATTGATGACGACTGTTTCGCCGGAAGTAGCTTTCAAATACGACAACACAGCCAAGGCATGAGCACTTTCTAAGGCTGGAATGATGCCTTCTAATTTGGAAAGCTCCATCGCGGCTGTTACGGATTCATCATCTGTAATGGCATAAAACTCCGCCCGATGCGTATCGTGCAAATGTGCATGAAGTGGCCCGATACCTGGATAGTCCAAACCCGCAGAAATAGAGTGTGGCTCGACTACTTGCCCGTCTTCGGTTTGCATCAAAATACTTTTGCTGCCATGCAAAACGCCCATCTTTCCTAAAAAAGTAGTGGCCGCCGACAGCCCAGAAGTAATACCATGTCCACCTGCTTCGGCCGCAATGAGTTTGACGGAAGTATCATCTAGGAAATGAAAAAAAGCACCTGCGGCATTGGAACCTCCCCCTACACATGCAATGACATAGTTAGGAAGTTCGGAGCCTGTTTTTTCTAATAATTGTTTTTTGATTTCTTCCGAAATAACCGACTGAAAACGTGCCACCATGTCGGGATAAGGATGTGGCCCTACTACCGACCCAATGATATAGTGCGTATCGGTTGGGTTGTTGATCCAATGTCGCATGGCTTCGTTGGTAGCGTCTTTGAGAGTTTGTGAGCCACTTGTAGCCGGGCGTACCTCTGCTCCTAACATGCGCATACGAGCCACATTAGGCGCTTGGCGTTCGATATCAATCGCACCCATATATACGATACATTCCATGCCCATCAATGCACATACAGTGGCAGTGGCCACGCCATGTTGGCCGGCTCCTGTTTCGGCCACGATTTTGTTTTTGCCGAGGCGTTTGGCAAGCAATATCTGACCGATTGTATTATTTACTTTATGAGCACCCGTATGGCAAAGGTCTTCACGCTTGAGATAGATGTTGGTATTGTATTTTTCAGAAAGTCGTTTTGCAAAATATAAGGGCGTAGGGCGGCCTACATAATCGCGCAACAACCCCTGAAATTCTTCCTGAAAATCAGGCTGGGCAATGATTTGGAGGTAATTTTCTCGAAGCTCTTCCACGTTAGGATATAGCATTTCGGGAATATATGCCCCACCAAACTGCCCGTAGTAGCCGCGCGTATCAACTTGGAAAGGGGAGTTTACTAACGTTGTCATGGGATATACTCTATTAATTTGATTCTAAAAAAGTGATAAAACGAAGTTTGATTTTGTGGGGAGTTGCCGAATAAATAAAGCTTTAGGCTTCTACTTCTTCGGCGGCAGGTCTAACCATCTCCATGAGCTGTTTGAGTTTTTCAATATCTTTGAGGGCTGGTTCTGTCTCAAACTTGCTGTTTACGTCTAAACCAAAAATGGGGTTATCGAGTTTAGAAACCTCTTCGATATTTTCGAGCGATAGCCCTCCGCTCAGAAAGAAAGGTTTGTCGTTGTCGTAGCGCTTGAGAACTTCCCAGTTAAATGTGATACCATTTCCGCCTGGCTGAGTGCCTTTGGCATCGAAGAGGAAAAAGTCGCAATGAGGTTTGTAATTGTTGAGGGTTGCGAAATTGAAGTTTTCATCTACCGAAAATGCCTTTATGATATTAGCGCCCCGCATTTTGAGGGTTCGACAAAAATCGGGTGTTTCGTTACCATGCAGTTGTACAAATTGTAAATCGTACTTCTTAACATTTCTGAGGATAAAGTCAGGGTTTGCGTTGACAAAAACACCTACTTTTTTGATAGGTTTTGGTATATTTTTGACAAACTCTTCGTCCAAGATTTCGCCCACAAAACGAGGAGATTTGTCATAAAAAATAAACCCTATGAAGTCAGGTTTCAACTCAAGTAGTTCAGCTAAATTAGCTGTGTCGCGCATTCCACAAACTTTAATCTTCATCATAGTAGTAGGTACTTTATGGTTGTTAGTTGATGCTCATTTGAAACTTATCAATGAGGTTTTTGAGCGCAAGTCCGGGGTCGTCAGTAGTCATAAACGATTCTCCAATCAAAAAACCTTGATACCCTACTCCCCGAAGTTGCTGAATAGTGTCTGCATTTTTGAGCCCACTTTCGGATATTTTGACGAAATCATCTGGAATAAGTTGCGCTAATTCCACAGAAGTTTCGATAGAAGTTACAAAAGTTTTAAGATTTCGATTGTTGACACCTACCATATCCACATATTCGCATATACTTTGCTCCAATTCTTCTTGGTTGTGGACTTCTAGCAATACCTCTAATCCTAAACTTTGTGCTTTTTGACCCAAATGCCGAATTTCGGCGGGAGTAAGATTGGCCGCAATGAGCAAAATCACATCGGCCCCAATCGCCTTGGCTTCCCATAGTTGATATTCGTCAATCATAAAATCCTTGCGAAGCATAGGAGTGTAAGGATTAGCCGCACGAGCTTTGGCAAAATCATCAAAAGTACCCCCAAAAAAGGCCGTATCGGTCAAGACCGACAAGCCATTAGCCCCTGCTTCTACGTATCCTTTGGTGACGATTTCGGGCAAAAGACGGTCATTGATAATGCCTTTGGAAGGTGATTTGCGCTTAAACTCAGAGATAATCCCCGACGCGCCTTCTGCTTTAAGGGCATTTTTAAGGGAGAGGGTCTGACGCGTGAAGAGAGGGGCTTTTTCGAGTTGTTCGAGGCTTACTTTAGCTTTGGCCGCTTCTACTTCTGTGCGTTTGTGGGCTATTATTTTATCTAAAATATTCATTAAGGTTCAAAAATTTTACTGACAGATATTTCAAGGTTTGGAATCACACTGGATCTAATAATGTCATTTTCTGTATAAGGGTGCAAACCTACATACTTCCCTTCCTCATTAAGAACATACACAATGATGACGTTGTCGTTGGGTTCGACTAACCAATATTCTTTTACCCCATTTTCTTCATAAACTTGAAATTTGTCGCTCATTTCTTTTTTGGTATTGCCTGGCGACAAAATCTCAACAATTATATCAGGGGCACCTAAGCATCCGCGATCATCAAGTTTTGTGGGGTCACAAATCACAGAAATATCAGGTTGTACGACGGTATAAATCTGATTGTCAGTGTGTTTGTTTTGTCGTTGGGTAAGTCTAACATCAAAAGGAGCCGCATATACTTCACATGTGTATCCATCCAGTAAGATACTGATAGGAGTAAATATTCTTCCTAAAATTTTTTGGTTTCGTCGGGCAGGGGCAGGCGACATATTGAAAATTTTTCCCTTGATGAGTTCAATGCGTTCATCGAAGGTCCATTTCAAATAGTCGGCATAAGTATAGATACCGCTTGGATTTAAATCTTTTATACTTATTACACCCATATCAATCTTCAATTAGTTTTTTGAAACAAGCCAGTGCTTTTTTGCTTTCCAATGATTCGCGAGCAGTAGCAATGGCCTCCGACAACGATAGAGATGGATTAGCGGCATATAGCGCCAAACCAGCATTGGCCAATACTGCTTGTTTTTGGGCAGGAGTGGCCTCATCTTGAAGTACATTTAAGAAAATATCAGCGGATTCTTTGAGGCTATTTCCTCCCGATAATTCGCTAGGCGCAAGAATGTCTAAGCCGAGGTGAAGCGGCGAAAGAATTTGCTCGCTTTGAGCTGTAGTTATTTTAAAATCACCCGTTAAAGACACTTCATCATAACCGTCTAAAGCGTGAACAATCACATAATGATGCTTGGATTGCTGGTAAAGATAGGCATAAAGTCTGGCTAATTCAAGGCTAAATACTCCGACCAACTGTTTTTTGGGAAAACTAGGATTGGTAAGAGGCCCTAGCATGTTGAAAAATGTTTTGATACCTAATTCTTTCCGAATAGGCGCGACATACTTCATAGCGGGATGAAAAAGTGGCGCGTGTAGATAGCAGATATTGGCAGTTTCGATTTTTCGGGTGAGATAATCTACATCGTTTGAAAACTTAATCCCCAAATATTCTAGAACGGTAGAGGAGCCTACCAAACTCGATACGCCGTGGTTGCCATGTTTGGCAATGCGCTGACCCGTGCCGGCTACCACAAAAGCTGAAAGAGTAGAAATATTGAAAGTATCTTTGCCGTCACCGCCTGTACCGCATACATCCATCGGGTCAAAAGCCGAAAAATCAAGGGGAAGACACAGCTCCAACATGGCATCCCGAAATCCTCTTAGTTCTTCTACCGTAATTCCTCTCAGCGCAAAAATGGTGAGAAAACTAGCTATTTGAGAAGGGTTAAATTCACCTTTTCCTATGCCGAGCAAGGTTTGATAGGCTGTTTGATGGTCGATAGTTTGGTAATTGAGGAGATGATTGAGCGTAGCCTTCATTGGTGGGGTAAAGGTCAAATTTTACTGGTTTTGTTTGATTTGGGCTAAAATATCAGCCGCGCCTTGGGTCAAAAGCGATTCGGCTAGTTGAGTTCCTATGGTTTCGGGCTGAGAGTGTGAGCCATTGATGGTCTGTTTGAGCAGGGTTTTTCCGTCCAAACTTACCACTCCTCCTGTCATTACGAGGGAGTCAGTTTGTAAAGTAGCTAACCCAAAAACGGGTACACTACATCCGCCCTGCAAACGCCGCAGAAACGCCCTTTCGGCCAAAAGACAGGTTTCGGTATCTGCATGATTGAGTAATGATCTTATTTTATCACGTTTGGCAGGGTCGAGGGTTTGACTACATTCAATAGCCACGCTTCCTTGGCCTACCGCAGGTGTAAATTCGTCTAAAGAGAGGTGTTCAGCAATCAATTCGTCATATTCCATCCGATGAACTCCCGCAAATGCCAACAAAATAGCATCGCATTGGCCTTCGTCTAGTTTACGAAGTCGGGTTTGCAGATTGCCACGCATATCGACTGTGCGGATATGGGGATAAAAGTGTTTGAGCAAAGCTACTCGACGCGTAGAAGAAGTGCCTACCGTAAAGCTATCGCCACTTCTGAGAGAAAGTGAAGTATTGCGACTTACCAGTACATCGTTGACTCGTTCGCGCTCAGTAAAGGCAATGATGCTTAGGTCATCATCAAGCTCTGATTGTAAATCTTTGGCACTATGAACCGCAATATCGATACGGCCATCACGGAGCTGGTCTTCAAGCTCTTGGGTAAAAACGCCCTTACTACCGATTTTGGACAACGAACGGTCAAGAATTTGATCACCTTTTGTCTCGATGAGTACGATTTCGGTCGAAAGTCCTCCCTTTTGCAATATATTTTCGACATAATACGCTTGCCAAAGTGCTAAACGGCTGCCGCGTGTTCCGATTTTGATAGGAGTCATGGAAAAAATGGGTATAGCTGCTTGATTACTCCAAGCTCTTTTTTGCTTCTGATTTTAGGGTCTCTTTGTTGATAGGTACTACGCCTACGTGCTCGCATACGAGCCCTCCACCAAGGTTAGAGAGTTCGGCGACGATATTGGGTGGGAGCTTGAGCGCAAGGGCGCACGCGGCAATGCTGATAACTGTGTCACCCGCGCCTGACACATCCGCAATTTCTCGTTCGTGAGCAGCAATGCGGTGTTGTTGGTCCGAGAAATCAATATAAACGCCTCGTTCGGAGAGCGTTACAAAAGCCCCTTTGGCGTTTAGTTCGTGACGTAATTTTTTGACAACTGCTTTGAGCTCGTCTTCTTTTCTTACATCAAAATCTACTTTTAGGCCCTCTTTAAGTTCTTTAAGATTGGGTTTGAAGAGGGTTACATTTTGGTAAGCCAAGAAATTTCGCTTTTTAGGATCTACTACCGTCGGGATATCGTGAAGATTGGCGTAATCGGTAAGTTCTTTGATGACATGGGGGCACAAAACCCCTTTGTCATAATCCTGAAACAAAACTACGTCACAGTTGTTCATCAATTCCTTCGCTTTGTCAATGAGCTGTGCTTGTTCTTCTAAAGTGATGACTTTATCAGTTTCGGTATCTACTCTGACAACTTGCTGTGAGCTGGCAATGATGCGTTCTTTGATAGTAGTGATACGGTCGGGGCTTTGGAGGATACCGTCGGTTCTTAAGCCTCTTTTTGTTAGTTCTTCCAACAAATTTTGACCTTGGGTATCATTACCAATCACCGAACAGATGATAGGCTCAGCGCCTAGCGCATGCACATTCAGAATGACATTGCCAGCACCGCCCAAACGATATTCGCGGTGATGTGCCACTACCACAGGTACAGGAGCCTCGGGCGAAATACGTTCTACTTTTCCCCATACATAGGCATCCAACATTACATCGCCCACAATCAGTACTTTTAGCTTGGGAAAAGAGTCAAATATTTGATCAACTGTCATTTTATAAAAATCAAATTTGATAAATAATCATTAAGAAAGGGGATTGTGTTAATTAGAAGATTTAGGATGATCTTCCTAAAACCTGCCACTTCAAGTAAAGCCTCCGTATTGTGTTTGGAAAGGGATTGATACCTATGTCAAAAAGGTAAACAAATAAAAATGAAAGTAAGTCGGAGGGTATTTACTTACTTCTATCATTTGTGGTAAAGTTATCCTCAGATAGCGAGCCAATTTTGCAACATTTGTTTGCCATGCTCTGTCAGTACCGATTCAGGATGAAACTGTACGCCTCTTACGTCATAAGTATTATGATGAAGCGCCATTACTTCCCCGTTTTCGTCGACGGCGGTGATAGTCATGGTATCAGGAACGGTCGCACCTACGACGGTCCATGAGTGGTATCGACCTACTTGAAAAGAGGAAGGAAGCCCCTGAAAAAGAGGCTCAGAAGGGTCAGTAACGATTGCTTTATCGCTGATTCCATGCAATACGTCCGACATATTGTTGAGGGTAGCGCCAAAAACTTCTCCAATCCCTTGATGTCCTAAGCATACTCCCATGATGCTCTTAGTGGGAGCGTAGGTCCGAATCAAATCCTGCATGATGCCTGCCTCTGAAGGAATGCCAGGGCCAGGAGAGAGAAGAATTTTATCATACTGAGCTACCTCATCAAGAGAGATTTTATCGTTGCGATGCACTTCTACATCGTCGTGCAGCTCTCGTAAAATATAGACTAAATTATAAGTAAAAGAGTCGTAATTGTCAAGGACTAAGATACGCATTTGGTGGATTTGTAAAAAGTGAGTGAGCAAACAAACAAGTTTATCTTCAATTGAAAACACAAAAATACCATTTCCTATCGTACCTCAAACCTTCCTTTGGAGATAAGCATCATAATCCGGCAAAATGCTCTCGTAAGGCTGACTCATCAGTGGAGAGGTCATTAGAAAATCGGCGGAGGCGCGGTCGCAGGCAATCGGTATATTCCACACTACTACAAGGCGAAGCAGGGCTTTGATGTCGGGGTCGTGTGGTTGTGCCGACATGGGATCCCAAAAGAAAATCAAGACATCAATCCGGCCTTCGGCAATCATAGCTCCGATTTGTTGATCTCCGCCGAGAGGGCCACTCAAAAGCCGCGTTACGGGAGTATCCAAAGCCACTTCGAGTAGTTTACCGGTGGTGCCTGTGGCATACAATTCATGAGGCGTAAGGAGGGCTTTGTTTTGTGAAGCCCATTGGATAAGGTCCACTTTTTTGTGGTCATGGGCCACCAATGCGATACGTTTGCGAGCGGCAAGTTGACGAATGTGCATTTTGTTGATAGTTTTAGAAAAACTTTTTGATCTCTTTAGGTTACAACTTTAAAACCCAATTTTGCCTTTGCGCCCTTTGGTGGATTTTCCTTCATAATAGGCTTTCAACTCTTCCAATTCTTTTTCAAAACCTCCTGACAAAATCGGGAAACGACACCAAGAGCGTGGATCGAGATTGAGGTCATCGAGGTGGAAGCTCGGGGCATAGCGCTCTCGCTTCCATTGATTGCGACTCCACAATTTGAAAAATCTATCTACCGAAGTGAACAACATCTCGCGGGAGTATTTTCCTTCAAAACGTACCTCCATGAATTTGAAACAATCGATGGGAGATTTTTTGTCGCGGATAGCTACTTCTTCGATAGCATCCAATACTTCATAAGGCATCAAATCTTTTTCGTCGGTTTGCATTTTGTCTTTAGGGCGTAGCTCGGCCGTTGGCTGAAGGCTGTTTACTTTTTTCAAACCTTCTATTTTGATATGGTGACCTTTGACATGGCAGCCGATAGTTTCGAGCCACACAAGCCACTGACGTAGCCAATGCTTGTCGATGCCCGCAATAGGACTAATACTCCCCGCCGTATCGCCGTCCATCGTGCAATAGCCCACAGCTACTTCGGAGCGATTAGAAGTTGCCAATAGCAAGTGCCCATAAAGATTGGTCAATAACCATACACTTGGGGCACGTACCCTTGCTTGGATATTTTGAAGCGGAATATCGTCTTGCTCCCAAGTCAAATCTCTTCCAATCTGCTGCTCAATAAGTCCTTTGTAGGTGTCGACGAGTCCGTTGATATTGACATTATAAAAGGTAGCACCAATCGATTCAGCCAAGCTTTCGGCCGATTCGTAAGTATCTTTGGAGCTATTTTCAGTACCTTGGTAGATGCTGTGAATCAATTGTTTAGCGATGCCTTCAATTGTGGTTTCAGCCTGAATTTTTTTGATATAGCTTAGCTTTTGTTTGAAAGCATCCAGACCTATGCTTTCGTCGGCTAGTCGAATCATCAAACCACACAGAGCCACGCAAGCGCAGGAATCAGCCCCACCTGAGAGCGAAATCGTAAAACCTTGCGAACGAGATTTGCGCAAGTAATCAAACAAAGCCAAACATACCGCTCGCGCAAATTCTTCTTCTTTCAAAAAACCACCTCTTTCAAAGGGTTCTAATTCTGCTACTTGGTAAGCAGGGCTGGTTTCTGGCCATGCAAAAGTATCGGCGACCTTCCAATTGCCCGTTGGAAGAGAAGACTTGATTTGGGAATGAGAAAGACGTGTGAGGTCAGTATCAACAACAGCCGCAGTAAGATGATAGTCGGCGTACCCAAATCGCGGACTTGAAGCCAACAGTGTACCATCAGACGCAATCATCGCATCTCCGTCAAAAATAAGGCGGCCCGATTCGTTGCCAAGTAAGTTGGTATAGACATAGCTGCACGAAAAAGAACGGGAACCATCAATCACGAAGCGTTCGCGGGTCATGAATTTATGAAAAGCAAAAGGACTTGCACTCGGATTAAGAATAATATCCACCCCGCGCTCAAAATGAGAACGACCCGGTCGTAATGCTACCCAAGCATCTTCGCATATTTCAAAGGCAATCCTGACGCCAGAAAGGTCAAAAACCAAATCGCCAATAGGATAACTAAAATCACCCACCTTGATTTCTTCTCGTGCGCCACTTGGCCATCGATGAAACCAACGATCTTCATAAAATAACCCATAGTTGGGAAGATGCTGCTTGGCCGTGAAACCCAGGATACGTTTGTTGGCAATCAAACAAGCTGTGTTATAAATTTTATTGTTGAAACGCAGCGGCAACCCTACCGAGACCACTATTCCACTTGTTTGATTTACTATTTCGTGAAGGCTTTCAAGGGCTTGATTAAGTGTGTTTTGACTATAAAAAGCATCGTCACATCCATAGCCCGTGATGCACAATTCGGGTAAGCACAACAGACTGATGTTTTGTTGACGCGCTTCCTCTATGGCATCGATGATACTCTTTTTGTTTGATTCCCACGCCAAGGGTGTGGTATTGATAGTTCCTGCGGCTACTTTGAGGAGTGGCATGTTTGAATAGGAGTTTGTTTGGTACAAAATTGAGATTTCCGACGGAGAAAGCCAATCTATCCGCTTGAAACCTTTTAATCGGTGATGATGCAAGGTAAGTATCCCTCGCGCGTTAGACGTTTATTTGGTATATAAGTCACATTTTTTGGGATGTATTCTTTTGGTTCTAGGTATCTTGTCTCCAATTTGTTTCTCAGTTTAGGAGGGATTTTATGAACGTAGCTGTCATTTTTCGCGCGTTAGACGTTGTTTAGGTATATAAGTCACATTTTTTGGGGTGTTTTATGAGAAATATTTTTTTAATAGTATCTTTTATTAGTAAAAAATGGCGTTAAAGTGTTGATAGTTAGGTAAAAAGAAAAAGATATAAGATTGTTTTTGAACAAACTTATTCAAGCGAAAAGATTTTATAATTTTGGAGTATAGTAAACAGATAATCTGAACGAAGCCAAAAGGCATACATCAAAATAGTAGCAGCCATTTTTATCGCTTAGACTTGTGATTGGTATATAAGTAACCAGTTTGGAAGGTGTTTTTATTAGATTTGTGCAAAAGCCGCGACTTGTTCATAAGCATTAATGAGCATTTCCTTTAAGTGAAAAGACACTTGTATCGCCTTTTGTTTTCGTTGAAGCACTTCAGGAAGGGTTAGTTTTTCTAAAAAAGCCTGCACTTGTTTATTGATATCGCCATTTTCATCAATATACCATCCTGCCTCCTGAAGCAAAGCCCATGTATCTGCTTCTTTGCTTCCACAAAACAAAATACTTCCGCCTGCCCCTATCGAACTCATAGCTTTGGAAGGAACCGCAATGTGTGTCCATTGGGTAAGAAGACTGACAAGGTGTATGTCAATAAAACACAATTGGCTACGAGGGATATTTTTCAGAATGGTTATTCCTTCTTTTTGTTGAGCTATAGATAGTACCTTTTCGGCTTTTGTGCCATACAAAGCCAAAATGAGATGATGTTTTTGGGGGTTGAGGTGCTGTATGAGTGCTAAAAGAAAAGTATCAGAATGAGCATCTCCTAGATTGCCAGCATAGCCCAAATAAATTTTATCGTCGTTGAGTCGCCATGAGGGGCGGTTGGGGTCAAGGGGTTGGTTGAGAAGCACTCCGCATGGTATAATAGTAGTAGGGATCTTCTTACCATAGCTATTTTGGACATAAGATGCTTGATTGGGACCCAAAGCAAACAGGGCAGAAGGAGCAAAACGATAAGTGACCCAATGCACGAACCGATAAATAGGGTTTGAGGCTTTGATGACACCATCCGCTGCAAAACCTTCGGGAAATAAGTCCATCGACCATAGTGCCCATCGCGCTCCAAACATTGGGAAAAGCCAAGAAGCCCAAAAAGGGAGAAGTGGAGGGCTTGTCATGCAGAGAACAGGGCCGCGTCGAACTTGTAAGGTTTTGATAACCAGAAAAAATCCGTCAAAAAAACCAGCGACAAGTTTTAAAAATCCTTTTTTGCCTTTATAAAGGGTTGGAATAGAGAATGTTTTGCCAATAGGCTCACGTACAGCTCCACCCCCTAAGTCACTTCTTTTGACATGGACAATGCGGACTTCAAAGCCATGATATTCGATTAAATATTGAGCCAAATCCCAGGCTGATTCTCCCGTGATGCCAGGGTTGGGTGGGTAATGACGATTGACAATTGTGAGAAATTTGTTAGGCATTCCGCAAACTCAGTAAAATAAGCTGGAATTACAAAGGTTTGTGTTTTGAATGAATCTATCACATTTTAAGAATCACAAAATTTTTGCGGGTGCTTTTTTTCGATTGATAAGACACCCCACCGCTTCTGTTTTGTTAGGAGTGATAGGCTCCCCCTTTATAAGTGCTTCTAAGGCAGTTTTAAGATAAAATTCGGTGGTTTTTGGGCGATATTTTCCTAATCCAAAAAACTGATTATCGATTGCACCACGGTATACTTCTTGATTTTGTGCATTCAACAATACTACTTCAGGGGTAGTTTTGGCGTCATATTGTTCGACGAGCTTATGTTTTTTGTCAATCACATAAGGGACGGAGAAGTTGTACTCTTTATTAAATTGCTTTACGGCAGATTTTTTAAGGGTTTTGGTCGAAAAAACGACCTTAAACGCAACATTTGTGTGGTATTTCTCGTACATTTCTTGTAGTCTTTGGGATGATTTTTGACAGATGGGACATTCTGTATCAAAAAAGATGAATACTTGTCCTTGGGCTTTACTTATGACTGGCAATATCAGTATACCAAGCAGCAAAATGAGGGTTGAACGAAGTGTCATTTTTTGGGTATATTTTTAGATTTGGGTATCAGAAAGGGGGCTTGATAAAACAATCACCCTCTTGTTTCGTTTTTAAATTTGCAAATAATTTGGTAGAGTATCATTTGAGCCAAATTTTTTCTCTAAATTTTCGACCTAGAACCACACACCTACAAAAGCTCTTTTAGAAATTCCTTATATTTTCAAAATTTTCATACATGAATCATTCGTTACTTAAGTATTGTGTTACTGTTTTTTGTGCGATGCTTTTGAGTGTGGCAGTTGTAGCTCAAACGCGTACGGTGACCGGAAAAGTTACCTCTGCCAATAGTGGGGAACCGATGCCAGGCGTAAACGTGACCCTCAAGGGAGCTACCACGGGAGCGAGCACTGACATTGAGGGCAACTATCGTATTACCATTCCAAGTGGCAAAGCTACACTGGTTTTTTCATTTATTGGGATGCTCCCCCAAGAAGTAAACATAACAAACCGTACTACTATCAATGTGGAATTGGTAGAAAACCCTACTCAGCTCAATGAAGTGGTTGTGACGGGTTATAATTCCACTCAAAAGAAAGATATACTAGGGTCAATTACTTCTATTTCTACCTCCAAATTTAAGGATATTCCGGTGGCGGGTTTTGACCAAGCGCTGCAAGGTCAGGCGGCTGGCGTACAAGTGACACAGTCTTCGGGTACGCCGGGTGGAGGAGTTGCAGTGAGGATCCGAGGAAATACCTCTATCTCTGCTTCCAATCGGCCACTTTTTGTAGTTGACGGAATTCCCGTAATGGATGATGCGGTATCGGGACGTAGTTTTGGGGGACAAAACGACAATACACTATCGTTTATTAATCCCAATGATATAGAGTCGATGCAAGTCTTGAAAGATGCATCGGCCAAAGCGATTTATGGCTCAAGAGCGGCCAATGGGGTAGTGCTTATTACGACTAAACGAGGAAAAGCCAATTCACGTACCACGGTAACTCTTGATGCACAACGAGGTATCGTAGATATCATCAAAAAGGTTGATTTGTTGAATTCCAGCGAACTACTCGCTTTACAAAGAGAGGCGGTCGTCAATGCGGGGCAAGATCCCGACCGGAGAGGACTGATAGCTGGCGTGACAGACGGAATCAATACCGATTGGTTGGATGCGATTTTGCGACGAGGTATTTATCAACAATATCAAGTTTCGGCAAATGGAGGTAACGATAAAACTCGGTTTTATTTAAGTGGAGGATTTAGGGATGAAGAAGGCGTGCAGCTCAACAACCGTTTTACGCGTTATTCTGGGGCGTTGAATTTAGACCATAAAGCTAGCAGTAAGTTTACCATTAGTTCAAATTTGGCTTTGACCTTCACTACCAACGACCGGGTCAAAGGAGACAACTTCTTGGATGGGGTGTATTCGGGAGCTATCAAGAGTCTCCCTTATTACTCACCTTACAATGAGCAAGGGCGACTTTACGCGCCGGGTGATGCTAATTACCCCGGGTTTCCTAATTTCAATCCTGTTGCACAAGCTGTTTTGCCTCGTTTCAAAACCTACGGAACCAAAATCTTAGCAGGCGTAAGTGGTCAATACGAAATTATTAAAAATCTAAAGCTCACTAGCAAAGTTAGTTTGGATTACAACAACTCCGAGGAAGATCAATATGAGTCTTCGGCTACGGCAATTGGTGGTTTTTTACCAGCAGTGGGTGGGCAAGGCTATGGCGTGTATAGTACTAATACACTTTATACACTTCTCAATTCGAATACCCTTACTTATTTATTTAATATAGGCGAGAAACATCATTTTAATACACTTTTGGGAGCTGAGATTTTGCAAACCAAAAATCGTAGCTCTTTTGCATCAGGAAGAATTTTTCCAAGTGATGATTTTACTTATATCAATTCGTCGGGTGTACAAGATGCCGCAGGTTCTGGATTTGCCCAAAATGGCCTAATGTCGGGTTTTGGGGAGGTTCGGTACGATTTTGAAGAAAAATACTTGGCCACCTTTACGGCGCGTTATGATGGTTCATCACGCTTTGGACCCAATCGCCGCTTTGGCTTTTTCCCCTCCATATCGTTAGGATGGCGCCTTTCTGAGGAAGAGTGGCTTAAATCTTGGGACTTTCTTCAAGATTTAAAAGTGAGAGGTAGTTTTGGATATACAGGAAATGAGCGTATCGGAAACTTTACCTATTTAGGTACATGGGCGGCCTCAACCTACAGTGGTGCCACGGGAGTAAGTCCTAACAATCTCAACAACCCCTTATTGCAGTGGGAGCGTACCCGTGAAGCAAACGTTGGAATAGATGCTTCTTTTTGGAGTGGACGTTTGAGTGTCATTATAGAAGCTTATGACAACCTTACCGATAACCTACTCTTTAACCAACCTCTCCCGCTTACTACGGGGTTTGGTGGTTTTCAGGGTAATATCGGGTCTATCTCCAACCGTGGCTTAGAATTTACCCTTTCTACTGTCAACATCGATAGAAGTGGAGATGGAGGGGTACGTTGGAATACTGACTTGAATCTTTCCCACAATCAAAACAAAGTAGTTCAACTCGTAAATGATCAACCACTATTTCGTGGTTATACAGCCAATGGTGTAAGTGCTACCAACGTGATTTTGCCGGGACAACCTTTGGGTACATTTTGGGGTTTGAAATTTTTGGGGGTGGATGTAGCTACGGGCGATGCGCTTTATGAAGACTACAACAAAGACGGCAGAATTAGTCCTGATGATGCGCAAGTAATCGGCACAGCTCAGCCAAAGGTCATTGGTGGTTTTACCAATCGTATCTCTTGGAGAAATTTTGATTTAAGTGTCTTTTTTCAATTCACTTATGGTAATAAAATTCTTAATTTCTCTAATACTACTTTGCTAGATAATGGTGCGAACCTAGAAAACAATCAGGTAAGGGCTGCTTTGAGACGTTGGCAAAAACCTGGAGATATCACGGATGTACCTCGCTATGAGTTGGGGAACACCTATAACAATTTTCATAGTAGCCGATTCATAGAAGATGGGTCTTATTTGCGCCTTAAAAATGTGGCATTGGGCTACAACTTACCGCAGCAGTGGTTGAGTAAAGTAAAGGTCAGAACTGCACGCTTGTATGCCACGGGCATTAACCTTTGGACGTTGACCTCCTACTCTGGGGCAGATCCTGAAGTAAGTACTTTGGACGGTTCTACCTCGGCTCAAGGAATAGACTTCTTTACATTGCCTCAAACCCGTAACATTACTATAGGACTAACCGTTGGATTTTGAGAGGGAGAGTTTTTTTAAATGTTTCAACCGAAATTACAGATGAACAAATATCATATTTCATTTACATTAGTAATGGCCTTGTGGCTAAGTAGCTGCCGAGAGATATTAGAACCCAAACCTATTGATATTTTGGCCGATCAGTTTGTACTCAATGAAGCAAAAGATGTACAAACGGTGCGCTTAGGGGCTTATGCTGCTTTTCGTAGCACTGCTGCTCCTAAGGTGATTGTGGGAGATTTTACGGCTGATTATATACAGCACAATGGCACTTTTACGGATTATCAAGAGCTTGGAAATAAGCAAATCACTTCGGCCAATGGTGTGGCAGGAGCTTTGTGGGGGGCTGTTTTCAATACAATTTATGTATGTAATTTTTTGATAGAGAAGCTCCCCACGGTGCCAGGTGTACGTGAGGCTGATAGAAAATCAGTCACTGCCGAGGCTCGTTACTTACGCGGAATGGCCAATTTTATCGGGGCAACTACCTTTGGTGGAATTCCCAAAGTAACCACTACTGATATAGACGCTAATAAGGTAATTGCCAAAGCTTCTAAAGAAGAGATATTGGCGAGTGCTCTTGCCGATTTTCAAGCTGCCTTGACAGACTTGCCCGAAGGTAATGCTACCCAAGGGCGCTCGGTCTTTGCTGGGTATGCTACCAAAGGTGCTGCACGGGCCGCTTTGGCACGGTATTATCTATACCAAAAACAGTGGACAGAGGCCGAAAACTACGCTACTTTGGTCATCAATTCTGGAAACTATGAGCTGGTAAATTACATTGATATAGTTGCTGAAGATTTTAATAATGAGTCTATATTTGAAGTAGGTTATACAGCATCAGATGACCCTGGAACAAGTGCTTTTGGCTTGAACAACTTACTCGTAGGTCGGAGAGAGGTTATTCCTTCAAACCAGTATATTTCTCAGCTTATCACCCGTGACGCTGGCGAAAGACAGCAAACTGTATCGTTTGATTTCAATGAACAAGGTGGTGGTGATAATGGCTGGAGAGTAGATAAGTATGGCACACCCGATGAAGACAACAACAATATCGTTATTTTCAGACTAGGTGAGATGTACCTTATTCGGGCAGAGGCTCGGGCTCAACAAGGACGAGTAACAGGTACCAACGGGGCGTTGAGCGACATTAATGTGCTTCGCACTCGGGCTGGCAAAAATTTAGCAAACGATCAAAAACCCCTTTTAGTAACAGCGGCCTCGCAATCGGAAGCACTCTTGATTATTGAAAGAGAACGATTGTACGAATTGTCTTTTGAAGGGCACCGTTGGTATGATTTAGTACGTACGGGGCGAGCACAGGTGGTGATGTCTGCCTTTTCTCCCAATTGGACTCAGAAATATGAACTTTGGCCAATTCCTCAGACTGAAATACAACGAAATCCTTCGCTGGTAGGTCAACAAAACCCAGGGTATTAGGTTAAAAAAATTGAAACGAATTAGTATTTGGTAAAATACATTCCTTATGAGAAATAAAAAATATTTGTTTAACGGGACCGTAGCGGTATTTTTCTTACTTTTTATGGTGGCAGCGGGCCTTGGATTAGCGGGGTGTGAAGAGCAGCTAATAGTGTATGACGGACCCAACTTCGTGAGATTTTCGGATACTACCTTGAGCTATAAGGAGAGTTATCCCAAAGCGATTAAGATAAGAGTCCACAATGGAGGGCCTATTTTGAACGAATCTATTAATGTATCTTATACCGTAGGCGGCACAGCTCGTGAAGGTCGTGATTATCGTATTGAAGGTAATAAAGGGACGGTTATTATTCCGATAGGTCAAAGCTTTGGGGAGATTACATTGTATCTTCTTAATAATTCCAATAATATTTTAGAATCAAGTTCCATAGAATTTACCCTTACTTCTGTATCTCCAAGCGATAAGATAAAAGTGGGATTTGGCGAAGGAGGATTAGGTACAAAAATGATCTTTAATATACGCGATGCTTGTATTATGGAAGGATTATTTACGGGACAGCTCCCTGTAGGTGGAAACCGGGTATATCAAGTAACCGATATCGATATTGCTAGCTCAGATTGTAAGCGATACACCGTTTCAAATATCAACATTGGTTTGCTAGGTTTTCCTCAGTTTTTTAATTGGGATGCTCCCGTAGGATTTGAAGCTGAGCGCCCTAAGCTTGATTTTATAGATAATGGCAACAATACCCTGACGATTCCTCCTCAGGTAGTGTCGGGATTAGCTTCTGGCTACGACACGCTCTCCGGAACAGGTGTATGGAATCCACTTAATAAGCGTATTACCCTCAATATCAGATGGAAGATTTATCGCTTGGCCGACGGTAAAGATAGTGTTGTTACTATTCCGTTGACTTATATTCCTCAGTGAGGTTAGTTGCTATAAACCATCTGATTAGAAAAAACTTTTAAAAAGAGGCATATGAAATCAATTTTAAATGTTATCGTTTTTGGCTTAATGGTAGCTATCGCAAGTAGCTGTTCGGAAAAACTGGAGCCTAAGCCTATTACATATTCTCAGCTCTTGACAGGTACCGAAAAAAAGTCGTGGGGGCTTACATCTGTTACTATTGTGGATCAGAAAGATCCCTTTGACCTTCCCGGTAATCAGGTTCTTAACCCTTGTGCCTTGGATGACCAATTTGTGTTTTATGCCGATGAAGAGAAAAAGATGGAGTATACCAACGGAACTCTCAAATGTAGCGCGAGTGAGCCTGCCACTCTTATTACTGACACTTGGCAATTGACGAATGCTAATGCTACCCTCGAAATTGGTATTCCACGTATTTTTGGGGGAGTGAAGTTACCATTCATAATCAAAACCCTAACTGAAAATACAATGGTGCTGGAGATATTTTTTGATGATATAGATGCCAGTTATCGTTTTACTTTTAATTCAAGCAGCAAATAGCATGTTAAAAATATTTACGCGTATCCTGTTAGCTTCGTTTATGTTGGTGGTGAGCTGGGTGCAGGCTCAGCGTCGTCCAGAGCAATGCGCCACTATGGAGATGGATAGCTTGTTACGATTACGGCATCCTGAAGAAGGATCACTCACTGATTTTGAGCGAGATTTGCAGCGGAAAATGATACAAATCAAAGCTAAAATGGCTGCAAATAGAGGTACTGCCGAGGTGATTACGATTCCAATTATAGTTCACATTGTACACAACGGTGAAGCGATAGGCACGGGGCGCAACATTAGTCAAGCGCAGGTGCAATCTCAAATCGAAACGCTTAATGAGGATTTCAGAAGAAGGGCTAACACCAATGGTTTCAACAATGATCCTCGTGGGGCTGATATAGAAATAGAGTTTTGTTTGGCCCAGCTAAATCCACAAGGTCAACGGATGGCGGAGCCAGGCATTGAGCGTATCAATGGCAATCGAGCCGATTGGACGCGTAATGATATTGAAGGAAGTCTCAAGCCTACTACTTCTTGGGATCCCAATAAGTACTATAATATTTGGGTGCTTGATTTTGGTGGGCAAGATGGAAATCTTTTAGGATATGCCCAATTTCCGAGTAATTCCAACTTGTCAGGGATTCCCTCAGGAGGAGGAGCTGCTAGTACGGATGGTGTAGTGGTTAATTTCGCTAATTTTGGAAATGCTCAAAAAGGTAGTTTTCCTATTTTGGCCGCGCCCAACAATCTAGGTCGGACGCTTACTCATGAAACAGGTCACTGGTTGGGCTTACGTCATATTTGGGGAGATGCTTCTTGTGGGGATGATTTTTGTGATGATACCCCTCCACAAGCCTCCGAAAGCCGTGGTTGCCAGAAAGGAAGGGTAAGTTGTGGCTCTACTAATATGGTGGAAAATTACATGGATTATTCCGATGATGGCTGTTTTAATATTTTTACGCGTGACCAAAAAACAAGGATGCGAGCTGTGATGGAAATAAGTCCACGTCGTGCTATTTTGCTTACTTCCAATGTGTGTGGGCAAGTGGTGGTGTCGCGTCCTGTTCCCGAATTTCAGGCCGAAAATCGGTTTGTATTACTTGGTGGTCAAGTAAAATTTACGGATCTTTCTTCTAGTTTCCCCACTGCGTGGCAATGGGAGTTTGAAGGAGGTGACCCCGCTACTTCTACTCTTCAAAATCCGACAGTCACTTATAAATCCCCCGGTAAATTCAAGGTATCGCTGATTGTATCTAACTCAGTAGGAGCTTCTGCGCCACTCGTCAAAACAGAATATATTGAGGTAATCAATGCAGGGCTTTGTACTAGCATAACCAATTTTGTGGGAACTGGCACGGTGATAAAGCAAGCCCCTGGTACAGGCTATGTGGCAGGACAGAATAGCCGACGTACAAAGGCGGTGGCAGAATTGTTTGAAAATGTATTAGGATACACTAATCTTCGAGGTGCTTCTTTGAAATTTGGAGTGGCAAAAGCCGCCCGTGGTAGTGCCACCGAATCGGTGGTGAGGGTAAAAGTATGGAATGCTCGGGGTTTTCAAGGAGGACCGGGCTCGGAGCTTACGGTCAAAGAAATCCCCCTTAGGCGTATCATAGAAGATGTTACTAACAACCGTGCAACAAGCGTGGTTTTCGATCAAAATATTGACCTATCTCGACAAAACAACCTTGCATTTTTGATAGGGGTGGAGTTTGACTATGTGGCAGGGGATACGGTGGCTTTGGTCACTACCAAAAATGGTGAGTCGCTCAATGCAACTTCTTGGGAGCAAGATGTGAACGGGAGTTGGGATCGCTATATTGTACGAACAGGGCTCAATGTAGCTCATGCTATCACGGCGCAAGTAGGGATGAAACCATCCGTACAAATACAAGCGTCTGCCCAATTTATAGACCCTGGGCAAGCCGTGACACTTCAAGGTAGGGGTGCGGGAATTATCAACTGGTCGCCTCCGGAAGGATTGAGTTCTACGCTTGGCCCCCAAGTAGTGGCTCGCCCTACCCGAACTATCACGTATTCTCTCAAAGGTACAGGCTCGGATGTATGCGTAGATTCGGCAAGTGTAACCTTGTATGTCAGAAACACGCAGGTGCTATCCAATGAAAAACTGCCTGAAAAAGACTTTACTCTTACTCCTAATCCGACCAATGGATTGGTAGAAGTAAGTTTTACAAATGCGCTGAGAGGAAAAGTAAATGTAAGATTGCGTAGCATAACAGGTGCCGAAATCTGGAAAGGAGACTTCGAAAAAGAAAGCGATGTGTTCAAGCACACTCTCAATATGCAAGGATATCCGGCCGGCTCTTATTTTATCGATATTCAATTAGGCGAATTTGCCGACCGAAGGCGTTTGGTTAAATTCTGATACGGAGAGGTGTCAGTGAATGCCTCATAACGAGATGTGATAACTTTTCGTTATGAGGCATTATTCTTTTTTATTATTACCAATTAGGATTTTCGCTCATAATCACCCAAATTTGCATAACAATACTAATTCAATAGAATATATTTATCTATAATCTATTTGCATAGAAGATAAATAGGATTGTATTGATAATCCCCCTAAGGCCTCAAAAGCCTTCTTACATTTGAATTAAAAAATATAAAATCGATAGAATATAAGGATATGTCAATTCCATTCTCACCTAATGTTAGTGAAGCCGCACGCCGAGATATACTTGAATTAGAAAGCAAAATCAGTGTATTTCGTAGCGGTGATGTACCCGAAGAGGCTTTCCGTAAGTTTCGTTTGGCCCGTGGAGTATATGGGCAACGCCAACCTGGCGTGCAGATGATTCGGATTAAATTGCCTTATGGACGAGTGACCGCCGACCAATTGGTAAGAATTGCTGATTGCTCAGACAAGTATGCTACTGGCAATCTCCATGCTACCACTCGACAAGATATTCAACTTCACTTTGTGAAATTGGCCGATTCGCCAGCGCTGTGGGCAGAGTTAGAAGATGCTCGTATCACCTTGCGCGAAGCTTGTGGCAATACCGTTAGAAACGTAACTGCTTCTGCTAAAGCAGGTATTGATCCTGATGAACCATTTGACGTAACCCCGATTACTCACGCTATTTTTGAATATTTCCTTCGCAACCCCATTTGTCAGGATATGGGGCGGAAATTCAAAATAGCTGTTTCTTCTTCAGAAAAAGACTCTGCTTATGCTTTTATGCATGATGTGGGATTGATTCCTCAGACTCGTATCAATGAAAACGGTGAGTCTATCAATGGCTTCAAAGTATTGATTGGAGGAGGCTTGGGTGCGCAGCCTTTATTGGCCAAGCAAGCCTACGAATTTTTGGAAGAAGAAGCCGTGATTCCTTTTATTGAAGCCGTTATCAGAGTATTTGACCGCTACGGAGAGCGCGTTCGTCGTCACAAAGCACGGATGAAATTCTTGTTGGCTGATATTGGTTTAGAAGAGTTTTTGAGAAGAGTTGAAGAGGAAAGAACCGCCGTTAAAAACAAGCAGTACAGTATTCCTACGCCTGCTTTTTTGGTCGATAATGCCCTCTATCAGAGTGAAAGAACGGATACAATCACTAAAGAAGAATTGATAGCCCAATCCTTGACTGAGGGAGATAACCAATATACAAATTGGCTGAGAACCAACGTATTTGAACAAAAGCAAAAAGGATGGTATGCTGTACAGCTTCGGGTATTATTAGGCGATTTTCATTCTTCTATAGCCCGCCAATTAGCTGACATTGTACGTCAGTACGCAGCAGATGATATCCGAGTTACGGTCAATCAAGGTTATTTATTGCGTTTTGTAAAAGCTGAAGATTTGGCCGCAGTTTACCAGAAATTGAATGAATTGGGCTTGGCCGAACCAGGGTTTGACACTACCGCCGACATCACTACTTGCCCCGGAACCGATACTTGCAACTTGGCGATTTCGAGCAGCTACGGAATCACCCGCGTCTTGGAAAGTATGATGAAAGAAGAATTTCCAGACCTTATCTACAACAATGACATCAAAATCAAAATCAGTGGCTGTATGAATGGCTGTGGGCAGCACAGTGCCGCTAACATTGGTTTTCATGGTAGCTCCCTCAAAAACGGTAAACTTGTTTTACCAGCTATTCAGGTATTGTTGGGTGGGGGATTCAATGGCGCAGGCGAAGGGATGATTGGGGATAAAGTCATCAAACTTCCCGCCAAACGTGGCCCTCAGGCATTGCGTGTGTTGTTGAATGACTATGAAAACAATGCCTATGAAGGTGAGTATTACAACGATTATTTCTTGCGTCAAGGAAACAAATATTTCTATGCGTTGCTCAAGCCTTTAGCCGATTTGACTTCTCTTGTAAGCAGCGATTATGTGGATTGGGATCATGATGAGCCTTATCAGACTGAAGTAGGGGTAGGAGAGTGTGCAAGTGTGTTGATTGACCTAGTAGCCACTACCATCATCGAAGCACAAGAAAAACTAACTTGGGCTTCCGAAACCCTCACCCAGGGAATTTGGGCCGATGCTATCTATCATGCTTACAACGTGTTTGTGACAGGTGCTAAAGCCCTATTGGTAAGCAAAGGAGTATCTACAAATACTCAATATGGTATTATCAAAGATTTTGAAGAAAATTTTGGAACTGACTTCAGTGAAGGAGAATCGTTCAAAGAATTGGTATTTAGTATCAACAAAAACGAGCCTACTGAAGCTTTCGCCCAAGATTTTGTGAGTAAAGCTACTGGGTTTTTGAAAAAAGTTAACGAAATTAGGAAAGCCCAATTGGCCGAAGACGACGAACCCGAACTGTCTTTGGTAGAATTTGGAAAAGATAGTTAATCCTATGACCAAAGTGACACTTATCGGGGCTGGCCCCGGCGATCCCGACCTCATTACGCTCAAAGGTCTAAAAGCTTTGCAAGCAGCCGATGTGGTATTGCACGATGCCTTAGCAAGTACTGAGCTGTTGGCACATTGCAAGCCCTCTTGTGTGATTGTGAATGTAGGGAAGCGTTTTGCCCAGCATAGCTGCAATCAAGATGTTATAAATCATCTCATTGTGGAATATGCCCAGCAATACGGCCACGTAGTGCGTCTGAAAGGTGGCGATCCTTTTATTTTTGGCCGAGGCTATGAGGAGCTAGAGTTTGTACAGCGTCACGGAATAGAAGTAGAGATTGTACCGGGTATTTCGAGTAGTTATGCCGTGCCCGCTTTGGCAGGAATTCCGCTTACTAATCGCGGTATGAGTGAAAGCTTTTGGGTCATTACAGGTACTACCAAAGACCACAAACTTTCGGCAGATTTACAACTTGCTGCTCAATCTACGGCCACTGTGGTGGTACTAATGGGAATGCACAAACTGGGCGAGATTGTAGAAATATACGCTCAGCTCGGAAAAATTGACTTACCGGCTGCCATTATCCAAAATGGAACACGAGCCGACGAGAAGATTGTGACGGGTAAAGTAGGAAATATATTACAATTGGCTCAAGCAGCGGGCCTTAGTTCTCCGGCGATTATTGTGCTAGGAAATGTAGCACAACTAGCCGATAAAGTTCATCAGATTTCTCAATTTGCGATTAATTAACCCACCCTTTAATTCGGTTTCCGTTGTCAGAGAGGCTTTTTGAGTAACCCTCAAAAGCCTCTTTTTGTTTTTATAGAAAAAAACATGAGTCATCCCAAATGTAGAGATGACCCACGTATCAAGGAGGGAGGATATTTAAAGAGGCTTGGCTTGAAAAACTTTAATAACACCGTCGTTTTCACTACTTACTACTATCAAACTTTGCTTTGTAGGGCTATAAGTGGCTGAAACAAAGAGTACTCCTTCTGGCGCATCACCAGATTTAAGAAGTTGCAAAAATACAGGGACTTGTGGATTGCTGACATCATAAATAGCGACGGCATCCGAACGCTCAAGGCCCACAAAGATTACTTTTTTAGCGCCTACTTGCCCAATGGCAATGCCTTCTGGTTCTACGCCTTTGTCGTCGCTGCGCCCGTCATCATACAATCCAGCGGCGA
Source organism: Runella zeae DSM 19591 (assembly GCF_000423565.1). Classification (GTDB taxonomy): domain Bacteria; phylum Bacteroidota; class Bacteroidia; order Cytophagales; family Spirosomataceae; genus Runella; species Runella zeae. Next base: position 40,197 of record NZ_AUIF01000010.1, on the reverse strand, counting down.
TGTTGCGGACTTCAAGGTCATTTTGACTATCGAATACCAAAGCGCCACTATTGCCATTCCACACACTAAAAGAACGAGCACCAAAAGAGTACAGCGCGTCATAATCTTTATCGCCATCAGTGTCACCGAGGGTAGTGGTGATATTAAGACGGCCTAGTTGTGCCTCTTGTTTGAGCGTACTAGCGTTGGGAAAAATAGTAGGGTCTAACGTCACAGCATTGGCTCCGATGCGGCGATTTTCGGCAAAACCAGTATATTCACGTACATCACCTTCATTGGCAGTAAATAGGTAAGGCACACCATTGTGCGTATAAGTGGCGATGGCATCGGGCTGATAAATACCATATACAGGCCATGCATTAAGCGAAATCGCATTGTCGCGGTCACTCGGGTCTATCCCTGTAGGCGATGTATTATAATTTTTGAAACCTAGCGGAAAAATCCCAGTAATGGTTTTGCTGACAAGGTCAATTTTGGCAATAGCATTGTTTTCTTGGAGTGTCACCCATGCTGTTTTTGAGTCTTCAGATACCGTGATATATTCGGGCTCGATGTCTTGAGCAAAGCTAGCATTAGGACCAAAAATTCTCAAACCTTTTGCCATCAATGCGGCTTGTTGGCTGGCAAATGGACTAAAATCTAAGTTGACTACGTTATAATTGTCCTTGACAGAGATAATAGACACACTGCCCACAGGGTCTACTGAATAGGCATCGTTGGGCTCTCCTTCGTTGGCAGTAAGGATAAAATTACCGTCTTTTGAATAAGTAACCATATCGGGCAAAGCACCCACTTCTACCACTTTGATTTCGGCATAGGTGGTAGTATTGAACACTACTACTTTTCCGGGGTTTTGTTTATTCAGAGATTCAATAGCGGCGGCCAAATGCCCATTAAAAGTACTGAGGCTATTGACTGCTCCTCCGTAAGGCGCCATACTGATACTCCCGATGACCTTCATCGCCGAAGGATTGCTAAAATCCACTATATCAATTTTGTTTACCGTACCATTGTTTACCACAAAAAGTCTCTTTGTGATGGGGTCATAGGCGGTGATTTCGGCGGCACCTACGTCGCCTACGTCAATCATGCCTATTTCACTGAATGCCGATGCATCTTCGTTGACAAAATCGAGGTTGTGGTCAGCACAACTAAAAAATAAGGTAATGAATACAAGAGGTAGTAATTTTTTCATAAAGTTTTTTTAAACAAATGTAGATATGGTGTGTGATGCAGATATGACCCAAAAGTTAAGCAGAAGTTAAATGTTGCGTATTTTTGGAACTTTTAGATAGGCCATATTTTTATATTATTTTACTCCTAAATTGGGTTTATAAATGCTATCTGCTGAAGAACTTCGCCGCTATAGTCGTCATTTGCTGATTCCCGAATTTGGAATAGAGGGGCAGCGGCGTCTCAAAACCGCCAAAGTGCTCGTAATAGGGTGTGGGGGCTTAGGAAGTCCTATTTTATTGTATTTGGCGGCGGCAGGAGTAGGTACTTTAGGTATCGTGGATGGTGATAGGGTAGATGAAAGCAATCTACAACGACAAATATTGTACGGCACTGAGTCGGTAGGGAAGCCCAAAGTGGAAGAAACGGCCCGCCGTTTACATTCATTGAATCCGTCGATACAGATAGAGCCTTATTTTGAACAACTTAACTCCCAAAATGCTCTTACTATATTAACACCATACGATGTAGTGATAGATGGTTCTGACAATTTTCCAACGCGATATTTGGTCAATGATGCTTGTGTCTTACTCAACAAGCCACTGGTGTATGGTGCTATCTATCGATTTGAAGGACAAGTGGCTATTTTTAATTACCAAAATGGCCCCAATTATCGCGACTTATTTCCTGTGCCTCCTCTTCCAGAACTTGCCCCTAACTGCGCCGAAGCGGGAGTGTTGGGGGTTTTGCCCGGAATTATAGGATGTTTGCAAGCCAACGAAACCATTAAACTCTTGACGGGTATCGGAGAACCTCTTACGGGAAAGCTCTACGTGATGGACGCGCTTACGCTTCTGTCTCGTACTGTCAAAATTCCTCGTTTGCCCGAACGCCCCGTGATTGATCAACTTATTGATTACGACGAATTTTGTGGCATCAAAAAAGAAACCCCTGATGATGAAAATATAAGCCCGAACAAGCTAAAACTGTTGTTGGAAGAAAAAGCAGATTTTCAGCTGATCGATGTAAGAGAACCTCACGAATACGCTATTGATAACTTAGGGGCTACGCTCATGCCATTGTCTCAATTGGAGCAATGGGTAACGCAAATTGAGCGAGACAAATGGGTAATTGTTCATTGTCAGAGTGGTATGAGAAGCCAAAAAGCGATCCAACTCTTACGGGAAAAATATGGTTTCACAAACCTAAAAAATTTGGAAGGCGGAATCGTCGCTTATCGAAAACTGGGGTAATTTTGAATGCTAAATCTAGCAGTTTGCTATAAATACTTTTTGTAATGACTACTCAACTCGTTGTTACGGCTGATGGTTCGCATACCTTATTAAACGAAGCGCTCAATGTTCATTACCATTCGATTCATGGGGCTTTACAAGAGTCGCTGCATATTTTTATAGATTTAGGCCTCAAAGAAGCCTTCAAACAATACACACCCCAAAACGGCCCTATTCTGGTCTTTGAAATGGGGTTTGGTACGGGACTCAACGCATTTCTTACTTGGTTAGAAGCCGAAAAATCTCATATTCCAGTTCATTATGTAGCTGTTGAGGCTTTTCCAGTGGCTATTCAGCAGCAGCAGTTGCTCAATTATGAAGGAGTGCTAAATGCCGCCCATTTCTCCCAACTTTTTGAAGCACCTTGGGGAGAAGCAGTCCAAATTTCTCCTTTTTTCTCTTTGGAAAAGCATCACACTACTTTACAAGCGTTTCAGACTACATGGAGGTTTGATGCAGTTTACTATGATGCCTTTGCCCCGTCGGCGCAGCCTGAACTTTGGACGCAAGATATATTTGAAAAACTAGTTCAATGGCTTAAACAAGGCAGCAACCTAACGACTTATTGTTCAAAAGGCTATGTGCAACGTAACCTGAAAGCGGCTGGTTTTGAAATACAGAAACACCCCGGCCCTGGACGCAAGCGTGAGGTACTGAGAGCTATCTTTTCTGATTTTCAAGTATAAACACTAAGGTAGCTTTGAAGCGTGGCAAAATACCTTTTAGGTAAAGAAATCGTAATACCATCAACAGTACATTTTAGTGAGCGACTCATCAAAAAATGAGTTTCATGGAGGTTTTTTAACACACTCCATGGAAACAACAAAGGAGGATGCCCGATACCAAAAAGAGACATGACATGTAGGTATAGGCCATTTTCGTTAAACCCTAAACGTAAGATACCGTTGTAACTTACAGAGCCGATGCGCCCTGAGATACCAGTATAAAGGCTCTTGCTTTGGAGAGGAGTTTTGTATTTGAGGGCTAAGCGCTGCCATCCACTTAGGTAAGACATCAAAAAAACAATCCCTGACCATAAAGCTGAAACTAGCACAATACCCCCAGTACTGAGACCCACTATCATCAAAAACTCTTTCATCGGATGTGGAAAGGCTTAGGGTTAGATAATCGTAAAATAGAATATTCAACTTGCTAAACGAGGAAGGAGAGCAACTGCCTGAGCGTATTGTTGAAAAAAGCCCTTGCGTTTGCGGCGAGCTATAGGTAAGCAAATCCCGTTGTGAAGACGTATTTCATGGCCTGTATAGTTGCAGCTTTCAATCGCGCTTAGGTTTACTAGATATGATTTGTGGATACGGCCAAAGAGAAGAGGGTCTAATTGGTCATTGTATTCCTTAAGAGTTTTAGCAATCAAAAACTTACGGCCATCTCGCAGATGGACATAACAATAATTGACGTCGCTTCTGATGTACAAAATCTCAGTAACAAACACCGATATAAAGCGATTCATGAAAGGTAAAATGATTTTTTGATTTGAAAATCTACTACGATGAATTTGTAAAAAATGCGTTGAGTTAGAAATTGAATTCATGAGACTGGGCTATGGTTTAATTAGAAGGATTAGTCAAAACTAAGACTTAATATTTTTTCCAAAAACAACCGATGAATAACTGGCAGCTTCAATAAAAAGCTGGCAGGCTTTGATGTATTTTTGGTAATTACGTACTTTGACTTACACTCCTAAAGCCCCTTTTAAATGCGCTATTGGTCACGGATTTTTGTAGGCTACTTTTTAATAATGATCCCTTGGGTGGCGTGGGGGCAAGTATTTCAAAATGTATGGGTCGAGAATTTTGATAACCGAAACGGACTTACCCAAAATACCGTTTGGGATATTCTTCAAGACCACTCGGGTTTTTTATGGCTCGGTACGGATGATGGCTTGCTGCGCTATGACGGCTATCAGTTTAAGGTATATAGGTCGGTAATTGGGAAAATTCAAAACGGCTTGGCGAGTAATAGTGTTAGGTATTTGTACCAAAATCAGGCAGATGTTTTGTGGATTGGCACTCCCAATGGGCTTTCCCGTTTGCATCTACCCACCGACTCGCTCAGGAGTTTTTTGCGCAATGTCCGGGTGAGGCGTATTGCTTACAGAGATAGCTCTAGCTTGTGGCTTGCAACAAACAAAGGTCTTTACTATTTCAATACTACCAACAGTACTTTTTTTTGTAAAGCTCCTAATCTCAACGTGCTCAATGTCATATACTTAAATCCCAAAAGATTGCTTTTTACTACTGCCGAAAAAACGTGGGTGTTGGATTTGACTCAAAATCGATATTATCCAATTTTGAAGGAGCTTCCCGAAGATCCCAATATCAGACCTATTATTTTAGAGAACAATGTTGTTTGGATAGGTGTCGAAGATTTTGGACTATGGAAAGTAGATGCCCATACTCTTAAAATAGTCAAAAAATATGATTTGCGGGAGTTGTTTCCTAAACTCACTCGCTTTCCCGTAAGAGAGGTTTTTAAAGATCGTGCTGGAAAGATATGGGTGAGTATTCATGAAGGAATTTTTTGTTTTAATCCCACTAGTGAAAAACTAGAGTTCTTGGCTTCAGATTTGGATTATCGGCGTCTCAATAGCCTCAAAGGAGCACCTCTCAATAGTATTTATGAAGATAAGACGGGGTTGTTTTGGGTAGGAAGCAACAACAGCGGTCTCAATAAAATCAATTTGCGACTAGGAAAATTTAGGACAATCAACCAAGACCAAGGGCTAAACTACAATTTTGTCCTGTCTTTTGGAGAGTTTGGCAATCAGCTTCTGATAGGAACAGATGGAAAAGGAATCAATTTATGGAATCGCAATACCAATCAATTTGAAGTAATACAAACCTCCGAACAGCAGCAAAATCGGGTGTTTTCGATGGTAGAAGGAAGTCATGGTGTATTTTGGTGCGCTACGGCTAGAGGTTTGATAAAAGTGGATGTTTTACAAAAAAAAATCCTTTCGCCTCTTCCACATGAGAGGGAATTGTTTGAGTATTTATCCCAATCTCATCTAAGAACCCTATACAAAGATAGCCGTCAACGACTGTGGGTTGGCTCGGTCAAAGGGCTTGTTAGCTACGATTTTAATACGCATCGGCTGCAATTATGGCCCCATGCTAATCAAGCGGGAGATATAGTCACTTCTTTTAAAGAAGACAAAGAAGGAAATATGAAGACAAAGAAGGAAATATATGGATAGGAAGAGGAATAGGATTGCAGAAGTATGTGGCTAAGTCGGGACTGATAGAGTCAGTTCCGCTGATGCTGCCCAAAACTCAAAGTAAATTTGAAGACCTAAGTGATGTAAACATTCAAGGCGACTCAATACTCTGGCTGAGTAGTTATCGAGTAGGGTTTGGCAAATACAATCTACACACCAAACATCTCAAGCTTTATACGCCCGCCGAAGGTTTGGCCAATAGCATTGTTTATGGCTCATTGATGGATTCCCAAGGCTATGCATGGATCAGTACCAATACGGGGCTTTCGCGCTTTGACCCTGTCCGTGAGACTTTTACTAATTTTGATGTATACGATGGCCTTCAAAACAACGAATTTATTGGAGGTTCGTTTTTGCTCTTAAAAAATGGTGAAATGGTGTTTGGGGGAGTCAATGGCTTCAATATCTTTCGTCCACAAGGTTTGCAGCGTAATAGTAATCAGTCGCCGGTAGCAATTACGGATGTGAAAGTCATGAACGAGTCGGTAGGGTTTGAGAGGGACTTGCCTTTGATTATTGATTATAAAAACAACTTTGTTTCTTTTGAATTTGCGGCCCTTGATTTTGCCGCACCTCAAAAAAACCAATATGCTTATCAATTAGAAGGTATCGATAAAAAGTGGATTTATAGCGGCAATCGTCACTTTGTGAGTTATTCACAATTGCCTGCGGGCAACTATATTTTTAAAGTAAAAGCAAGTAATTCGGCAGGTGAATGGAACGAAACCCCCACTACTTTACGATTGAGAGTAGTCTCTCCTTTTTGGGTAAAAGATTGGTTTAAAACCTTAATGATTGTTTTGGGTGTGATCGGCATTGTATTTTTCTTTACCAATCGCATCAGATTTATTAAAGAGCGTGAAAAAGAAAAAATTAACCTCAATCGACAAATTGCCGAACTAGAAATGAAAGCACTACGGGCGCAAATGAACCCCCACTTCATTTTTAATTGCCTCAATTCTATCAACAATTTCATTTTACATGACCAAAATCGGCAGGCTTCCAAATACCTCACCAAGTTTGCAAAATTGATTCGTCAGATATTAGACAATACCGATACGCCTTTGGCTTCAGTGGAGCGTATCGTCAATTTTATGAATCTCTACATCGAACTGGAGCAAATGCGATTTGTGAACAATCGCTTTGATTTTGAGATAGAAATCGACCCCTTAATCAATGCGCACGAAACGGTTTTTCCGACGATGATGATTCAGCCGCACGTCGAAAATGCGATTTGGCATGGATTGATGCACAAAGCTGAACGAGGGAAAATTTCGCTCAAATTTTGCCGGGAAAACAAAGAATACGTGTCGTGTATCATCGAAGACAACGGAATAGGCAGAATCAAAGCACGTGAAATAGCGCAGGATCTTTCGCCTAGTCGTAAATCGAAAGGAACTCAGAATGTATTGGATAGTATTGAAACTTTCAATCGGCAACACAATACAGAGGGTGCAAAAATTATCATTGATGATTTGTATGATACGCAACAGCAACCCACAGGCACGCGCGTGAAAATAATCTTGCCTGACTTGGCACAGCAAGGTTTGAAATTGGTAGATAATGGATTTTAGGACAGATACTTTAGATACTCAACGTTATGTTAAAAGCACTCATTATTGATGACGAACTGATGGGCTGCCAAGCCTTAAAAAAAATGCTAGAGCCTTTTAGTTCTCAGATTTTTGTGGCGCAGTTTTGTCATTCGGCCGATGAAGGGATTCGGGCTATTCGGGCACTTACGCCCGACTTGGTGTTTTTGGATATTCAAATGCCGGGTAAAAGTGGCCTTGATATGCTCAACAGCTTGGGGTCTATTCCTTTTGAGGTCATTTTTACGACGGGTTTTGACCATTATGCCATCAAAGCTTTTAAGATTGGAGCCGTCGATTATTTATTAAAACCTATTGATATAGATGAACTTGAAACGGCGGTAGAAAGGGCAATTGCCCGTATCAAGGGCAAAACCAGTGCTGTTCCTAACCTAGAAGTTTTTTTACAGAATTTGAGAGGGGGGCAAGCCGAAACGATGCAGATTGCGCTACCCACGCAGGAGGGTATTTTTTATGTGCCTATCAGAGAGATACTTAGATGTGAGTCGGATGCCAATTATACCGTTTTTTATATGGTAGGGCGCAAAAAAATCATGGTTTCTCGCAATCTCAAAGAGTATGAAGAATTGCTATCTCCTTATCATTTTGTGAGGGTTCACAACCAATATTTAGTCAATCTGAAGCACGTAAAAAAATACATCAAAGGAGAAGGGGGCATCATCGTGATGAACGATGACACCCAAATCGAAGTAGCTCGTCGGCGAAAAGAGGATTTTTTGAACGAACTTGCTAAATTAATTATCAAATAATTTCCTAACTGATTCGGCTCCAGTTGGTTTCTTCTTTGCGAAGAGAATCAATATGAGTTCTGATAGGTTCGTTTTTGGGTAAAATCAAATCAGAATCTTCTTGCAAAATCGCTTCGGCAGCGGCGCGGGCGGCTTTCAAGATTTCGCCATCTTTGGCCAAATCCGCAATCAGCAAATCGAGCAAACCACTTTGCTGCGTACCCGACAAATCCCCCGGCCCGCGTAGTTTGAGGTCTACATCCGCAATCTCAAATCCGTTGTTGGTCTGGCAGAGGGTATCAATTCGGAGCCTCGTATCCTTGCTTAGTTTGACACCTGTCATCAAGATACAATAGCTCTGCTCGGCGCCCCGGCCAACACGCCCTCTGAGCTGATGGAGCTGAGAAAGCCCAAAACGCTCGGCACTTTCAATGACCATCACGCTGGCATTGGGTACGTTGACCCCTACCTCTATCACCGTAGTAGCTACCATGATATGGGTTTCGCCCCTTACAAACCGCTGCATTTCGTCGTCTTTTTCGTAAGCCAGCATTTTGCCGTGTACAATACTTACGTGGTATTCGGGAAAGGCGCGCGTCACGCTTTCGTAGCCATCCATGAGGTCTTTATAATCTAGTTTTTCTGACTCTTCGATGAGGGGATAAACAATGTAGATTTGACGCCCTTTTTTGATTTCTTCCTTCAAAAACCCAAATACCGTAATGCGGTGCTGGTCGTAGCGGTGTACTGTTTTGATAGGTTTGCGCCCTGCCGGAAGCTCATCAATGATACTTAAATCTAAATCCCCATAGAGAGTCATGGCCAAAGTGCGCGGAATCGGGGTCGCTGTCATGACCAAAACGTGAGGCGGAATCGTAGGGTTTTTAGCCCAAAGTTTGGCACGTTGGGCCACGCCAAAGCGGTGCTGCTCATCGATGATACACAGCCCCAGATTTTTGAATTGGACGGAATCCTCAAGCAGTGCATGGGTTCCGACGATGATATGAATGTTTCCTTCGGCCAAATCTGGCAAAATCAACTTTCTGCCTTTTTTTGTCGTAGAGCCTGTCAGCAGGGCGATGTTGAGTCCAAGGGCATCGGCAAATCCTTTCAAACCGCGATAGTGCTGGTCGGCCAAGATTTCGGTAGGAGCCATGATACAGGTTTGGGCACCATTGTCGATAGCCATGAGCATCGCTACAAAAGCCACAATCGTTTTTCCACTTCCTACGTCGCCTTGCAGCAAGCGATTCATTTGTTTACCTGTTTTAAAATCTTCATGGATTTCGCGCAAGACTCGTTTTTGGGCGTTGGTAAGCTCAAAAGGCAACAGGCCACCTTGATAAAATTGTTTGACCAAATCTAACTTCTGGAAGATTTGACCCGGATATTCGATTTTGTGAAGAATTTTGTTTTTCAACAATCGCAGTTGATTGTAAAACAACTCTTCAAACTTGAGTCTTCTTAGGGCTTGATTGAGCGCTGCGTCGCTATCAGGCAAGTGGATATTCCACATCGCATCGGTTTTAGAGAGCAGGCGAAACTTCCGAACAAGTTCTTCGGGGAGGGTTTCTCTAAAATGTGGAGTAGCGAGTTCGAGCAAATTACGCATGATTTTGCTCAAAAAACGACTATCTAAATGCTTCTTGCGGAGAGTTTCTGTAAGGTTGTAGATAGGCTGAAAGTATCCGCCATTTTCGTTTTCAGGATTGAGGGTTTCGATTTCGGGGTGGCTAAAATTGATGCGTTGCCCGTAGCGTTGGGGTTTTCCGTAGGCAATGTATTCTCCCCCTTCTTTGAGGTGCTTTAAGTGCCAATCAATACTCTGAAAATACACAAACTCTACCACGCCCGTACCGTCCGTAAATTCTACCGTAAGGCGGCGTTTGTGGCCTTCACCTACCACCACCATTCCTCGGATACGACCCTTGAGTTGAGCCGCGGGCATGTCTTCGGTGAGTTCGTTGATACGGTGAAAGCGACTACGGTCTTCGTAGCGAAAAGGATAATACTGAATAAGTTCTCCGAAAGTAAAGATATTAAGTTGTTTGTTGAGGGTTTCGGCGCGTTGGGGGCCTACCCCTTTCAAAAATTCAATTTTAGTTTCGAAGAAATTGGTGGTAGTTCTTGTTTGACTCATGGATGTTTATCTCGCTTATCTGGCATTGTAAGCCTTTCCCTAGGCGGGAGCTTCAAAGCCGATAAAAAACTCAGAAGATAGATTTTTTAGTAAAAATAACCCATTAAGAGTATTTTTCCAATAAAGTTACGTTTTATCAAAAACTAGATTTTTATTCCAAAAATGAAACGCCGAGAAGCTCTTGTTCACTTGCCTGTGGTTGCGGCCTCTTTGTTAGGTGGTACCACTTTGTGGGGACAACCCACCAAAAAAAAGTATCATTTAGGAGCATGTGACTGGTCGCTGCATCGAGCCTGTAATCCAGAAGTATTTGCTTTTGCCAAGCAAATGGGTCTTGAGGGAGTACAGTTGAGTTATAATTCGCGCAAAGACGAAACCTACCTTCTACGGCCCGACAGCCAAGAAGCAATGCGCGCGGCTTCTGTGCAAACGGGAGTGAAAATCGCCAGTTTGGCCATCGGCGAATTGAATCGAGTTCCGCTTAAATCAGAAGCGCGTACCGTAGATTGGGTGAGCGGAAGTATCGATGCCGCTCATGCCTTGGGAGTACAGGTAGTGTTGTTGGCTTTTTTTTCGCAAGGTGATTTGCGCAAAGACGACGAAGGCAAAAAAGTAGTGATAGAACGGCTGCGGCAAGTAGCTCCAAAGGCCGAAAAACAAGGCGTAATATTGGCGATAGAATCTTACTTGAGTGCCAAAGAACACTTAGAAATCATAGAAGCAGTAGGCTCGCCCAATGTGCGTGTTTACTACGACCCTCGCAATGCTGCCGATGCAGGCCACGACCCTTATGCGGAGATTTTGATGCTCGGAAAACGCAAGCTCATCAGCGAAATACATCTGAAAGAAAATGAATTTTTGCTAGGACAAGGCTCTATTGATTGGAAGCACGTAAAAGTGCTTTTGGACGAGATTGAATATAAAGGCTGGGCTCAAATCGAAGGGGCTGTGCCCAAAGGAAAAACCGTGGAAGAGGCTTATCCCCAAAATGTGAAGTTTGTACGTGAAATATTTGGCTAGGGGTAGCTTCTGTAACTTGTCTCTGAATCACCATAAAAAACAACATTATGAACCGTCGTCAATTTATCGGAACCACCTTCGTAGGAAGTACTTTAGTGCATGAGGTGCTCCAAGCCCAGCCTACTCAACTAAGTCAGCAGAAGATTTTTGTTTTTTCTAAGATGTTTCAATGGATTGACGACTATGAGCAGTTGGCCCAAACGGTGGCAAGCATTGGTTTTGATGGCCTTGATTTGACGGTACGACCAGGCGGGCACGTATTGCCTGAGCGCGTAGAGCAGGATTTGCCTAAGGCGGTAGAGGCTTTTCGAAAATATAAGTTAGAAATCCCTCTTATGGTAACGAGCATATTGGAAGCCGACGCCCAAACCGAGCGAATCCTGAAAATGGCAAAGTCGCTGGGTATCAAGCATTATCGTATGGGGTGGTATCCTTACAATTTAAAACAAAACAACATAGCCGAGCAAAGCGTAGCTTTTGGGCAGAAATTGAAAGCAATAGCGGCGCTTAATGAAAAATACGGAATCACAGGCCAATACCAAAACCATTCTGGTAATTATTTTGGAGCGGCGATTTGGGATTTACATTCACAACTCCACGGCATCAAACCCACGGCACTGGGGTCGCAATACGACATCAATCACGCTACTGCCGAAGCTGGAGGCTCATGGGAAGCAGGCTTTCATTTGATTGCGCCTCATATTCAGTCGATTGCGATTAAAGATTTTTATTGGACCAAGAAAAACGACAAGTGGGGTAAGCAAGGGTGTCCGCTAGGGGAGGGGGTAGTCAACTGGAAAAAGTACTTGGAAGTGCTGAAACCTTATGACTTTAAAGTGCCCATCACGATGCACTACGAATACCCGCTCGGAGGAGCCGAAAACGGCGCCAAGAAGCTCACTATTTCTAAAGAAGAGTTGGTGGCGGCGATGAAAAAAGACTTGAACCTGTTTAAACAATGGCTCGTAGAGGCCAAACTTTAGTGGGAAGAAAGACAAGGATTTTTCTTAAATACTTTGGTAACACTGCGTTTAGTTGTGACCTTTGCCCCCGTTTTGATTAAAGTTTTATTCATGCAAATACTTATCAACCAACTGGGCAAGCGTTTCAATCGTGAGTGGATTTTTAGGGAGTTAAATCTCGAACTGCAAGCCGGGCAAAGCTATACTTTTGTGGGACCCAATGGAAGCGGAAAATCGACTTTGCTGCAAGTGATTTCGGGAGTGATACCCTCTACCGAAGGCAAAATGGAATATCGCATTGGCGGTCAGGCCATTGAAGAAGACAAATGGTATAAGCAGCTCATTATAGCGGCTCCTTATTTAGAACTGATTGAGGAGTTTACGTTGCTCGAATTGCTTGATTTTCATGCGGGCTTCAAACCTTTCAAAACGCCCCATGCCAAGGAAGAAATTTTAGATAAACTAGAACTAGAGCCTTCTAAACATAAAGCCATCAAAAACTTCTCTTCGGGCATGAAGCAACGGGTTAAATTGGCATTGGCGTTTTATTCGGATGTGCCTGTGGTGATGCTCGACGAACCTACCTCCAACCTCGATGCGCGCTGGTCGGCTTGGTACCGCGAAGAAGTGCAGCGCCTTGGGTCAAATCAATTGTTGTTGATTTGTTCAAATATTCCTGCCGAATACGATTTCGCTGATACTGTAATCAATGTGGGTGACTATAAACCAAAAGGTAAATAGCAAACAAGGACAGAGCGCACCAAAAAACCTCTGTCCTGCTTAGTATTAGTTCCAATAATTGCCGATTCCGACAATCACTACCGACAAAATTACGGTGGCAATTCCCAAAATAATGGTTCGATAAGTAGGAGTTGATACGCCTTTCCATTCTTTGAAATAAATCCCCCACACGTTGGACACAATGATGATGCAAGCCATGTGCAAAATCCACGAACTTGCGCCATTGCCTAGCTTGCTCTCACCCATACCGTAGAAAAAAAACTGTAGAAACCAGGTTGTACCTGCAATAGCCGAAAATATATAGTTGGTTTTGAGAGGAGCTTTAGCGTTGGTATAATCTCCAAAAGTACGATTGCGGGCATTGAGAAGTATACACCAAATAAAATTGGTAGTAAGTCCACCCCAAAGCAGGGGTACAAAAATGACGTTGTTTTGGAACAAAGGATTACTGCCATTGACAAGCGCAGCGTCGGACATGCTTTTGCCGGCTTCGATACCGAAGTTGAAACAAGCACTCAATACGCCCGAAATAGTAGCTACGATAAGCCCTTTCCAGAAGTCAAATTCTTTGACACTTTCTTTTTTTGCTTCTTCCGAAAGTTCGTTTTCTTTCATGACACCCGCTTTGCCGCAGATATAAATCCCCAGAAGACATACTGCCACGCCCAGCAAAACGATTTGACCACCCGTACTTTGGAGCATACTCGAAAAAGTGCCGTGGGTATCGTTGGTAAGCAAATCGCGATAAATGGGCGGAATGAGTGCCCCAAAAGCCGAACAAAACCCCAAAACAATAGCCATCCCAAGCGACATCCCTAAATAACGCATGGTAAGCCCAAAAGTAAGTCCGCCGATGCCCCACAATACTCCCAATATATATACCCAAAATAGAATGTTATTATCGGTATTTTGAATAATGTCCATGAAATGGGGAACGGTCAAAAAAGCCGCTAAGAAAGGAGCTAACAGCCAAGAAAAAATCCCTCCCACAATCCAATAACTTTCCCACGACCACTCACGGACTTTTTTGTAAGGTATATAAAAACTTCCAGAAGCAAAGCCACCTATGAAATGATAGATGACGCCAAATAATACCTGCATCGTGAAAAAAATTAAAAAAGTTTTGGGGCGAAAGATAAGAGTTGATAGCTCTGGCTTGTACCCTGTACTCACCTGTTTCACGATGCAGGTATTAGGTTCCTAACGTTTGATGAGCTTGGTAGCTGCCAAAAACCAAATAATCATTCCTATGGTCATGTAGTTTTTGTTTTCACTAGAAGAAAGGGAGCCATTAAATACCATAATGGCAGGGATGATAGTAAGTCCTAGACCTAGGCCACCCAATAGATACCAGAGAAGTTTCATGATATTTTATTTCAAAACTTTGCTTAAACCTACATACAATCCAGTAGCTACAAACCAACCTGGCAAACCTAAAAAGAATATTTCGATACCTACCAACAAGTTTAAAGCTAAACAAAAAACCAATGTCAGAATCCAAGTAAGACCCGCGGCCCAATTGACAGCTAATTTTTCTTTTTCGGCTTTTTCAACCTTTAAGTTGAGTTTTGGCAAAAGATATACATCCGCAAAAATCACGGCCCCCATAGGCATAAGCAATAATCCATACAAGGCTACAAAATCAAGTAGCTTCATAACAAGCGCCGGAAACAAAGCAGCAATAGTAGTGATGAGACCCACTATAAGCGTAACTTTCCAGGTTTTCCATTGAGGAGAAAGGGATTGTAATGCCAACCCTGCTCGATAAATCGTGGGATTGGCGGTAGTCCATCCCGCCACAATCACGCACACAATGCCTGCTACACCAGCTGCATAATAAGCAACCGGACCCGGTGCAAAGGCCAACTTGTCGGTAGCATTGAGTAGAAATATAGAATACAAAATGCCCGAGGCAGTCCAAGCGATATAGTGCCCCAAAAACATCCCCGATACGGAGCCTAAGCCCGCTTTCCAGCTATCGGCATAGCGCAATATACTCATGTCGGCCATTCCGATGTGCATGGCCATATTACAAAACCACGAAAAAAACATGACATGCCAAAAAGTAAACTTTGACTGTCCCTCTAGTGGAGTGCCGGTCCATATTTTGGTATTGGCGACATCCCAAAAATCACCCAAAGAATGAACACCCAACTCAGGCAAAACGGCTAATGCAGCGGCTACAAATACCAAAAACATCCAAGGCGCGGCCAAGTTGGCAACGTAAGAAATGAGGTTATAACCTAGCATTGCTACTAGGGTAGTTACCAAACCTATCACTAAAACGATGATTACCCACGTGGCACTGTTGGGATAAAAATCAGTGAGTTTGGGAAGAGGCAAATCAAACGGAATACCCACTGCCGTAGCAGAAACCGCAATCATTGAGCCTGCCAAAAAACAGAACATAAGCCCATTGACTACATTGTAGGTTTTGGTGAGGGTAGGGCCACAGATTTTTTCTAATTTATAATAAAGCGTAATACGCTCTCTAACCGCAATAGGCGCGCACAACAAAGCCCAGCTTAAAACCGCCAAAATATTGCCTACCAGAAGCCCCCCGAGTAAGTCGCCTGTACTCACGCCATGCGCCACAAACAACGGGCCAATTACAAATTCGGTGCCAGCAGTATGCTCGCCCGCATAAAGTCCAAAAAAACTAGTCCATTTTTTGATAGCTTTGGGCGGAATAGGTTCGCGTTCAAACTCTTCAACGGAGTTGAGCTGTTCGGTAAGTTCGGTTAGCTTCATGTTAGGTTATAGGATTATTATTCTTCGAAAGATAAATTTTCCATTTTTCTACCATGACCCGTACTCTCCTGTATCCTTAGGATTTCTATTTTGAAACTACTTTCTAAATAGTATAAAAACTCAATTTTGTTTCTTTTTAGATATTGTTTTTAGTAATTTTTTACGATTTTATTTCTAAACTTAATTTCTATCACAAACCCAATGAAAACCAACGAAACTTCGTCTTTAGGGCGTCGCAAATTCTTGAAAGGGAGTACTTTAGCGGCGGCAAGCTTTATGATTGTACCTCGACATGTACTAGGCAAAGGGTTTGTGGCCCCGAGCGATAAGCTCAACATTGCCGCCATAGGATGTGGAGGAAAGGCAGATGTGAATATTACGTTGGCATACAATAATGGCTCCGACAACATCGTGGCGCTCTGCGACGTGGACGACCGTCAGTCTAAAAAGTTTAGAGAAAAATTTCCTTCCGCACCCTATTACAAAGATTACCGTAAGATGCTGGAGAAAGAAGCCAAAAACATCGATGCGGTCATTGTGACTACTCCCGACCATATGCACTACGTCATTGCCAATGCAGCAATGCAGATAGGCAAGCATATTTATCTCGAAAAGCCACTGACACACGATATTTGGGAAGCAAGGATGCTGACCCAATTGGCTCAAGAAAAAAAATTGGTGACCCAAATGGGCAACCAAGGCTCAAGCGGTAAAGGAACCCGCCAAACCGAGGCTATTGTACAGTCAGGGATGATTGGTGAAGTGCATACGGTAGAAGTCTGGACCGACCGCCCTGTGTGGCCTCAAGGGGTAAAATCTCCCAAAGATAAAAACGAAACCATGCCGATTCCGGCGGAGGTAGATTGGGACTTGTGGCTAGGAACTGCTCCCTACCGCGAATACCACGAAGCGTATATGCCTTTTCGGTGGCGTGGATATTGGGATTTTGGTACAGGTGCTTTGGGCGATATGGGGTGTCATTTTATGGATGTGCCTTTCCGCACGCTCAAACTCGGCTATCCTACTTCGGTAGAGTGCTCGGCAAGCTCGGTATATGGCGACTTTTTCAAGGAATCATTCTTTCAGGACATTGGACCACAAGCCACAGCGGTGCACCTCAAATTTCCGCATCCAAGTTCCAAAAAACTAGGCGAATTGAGTCTATCATGGTATGATGGTGGTATCAAACCAAAGCTCCCTGATGGTTGTGATTACGAAAAAGTATTTGCCGACAACAACGGTGGCGTGCTTTTTGTAGGAACCAAAGGAGTATTGGCTTGTGAGCTTTTTGGCAATAATCCCAAACTTTTTGTGAAAGGACAGCTACAAGATGTGAAGTTTCCGGCTCCCACTCGCCCCCTAGTAGAAGGAGATACTGCGGGGCATCAACAGCAATGGGTCAAAGCTTGTAAAGCGGGTTTTGGCACTTATACAAGCTCGTCCTTTGCAGAGTCAGGGCCTTTGACCGAGATAGTTTTGATGGGCAATTTGGCTGTGCGCAGCTATTTGCACCGCGAAAATGGCAAATTCACAGGCCGCAAACGTCTTTTGTGGGATGGGCAAAATATGAAAATTACTAATTTTGACGCCGCCAATGCTTTCGTAAAACGTCAGTATCGGGAAGGTTGGACTTAGCAAGATAGAGCACTTCCTTAAATAATCAGATTAAGGAAGTGCTATTTAAAGATTTTAGTTGTAAAAAAACAGTCATGAGAATTAAAGTGCATTTTTTGTTGATTTTGCTTTTCGCCGTTCATAGTCTATTACCTCTATTTGGGCAGACGAATGGTATTCGTTTCAACCAAGGGGATTTACAAAAAATAAAATCCTTGGCTAAAGGTGCGAAAAAGCCTATTTTTTTGGAAATATATCTCAATGGATGCCCGCACTGTGAAGCGATAAAACCGATTCTAGCGGAAAAAGAAGTGGGGAATTTTTATAATCCAAGATTTATTAATTGGAAAGTAGAAGCAAATTCGGCGGAATCGAAGGCTTTACAAAAAAGCTTGGAAATCACCTATCCAGAGTTTCCAATGTTTATTTTTTTGGATGCAGAGGGTAAATTGATTCATTTTGCAACGCCGTCAGAACGTAGCTCAAAGCAGGATTTTGTGGAAGAAGTAATCTCTCATGGCAAAATCGCTCTCAATCCTTCATTACGTACCGAAACCTATGCTGAGCGTTTTAAAAAAGGAGAACGGGATTTGATGTTTCTTATCAATTTTGGTAAATATGCTAAAATGCGAAAAGATAATCAGCAGCTGTTAGCCATCAACGATGCCCTCGCGCAGATCATCACTCAGCCCTCGGATATGACTAGCCAAGCTGGTTTTTATGTTTTACAGCGTTTGGTTAATGATTATGAAAACCCTTTGGCCCAGTACTTTTTCAATCATTTAGATGAATTTCGCGCCAAATATCCCGCCAAAGATGTACAAGAAACTGGTGAGAGCATACTTTATCAATCTTTGTATGGTCCTAAAGCAGATACCTATTCGGTCAAGTTGATTCAGCAAATGCGAGAAAGCATGGAGAAATTAGGGGTTTCTCCCCAAGCTGCCGCTTCAAGGACATTACTGAAAGAATTGGAAGCCTATTTTAGGTCTCAAAATACCCTAGGAGCCGTGAAGCGCTTTAATGAATATCGCAAAAGTGGCGTTACGGTGGGAGCCGCTGATTATGCTTATTTGATGCGTTATTTCAACGAAAAAGCGACCGAATCAGTCTATTTACCAGAGATGCCTCTTTGGGCTGTCGATGCCTTGAATGCCGTTTCGACTCAAGAACAAACAAGTGCTTTGGTGGCGGATATTTATTTAGAACTATCGGTGGCGTACCAAAAAATGAATAAAAAAGAAATGGCAATTTCTAGTATTCAAAAGGGACTAGAAATTGCCAAACATGCTAAAGTAGATACAAAAAAATACGAAGCACAATTGCAAAAACTTAAAATGCTTTAATTACTTAGTCTCACGGGTATTTCTATGGAATAATCACTGCTACACTCACCTACCTGACTACGTGCTTTGTAGATACCCGGTGCGACATCATATAATACATGCCCACTGCCATAATAACGGAATTCGCCATTTTCGTTGAGGCGAACCCAGATAATAGAACCTTCTCCTTGAGCTTCAAGGATAGAGCTATAGATAGAGTAAATAGTAGGGATAGATATTTCTGCTTTAATATCTATTTGTATGTTTGATGACCATTCACTATAACAACTACCCTTTTTGGCTCTTACCCGAAATATTCCGCCTTTAACAATTGCTTTGTTAGGGCTTTCCTCCACAAAATATCCTTCGTAAGCTCCGTATTGCCACTCTAATGTAGCACCCTCATCGTAGTTTTGGGCTTTTATGGTGGTAGTCATACCAGCGCAGAGGAGAGTAGTAGTATGATGAATCCAAGGGGTGGATAGATTACAAATTTGCACCTCGCGTTCAATTTGAATGGTATTGGAAAAACCGCTACTACATTCCCCTAGTACCGCACGGGCTTGATAAGACCCTATATCTACATTGAACAAAACATTACCCGAGCCCACATAAGAGCCGTCTTTGGTCCAAATGATGGTAGATTGGCCATCACCATTGGCATAGAGTGTCGTAGTTTCTCCCCACAACAATCTAGTGCGGTCAGCCGAGATAGAAGGATTAGAAGGCGCGCTTGTTTGACTAAACGTCACTGGTGCCGACACTTTACTACGGCATCCGTCTTTTTCATAATAGACGGTGTAGGTGCCAGCACCTACCGTAATATCGGTATGGTTACTGCCATTGGACCAGTATATGGTTGCACCTGAGGGATAATTTCTGATGGCAATGTTTTTGGAAATATTGCCGCAAACATTGATAGGTTCAGTATAATAAATCCAAGGGTCGGGGAACGAATTACAATCGGGAGGTAGTCTATTGACTTGGGTGCTAGCCGTGCTGCTGTTGCTGCCGCAATCATTGGATACGGTGCAAGTGGCAGTGTAAGTACCTTCGTTTTGTACCCAAATAGATGCCTCCCTTTGTCCTGTATTCCAGCTAATAAAACCGTTTTGACAACCCGTAGCCGTTAAGGTTCCACCCCCTTGCCCCGCTTGTAAAGTTAGCTGAGTGACCGATATGGGAGGGGCAGCGGGGGGGGGAGGATAGCAGCCCTCTACTTTCACATTTCCGGCATCACTACTATTACTGGTACCGCATTCGTTGGTTATCATACAAGTAGCCGTATAATTGCCAGCTTGGTAGATGGTGATGCTTCTACCTTCTTGCCCATTGTTCCATCGAATATTCCCCCCATCACATCCGGCGGCGTATAGGGTTCCTGAAGTACCTGCTTGAATCGTAATATCATCTACCGAAATGGTAGCCACGGGGAGACGGCATTCTAGAACCGTGACTGTGGCTTGGTCGCTACTGCTATTGACGCCGCATTGATTCGACACGGTACATGTGGCAGTATAAACTCCCGGTTCGCTTACAATCAGAGGGTTGTTATGAGAGCCGTTATTCCACGTAATAAAACCTCCTTCACATCCACTTACGTTTAAGTTGCCGCTGCTCCTAGCAGCAATCGTGATATCATCTACCCTGATAGCAGGAGCGGAAGGAGGATTACAATCTACTCCCACTGAAATACTAGCTTCTCCACTTTCACAACCTTGTCCATTTCGGCATTTGGCTTGATAAGTAGTCGTTTGGTTAGGGGTATGGTTTCCACCATAAAACCCACTTGGTGCCAGCCAAATCACTTCTCCCTCACCACAATAAGCGGCTATATTTACGTTTTCGCCTCTTTGTATACTTGTACGACTAGCGGTGAGTTGAGGGGCTGATAACGTCCTTACGGTGACTGTTAGAGGGGAAGAAGAAGCACTCGTGCAACCATTGAGGGTACAGGTAGCGGTGTAAGAAGTAGTAAAAGTAGGACTCACCATCGCATTTCCGCTTGACCATTGCAGGGTTCCGCCCTCACATCCACTAGCCGATAAGGTGACGCTTTGTCCTGCACAAATGGTGATATTTGCTCCTACGACCGGTGGAGAAGGAGGGGTACACCCTACTTCATTGACGGTGACGGTGACACTAGCTTCTCCACTTTCACAGCCTTGTCCATTTCGGCATTTGGCTTGATAAGTAGTCGTTTGGTTAGGGGTATGGTTTCCACCATAAAATCCGCCTGGTGCCAACCAAATCACTTCTCCCTCACTACAATAAGCAGTTATATCGACGTTTTCGCCTCTTTGTATACTTGTACGACTGGCGGTGAGTTGAGGGGCTGATAACGTCCTTACGGTGACTGTTAGAGGGGAAGAAGAAGCACTCGTGCAACCATTGAGGGTACAGGTAGCGGTGTAAGAAGTAGTAAAAGTAGGACTCACCATCGCATTTCCGCTGGACCATTGCAGGGTTCCGCCCTCACATCCACTGGCCGATAAGGTGACGCTTTGTCCCGGACAAATGGTGATATTTGCTCCTACGACTGGTGGAGAAGGAGGGGTACACCCTACTTCATTGACGGTGACGGTGACACTAGCTTCTCCACTTTCACAACCATCTGATACCCTACATTTAGCACTATATTTGGTATCAGCCAAAGGCTGATGGTTGTTACCAGTAAAATTGGAAGGTTGCGTCCATACTACTGTTCCTTGAGCGCAATTGGCGGATATATTTACTGATTCTCCTTTTGAAATAGAGTTGCGATTGGCTGAGATAGAAGGAGGAGTAACCGTGCAAGGAGGAGGCGTGCGGGAGGTTTGTTTGTTGGCGATATTAGAATAACTTTTATCGTATCGATTGTGCGCTACGACTTGATAATAATACGTAACTCCTTCGGCAAGTCCACTGTCAAAATAAGAAGTAGTATTGGCTCCTACGCTGGCTATTTGTACAGGATTGGAAAAAGAAGCGTCTAACGAACGATAAATTAAAAATCCGTCTTCATTGTTGGCTTGGTCTGCCCAAGTCACATTGATAGCGTTTGTTCCAATCAAGTCGAGTGATAAGGTGGGTGCATTGGGGGGAAAAAACAGCACTTGGATGGTAATATTACTTTTATTCTGACTTTGACACCCCGTGGTATTGTCTCTACAATAGGCCGTAAAAGTGGTAGTGCTATTCAAAGAAATGATTGGCTGTGACAGATTTTCCCAGACAATACTACCGTTTGCGCATGTTCCGTCCAAATGTACGCTTCCGTTGCGATCAATTGTATTGTTGGGAGCATTGGAGAAAAGAGTGGGGGCAGTAGGTTGAGGGTGTACTGAAAGGCTGAGCGAATTAGTGGGACTAAAACAACCATTTAAGTTGCAACGGACTTCATACACAAAATTGGCTGAAGTGCTGAGATTGGGAAAATAGGCGGTTTGTGAGTTAGAACCTATCTCTTGAAAAGTACTTTGATTGGGCAATTTCCATTCTAGTTTACCTACGCAACTACTCGCTGTCAGGGTAGCACTTTCGCTTGCACAAAAACGGGTTGAAGTGGAGGCTAGCGTTGGTCTTTCAAGTGACGTATATACTTTAATGGTGAGCTCTTCGGATTCTTCCTGAACGCAGAATTTATCCTGACAAGATACTTTGTAGGTAGTCGTAGTAGTGGGACTGATTTGAAGGGTTGATACATTTTGTTGACCGCTTGACCATTGAGTTGATAAACTTTCACAGTTTTCTACGGTAAGGGTAGTAGTGTGCTTTTCACAAATACTATTGTTGTAAGCAGGAGTGGTAAGGCGTGGTTTTTTGGAAAGCGAGGACTTGAGAACAAAATTGTCGTTTTCTACGCTAAAAGTAAGCGTAGATCCCGAAGCAAGACCCATACCAGTGCTTAGGAAGCGAGTACTTCCTTCTTCCTTGATACGGGCTTCGTATTTTTGACCTATTTCATTATAAACAAGTTGATAATCAATTAGTTTTTGGGATGAGTTGGTGCCTTTACAATTTCCCATTCGGATTTTTCCCTGCATCATTACCATGGTTTCGGCTTGTCCACATCCCATGACTGCCGATAGGGATTCCAACGACATATCAAACTTATTGAGTTCGTCGGTATAGCCTTCTTCTAGTGAAAATATATTGGTAGCCGTGATGTTTCCGATGAGTCCATTGGCGTCCCAAAAAAGATTTGAGCCTTGCCCTAGTAGGGTTTTGGGGCTTCTCAATTTGAATAATTTAGGTAAACGTACTTGAAAGCTTTCGAAATAAACCCCTTGCCAGCTTTGATTGAATTGACTGCCACAATTGGGCAAATTAGGAGGGCTTTGGAATTTACTTAAATCAATAAAAATTTTGGCAGATTCGGGGAAATGAAACCCTAAGTCTTTGTAGCCAGTACTGTGGAAACCTCTTGACACACTTGCTTCAAAGTACATATCTTGCCAGTCGAAGATTTGCTTTTCTGCCCAAAAAAGTGTGAGGAGTTTGGTATCCGCCAGCGTTCCTCCTGTTTCGCTTTCGCGTTCTATGCCTTGGGTTATTTTCAAGAAGCCGCCCAGGGTAAATGTCTTAAATTCACCACAAGTGACGCTCATTTTGGAGCTTTTGTTTAATCCTAGCGTAGCTTTACCGCCCAATATCGCCACTTCCGCAAACTGCTTTTCTCCTTTCAATCGGCCTTGGGGATCGTCAATGTCGGAGGGAGTAGTTAAAGAGCCTTCTAAGAGTGGTAAATCTACATTGAAACCACTGCTAGCCGATACCGCTACATTGTGACTTCCAAAATAAATAGCCGTTTTGGTGGGTGAATTTGGAACATAAAATCGACTCCCTACCGATAAAACCGAGCCAGTAGGTGTAAAACTCATTTTATAAACTGTGACATCATAGTTCCAATTTGAAATCACCGTACGAAATGTAACGGGTAAACTAGCCAGCTCTTTTAAAATAGTGGGAATGTTTGCCCCACCCGGAGTGATCACAATCACCCTTCCTTGTGCCTCGGCGGTTTGGGCCGCC
Organism: Runella zeae DSM 19591; assembly: GCF_000423565.1. Classification (GTDB taxonomy): domain Bacteria; phylum Bacteroidota; class Bacteroidia; order Cytophagales; family Spirosomataceae; genus Runella; species Runella zeae. The sequence goes on along the minus strand of NZ_AUIF01000010.1, from coordinate 16,587 downwards.
GCTTCAATTTCTCCTATGGTAGGCTGATTGGCAGTTGTTTCAACCTTTCTTGTAGGATTACTCCCAGCCGTTTGAAAAAAGCTGAATAGCCAAAATGCAAGCATCAAATAGGCATATTTTAAGTAAAAATGGTTCATAAATATTGACTCTGTAAATAGGTAGGACCTATAGATGTTATTGGTTTAATTATTTTTTTCTTATTTATAGTGACGTACACTTTCAAATTTCGTCACTATAATATTGACACATATTTAGGCAAGGAAATTATAGCGCTTGTTCCTTGTGTGATTTATCAATTTTTCTATATTCAAATGAGGTCATTTTATAAGAATTTTTTGGGGCTGATAGGCGTGATTGTGCTGAGTATTGGTTGCCAAAAGAAAGAAATATTATCTTCAGAAAAATGTATATTATCTTTTAAGATTAGTGAAAATGCTAGTGTTATTGCCCAAATTGATGATAATTTAGGCGTTATTAGGCTTTCTGTGCCTTATGGTACTAATCCCAAAAAACTGACCCCGCTGCTTACCGTTAGCGACAGAGCCAGCCTAGTGCCTGCCTCTGAAGTCCCCCAAGATTTTTCAAAACCAGTCTACTATACGTTGACGGCCGAAGACGGCTCTAAGGTGATCTACACCGTTAAGCTATCGGTAGCCCCTCAACCTGCCCCCATTCTTACTAACTTCGATAAGGATACCTTAGATGCAGGTCAAAATCTCCGTATAGTAGGGAAGTATTTTGGTTCTTTTGTATTGGATGTGGCGGTAAATTTGGTTAGTAGTACAGGACAAAAAAGCATAGTTTCTGTCAAGGAGATGGATTCCACATTTATCGTTGTTGAAATTCCGATAGATACACCTCCTGGCAATTATCGATGCAATGTCCAAGTAAAAGAGCTTTCGTCGGTTTCGCCACAGGCTGTGGTGGTGGCACTTCCCGTTCCAACGATACGTAGCGTATCGAAATTTCATTTGCTGCAAGGTGATACCTTATGGATAGGCGCCTCCCATACCGATGTGGCTAGTTATGCTTATCAGCTTTACTTGCAGGCTTCAGCTCGTGATATGGTGATTCCTTTGGCTAAAGAAATTACTTCTTCTCAAAGATTAGGGTTTGTGATTCCGAATCAGATGCCTCCTAATGTTTATGGTATAAGTCTCTTCAATCAAACGCAACAAAAAAAGTCGTCAACCTACCCCACTACTGTTCAAATCTATGACGCGCAAAAGGCTTTTATCCGCGACATTGATAGCCCTAAAGACAGCTATATCAAAGGAGAAACCCTTTCCTTCAAAACATTAAATATGGCTACGACCAAGGCAAGATTGTTTCAGGTGGGAATCGTCGGTAAAAAACAAACCTACTTTAAGAATGCGATCTACGACGCCAAAAGTCGTTTGCTTGTGTGTCAATTGCCGGAAGAAATAGTGGCTGATACTTATCGCTTGAATGTGACCTTTTTGCACGACAACCCTCTCGAAGATTATACCGTTACGTTGGATCGATCTCTTGTGATACGCTAGTAAAACTTTTCCCTCTCCTCACAGATGCAACAATTTTATCAACTATTAACAGCCCTTTGTATATACATTTCTATGGCTGACGTAGCCATAGCCCAAGATACACCAAGCTCTTTACAAAAATCTCAAGCCAATCAGCTGTTTATCAATCCATTGCCTTTTACTAATCGCATAGTAAGAAGTTATAACATGGTCTGTACCGATCCAAGTCAGATTCATTTTACGCTCAATGGGCAGCCATTCAATTATACCTCTGGTTTTTTTGGGTATGGTTTTTATGATATTGAGTTTCCGTTTGGCTCCATCAAACCAGGCGATGTTTTAAGAATAACGGATGATTGCGGCAGTACGCCTTTTGAAAGAACCGTTACGGACGATTTTGTCTATGTTGAAGTACCTAATGGTAGCTCTTATACGGGTAATGGTATCGGACCCACCGACGAATTTTCGCCTTATTCTAAGCTAGTCACCCCGGTCAAAATAGGTAAATGCGAGCCTATCGCCATCAATGCCCACGTACTTTGTCCTATTACCCTTTTTAATCAATCTACCAGTACGCCTACGGGCGCATTTTTGGTCAATGGGGTTCCCATCAAAGTTTCTGATTTTAATATCAGTTTCAATGGCCAACAAAACGTGAACTATACGGTAGGAACGAATGGCTCTATCCTTACCGACGGCAATTTACGCATGGATGGCATTCCGCAGTTTTCGGGTAGCTCCACGGTGACCTTAGAGTATCGTCACAATGGGACGGTCATTGGCGGTGACTTTATGATGGCCATTGGGGGGGTAAGGTTTCGTAGGGTTCGTAACAATGAAGTTACGATTGAAAAAAGCACTTATACCAACGATTTTCAAGACCGAACCATCACTGGAAACTTTACAAATTCCGTCTTCAAAATCACGTTCGACCAAGCCTACTACCGCATGTATATTGATAATGTGTTGGTGGATGAACTCAAACGCTTTGTTGTTTACAGTGCCTCAGGCGGGGTGATTTCTAACACCAATCCCCTTGATTATCGCACGGGGGTGACTTACACACCTACTACCACTGGCACGCACTGGGTAACGGCTGTGGTGGATGGTGTAAGGTTTGTACAACAAAAATTTCAAATTGCTGACGACATTACTATCAACGAATCGGTGGTAAACATCGCTTGTAGCGGTGGTAGCTCGGGCAAAATCACCGTCAATGTCACGGGTGGTCAGCCAGGTTATACTTACGCCCTCAACAATGGAGCCTATGGTAATTCCAATGTTTTTTCAAACCTAGCGGCGGGCTCTTATACCATCAAAGTCAGAGATCGGTCGGGATGTGAAATGTCCAAAACAACGTCGATTAGCCAAAGTAGTTCGGTAGAAGTGTCTATCAGCAGTCAATCTCCAGTAACGTGCGGAGAGGTGGCCAATGGGAGTGTCACACTCAGTGCAAGCGGGGGCGCTCCGCCTTATAGTTACTCTAAAGACGGTACCAATTACGGCAGCAGTGCGTCATTTACGGGGCTTGCCGAGGGAAATTATACCCTTTACGTCAAAGATGCGAGTGGTTGTGCCAAATCCATTGCAGTGAGCATTGGTTTACAAAGCAAACTCATTGCCTCCGTGAGCGCTCAGCAAAATATAAGCTGTTTTGGGGGCAACAACGGCAGCATTACCATCAACACCACCGGCTCTATTTCTTCGGGGGCTATTCAGTATTCTTTAGATGGTATCAATTACCAGTCAAGCAACCAATTTGGGGGCTTGAGTGCCAAGACCTATCAAGTAAGGGTCAAAGATAATGTGTGTCAAAAAAGCATCAATGTCACCCTTACCGAACCATCGGCTATCGTACTGACGGCTACGGTAAATCAACACGTGTCTTGTTTTGGAGGCAACAACGCCCAGATAAACGCCAGTGCTTCAGGGGGAGTGGGCGGTTATCAGTATTCTATCAATGGTGCTACTTATGGCAGCAGTGCTCAGTTTAGTTCTCTATCGGCCAATAACTACAAAATTTGGGTCAAAGATGCCAATGGCTGTATCAAAGAGTCGGGGATTGTCACCGTGACTCAGCCTTCTGAACTCATTCCCAACGTAGTAAGCGTATCGGCCGTCAAATGTTTTGGGGGAAATGATGGCAGTGTCCAATTAAGTGCTGCGGGCGGCACTGCACCCTATGAGTATGCCAAAACGGGCGGAAATTATCAGGCTTCTAGCAATATCAGCGGTTTATCAGCAGGGGCAAGTCAGTCGTTTACCATTCGTGATAGCAAAAATTGTTTAAAAACCGTCACCGCTACCATTGCTCAACCAGCCGCGAGGTTGGGGGTAGCGGTAGTCAGCAAATCAGATTTATCTTGTTTTCAAAACAATACGGGAAGAATAGAGGTCAATGCCAATGGCGGTACCCCAGGGTATCAGTTTTCGCTAGACGCGGGGGCCTTCCAAGGCTCGGGTGTTTTTGGAAGTTTACCCGCTAAAACCTATAACATCACCGGAAAAGATGCCAATGGCTGCACGGCCAATGTGTCGGTTGTGTTGAACCAGCCTGCGTTGTTGGAAGGCAATGTGAATATTACCAACAATTTGTGTTTTGGGGATCAAACTGGTAAACTCTCCGGGATTGCTTCGGGCGGCACGACTCCTTATCAGTATTCACTCGACGGTCAAAACTATCAATCAAGTACCTCTTTCAACAACCTAACCGCTGGTAACTATACGGTACATTTTAAGGATGCTCAAAATTGTAGATTTTCAAGAAATATTACAGTTTCACAGCCCACTCGCTTAGAAGCTAGTGCCAACGTGACCCAGCAAGTTTCCTGTTTTGAAGGAAGCAATGCCGTCGCTATCATCCAAGCCAAAGGAGGAACTACCCCCTACTTCTATTCTAAAGATGGCACCAATTATCAAAACAATGCAACCTTTACGGGGCTGAGTGCCACTACTTATTCGATGCATGTGAAAGATGCCAACGGATGTGCTTTACAGACCAACTCTATCACACCTACCCAGCCTACGAATCTCATCCCCAGCGTGGTAGAAGTCTTGAATGTAAAATGTTTTAATGGAAGCGACGGCTCAATACAATTGGCGGCTTCGGGAGGGGTGGCTCCATATCAATATAGCCGCGACAACACTTCTTATCAAGGGAGTAGTCTTTTTGGCAACTTACCAGCAGCAACGTATCAGCTTACTGTCAAAGATGCAAACAGTTGTACCAAAACCCTCACAGCTACGGTGACGCACCCTAGCTTGTTTACCCTTTCTCAACAAAGCAAACAAGATTTGACGTGTTTTGGTAATAACTCAGGACAGATTCAAGTGACCGGAAATGGTGGAACGGGGCCCTATCAGTATTCGCTCAACAACACCGACTTTCAACCATCGGGTTTGTTTACAGGTTTGGCTGCTCAGGGCTACACCATTTTTGCCAAAGACGCTCACAACTGCGCCACGCAACTGACCACTTCATTTAACCAACCCAGCGAAATCAGTCTTACGGTACTTTCAAAAAAAGACATTGATTGTGAGTACTATGCTCGTGGCGAGTTCAAAGTGGTGGCTTCGGGCAGTTTGGGCAATTTTACGTATTTATTGTCGGGTACTGATTTTACCCAAAATCCCGTTGCTGGTGCTTCCAACAATGAGGGGGTATTTTCGCAACTAAAAGCTGGGAATTATACCATTACGGCGCGCGACCATACGGGCTGTGCCAAAGATTTCCCTGTCACTTTAGTACCCAAAAACAGCCGCATTCGTTTTGAAGTAGCCAAAAATCATCCCACGTCTTGTACTTCAAACGACGGGTCGGTGGCCATTACAGTCGCCAATGGCGGTCGGCAGCCTTATACCTATCGCATCAGTTCTCAAAACCATTTTTCTACCAATAATACCTTTTCTAATCTTACGAATGGAACTTATTATGTAACGGTGGCCGACAGTCTTTGTGCCTACACTGAGTTGGTGGATTTATCTTTGCCGGGAAGTATCAGAGCATCTTATACTATTTCCCCCATTAGCTGCGCTACGCCCAATGCAAATTTGTCGATTGATAATACGACGGGCGGTACTGGAAATTATACCTACGCCATAGATGGTAATAGTTTCTCGCCCAATCGTCAATTTAATAACCTCAAACCCAACCTTTATGCCATTACGATTCAAGACAACCCTTTGTCTTGTAAGTCGGTAGTGAGTGTTGAAATCAAGGAACAAAATCGCGCCGATTTAAAAATTGCCGAACGCAGAGATGTATCTTGTTTTGGCGGAAACAATGGCTATCTCAAAGCCTTGGGCGACAACAATACGGGCCCTTTTACCTTTGCCATCAACAATGGCTCTTTTAGTTCAAGTCCCGAATTTCATAACCTTACGCTAGGAACTTATAAAATAACCGCCCAAAATCGCCTAGGATGTATTGATAGTATTCGGGTCGTAATTACCCAACCCACCCCCCTAACGGGTAATCATACCACCCGGCCAAACAACTGTTTTGGAGACCAAACTGGACAAATCACCGCTAGTAGCAGCGGCGGCACCCCTCCTTATCAGTTTTCTATTGACGGCAATAATTACCAAACGCCCGTGGAGTTTAACAATCTTTTTGCGGGACAATATTCGCTCAACATTCGAGATGCGTTAGGCTGTATTTTTACCCAATCAGTCAATCTCACCCAGCCTAGTTTGGTCGTACCAACGCCGGTCGTACTCCAGCACGTCAATTGTTTCGGTGGGCAGGACGGAAAAACCCAGTTGAATGTGCAGGGGGGGATTGCGCCTTATCAATATTCCACCGACGGTACCAATTATACCAACGAAAACAGCTATGCCAATCTCAAAGCCAATACCTACGCCTATTGGGTAAGGGATGCGCACGGTTGTACCAAAACTACCTCTATTGAAGTCACTCAGCCTACCGATCTGATCCCTAGTGTCGTCAGAATTGAGGCGGTAAAATGCTTCGCTGGAAGCGACGGCGCCGTCGAATTGGCCGGGAGTGGAGGCGTACCGCCCTATCAATATAGCCGAGACCAAACCCAATACCAATCTCAATCGGTCATTTCGGGATTGAAAGAAGGAGCAAACCAGGTTTTCTACGTCCGTGATGCGCACAATTGCCTAAAATCCATCACAGCCACCGTGACGCAGCCTGCCAAACCTGTTTTTGTGAAAGTGGCTAGTAAAAAAGATTTGTTGTGTTTTCAGGACAATACAGGCCAAATTGAACTTCTGGCCGACGGTGGCACGGCACCCTATCAATACTCGCTTGATAATGCTTCTTACCAAAGCAGTACCATTTTTGACCGCCTTGCTGCGGGACCTTATCGCCTCTTCATCAAAGATGCCAATCAATGTCCTTTTGAAGTAACCACTACCCTAACACAACCCGATTTGCTGGTAAGTACTTTGACTCCCAAGCACAATGATTGTTTTGGTGACAACACGGGTCGAATCAAAGTAACAGGAAAGGGCGGGACGCTACCTTATCAATATGCCCTCAATGGCGGCAACTTCCAAGCACCCGATGAATTTGGCGGATTGGTGGCCGGCGAATATTCGGTCCAACTCAAAGATGCTCATGCTTGCCTAGTGACCCAAACTGTCGCGGTGATTCAGCCTACCTTAGTTCAACTCAGGCCTATCTACGCGGATACCGTACGCTGTTTTGGAGAAAGCAATGGAAGTGTACGTATTATAGCGAGTGGCGGTACGCCCGGCTATGTGTATTCCAAAGACGGGACCAACTATGTAGCCGACGAAACCTTTAAAAACCTTAATGCAGGACAATATCAATTTTGGGTGAAAGATGCTAATCAATGCCTGCACAAAACCCAAATTGCCGTTACTCAACCCACCGAACTACAGTTGTCGTTGACCGAGCGCAAAGACCCACTCTGCGCGGGCGACCAAAACGGACGGATTCAAGTAAAGGCAAGCGGGGGCAACAGCAGCTATATCTATACCCTAGACAATGCCATTCATCAATCAGTTGGGCTTTTTGAAGGATTGACCCAAGCCGACTACACCTTGCTCGTAACCGACCGCAAAGGGTGCATAGATACCATCACCCGCGTGCGCCTGAATTGGCCCCGACCGATGTTTGCTAGTTTAAACTATACCACACCTACCTGTGTGGGTCTGGCCAATGGCAGTATTCAATTGCAAGTAGCCGGTGGCGTGCCTCCTTTTAAAGTGGGGCTTAATAATGCTTCCTCCCAAACGGTTCAAACCAATACCACCTTTGCCAACCTAAACGCGGGAATCCACCGCGTCAATGTGGCTGACCAAAATGGCTGTTTGCTAAGGCTATACGCAGATATACCCGCGCCGGTGGGTCTCAACCCCATTCAACTAGGCGACTCAGCAGTGGTGTGTAAAGAACAGATTGTGCGATTGAAGGCCAATAACGTGGGGCAAGAAACGCAGTGGTTTTTCAACAACCAACCCCTTTCTAAACAAGACGCTATCGAAGCCGTAGCGCCGGGGGTGTATCGGGTAGTGGTACGAAATCCTACGGGCTGTGAAGTAACGGGGAGCTTTAAGCTCATCAACAACAACAAGGCCATGAAGGCTGATTTTTTGATGCCGGTACAGGCTTTTGTAGGAGATACCGTATATGCCCTCAATATATCGAGTCCTACCCCTGATGAAGTAAAATGGGAGTTTCCGCCGCAAGCTTATGGCATCGAAAAAAATCTCCAAAGAGGTGCCTTTGTATTGACCAACTCAGGCAAGTATACCATCAAAATGCTAGCTCGTAAAGGAGAATGCGAAAATGAAAAACAACGAGACATTGAGCTGTTTTTTCGCAAAGATATAGATCAGACTGAAGACCAACTAGGTTATAAAAACCAACAAAGTATCGAGGAGGTCATTGTATATCCTAACCCCAACTACGGCAAGTTTCGCCTTGACATAAAACTCAAAAAGAGCAGTGATGTAGAAGTACTCATCACGCGTTTTACGACCGCTTCTTTGGTGTATCAAACCAGCGGCAAAGCGCAGCAGCAATACACTTTTGAAGTACAGTTGCCCAATGTCGTCCAAGATATATATATCATCACCATTCGAGCGGGGACGGCTTCTTATTCTCAAAAAATACTGGTCTTGAACTAACCCCTTCCTCAACTCCATGCAAACATTTACAAAACTTCTGCTATTGGCACTGTTCGTAGGTATTTATGAGGGCTGGGGGCAAAACCCTACGCCAGTGCCTATGCAGTCATTGGCCCCCAAAAACTTACTCCAAAAGGGCGTTTCGCTCACGGGTATGCTCGCTGGCAATCACGTATATTATACCGCCGATGGTATTCCTAACCGCACCGTACCCTTCAATGTACTCTACACGGGCAACCTGTCCGTTGATATTTTGGGTAAAATCAAAATGCCCATTTCTTTTAGTTTTTCTAATCAAACGGTTCAGTTTGCCCACCCTTTCGACCGCACCTATCAATTTCGACAGCCTTTCAATCGGCTGTTACTAAAACCTACTTACAAGGGTTTTACGCTCCAAGTGGGTACTTGTGCCATGCAGTTTTCGCCCTATACCGTCGCGGGACATCGCTATGACGGCATTGGTTTAGAATATAAAAACCCCAAGAAGCCTTTTTATGCCAGTGTGATGGCGGGTAACTTGCAACGTGCCGTGCGTCTGGATACTTCCTATCAGACCTTCAACAATCGACCTTCTTATAAAAGAAGTGGTCTGGGGCTGATGGCGGGCTATAAAAAGAAGGAAGACCGGGCCGAGTTGATCTTTTTTACCGCCGCCGATCGCCTTACTTCTTTACCTTATACCCTCGATGAACTCAATATATTGCCCCAACAAAACGCGGTAGTCGTTTTGAAGGGCAGTAAACTAGTGGTTAAAAAACTACTTCTCAGCGCTGAAATCGCTTTTTCGGGCATTACCAACGACCTGCGAGCACCCGAGACCACGCGCTCCACCAATATCATCCAAACTTTTTTGGGAACCTTCTCCCCTAAAACCTCCACCGATTTTCGGAAAGCGTTTAAAACTGAACTCTTGTACCGAGGCAAAAAATTCAATACGGGCTTGCAGTATAGCCGCGTTGACCCCAATTATCGTACCCTTGGGGCGTACTTTTTTGTGAATGATTTAGAAACCATTGAAGGTAAAATAGCCACTCAACTTTGGGATGGCAAACTTTCGGTAGGGGCCAATTTGGGTATCCAACATGATAACGTAGAACGTCAAAAATTAAAAACCAATCAGCGCACGGTGGGTATGCTCAACTTGCAACTCACGCCCAATCAGCAATGGAATGTGATGCTCAACTATTCCAATTTTAGTAATTACTCCAACATCATCCCCGCCTACGCTTACTTGACGCGAGTGACCCCCTACAATGCCTTGGATACGCTCAACTTTCGCCAAATCAACCAGAATCTAATGGCGATGGTGACTTTCAACTTTCCTACTACTTCCCAAGAGCTCCTTCAGTCGATTGTGTTTAATGGGATATTTCAAAAAGGGGATGACCAACTGGGAAACGCGGCTACGCAAAACAATCTCTCCAATGTGAGCCTCGATTACAGCCTCAATCATACGACCAAGAAGCTGATGCTTACGACTTCTTTCAATTTTAGCCAAAGTCATTTCAATAACTTACCCAACACCCAATGGGGCCCGGCGCTCTCTTTGCACAAAGGGTTGGGTAAAAAATGGCGAACGAATCTAAGTAGCCTCTATACATGGGGTAAAACACCCGCCACCGATGCCCTTGCCTCGCGCGAACGAACAATCAACGCCCGTTGGGGACTGACGGGACAAGTGTCGTCTCAGTTCAATCTGATGTTGAACCTGATTTATCTAGATCGTAAAGTAAACAGCGTAGCAAGAGCCGCCCCGTCGTTTCGGGAATTTACGGCCACCTTGGGTTTTTCGTATCAATTCAATGCCAAACTATGGGCTCCTAAAAAGTAGCCTGTAACCTCCCTATTGTCTCATGAATCTTCGTTTACCAATTTCCTATACCACTGCTTTTCTTTCTAAGGTTTCAATCCTCAGCAAGGTTACATTGTTCGTGTTTGTGTTGGGTTTTTCTTGGGGGCTTCAAGCCCAAACCACCGACAACTATCCCGTACAGACGACGGCCTACTGCGCGGCCCCTTTTTCGCAACGTCTGTCGGATTATTTTTCGTCCGACAAACGGCTCATTGTCAATCTGCTACTAAAAGATTTGACCAAGCCTTCGGTGCAGGTGTATTTGCGGTGGCAGTTGGAAGGGCCGGGGATTCGGATTGGTTCAAGAGACGGTTTTGTTCCTGCTTCTTTTATCAGCTTACAGCCGGGCGTGCCAAGTAAACTTTCGGGGGCCGATTTGGCGGGAGCTTATTTCTTCCCCGCCGCCCTACAAGCCGAGGGCATGGATGTGGTGGATGCCTACAATCTGTCTTTACCAGAAGGCTTTTATACGATTTCGGTGCAGGCTTTTGAGGCATCTACGGGTCAGGTGGTTTCCAACACGAGTGTCACCTTTTTGGTACTGACCTCCCCCCAACCTCCGATCCTGAATCTGCCAGCGATAGGCTCTCAAATCTCGGCCACGAGTTTGCAAAAAGTGGTTTTTCAGTGGACACCTCGCCATTTTGCGACGGCCGAATCGCAGGTAGTGTACCAATTGAAAGTATGCCAAGTACCCGATGATAGCGAACCCAACGAGCAAATCATGCTCTCTTGTACCGAACCACGTTTAGAGCTGACGGTTCCAAACACCACGCTAACGGGCGACATTACGCAATGGATAAAACCGCTGGAGGTAGGTCAACGCTACGGGGTGCAAGTCAGGGCGATTGATTTGGCGGGTCAACTCAACAATTTTTCCAACGAAGGTTACAGTCAAGTCAATTGGTTTCGGTACGGTCAGCCCTGCGTTGCGCCTATTTTTAGCATCAAGTCCGTATCATCTGACCGGGTACAATTACAATGGCAAGCCTTGGCGCAGGCCCAATCGTACCTAGTAGAATACCAAGCCGAAGGGGATGTATCGTGGACAACCCTGAAAACCACGGCTACGACGCAGGTGGTGAGTGAGCTATTGAGCCGTCAGACGTATTTGTTTCGTATGCGCACCGATTGCGGGAGCTTAGTGCCCAGCGAAGCGAGTGAAGTGCAGCGGTGGAACATCGCCGAGGAAGCCCCCGAGCCCAGCCCTCAACTACCGATAGAACTGCTAAACCCTGAACTCATCAAGGTACAGACCAGCGGCGGGGTCGCTCAAACGCCGACTAGCTTACCAGATTTGTACCACAACTTTCCGGTGAGTAACAGTGCTCAACTGCGGATTGCGGCTTTTTCGGCTCCGACAACGACCACGCTCCAAATCCCGGACTGTGCCTTGGCGTCGGGCTCTTTTGCGGATTGTCAGCGACCTCACCCGAGCGTAGGATTGCCCACGGGAGGGGAGGAATTGGGGAGTTTGAAGGTGGGGGATGTGCTGGGGATTTATGATTTTGCGGTGTTTGTGACGAAAGTAAAATCGGGTCCGGGTTTGGCGGGCGAGGGCTTGGTGCGGCTGCCTTTTTTGGGCAACGCGATGACGTTGGTAGAGTTTGAAGGGGTGAAAGCCAAGAAAGCCCAACCCAGTGACAACGGGGGCTGTGTGTATGAAGTGAGTGGATTTTTTCGGGTGAAAGCCAATGTAACGGCGCAAGAGTTGGCGCAACAGCAGCAAAGCTTGGTGGAGCGTTTGCTGAAAGAAAGCGACCCGACGGTTTTTGCGGGGACGTTTGAGCAAGCCCTGACGCTTTACGACCAAACGGTGGCGAAGTTGGGCACTCAAAGTCTGACGTCGGTGCAAGCGCAGCCATTATTGATTCAATATTTGGGGGCGATTTTGCAAGGGAGCGAGCAGCTCAAGCAGCAACTGAGCGAGCTTGGCAGTAGCAACCCGGCAGTGGTGACGCTGTTGGGGGACTTACAAAAGCTAATGGATGGCCTACAAAGTCAGTTGACGACGCTGAAGACCACGACCCAGACCCCGACGGTGGCGGGTCTTGAGGTTCAGTATGAGGCTATTTTTGAAAGAATTAAGCAGCTAGGCCATACGCCCGAAGTTCCGATTGAAACGCCTCAATCGGGTCAGCTTAGCAATGTGGAGGTATCGAAGGTAAGTTTCAATTCGGCGCATTTGTCGTGGCAAGGCAGTGGGAACATCAAGCGTTATGCGGTGGTATATCAAATCCCGACGTTGGGGGAGTTGACGCTCAACACGACGGATTCTCAAGTGGAATTGAGCAACTTACAGGCGGGTTCGAATTATACGTTTAGGGTGATAGGTTATGGTGCCGACGGGCAGGTGTTGGACAGCTACGGTCCGGCACTTTTTGCGACGCCAGCGAAGACCTTACCCGCCCCCGAAAACTTGACTTACACGGTACTTGACGATCATAGTGTAAAAATCAGTTGGGCCAAAAACAGCCTACATCAGCGATTTAAGCTGAGCTACCAAGATGCCAATGGTGAGACCCGTACGCTGTATCCTTCGACCAATTCGGCGACGATTACGGGCTTGGATTTAAGTCAAAATTACAATTATGACATTGTAGCCTACAATAACGAACAATTAGCTAGTGAAGCAGCTATTGGTAATATTTTAAGCACATTTTGCCTTTTATCCATAAAAGCAGAGAAAAGTACGATTTATCAAAATGAAACAGTTTCATTGATTGCCTTTGGATGTCAGCCTCAGTACATCACATGGAGTAATGGCCAAAAAGGGACGAATATTATTATTGTGAGCCCCCTTCAAACCCATGTTTATTTTGCAGTTTGTGAAGTACCAGGCAAAAGAGCATGCTCTAATTTTGTAGAGATAAAAGTGGCTGATGATAAGTGCAAGATGTTTACGATAGAAGCTTCCGAGACAGAAGTAGCTCCTGGCATGGCCGTAACATTGACGGCACAAGGCTGTAGGGGACAAATAACTTGGGATAAAAACTTAGGGACAAAACCCGCGATTAGTGTTTCTTTAGTGAAGAATATGGAGTTTACAGCTACTTGTGCTATGGGCTCTTCTATATGTGAAAAAACGATTCAGGTAAAAGTAAAATGCGATATTATACTTAAAGTTTTTCCTGAATATAAAGGTGGTTTTTTGGGGCTTACTTCTGACAAAAAAATAACTATTAGGGGTTTTTGTACTCATAGCCCCTTATTTATCAATGGGAATGAATTTAAAGAAGGTGAAGGAAGTGTTGAATTTGATGGAGACCGAGATTTAAGTGTGATTGCTACTTGTGGAGAAGGTGAAAATGCTTGTTCCAAAACCCTTGAAGTAAAAGCCGTTAGTAGAAAATGTAAAGATTTTTGGGTGGGTGGATGGGAGGAAAAGGCAGGTTTTCTTACACTGACCGCATATGGATGCAGTGAAGGAAATACGGTTAGATGGGATAATGGTATGGAAGGGAGCAAAATAATTATTCCAGTGCCCTCACAAGCGACAATATATAAGGGAACTTGTGGTAAAAATGGATGTGAAGCTTATTATACCTACACAGACAACCTTGAAAATGAATATTTTTCTATTGAGGTAGGGAATGAGGGAAGGTACCCTAGAACCCTAACGCCAAGAGGATGTTCAGGGGAAGTTAGATGGGAAAGTAACCCAGCTACTTCGTTGAATATTGAATTGAACACCCGATACCCTTCGATTACCATAGAAAAACAACCTTTACAAACAACTACTTACATAGCTACTTGTAGGGCTACAAGCAACGAAATTGTTCAAAAAACATACCAGATTCAGGTTGCGCCTGCTTGTATCTCGATTCGGGGACCAGCGGTTGCCGCTAAAGGAGAATCGGTTACTCTTAGTGCTATTGGATGCTTAGGCAATGCTGTTTGGAAAAGTTCTAAAGGAAATCTACTCAGCCAGTCGGTGACTATTACGGAGATAGCACTTGAGAAGGTAGATTATGAAGTGAGTTGTGACAGACCTTTATGTAAAGCCAAACATTCGGTTGAAATAAAACCCTGTGCTTTTGTGGTTACAGCCCCAAAAAATATCCTAAAAGCAGGGGAAGAAGCAATACTTACGGCCGAAGGATGTCTCAATGGAACCGTTCTTTGGAGAGATCAAGCGCAAGCTCTCATAGGGTGGGGAACTCAGTTGAGTATACGTCCTCTCAAAACCCAGACCATAAAAGCTATTTGTGATGTAAGCCAATGTGAAAGCTCTATTAAAATCGAAGTACCTGCTAGCAAGATAAATCCAATCATTTGTGAGACTCTCACTTTAAGTGCAAGCCCCAGTACTCCTATTTTAAGTGGCGAACCCAATACCGTTACTCTTACCGCAAGCGGATGTACAGGAGGTGTGGTCCTTTGGAAAGGGCCTTTGTTAGAGGAAAATACCCAAACCAGCTACCCTAATCATCAGATTACGATTACGAACCTACAACAAGCCGCGACTTATACCGCTAGTTGTTCAAAAGTTGCATTGCCTTCTACTGAAGCAAGTATCACCATAAAGGCCGAAATTCGGTTTACGCTCAAAGCTACGCCCCAAGCAGTGGAAAGTGGTAAAACTACTACGCTTACCGCAGAAGGTTGTATAGGAGGCCAAATATCTTGGACAAAACCTTCTGTGCCTTGCCAAGGTACTCCTTGTACAATTACGAGCCCTGCCATTACCAGCCCAACGACTTTCCAAGCCAATTGCTTGATTGAGGGCAAAACCATTGCTAGAAGTATAAATATATACCTAAAGAATTCTTATGGCTCAGAAATTTATCAACAAATATGTAGTGATTTTTGGGCATCCTATAGTGCTAATATTCAATTGCCTTACCCTATCCCTTCTGGCTCCAAAATTACATTGCAAGCAGGGGGATGCGACAAAGGAACCATTAAGTGGACGGCTAGAGATGGCCAAGGAATTGTACGTACTCTCAAGGCACTAGAAGATGCCCCTACTACTTCTACTACTTACATAGCGACTTGTGAAACTAGCGGCACTATTTGTGCTCAAAAACAATTCTTAGTAGACGTGCACGAATTCAGCTGTGAAAGTTTTGGACTTTTAGTTGAGTCGCAATCACCGACCGGACAGTTAGGGGGCGCTAAAACGGGAGAAATTTCATTTGTAGTAACTTACAGCGGTACTGCTCATCGAATTACGGCTACGGGCTGCATCAACAAAGAAGTGCCAGGTGCTGAAGAATTGAAGGCAAGCTATTATCCCCTGCCCAATTCATCCTCGCAAGCCGTTTCTAACAATACGTCATTTTATCCCCAACAAGGTTCTAAGATTGAAATCAGTTGTAAACCTAGTATCGCTTATCCTAATGAAATATGTAAGTACACCGTTTATTTTGATTCCAAGGGCATTCGTACCGAAAACAACTCCAACGCTCGTATAGGTGATACTACCACCTCAGGTGAATTATCGCAAACAAGTTCGGAAACCACAACTACTGTTTCGGGCTGTACGGCTGCATTGCCGCTGAAAAGCCTCATGGCCGATTATTTTACCACGCTACTTTGTGCCAATATCAATGCTTTTTATGACGAGTACGGGCAGTTTTCGCGGGAGAAAGCGGCGATATTTTTGACTGCTACCGAAACTCAACTTCGAAACAATAGCTATTTTAAAAGTTATAAACTTGATTTTCCCGCAGATTACACCGACATTATTGACCAAATCGAAGCCCTTGACGGAGATTGTGAGGGGATGACAGATATTGCCAAAGCCCTTACCGAAGGATTGAAGGAAACCATGTTTGTAGATAGTTATAATGAAGCGGCTTCCAATAGCTATTCCGCTATCGAAAACGCCGCACGTGACGCACTTACTGCGGATGATGGTGGTCAAGAGCAATTGTTAAAACAAATTAAGCTTTCGACGGATGCCACTTCGACAAAGTGTATTCCGTTGGCGGTGTTGATTTATGCCCTAAAATCGACGATTCTCTACAAACAGAATCTTCATTTGTACGATTTACCCGCCAACTGCCTTACGCTGGAAGAAAGCAATGTGATAGTCAATCCTGCTATCAACGAATTGACGTTGCCGCAAGTGAAGGCGCAGTTTTCGACCTCGTTTCAATCCAC
>NZ_KE384038.1:386002-481629 GCF_000423565.1 Runella zeae DSM 19591 | reverse complement strand
ATTTAGGTTATCTTGGTATTCAGAAAGAATACAAATTTTTGTCTTTAAAGATTCCATTTAAAAAGCCCAAAAAAAGCAAAAAAAATCCTTATCCAAGCTTAACATTAGAGCAAAAAAACTACAACAAGTCTATTAGTAAAAAGCGAGTTTTTGTAGAAAATGCAATTGCAGGAATAAAACGTTATCATATTTTAATTAACAAGTATAGAGGAAAATCTAAGGAAAAATTTGATGAAAGTATTGAATTATGCGCAGGCCTTTGGAACTTCAAAATCGACTTTAAGAAAAAGATAACTTGTTAGTAATCAACAAGAAAACAACTCTAATAATTAATAAACAATTAAAAAACAAGATTATGCCACTTAAACCCGGACCAAAAAGAATCGCAGATTCAACAGGAAAACCAGACAAACGTCAGCGTGATAACAAAGAAACACCTGGAAATACACCATCATTAAAACCATCTAAATCGACTCCGAAACCAAAGAAATAAAATAAACTCTAAATTGTGCCAAACGCACAACATCGGTTTGGCGTTATGGCGGCGGAAGTGCAAATTTGAGCATTAGCTTTTCAATTAAACTTTTGTACAAATTTAAACATTTGTGCTTCTAATCCGCTACAAACGCCAAGCCGTAAACCGTTATCGCTCACACTTCGTAAAGAAAGACAATACAAAATAAATGGCAAAAGACATTCATAAAAAACCCTTTGACGAAGGCACAAAAGCAAAGCTTTCAATATTTGAAGACTACCTTAAAGAATGGTTACCTGTTTTTTTAGCCAAAAAAGAAGTTATTTGGAGGACAATAAATATTTATGATTTCTTTGCCGGTCCGGGTTATGATTCAAAAGGTCAAAAAGGAACACCAATGATAATAAGGGATGAATTAACTCCATATTTTGACAATATCATTAACAAAAGACTGAATGTTAATCTATACCTAAACGAATATAGTAAAGCTAAAAAAGAAAAACTTGAAAAAAGAATTGAAGAAGATGATTTAAGACCTTATTCCATTACTATAGAAAGTTTAGATTTTAAAGAAGCTTTTGACAAACAATTTCCTAGTATGGCTCAAAAAAGCTGTGCAAACCTTCTTTTTCTTGACCAAAACGGTGTAAAGCATATTAGCGAAGAAGTTTTCAAGAAAATTATTGAACTAAAAACAACAGACTTCCTTTTTTTTATTTCTTCATCAACTATAAAAAGATTTAGTGAACATCCAAACATCGCACAGCACATTAAACTTAATCCTGAAGAAGTAGAAAAAACACCTTATCACAAAATTCACGGACTAATTCTAGATTATTATAAAAACTTAATCCCACCAGCTAAACAATACTATTTAGCTCCTTTCTCACTTAAAAAAAATGCAGGAGTTTATGGTTTAATCTTCGGTAGTGGGCACGTATTAGGAATTGAAAAATTTTTGACTACTTGTTGGAACATTGACCCAGAAAGGGGTACAGCAAATTTTGATATTGATGATGACAGAATAATACAAGGGCAGTATGACTTATTTTCAGGAGAAGTTCGTAAACCTAAGAAAGTCGAACTATTTGAAAGTGAACTAGAGCGTAAAATACTTAATCGTGAGCTAACAACTGACCGCGAAATTTATCTATACGCTCTGACAAATGGATTTATCCCTGCTCATATTAGAAAGGTAATAAATAAACTTATTTCAGAAAAGAAAATAGACAAATGCAAGTTAAATTTATCAAGTAAAGTCTGTAAAGCAGATTCAGTAATAACACAAATAAAACTCATATACAATGGCACAATCAAGCATAGAATGGACTGAAATGACTTGGAACCCAACAACGGGATGTGACAAGATTTCGGCAGGATGTAAATTTTGTTATGCAGAAGTTATGTCAAAGCGTTTACAAGCGATGGGTGTTGAGAAATACAAAAACAATTTTGAAATAACCATTCACGAAGATGAATTACAAACTCCTTACACTTGGAAAAAGCCAAAAGTCGTTTTTGTAAACTCTATGAGCGACCTATTTCACAAAGACGTCCCAATTGAATTTATTAGGAAAGTATTTAAAGTAATGAAAGAAAATCCACAACACGTTTTTCAGGTATTGACTAAGAGAGCGGACATTTTAAGATATTATGACAGTGAAGGATGGTTGGATTGGACACATAACATTTGGATGGGAGTTTCAGTAGAGAACAATAAAGCAACTCAAAGAATTGATTTGCTTCGTGAGACAGGAGCTAGAGTTAAATTCCTTTCTTGTGAGCCATTGATTGGAGCAATTTCCAATATGAATTTGACAGGTATAGATTGGGTAATAGTTGGTGGAGAAAGTGGACGAAAGCCGAGACCTATGAAAGAAGAATGGGTATCAGACATAAAAAATCAATGTCTAGATGCAGACGTTGCATTTTTCTTCAAGCAATGGGGTGGGACAAACAAGAAGAAAACAGGTAGACTTTTGGAAGGCAAGACTTGGGACGAAATGCCAGAAATAGAACTTCATAAAAATGTGTAGAAAAGAAAGCCGAACCAATAGCAGGCGTTTGGCTCAATGACCGGTGAAATGGTTACTTGAACATTCTGCCTCGCATCAATCCCGAAAGCTTTCGGGATAGTGTATTGACAGTTTTGTGCTCCGAAATCCACCACTACGCCAAGCGGTATAATGTTAGCAGTAATCCTGTATATAGTTAATTTGATAGCAAATTTTAAGGTCGACTTGCAAAGTTTGCATTCCTGAGAAACGATTTTTGCTATCAAATTAAAGTCGCCATTGCACTGATCATCACAGGAGCCGCAAAAAGGCCGATTTAAAATGATAGCAAAATACTTCTACGGCCCCACGTCTGGGCAGAACATCGAGAGGGATTTTGTTATCATTTTTTATTTTTTTTGCCCACAATGTTGTAAATGGTGTTTCTATGCACACTGTAGGCAGTGGCAATCTGAGTCACGGATATATCCCCCTTGGCATATAGCGTATGGATTTCTTTCTCTTGCTTAGGGGTTAGTTTTTGCTTTCGGCCTCCCGTGCGGCCTCGCGCTCGTGCCGCCGCCAATCCTGCCTTGGTGTTCTCCCTGATAATGTCACGTTGAAATTCGGCAAAAGCGGCAAAAACATTGAACTGCATTTTGCCAGTGGGCGTATTGGTAGCAATGCCATCGGTAAGGCTCACAAAGGCTATATCTCTTTGGCGAAGTTCTTCGGCCTTTTGGATGAGGTCAATCATAGAACGGCTAAAGCGGTCTAGTTTATACACAATCACCGTATCACCTGCTCGGAGTTGGTCAAGCATACGTTGTCTTTCGGGGCGGTCGTCTTTAGCCCCTGATTCCTTTTCCATGAAGATTTTTTCACAACCCGCTTTTTGAAGGGCATCAAGTTGAGAGTCGAGGTTTTGGTCTTTGGTAGAGACCCGTGCATATCCAAAAATCATATTGAAAGTAGGGTATATTGTGCATTGATTTTTAGACAAGAAAATATGCAAAATGTAACACAAAAAACAATCTATTTGCTCCCATCAAAAACTTGCCCAACAAACCGTCGTTTGTTGGGCAGAGTAGGGGTAGTTTATTTTGATAGCAAAATAGTCATGTCGACCTACGCCTGGACAAAACATCGAGACGTGTTTTGCTATCATTTTTTTTCAAGCTCTATTACTACCGTTTCGGTTTCGTTGTTTGATGTTCCCACTAGCGATAATTGCAACTTATTGTCGGAGGTCAGATTACCTTCTCCTTTAAAGGCATATTGCACAGGCTTGGTAGAAATAGAAATATTATTCTCTGTGGTCTCATCAATCGAAAAATTGGTATAGCTTTTAGTTTTTACATTGGTGAAAGTAGTTGTCGAATAAATCTTTACAATACGTTTGTTAATATCATCCCATGCATCAACACTACTCGCAATGTTCATCTTTAGAGTGGTGTGATTAATCCTAGTAAGCGTTATATCTATTTGGGTTTTTAGATTGGCGCTTAAACTCCAACTATATTCATTTTTAAGATATTGATAGTTGCCAGCTATTCGGCTTGCGTAGTCCAATTTTGGCTCATTAGAGCAAGACAGTAGCAAAACTCCAAAAACAAAAATTATAATATGCAAGGGGCTTCTATTCATGGTTATTTGTGGTTATGTGTTATAAATTGATTGACGATTCTGATTATATAAAGTCACTTGTTTATAATATAAATTGAGCAAACGGTAATTTTTAGGATAGAAATAAAGGATAGTATAATGTAGAGTTTTTCATAAGTTGAGAGAGTTTTTTATCCTATTTTCAACAACTTCTCAAATTCTTTGATGATTGTTTCGGGATAAACAATCGTGTATATTTTTTCCGTCATGGCAATCGTGTCATGCCCCAAAACATCCCTAATTACTTCCAACTTCACACCCTTGTTCAGTAGGTACGTGCCACAAGTTTTTCGTAGATTCTTTAGGGTAATATTCTTCTTGACCCGAATGTTGCTCATGATGATTTTGAGTTGCTTGCGGATGGTGTCATACTTAAGAAGCGGAAGGTTATAATCGTATTTCCCTAAAATACTCGCCGCTTCGGGTAAAAGTGGTATCGTAACAGGTTCTGGAACGTTTCCCTTACGATACAGTTTTTGGCGGGTCAACCTGATGGCCTTTATCCCTTCGATTTCTACTAAATGTTTTTCGGAGTCGAAACGCACATAGTCGCAATAGTCTAGCCCCGTAAAACACAGAAAAATGGCAATATCTGCGCTGTACTGAAGCCACATATCTTCCGAACGAAAATCAATCAACCTTTGAAGTTCTAGGATGTGCAATGGCTCTGGTTTCTTGGGTCGATTTCGAGGTAGTTCTACGTCAAAAATAGGGTTTATAGCAACAAGACCTTGTTTTTTGGCTCGTTGGAAAGCCGTAGACAAATAACTAATATTTCGGCTCGTATGATCTTTACCAAACTTGTACTTCACCGTCAGGAATCTACGATACCGTTCCGCCACTGGTAGGGTAAAATGAATTACAGCTAAATTGATTTGCTTCTGAGAAATCAAAAAATCTTCTACAAGCTCTCTAGCTCGTACCCATTTAGCATATGACTTGGGCTTTAGGGCTTCTTCGACCGTATCTGGATTTTGTAGATATTCAAGTAAGTCGTCAAATGCCTTTAGAACGGTTAAGTTCTTTTGCTTTTTCCCAACGTAAACATCTATCAAGTGCTGAGAAGTGAGATACTCTGTAGTGATCGACAATTCCTGCTCAAGGGCGTCTAAGTCAGATTTAATCTTATAGAGACGCCTGTTTTTAAGTTGAACATCTTCTGAGCTACCAATGATTTTTTGAGCGTTATTGTCCCAATTATCCTTTAGTACCTTGATACCCGTACTTCGAGGAGTGGACAGTAAGCCATTGATATTTACAAAGAACACAATACTGGCGGGCATAGTATAATCTACCATTTTGCCCCTACGCTTGTAGCGTAGCTGAAAATTAACTTTAAACATTGTCCTTTTTTCATAAGAAGGATTTGTAAGTGAAACATAAATTAAAAATGGAGTCACTAGCAAATTCCTTTCCTGTTCTTATAGTATATAGAATAAAGAGGCAACAATTTATTTAGCGGTAATTTGTGTATGTGAAGACTTTTGGGTGTGTATGTGAATTTGTATGTAAACATACCCAATTGCAGGTGAGCAATTTATAAAGCTAGTAGGCTATTGCAGAAGTCTATAACGCAAAAAAACCGCGCAAAAACGCGGTTTATCAGTCCCATTCTAAGTAGTCTGCTCCCGAAGCTGGGCTCGAACCAGCGACCCTCTGATTAACAGTCAGATGCTCTAACCGACTGAGCTATTCGGGATTTTGAGGCCACCGCTATCGTTTCCGATTTTGGTGGTGCAAAAGTATCAGTTAAATTAATTACAAGCAAGACTTTTTTCAAAAAAAATCATTTTTCTTAGACGTACTTTCATTAACTTACTCAAAATGAGAGAAATTACACACGTTGTAAAATCAATTCTTTGATACGTTGCGCATCTCCCTTTGAAAAGTTTTCAATGACAATCTCAGGACGAGCACGAGGAATCACCCGAATCGTGGCAAAAAACATACCACTGTCAATCTCTACTCCTGAAATATCACTGTAAAATACAAACTGCTCTGTGCCTCCAATCAACTTTTTTAGCTTAAAGCTAACTCCTTTTTCCGTCAAATGAACCTCATTGGGACGTACAGGATCTTTTATGCTACTTGATTTGAATATTTCGTTCATTGTTATGTATGATTAAATTTGTTTGTTGATATATCTAATTACTCAAGGGTACATGTACTACCTTTTTTGTTTCGAAAAACTCTTCTTCAAAAAACTCATAAAGTTCAAAAATCCGATACTTACGCTTCAACTCAGCCATTTCTTCTTCCAAATCTCCCCCTTTTAACGCCAAAATACCATTTCTTAAAGTATGTACATGATTTGGACTTATTTTGTGGCGTACCCAACCTGACAAAGGGGTGATTCGGGCTACTGCTCTAGTGACCACAAAATCATAGGTACCATCAGCTTGCTCCGCACGGCAGTGCTGGGCTCTTAGATTGGCTAGTCCTAAGGCTTTGGAAACCTCCTCCACTACTTTGATTTTTTTTCCAATGCTATCCACCAAATGAAATTCGGCTTCAGGAAACATTATAGCCAAAGGAATCCCTGGAAAACCTCCTCCCGTACCTACATCTAAAATACTCGCAAATTCCCTAAACTTTACCACTTTGGCAATACTTAATGAATGTAACACATGCCGCTCGTATAGATTTTCGACGTCTTGGCGCGAAATTACGTTGATTTGGGCATTCCAGTAAGCGTACAGTTCGCCCAACTCCCCAAATTGTGCTTTTTGCGTAGGAGTAAGTTGGGGAAAATATTTTTCTATGATTTCCATTCTATAATTGACGTGCTTTTCTTTTGCACAAGTTACTCGTTATGTATAAATTATTAAAAAAATCAGGCCACCTAGCGCCAGCGTACTTTTTTGCGGCGATTGCTCCACATCACTATTCCCATTGTGATATAGTAAACAAACAATACCCAATCAAGAAAAGGAATGCTGAACCATCCCACGGTTTTGTATAGTTTTCGGGAAGCCAAGCCTAGCACAATCCATAAACTAAGCAAACGTAACAAAAATGCGCTCCCTGCTATAATCAAATATCCCAATGAGGCAGGATACCATACAATTCCTAACGAAAAAATAACCAATCCCAATACCCAACTAAGCACTTGAGACGCCGATAAGCATGCCAGCCTGATTTTATGATGAATTTTATAATGCTTACTTACCGACAAATGTCTCTTCTTCTGACGATACCACTCTTTCCACGTTTTCTTTGGGATTGAAACCATAAAAGCATCTGGATTGAGACACACAGCCGTGTTGGTTTTGTTGGCAATTTCGTTCATTAACAAATCATCGTCGCCTCCAGTTACTTTCAAATGACTATAAAATCCTTTATTGTTCAAAAAAGTTTTTTTTCGATACAACAAATTCCGTCCCACTCCCATGTAGGGTCTTCCGGCCAAAGCAAAAGATAGGTATTGTACTGCTGTATAGAAGGTTTCGAACCTAATCAATAGGTTCAAAAAACCCCCATGTTTTTCGTAAGGAGAAAAACCCAGCACAATTTCTTTATCTGCTGCTAGGCACTCTACCATTCCTTTGAGCCACTGATCGGTGGTAGGACGGCAATCGGCATCGGTGAGTAAAACGATGTCATGCTTGGCATGTCTTATTCCGGTTGTAAGTGCATATTTTTTGGGAGTCACATGGTCATACTCTTTATCAATGTGCATAAAGTGTACATGACGAAAAGCTACGGCGGAGGTTTCGGCCCATTCTTCGGTACCATCCCAAGAGCGATCATTCATCACAATCACCTCATAATCTGGATAATCTTGCTCATCAAGCATCGGCAGCAACTCCTTAAGGTTGTGGGCTTCATTGTGAGCGCACACAATAATACTTACTCCGGCCCATTTTTTTGGGGGAGCTGCGGAGGGCCTCCATAATATCTTTGTAAAAACGAAGAGAATGAAATATAACTGTACGATTACAGCAGCTATAAAAAGCGCTAGTAAAACATTTAAAGCAGGAGAAGAAAACCAATCGATAGAGTAAAATAGAGCCATGCAACATCAAAAAGTTCGCAAATATAGCAGGTGATTTTGTGATAGTAGATGTTCAAAACTAGATAAACTGATGAAGCTCACTATTTTTGCAAATATTTTTTGATTAAAACGGCGAAAGCAAATACTATTTTTTGATTTTAATTCGTTTACGGCTTCACAGCCACATCCAATCTACTGTATCTTAATGACATTTGAAATCACCCATAAAGACGTCCTCACCAAAGCCCGAGCAGGTACTCTCCAAACCGACCACGGCACTATTCAAACCCCTATTTTTATGCCAGTAGGCACTGCTGGTACGGTCAAGGCAGTTCATCAGCGAGAACTCAAAGAAGACATAAAAGCTCAAATTATTCTAGGAAATACTTACCATCTTTACCTAAGGCCAGGTTTAGATGTTTTGGAAAAAGCGGGTGGATTGCATAAATTCAACGGCTGGGACAAACCTCTTTTGACCGATAGCGGTGGCTATCAGGTCTATTCTTTGGCCGGGACAGGACGCAAAATTACCGAAGAAGGAGTCAAGTTTAAATCGCATATCGACGGGTCCAGTCACTTTTTTACCCCCGAAAATATCATGGATATCCAGCGTAAAATTGGGGCGGATATTATCATGGCTTTTGACGAATGTACCCCCTACCCATGTGACTTTTCGTACGCACGTCAGTCTATGGAATTAACACACCGATGGTTGAAGCGTTGTTGTGAGCGTTTTGATAATACCTTACCTCATTACGGTTATCAACAAACTCTGTTTCCGATTGTACAAGGGAGTACTTACAAAGACCTTAGGAAACAATCCGCTGAGACCATCGCAAGTATGGGTAGAGAGGGCAATGCCATAGGTGGACTATCGGTAGGGGAGCCCGCCGAAGATATGTACGAGATGACAGAATTGGTATGTGATATTTTGCCGGTAGATAAGCCCCGATACCTCATGGGCGTGGGAACTCCCGAAAACATACTTGAAAGCATTGCATTGGGAATCGACATGTTTGACTGTGTACTCCCCACTCGCAACGCTCGTCATGGAATTCTTTATACAACCGAAGGTGTAGTCAATATTCGAAATGAAAAGTGGAAAGCTGACTTGAGTCCTATTGATGAAAGTTTAGGAGGGTACGTGAGTAGTTTTTATTCAAAAGCTTACTTACGGCATCTGCTCAAGGCTGAGGAAATACTTGGAGCACAGATAGCTAGTATCCACAATTTAACGTTTTATCTATGGCTAGTAGGGCAAGCTCGTGAGCAAATCTTGGCAGGCTCTTTCAATTCTTGGAAAAACGCGATTTTGAAAAAAATTACCCAGCGGCTTTGAAAGTTAAGGGAAAAGAATTTTCTTTAGTGAGCAAAAGATTTTTGAAATAAAAATTGAATCTCTACTTTTGTTGGCGAATATGGTCAGGAACGACTATTTTTGCGAAGAAGTAGATAGAATTTATAGTATAGAGTGAAATGTATCCCCCTTATTCAAAATCACCAAAAAGGTTTATTATGAAAAAAGTATCTCTGCTTGTCACACTTTTACTGTTGGGAACATGTGCGCTTGAATCACAAGCACAGTACAACCCTAAGGCTCCCTATGAAGGTCCTTACAAGCTGAACACTTGGTCTTTGAGTGCCTATGTGGGTGCAAGCCAGTTTTATGGAGACTTGCGGCAGTACGATTTTTGGCCCGTAGGTACTAACAATTTCGACAGCCGTTCAGAACGCGGAACCATGCATGTTGGTTTATCGCTAGGAAAACAACTCACCTACCTTTTTGGAGCACGATTGGATGTGGGAGGTGGTAATCTCAAAGGTATGAAGCGCCGCCTCTATCAATCATACTTTAATGCGAACTATTTCCAAGCAGATGTAGCCGCAACTGTCAACATAAAAGGGTTGCTTTTTGGGCCTACCAAAATGAAACGTTGGAAAATGGATATTTATGGAGGTGCTGGGCAAATCTGGTTTAGATCAACGGCTTACTCGTTAGGGTCGGGTCGAATTCAACGCCGTTCAGACGACTCTCCTAGCTTGCGTAACAATACCACAGAGCTAAACAAAAAAGCTTCTGCTTATACCCAAGAATGGGTGATTCCGGTTGGATTTAATGTGTCTTACGAACTTACCAAAAACTTAGACCTAGGATTGGACTTCCGCCTCAACAACGTCAATACTGAAAAATTGGACGCTACTGTAGGTGGAGACCCCTCAGCTATTTATGACGGTAGTGAAGGTGGACGTCTTTACGAAGGAGGAACCCCTAACAGTTTCCTAGGTACTCCAAAAGGAAACTCCGCTCTTGACAAATACGGATTTTTGGCTGTTAGTTTGACTTATAAATTGGGTAAAAACCCTCTTAAAGTTCAAAAGAAAAATGGCAAATGGGCTTATGATTTCAATGCGCTTGATGCTGGAAAAGGATTTTATCATTTGAGATATACAGATCCTAAATTGTTAGTAAAACCACCAAAAATCCTTTCTTTGGCTGAAATTGACTCTATCGCTAAAGCCAACAAGCCCAAAGAAATCGACCCACGCTTGTTGATAGATAGTGATAATGACGGTGTGTCTGACTATTTTGATAAAGAACCAAACACTCCAGCAGGTAGTATCGTAAGTGGTGCTGGTCAGAGAATTGACTTCGATAAGTACGTAAAAGATGCCCTTCCAGGCATGGCTTGTACCGAAATCTTTGCAAACGTACTCTTTGATACCGACAAAGCTATCATCAAGCCTGAGTTCTACGACTTGTTGAATAAAGTAGTAGAATTGATGAATAAAACTCAGTGCCGTCTACAAATGGCTGGCCACGCTGACCGCCGCGCCTCTGACCGCTACAACGTAGCCCTTTCTGAGCGTCGTGTCAATGCAGTGAAGCAATACCTCAGCCAAGCAGGTTTGAAAGATCCAAACCGTATAGTAGTCGATGCTTATGGTTCATTTAAACCAATCGCTGACAACGGTACCGTGGAAGGTCTCAAGAAAAACCGCCGCGTAGAATTAAAATTGATGCCTTAATACTTAATGGTAAAATATAATGAAAAGACCTTGGCATGAGCGTCAAGGTCTTTTCATTTGGTACTCACCCTACTTTTATAGCCTGATTAAACAAAAAAATGTACCTAAAGCTCCTTAACAAAGAAAACAAAATAGCAGTCATCGGTTTAGGATATGTAGGATTGCCTATCGCATTGGAGTTTGCCAAATACTTTGACGTCATTGGGTTTGATATCAATCAACAGCGTATCGCCATGATGCAGCAAGGACAGGATCCTTCCC
This sequence comes from Runella zeae DSM 19591, assembly GCF_000423565.1. Lineage (GTDB taxonomy): Bacteria > Bacteroidota > Bacteroidia > Cytophagales > Spirosomataceae > Runella > Runella zeae. Next base: position 470,213 of record NZ_KE384038.1, on the reverse strand, counting down.
ATGAATTAGATTCGTTGGCTTTTATTAATAAGAATATTACTTTCACTTCCGACACGGAAGTTTTAAAACAAGCTCACTTTTTTGTAGTAGCTGTCCCTACTCCCGTAGACGATTACAAAGTTCCTGACCTCAAACCTCTCCTAAAAGCTTCACAAACCATCGGTAAAGTCCTTAAAAAAGGAGACTATGTCGTTTTCGAATCTACCGTTTATCCCGGCTGTACAGAAGAAGATTGTCTTCCTGTTTTAGAAAAAGAATCAAACCTAAAAGCTGGAGTAGACTTTAAAATAGGTTATTCGCCTGAGCGTATAAACCCCGGCGATAAAGAACGTACTATTGATAAAATCCTGAAAATAGTTTCAGGAAATGACCAAGAAGCACTAGCTGAAATTGCAGCTGTATATGGTCAAATCATTACGGCTGGTATTTATAAAGCACCCACTATCAAAGTAGCTGAAGCCGCAAAAGTGATCGAAAATACCCAAAGAGACCTCAACATATCGCTTATGAATGAATTGGCGATTATTTTTGATAAAATGGGAATCGATACCAAAGATGTAATTGATGCCGCAAGTACCAAGTGGAATTTTATTAAGCTCTATCCAGGGCTGGTAGGTGGGCATTGTATAGGTGTAGATCCTTACTATCTTTTATACAAAGCCAAAAAAATTGGATACGATCCGCAGGTTATCCATAGTGGCCGTCGCATCAATGACAGTATGCCCGGCTTTATCGCCAAAAGGCTTGTACAAATGCTTATTCAGAAAGGAAAAAGCCCACAAAATGCCAAAGTACTAGTCATGGGGGTAACCTTCAAAGAAAATGTATCGGACATCCGCAACTCTAAAGTGGCTGATCTGGTAAAAGAATTGATGAGTTTTTCAATTAATGTCCATTTGGTAGATCCCTACGCTTCTCCCAATGAAGTCGCTCATGAATATGGCCTTACCTTAATGGATAGCCCTTCTGACCAATACGACGCCGTGATTGTATCAGTAGGACATCAGCATTATAAAGAACTTACTATCGATTATTTCAAATCTATCATGAATGGTACCCCTATCCTTATGGATTTGAAAGGAATGTACCAAAATAACGACAGCAAAATAACTTACTGGAGACTCTAATATATTGATTTTAACTACTAAACAATAAACATGTACGATTATCTAATAGTAGGCGCAGGACTTTTTGGAAATGTTTGGGCGCATGAAGCCACCAAAAGAGGCAAAAAATGCTTGGTAATTGACCGTCGTAGTCATATCGGTGGAAATACTTACTGCGAAAATGTAGAAGGAATCAACGTTCATTATTATGGAGCGCATATTTTCCACACCAATGACAAAGAAATCTGGGATTATGTCAACTCATTTGTTGAGTTTAATCGCTATACCAATTCGCCAGTAGCCAACTATTATGGCGAACTTTACAACTTGCCATTTAACATGAATACTTTCTACCAAATGTGGAAAGTACGCACCCCAGAAGAAGCCCGTGCCAAAATTCAAGAACAAATTGAGGCCGCTAATATCAAAGACCCCAAAAACCTCGAAGAACAAGCGATTTCTTTGGTCGGTACTGATATTTATGAAAAGCTTATCAAAAGCTATACCGAAAAGCAATGGGGACGCAAATGTGTGGACTTACCAGCCTTCATCATCAAAAGGCTACCCGTTCGTTTTACTTTTGACAACAATTACTTCAACGATCGCTATCAGGGGATTCCTATTGGGGGCTACAACAAACTCAACGAAGCTCTACTTGAAGGTAGTGATGTGCGGTTAGGGGTGGATTATTTCAAAAATCGCGCTGAGCTAGATGCCTTAGCAAAGGAAATCGTTTATACTGGCCAATTAGATGAATATTTCGATTTCAAACTGGGGTACCTCGAATATCGCAGCCTTCGCTTTGAACATCAAACCCTCAATACGCCTAATTATCAAGGAAATGCGGTAGTAAATTATACCGACGGCGAAACCGCCTATACGCGTATCATCGAACACAAACATTTTGAGTTTGGAACGCAAGAAAAAACGGTCATCACGCATGAGTACCCTCAGGAATGGACTCCTGGTCAAGAACCTTATTATCCCGTAAATGACGACAAAAATGATCGCCTCTTGCGTGAATATCGCAAACTAGCCGAAGCTGAAACCAAGGTGATTTTTGGGGGTAGATTGGCCGAATATCGCTATTATGATATGCACCAAGTGATTGGTTCGGCCCTTGTAAAAGTTCGCAAACATTTTGGAGAATAAATACCACGAAAAACAAAAACGGGGCGTTAAGCGCCCCGTTTTTGTTTTTAATGCCCTTCTTTGTGATATACGAGAGGCTCATACTCAGGATGCCTCTGAATATAGGCTTTAATAAATGGACACAAAGGCCGCACTTTCAAATGATGCATTTGGGCATAATCCAGTACATGCTTTGCCAAAATAGAGCCTATCCCCTGCCCCTCAAACTCTTTCGGAACTTCGGTATGATAAAAAGTGATGAGTTCGTCGTCGTGCTGACCGTATTCTACAAAAGCCGCTTTTTCACCTAGCCAAGTTTCAAATCGATTTGCCTCCGTATTATTGATAATCTGATGATTCATTTTAGCGTTTTTTGAAAAGTGAAAATTTTGATTCTGAACATTTTGCCACCTTCACAACTTATCTAGGGATACTTTATTTCCCTGTTTAACTTCATAGAGGCCCGTTATTTAATATTGTCAGCCCAGTTGAAACGGTCGCTAGGCGAAAACTTCCAAGGCGCCTGATTGTTTTCGAGATTACCAAACATCATATTCCAGGAAGCAGGGGCCTGGGCTTCTTCCATTATTTTATAACGACGTAACTGCAAAATAATATCCAAAGGGCTAATCAAAACGGGACATTCTTGTACACAAGCGTTGCAAGTAGTACAAGCCAATATCTCTTCTTCTTTGATATAATCACCCAACAGACTTTTGCCATCTTCCTTAAACTCGCCTCCATTGGCCTGCATATTTTTACCAATATCTTCTAATCTATCACGAGTATCCATCATGATTTTACGAGGCGATAAGGCTTTTCCTGTAATATTGGCTGGGCAAGCCGACGTACAGCGCCCACATTCGGTACACGAATATGCATCCATGAGATTTTTCCAACTCAAATCCGTGACGTCTTTTGCCCCAAAGCGGCCAATTTCTGCGGGTGCTTCATTGTTGTCGGGTTGTTCTAAGCCCAGCATAATCTTAACCTCTTTCGTAACCTCAGGCATATTGTGCATTTCACCTTTGGGGGTGAGATTGGCAAAATAGGTGTTGGGAAATGCCAAAAAGATATGTAAATGCTTGGAGTAAGTGACATAGATTGCAAATGCAAATATTCCCAAAATGTGTGCCCACCATGCTCCTCGCTCCAATGCTATCAGCGCTCCGTCTGACATTCCCGAAAAAATAGGTTGTAGTAAACTACTAAACAAAAAATCTCCCGCAGGATAGTAATGCTCTACTCCGCGCTTTTGTAATATACTATCGGCGGCATTCATGCTCAAAATCGCAATCATGAGCACACTTTCGATAAGCAAAATACTATTGGCATCCAAAGCAGGCCAGCCATTAAGCTCACGGTGACGGCTAGGCTGCAAGCGCGCTACTTTGAGGATATTGCGTCGAATCAAAAATACGATACACACTACAAGCACCCCAAAGGCCAAAAATTCAAAAAAATTGATAAGTACCGTATAAAAACTCCCCAAATAAGGGGCAAACAAACGATGAGTGCCAAAAAGGCCATCTAATACAATCTCCAATACTTCTAGATTGATGAGCAAAAAGCCTGCATAAATCACAAAGTGCATGATGCCCACTACTGGCTTATCAAACATTTTTTTCTGACCAAAAGCCACGCGTAGCATAGTACTAAGGCGCTGGTCGGGGTGGTCGGTACGGTCGTCAGCTTTGCCTAGTTGAATCGTTTTTTTTATAATACCCACTCTTTTGGCCATCAGCCATGCCGTAATTCCCAACGCCACGGCAAATAAAAGTTGTTGAATCAAGTGCATATTGGTTTATTGGGGGTTTGTATTCTGCAAGCATACTATTAGCAAATATCGCGAAAATGAAATAGTATGCAAACCAAGTTTGCCAAAGTTCTAAAACTTTGATAAAGTTGCCAAACTATTCCCACTTTAGGGCTGTTAATGTAGATACCCAAACAAACCAATTCTTACAATATGGCTTATCGAGATTTGAAGTCGAAACAACTGTTACAAATCCACACGCTTGGTGAATTAAAGGCGGCAGGCTATCAGCCCAAATCAATTAAACAAGAACTTAGAGACAATCTTATAGAAAAACTTCGGGCCAAAGAATCGGTTTTTCCGGGTATTTGGGGATATGAAGACACGGTCATTCCTGAAGTAGAACGAGCAATATTATCCATGCACCACATCAATTTGTTGGGGTTGCGGGGACAGGCAAAAACGCGCATTGCACGCCTCATGGTCAATCTGCTTGACGAATATATGCCCATAGTAGAAGGCTCCGACCTCAACGACGACCCCATGCAACCATTGTCTCGTTTTGCCAGAGACTTGGTAGCAGAAAAAGGAGACCAAACCCCCGTAGCTTGGGTACATCGTGATGAGCGTTATTCCGAAAAATTGGCAACTCCTGACGTTTCGGTGGCCGACCTTATCGGGGATGTTGACCCTATCAAAGCTGCCACCCTCAAGTTGCCTTACTCCGACGAGCGTGTTATTCACTTTGGGCTAATTCCTCGCTCTCACCGTGGCATTTTTGTCATCAACGAACTCCCTGATTTACAGGCACGTATTCAAGTGTCGTTGTTCAATATATTACAAGAAGGCGATATTCAGATTCGCGGTTTTAAACTACGCCTGCCTCTTGATATTCAGTTTGTGTTTACGGCCAATCCAGAAGACTACACCAACCGTGGTAGTATTGTCACGCCATTGAAAGACCGGATTGATAGCCAAATTGTGACGCATTATCCCAAAGACCTCGAAACAGGGAAAAAAATCACAACACAAGAAGCAATTGTGAAGACAGAGCAAAAAGGCATGGTCAAAACCAACGAAATCATCAAAGATTTGATTGAACAGATTGCCTTTGAAGCACGCGAAAGCGAATATGTAGATTCTAAAAGTGGGGTGTCGGCACGTTTGACGATTGCGGCTTATGAAAATCTACTTTCAACTGCTGAAAGACGCGTGTTGCTCAATGGAGAAAAAGAAACCTATGTCAGAATTTCGGACTTGTATGGTGTAGTACCGGCGATTTGTGGTAAGGTAGAGCTTGTATATGAAGGCGAAGTAGAAGGGCCTGTCATCGTAGCTCAAAATCTCATTGGAAAGGCCATTCGGACGCAGTTTCTGAATTATTTTCCCCATCCCGAATCACTTAAGAAAAGAAAAGGTGCCAAAAATCCTTTCCAAAAAGTACAAGATTGGTTTGGTGAAAATGAAATGGATATTTTGAGTGACCTCACCAACCGCGAATACGAAGCACGCCTCCGCACCATCGAAGGCCTCGATGATGTAGTGGATGAGTTTCAGCGAGGGTTGAGCCGTGAAGAGAAATTGTTTTTAATGGAATTTGCCCTTCATGGTATGGCCGAATATTCACTCATTGGCAAGCAAGCCATTGACCGTGGTACTCACTTCAAAGACCTCCTTAGCAGTATGTTTTCGGGGCCAGATGAGGAAGGAGACGACGACGACGATATTTTTTAAGGTAGGCATTTTGCCCGCAAATACTATCGCAGGCAAAATGATTTAGGATGTTTGAGCAGTTTGCTTTGTCATCAGCGACTCCAACACGGGCCGAATACCTTGTTGGAGTCGTTTTTTTACGAATCCATCTCGCAGATAAGGTGGCAATCCATCAATCCATTGGGTGTATTTTTCTACTCCTAAGGCTTTGACGATATAGCATTCATGTACAAAATTGAGGTATTTGACAATATTGAGCAAAGACTGATGAAATTGTACAATATTGACATCCGCTTCTACAAATCGCTCCAACTCACGTTGGTTTGCCGATATTTTCAAACGTGCCATCATATCAAAATAAGTAGTGGCACCCATACCTTTGGCGACTTCTTCCCAATGACGCGCCCCAAACTTAGATAGTACTTTGCCCGACTTGGTTCGGAGGGCTTTGGCAGGATTGGCCTGAAGACGCTGCCGAGAAATACGCGCCCGTTGGTTACGGGTTGTTTTCAAAAACTGAACAATATGCGCTTCTGCTTGCTTAGGTGTCTCAAGGGGTTGTAGAAAGGCCTGCTCATCTTGGTCTTGAATACGATGAAATGAATAATTTGGATAAGGGCCATCAGCATAAAAACCTATTGGTGTGGGGTACCATCCTTTGACTACATAGCCATTGACAATTTGACGGACAAGTGCCTCCGCTGGTACATTGATTCCTTGAATCGCCAAAAATGCTTTGACACTGTACAACACGCTATAATAAGCCTGCGGAAAAGTCCAATGCAGGGCATATTTTTGGTAATTTTCGTCAGGATTTGCGGCCGTACTATGAAGGGTATATTCGGCGTTCCAAGCATTGAGAAGCCATTTTTTGGTTGTTTCTACACGCTCGTCTTCCTGCTTGGGGCGAAAACGCTTCAAAGATTCTAAGTGCCGGACTTCCGACAACGGCATGGCATGACGAATGTGATAATCGATTCCGCGAAAATGGTTCAAAAAAACCTGCGCAGGAATTGACTTTCGCCATTGCTCATCGGCTTTGGTAAGTTGATTTTCAGGGCTGTTTATCATGGCTTTTTGTATTATTTTAACAAAGAAAAAATACATTAAAACAACAAAAACAAATCTTTAAAAGTTCCTAAAAACATCGCAATATACAAATTACAACAGCTTGATTAACAATACATAAACCACCAAACCTGTCCTATATTTACTCTTTTGAAACCAAGGGCTTTCTAAGCAAAAAAAGAATATAATTTTTTTAAGATTACCCATCAAATCAAAATATACCTATCCTATAAAAACCTCGTAAGAAGGCCTTATCTTTGTGCCGTAAAAGTTTATTAAGTATGACACTCATTTCTTCCATCTTCTCTTCTTTCCACTTTTTTATAAAGACGTTTTTTGCGGGGTTTATCTTGGCATCATTGCTCATTCTTGCGGGCTGTTCGGGCCAAGACGAAAGTGAGGCAGCGCAGTTTTTTCTTAAAGGTAATCTCAAATTAGCCGAAAAAGACTACGCAAATGCCATCAGATACTACAATGAAGCACTCGAAAAAAAATCCGATTTTGCGGATGTACATAGCAATCGGGGCATTGCTTATCTCAAATTAGGTGAAGGTGCTAAAGCTTTGGAGGATTTCAATAAGGCGATTGAACTGGATAAAGAATTTTACCAAGCTTATTTCAATCGCGTAGAAATTTGGATTGACAAACGCGAGCTTAATTTGGCCGTTAATGATCTTGAAAAAATCCGAAAAATCTATCAAGACTCCTCAAACTATTATCTTAAATGGGGAGATTTGAAATTTGAACAAGGCTACTACGACCAATCCGTAGCCGAATATGACCGTGCCATTAGTTTACGTCCAAACAATGTGCAAGCCTTGGTCAATCGCGGGGTGGTCAATTTTGAACGAAAAGATTTTAAAGCGGCTCAAATTGATTTTGAAAAAGCCCTCAAACTTGACCCGCAACAACAATTAGCTTACAACAACATGGCACTGATCCAAGCCCACAATCGTCAGCTAGGAGAAGCCGAAAAATACATCAATCGCGCCTTGGATTTTGACCCCGTCAATCCTATTTATCTCAACAATAAAGGATACATTTTGCTACTCCAAGACAAAACTACCGATGCAAAAAAGCTCATCAGCCAAGCCTTGGATAAAACTCCGCAAAATAGCTACGCTCATCGAAATTGGGGTCTGTACCTTCTCAAAACCAATCAACCTAAGGAAGCACTTGTTTCATTGCAAAAAGCCTACGATTTAAGCCCTGCCACCGACCAGATACACTTATGGCTAGGAGAAGCACTCCTGCTCAATCAGCAAACCGACAAGGCTTGTAAAATATGGAAGCAAGGGGCCGCATTGGGCGATGCGCTATCTGCCGAAAAAGTAAATACACACTGTCGATAACACTAAAAGTGAAAAATATAATTATTGGGATTTTTTTTGCCATGCTGTGGGCTTCTGCCTCCGTAGCCACCAAATTTGGGATTCGTTCGGCTGACCCACTTATTTTGGCCAATGTAAGGTTTTTAGTAGCAGGTGTATTGATGTTGGGATTTGCTTATACTCTCGCCCGCCCTAAGAGTCACTTGCCACAAGGAAAAGAATGGAAACAGCTTTTTATTTTTTCATTATTAAACACCACCATTTATCTCAGTGCTTTTGTGCTTTCTATGCGCGAGGTATCAGCGGGTATAGGTAGCCTTTCTACTGCTACAGGGCCTTTATTCGTGATTGTACTATCAGCTATCTGGCTTCAGCGTAGTCTGCGGTGGGACGAAGCCTTCGGAGTGGTCTTAGGGCTGTCGGGAGCGGCACTTGCTACCTGGCCTTTACTGCAAAACAGCCACGCAAGCCTAAAGGGATTGGCTATCTTAATGGGCGGTATTGTATCTGTTTCGGCAGCGAGTGTGTATTATGCGCGTGTTGATTGGAAATTATCAAATGTTGCCATCAATGGCTGGCAGGTGTTACTTGGCGGATTCATGCTTTTACCTTTTACACTTTATTTTGCCGATTGGGATCACTCGCATTTGGATATTCAATTTTGGGCTTCGGCGGGGTGGTTGATTGTACCTGTGTCAGTGATTTCGCTCCAATTGTGGTTTTACTTGCTCCGTCAAGATGCCGTCAAAGCCTCTCTGTGGCTGTTTTTATGCCCCATTTTTGGCTTTACCTATTCCCATTTATTACTTCAAGAGCCTTTATCTTGGCATACTTTTGTGGGTACAGGTCTGGTAATAAGCGGCCTATATGTAGCCCAACGAAAGAAATTTGCCTAAATTTTTGATTCTAAAAACTTTTGCGCCATCCTACTCCCAAAGCGATAGCATTGTTTGGCAGTGTCTCTACCGAAAGCCCCCATCTTGGCGCTCCCAATCGGCTATTGTAGCTCTTGACGGCCTTGCGCAATTGAGCACTCGAAATATACCCTGAAGTTAGAGAAATAGCTACTCCCCCTACATAAGAAATCCAAAAGGCTTGTCGCGTAATAGTCTGCCCTGCCACCCGCGACGAAATCAAGAAATAAATACCCGGCAAAGCCGATAGCACTGAGCCTACGGTACGAATGACGCGGGCATTTTTGAAGTATCGATTTACTTCAGGATCGTCTAGCTCTCCAAATGGGATTTCTAACGAATACTGATTTCGGAGACGCTGACCGCCATAATAATATCGACCATTGGCACCAATAATGACCGGTTGTAGATGCGACGTAGAAAAGGCTTTGTATAAGGTCGTGTCTTTTAATATGGGCTGTTGTTGCGCATATAATGAGGCTGGTATCATGACAAAAATACCTATCACTAAGAGAAAATTTTTCATTAAATATATCTTATCTATCTTTTTAAGCACAATACTTCCTTTTTGGGGCGGTGATCTCACGTATTCACATCAACGTCTCAATGGTGTGTTTATTGGTGCGAAATCTACTAACAAAAAATAGAAGCAAAGTAGGTTTAGCCCATTTTTTGAAGAAGGAAGTATTTTTCTAAGAGCCTTTTAAAGATTAAAATAGGATTAAAAAAAGAACAAAAATCTTTATCTTTTACCTTATTTTATTAAAAATTTTTACTTAAAAAAATAAATTCAATTTGCTGTTTTACAACAAATTAAGTACTCAACAAAACGCTAACAGAGGCATGTTGTTATAGCGTTTTATTGAGAAAACGTCTACACAACTAATTTGTATTTTAATCACTAATTAATCTTCCCAATTGTAGCATTGATTAGCTTTGACTTATCAAACAAAAACGACGCAAATTTACTTCGCGCCATTACTTCAATCGAGCGTCAGCTTTCTGTATAACACCGTATAGTACACACATGAAAACACTTAATGCAGACTTTAACGAACACGAAGTGCTTCACGAATTAAAGCACTTTTTGCCTGCCCAAGCACCGCTCAAAGATTTTATCCATCACAATACACTTCACGCATTCCAACATCTCAAGTTTTTTGATGCCCTCAATAGTGCGTCAGAGATATTTGGATACAAGGTAATGCTTTCATTGGAAGAATATCGCTCTTTTTATGCCTCCAAACGTATCAGTGAGGAGGTTTTGGAAAGAATAGTCTATGAGCGGAAAGGCTCAAAGCATGCAGCCGAGTGGCTCGAAAAGCTACTTTCAAAACCCTACACTCATACCACCTTACCACGCATTGGCGCCTTAAGAGCTCATTGGAAAAAACAATATCATGTTGATCTTGATTCGCTCGTTCATCCTTTGCTTTTCCGCGTTCTTTGTAGCTATCTTGACCAAGGAATTTCGATTTGGAATTTTCCAGTGAAAGAGCAAAGTTTTCTTTCATCGCTTCGTGAGCTAGAAAAAAACAGCCTAATGAGCATTTTTAGAGGCAAACGTGCCAAACAATTGCTCTTAGAGACTCCTTGCGAAATCAAAGATTTATTGAAAACCCTGATTGGCGACGAAGCCTTGTATCAAGACTATCTTTTTGATCAGCAATTTGCCCACCAAGGATGGGCAGGGATGGTGTCGTCGATTGAAGACCAGCCTCAAACCCTGCTCGACCCTCGCCAAATATCAATCCACGATTTGATTGTAGTGGAGCTATTGCTCGAAATCGACGCCCTTGATTTTCATCATGGCAGTACCAATTGGCTCCCATTGAGCGAAAAAGGGCATCATCCGCCTACCCCTCTTTTTGCGAAGGTGCACCATAGAGAATTACATGAAGTGCTTACGCTGTGGCAAGAGGCGTTTGAGTGGAGTTATTATGATCAAGTATTGGCGGGCTTAAAAATCCCCAAAAAACAAAAGATGGAAGCGCCCAAGAAAAGCTTTCAGGCGATGTTTTGTATCGACGACCGCGAATGCTCATTGCGACGTTACCTAGAGGAGTTTGATCCCGCTTGTGAGACTTTCGGTACACCTGGTTTTTTTGGAGTAGAGTTTTTTTATCAACCTCAAGACGGCAAGTTTTATACCAAAGTATGCCCTGCACCCGTCACTCCCAAATACCTCATCAAAGAAGTGGGTATCAAAAATCGGCGACAAAAAGACATTCACTTTACGAAACACTCTCATTCTTTTTATGGAGGATGGTTGATTTCACAAACCATTGGTTTTTGGTCGGCTGCCAAACTTTTCGCCAACGTCTTCAGGCCTTCCATGAGCCCGGCCACAGCTTCTTCCTTTAAACACATGGATAAGTTTTCAAAATTGACCATTGAAAACAAACACTCCGACCATCAAGAAAACGGTCTTCAGATTGGGTTTACTATCGAAGAAATGGCCACTCGGGTCGAAAATGTTCTCAAAAGTATAGGTTTGGTCAAAAATTTTGCTCCTATAGTGTATGTAGTAGGGCATGGGTCGAGTAGCGTCAACAATCCACATTATGCTGCTTACGACTGTGGGGCTTGTGCTGGTAGGGCTGGCTCGGTCAATTCGCGCGTGCTTTCATTCATGGCCAATCACCCTAAAGTAAGGACTATTTTGGCCGCTAAGGGTATTGTCATTCCTTCCGAGACCCAATTTGTCGGAGGTTTACATGATACTACTCGCGACGAAATTATGTTTTTTGACGAAGATTCCCTGTCTCATCAAAATAAAGAATATCATATCAAAAACGAGGCTACCTTTGAAAAAGCCTTGGATTTTAACGCGAAAGAAAGATCAAGAAGGTTTGAGTCAATCGATACGTCGTTGAGTCCCGACAAGATACATGAAAAAATACGGCTCCGTTCTGTATCATTGTTTGAGCCACGCCCCGAACTCAACCACGCCACTAATGCACTCTGTATTATAGGACGTCGCTCTTTGTCGAAGGGCTTATTTTTGGATCGACGCGCTTTCATGAACTCTTTTGATTTTCAGGTAGATCCTGAAGGCAAATATCTGCTCAATATCCTTAATGCCGCTGCGCCTGTGTGCGGAGGTATCAACTTAGAATATTATTTCTCAAGAGTTGACAACCAAAAACTTGGAGCCGGTACCAAACTTCCTCACAATGTGATGGGGCTTTTTGGAGTAGCCAATGGTATTGATGGAGACTTGCGCCCAGGATTACCCAGTCAGATGATTGAAATTCACGACCCGGTGCGTTTGTTGATGATTGTGGAGCACTACCCCGAGGTAGTTCTCAATACTATCCAAAAAAACCCAGCTACTTACGAGTGGTTTATAAATGAATGGGTAAACCTGGTAGCCGTTCATCCTGATACGCAAGAGCTAATGGTTTTTAGAGATGGTACATTTGTGCCTTATGCACCTCTTCGAGCGCAGCTAGAGGCTATAGAAAACCTATCGCCTTTATTAGAAATTCATCACGAAAACCTTCCTGTTTATTCACTTTCTTAAGACTGCACCATGACGGCCTTCTTGCATATTTTCATTGTTTTGCCCATTGTAGGTTTTATTTTAAGTCTGTTTGTTCCGGCTCGTAAAGAAGACATCATGTCAAAAACGGCATTTGGGACAGTAGGGCTTCATTTACTGTGTACGGTAGGATTTATTGGTTTTTGGATACTTCAAGGGCATCCTACCCTCAACATCAAAGACATCGTACTTTTCAAATCGACAGGCTACGAGTTTTTTATCGACTTTTGTTTTGATGCCATCGCTGCTACTTATCTGTTTGTAGGGTCTTTTCTCACGTTTCTAGTGACTATTTATAGCCGTGCTTATTTACATCGCGAAAATGGCTACAAACGATTTTTCAATACTATTCTTTTCTTTTATTTAGGGTACAATATTGCCATTCTTTCGGGCAATCTCGAAACTCTTTTTATTGGTTGGGAAATCTTAGGTATTTCTTCTTTTCTATTGATTGCTTTTTACAGAGACCGTTATTTACCTGTCAAAAATGCAGTGAAGGTATTTTCGGTCTATCGAATTGGCGACGTAGGATTGATTTTGGCCATGTGGATGAGTCATCATTTATTTCACGAAAATATTACTTTTCTTAAACTGAGTAATTATGAGCTTGTGCACGAGCACCTCCAAAGCCATAGTTGGATTGGGATTTTTATTTCGGTGATGATTCTGATGTCGGCAGCGGCCAAGTCGGCACAACTTCCTTTTTCCTCTTGGCTTCCAAGGGCGATGGAAGGGCCTACACCTTCTAGTGCCATTTTTTACGGTTCGCTTTCGGTGCATTTGGGTGTTTTCTTGCTATTGCGTACTTATCCTTTTTGGGAGCATCAGCTTTCGGTACGTATTCTGATTGCGCTATTGGGCTTATCTACTACTTTTATTGCTACCGGTATAGCTCGCGTACAATCATCGGTCAAAAGCCAAATTGCGTATGCTTCTATTGCGCAAATAGGCTTGATTTTCATAGAAGTAGCAAGTGGTTTTGAAGGGTTGGCTATGCTTCATTTTGCTGGAAATGCTTTCTTACGTACCTATCAATTGTTGGTTTCGCCTTCAGTAGTAAGTTATCTTATTCGCGAACAGTTCTATAATTTCTCTCCTCGCGAGTCTTCCATCGAGCGTTTCTTTCCAAAAAAACTCCAGTACACGCTGTATATGCTGAGCATCAAAGAATGGAACCTTGACTCATTGATGTATCAATCACTCTGGAATCCTCTAAAATGGGCGGGCAATAAACTGAATTTTTTAACTGTCAATCGTACCTTGTTTTTCTTTATTCCGGCTTATATACTAGGATTGATTTGTTTGTACTTTGAAAATTCCATTCCTCAAAATGTTCATGCTTATTTACCCATTTTCTTTTCGCTCTTAGGATTGTTAATGGTATTAAAATCATTTACTGAAAGGCACAATACCCCCATGAGTTGGTTGCTTGTTATCATGAATCACTTCTGGATTGCGCTTTCTATTTCTTTCAATGAGCACTTTAAGTTTAACCAAACGCTGCTTTATTTGAGCGGAATCGTAGTGGCAGGGATAGTGGGGTATTTTGGGCTTTTGAGGCTCAAATCTCTGGAAGGCAATATCAATCTTGATCAATTTCATGGACATTCTTTCAAACATCCCAAACTAGCCTTGATTTTTTTGTTGGCTTGTTTGGGGGTATCGGGCTTTCCCATTACACCCACCTTTATCGGAGAAGACTTGATTTTCAGCCACATACACGAAAATCAAGTTGCATTAGCCTTTTTTACCTCGCTTAGCTTTATCATCGATGGTATTGCCATCATCCGAATCTACGCGAGGGTTTTCCTTGGGCCTCATGTAAAATCTATTTATGAAACCGCCTATCGTTCCTCATAAATAATTATTGAACCTTCCAAGTTTGTCAGCTGAGGCAAACTTGAAAAATCCCTTTAGAAAACTTATAGTTAAGTTTGTTTGTTAAGTGTAGAGTTAAGCAAAAAAAGACCACTTAGATTAGGTGGTCTTTTTTTATGGGAACTTAAGAGTTTTATCCCAGAGTCGTGAGCAAACTCGCCGATTCAGGCTCTAAGAGTAACTCACACTGAGGATGTTGTCGCAATATACTCGCAGGAAATAGATTACTTATCTCATTTTCTAAGCAGTCTTTTACGGCTTTGGCCTTACGAAGTTCAGGCACCGAACAAATGATATTTGCGGATTTCATAATTTGCTTGACCGACATACTAATGGCTTGCCGCGGAACATCGTTCATGGTCGCAAACCACCCCTCATTCATTTGTTGCGTACGGCATTGTTCGTCCAAATCCACCACAATATACGGCTGCTCTGTATCAAAATCTGCCGGTGGGTCGTTGAACGCCAAGTGGCCATTTTCGCCAATTCCCACCAACGCTACATCAATAGGATGTTGACTGATGAGCGTGCCCAAACGCGTGCACTCCGCACTTGGGTCTCCTTCGCCATCAATCAAATAGCTGGCTTTCAGAGGGGGGACTTTGGCTAAAAACCGCTCTAAAAGATACTTCCTAAAACTAGCGGGATGCGACAACGGTAGGCCGATGTATTCATCAAGGTGAAACATCACCACCTTCGACCAGTCGATTCCTTCGCTGGCAATCAATGTTTGAAGGGTTTCAAATTGGCTTGTGCCTGTGGCCAAAATCACATTAGCCTGTCCTTTGGTAGCAATCGCCTCTCGGATGATTTGAGCGGCGAGATTTCCGCCCTTTTCACCTAAAGCCGCGCTTGATTCTAAAATCGTGGTATTCATATATTTGTTTTTACTTATGCCGTACGTTTTTTTACACCTGTATTACCCCCTTTTTCCAACGATATATCTACAGGATGATTGGTTTTCCAAGCCCCTCCCGTAAAATCTGGAATATCAATAGAATTGGAGCGGTTGGCTACCGACCATTCGCTCAGAGGTGCTATCACACTCCACGACGCAGCGTCATATACGTCTTGGTCGAGCGGTAGGCCATTGCGAAGGCAATCTATCAATCGCCAATCCATCAAAAAGTCCATTCCACCATGACCTCCTACTTTTTTGGCAAGTTCTCCAATTTTTTTCACAATCTGAGGCTGATATTTTTCTTCTAATTTTTTAAACTCTTCTTCCGTAGCCCACTCATGCCCCGACGAGATACGCCCCGGTAAAGGGTATTTGAGTGCCGTAGCTTTGGTACCACTCACCAAGTGAATCCGACTATAAGGCCGTGGGGAGGTTACATCGTGCTGAAGCATGATTGTTTTTCCTTTTTGGGTACGAATCGTAGTGGTATTCATATTGCCTCTAAAACTCTTCTGGGCAAACTGCCCAAAATAATCATCTTTGGTAGCAAGCTCTTTGATTTTGGGAGCAAGCATGAAATCATTGCTCGACATCGCTACCAGATAATCCATCTTATCGCCACGGTTGATGTCGAGCACTTGACACACTGGCCCCAAGCCGTGTGTTGGGTACAAATTCCCATTGCGTTGGTTTTCTTTCAATCGCCACAAATCATATCGTTTTGATTTATCGTACAATGAATCAAAAATATCGTGAATATACGCGCCTTCTACGTGGACAATTTCCCCAAAAAACCCTTGGCGAGCCATATTAAGGGTCAAGAGTTCGAAGAAATCATAGCAACAATTTTCGAGCATCATACAATGTTTGCGTGTACGCTCAGAAGTTTCGACCAATTTCCAACAGTCTTCTACCGTAGTAGCTGCGGGGATTTCGACGGCCACGTGCTTTCCTTGCTCCATCGCATAGAGTGCCATAGGCGCGTGAAGATTCCAAGGAGTACAGATATATACCAAATCTATATCGTTTCGCTCACAGAGACGTTTCCAATCCTCTTCTTTACCGCCATATACCTCAGGGGAATGGGTAGTACCTTCCATCAATTTTTTGGCGGCTTGGGCTTTTTCGATTCTTATATCACAAAGGGCTTTTACTTCCACATTTTCAAGATACACAATCCGATTGATAGCCCCTGTACCTCGGTTTCCTAAGCCGATGTATCCAACGCGGACGGTATCGATTTTAGGAGCACCGTATCCACTCATATTGAATTTTTGGGGTGGTGAGTGCTGGGCTTGTTGCTGAATATATCCCAAATGAGAAGGTACTTGGGCCGTAGCACAAGATTGCGACATTCCTCCGGCCATCATTCCTACTCCCATCAAACCAGTCCATTTCAAAAAGTCGCGGCGTTCTTCGTTTATTTCTTTCATATTTTTTTGACGGTTAAGAATTGCGTGAGGAAACAAGTGTTTTAAAAGCAGTTAGCGACATTATCTCGACATTTTCTACCTTACCCAGAGCCAATAACTTTCTATCTCCCGTCACTAAATAACGAGCTTTATGTTGAATAGTTAAATCGAATAAAAAGTTATCCTTAGGGTCAGGACTAGAAGTATACTTAATTTTAGGCTTGACAATAGTGACTAATTCTTGATGAAACTCTATATAATCGCTGATAGGCAAAGTCAGATATTTAGAAAATTTGTTACGTCCTAAAACTTCTGTTAATTCCTCTATCAAAGCATCGAAAGAATACACTAACAAATCATTGTCAATGATTAAATCTACTAATTCACTGAATTTTGCTTTGATAAAATAACTTATCCAAATATTGGTATCCAACACAACCACTTTAGCTCTCATGACGTGCTTTTCGAGCCTTACGAACCTCTTCTACAATTTCACTCATATTGATACGATTGTCTTTGACTGAATGTTCTAACTTTTCAGCTTTAGCTAAAAGCAGTTGTTTCTTCAAAGCTTTCAATAAAGCATCTTGCTCATTAGCCGATAACTTCTTTATGAGGCTGGTGATTTGTTGTTCTCTATTGGCGATAGCTGACATGGCAAAAGAATGGTTTTAAGTATTCAAAAATACAAATCTTTAGGCTGAAAATACATTCTATAAACAAATGGCAGCAAAATTGTAAGGTAACTTGCCGTCTCGGCTGACTTTATAAAATTATAAATTCTGTTAATCATGAAACGATTTTTGTGCCTTTTAGTCGCCTCTTTGACTTGCCATCTAGCCTCGGCCCAATCCACTCCTGAGCTTTGTCAAGGAGCGTATTTTACGGAACAGCAAGGCCAGAGTTTTTTGGCAGAACACGTTCCTACTTCCAAAAAAGACTGGGAAACCCGCGCCCAACAAATTAAGCAACGTATTTTGGAAGGTGGCGAACTCACTCAGCTTCCCCCTCGCCCCAAATCAAAGCCTATCATCCATAGTAAGCGCGAAATGGACGGATATACTATCGAAAATGTGGCGTTTGAAAGCATAGAAGGATATTATGTAACGGGCAATCTCTATAAACCGTTGAATCAAAAAGGGCCTTTTGCGGCGATTTTGTGCCCTCACGGACATACCCGCGAGCCCAACGCCCGTTTTCTGGAGCCTATGCAATTTCGGTGTGGCAACTTAGCCCGTATGGGGGCGGTGGTATTTGCTTACGACATGGTTGGCTACAGCGATTCGCAGTTGAAAGAACATAAAATCCCGAAAGCTTTTAAACTACAAACTATCAACAGTATCAGAGCTTTAGACTTTTTATTATCCCAGCCCAACATCGACAAAAACCGCGTAGGAGTCACGGGGGAGTCTGGCGGGGGAACTCAGACTTTTATGCTTACAGCACTTGACCCACGCATCAAGGTGTCGGTTCCGGTGGTGATGGTGTCGGCTTATTTTTTTGGAGGCTGTGTTTGTGAAAGTGGAATGCCCGTTCATAAAAAAGGGAATTTCCAAACCAACAACGTAGAAATTGCGGCCTTAGCGGCTCCTCGCCCCATGCTGCTCGTATCAGATGGCGGCGACTGGACCAAAAACAATCCGAAAGATGAATTCCCTCATATTCAAAAAATATATGCTCTTTATGGCAAAGCCAATAACCTAGAAAATCATCACTTGCCCGACGAAAAGCATGACTATGGCCCTTCTAAACGAGCAGCGATGTATCGGTTTTTGGCGAAGCATCTCGCACTGGATATTTCAAAAATCCTCAAAGCTGACGGTAGTATCGACGAAAGTCATACACCTTTACTAGACCGTAGAGAACTGGAAGTATTTAACGACGCTCATCCTCGACCTGCCAAAGCTGCTACCGAAGTGGAAGCTGTAAATGCGCTATTGAAATAAAACAACCCCGGCTGCGCTTCAATAACCTCGGCTGCGCTTTGAGCGCAGCCGAGGTTTAGGCTATAGTTTTTCCAAAGCTTGCGCCAAATCTTCGATAAGATAGTCGGCTTCTTCAAGCCCAATATACAATCTTACTAATCGATGCTCTTGCTGTGCTGCATCGAATTCTTCAGGACGAATGCCGGCGCATTTTGGCATGATCAACGACTCATGTCCTCCCCAACTTACTGCCAATAGAAAATGTTGTAAATTGTGAGTAAAGGTTTCTATTTGTGCATAAGTCTGCGCTTTCAACGCAATCGTTACCAATCCACAAGCACCTGACATTTGTTTTTGTGCCAATTCGTATTGGGCAAAATCAGGGTCGAAAGGAAAATAGATTTTTTCAATTTTGGGGTGATTTTTCAAAAATTCGACCACTTTTTGGGTACTTTCTGAAATAGCCTTCAGTCTGACAGACAGCGTCCGCAAGCCTCTCAGCAAAAGCCACGCATTGAAGGGCGCGATAAATGCCCCTGTATTGTGCGCTTCGCGGTCAAAAATCTGTTTAATCATCGCCTTGGCCCCTGTCAATACGCCTCCAACGGTGTCTGAGTGCCCTCCGATATACTTGGTAGCTGACTGCAAGCAAATATCAATGCCCAACCGATGAGGCTTTTGGAACAAAGGAGTACAATAGCTGTTGTCGATAATGGTCACAATGCCGTGCGATTTTGCCAATTTTGCCACCGCTTCCAAATCTTGCAAATCGAAGGTGAGGGTATTGGGTGATTCCAGATAAATCACTTTAGTGTTGGGGAGAATCGCTGCTTCAAAGTTTTCAAGCTTTGTCCCGTCTACGTAAGTTGTAGTTACATTGTAGCGTGGCAAAACATTGTCAAACAGTTTCCAGGCCCAAGTATAAGGTTTTTGTACGCTCACGATGTGGTCGCCCGCTTGGACGTTGGTCATTACTGCACAAAAAATCGCCGAAGCACCACTATTAAGTACCAAACAATCTTCTGCTTCGTCCAAGGCTGCTAGTTTTTTTCGTAAAATATCAACGGTAGGATTGAGCCCCCTCGAATACAAATACGCCGACATTTCGTCTTCAAAAGCTTCTCGTAACGAGGCAAAATCATGAAATACAAAATTGCTAGTCTGTACAATCGGCGGACTTACAGCATTGAAGTAATTGTCGCGGCTTTCGGCGAGTTCGTTGATAATTTGCGATTTGTGCATGGAAGTAATCACTTTGTTTTTTGCGAAAATAGAACACGAATGGTTAAGTTTTTTCGGAAAATCAATATTTGTCTTAGTGGGGCATTTTTTGGGGGTTTTATTTCTGAACCAATCCTCTTATCTACTAACTTGCCCCCTCATCTTGTGGTTGGAATTTTATGAATTTAGCGTCGCTTATTTCTTCTTTTTCACTGACTCAAAAACGCGTGGGGCTTTTGTGTAATCAAACAGCCTTTGTTTTTGATAAAAAACAGTATCTAATTGAACTCTTGGCCGAGCACAATATCCTTAGTGCAGTATTTGTCCCTGAGCATGGGCTTTTTGCCGAACTTCAAGACCAAGAACCCCTCGAAAATACTAACGTCTATCATTTTTGGAAGGGAATTGATTTTATCTCGCTGTATGGTCGCGACGAACAAAGTCTCAAAACCGCCCCTGCTTTGTTAGAAGCACTTGATGTTATCATCGTTGATATTCAAGATGTAGGCTGCCGCTATTTTACCTATCTGACCACCTTGGCTTATTTGTTTGAAACCCTCACACGCTGTCAGCATCCGCCCCACGTTTGGGTGATTGACCGCCCCAGTCCTGCCGGAAGGCAAGTAGAAGGCAGTATGATTACCAAAACATTTTCGTCTTTTATCGGGCATGAAGGATTGCCTCACCGTCACGGGCTTAGTCTAGGTGAAATAGCCCTTTGGCTCAAGCATCATTATCGAGGGAGTTTCTCGCTTGACCTATTACCGTACCCAATCGACGAATATTTTATGCAAATACTCCCTTCTCCCAATTTTCCCAGCCTCCAAACAGCTACCCTTTACAGCGGACAATGCTTGTTTGAAGCCACTACTTTGAGTGAAGGAAGAGGTACTACTCGCCCCTTCGAGATTATCGGAGCACCTTTTTTGAAATGGGATATTTTGAAAAACATCAAACACGACTTTGAAAACTTTACAGCTGACCTACCGTGGGTCAATTATATCTTACGGCCTTTGCAGTTTATTCCTACTTTTCACAAACACGCCAACGAACTTTGCGGGGGATTTCAAATACATCTAGCTCCTTCTCAATCCAACCACTCGCTTTTGAGTAGTTTGATTTTATTGAGAATTTGTAACGAATATATCCCTAATTTATGGCGACAAGGTGCTTATGAAAAAGGAAACACCAAAACCGCCCTTGAAATATTGGTAGGCGATGCTGATTTACTTGATTTTGTGAATGGAAAAGTAGCACTCTCAGTGATTGTCGAATATTTAAAACAAACAGAAAATGAATGGATTACAGGCTCAAAAAGTATTTCAAACGCTGCTCTTTTTTCGGTATTAACTTAAAAAAATATAGGTTTATGAAAACAATCATTTATACGTTTGGCCTCTTTTTTCTGTACAGTTTTTCGGTGTTTTCCCAATCCAAAATCGTGGTTTTTCAAACTGATTTTGGGTTAAAGGACGGTGCCGTAGCAGCCATGAAAGGTGTATCGATGAGTGTTAGTCAAGACTTAAAATTGTTTGACCTTACCCACGAAATCCCTGCTTACAATATTTGGGAAGCCGCCTATCGACTCCAACAAGCGGCCTCTTATTGGCCCCGAGCTACGGTTTTTGTATCGGTAGTTGACCCGGGCGTAGGCACTGAGCGGAAATCGGTGGTAGTAAAAACCAAAAGTGGACACTATTTTGTGGGTCCCGACAACGGCACTTTTACGTTGATTGCGGAGTCATTGGGAATTGAGGCAGTCCATGAAATAGACGAAGCCCTCAATCGCCGCCAAAATTCGCAAGCCTCTTACACTTTTCACGGGCGCGATGTATATGCTTATACGGGTGCGAGGCTTGCAGCGGGTGTTATTACCCTGGCTCAAGTAGGTAAGCGCTTACCCGATGATGTGGTGCGTATTCCTTATCAAAAAGCCAAGTTAGAAGCCAATAGTATTGTGGGAAATATTCCTATTTTGGACGTTCAGTATGGCAACGTATGGACCAATATATCGGCCGATTTACTCAAAAAATGGGATCTCAAAGCAGGACAAAAACTAAAAGTCACGATTTGGGATGGCTCAAAGCAGGTATTTGAGGAAAATATACCCTTTGTCAATACTTTTGGTGAGGTACCCGAAGGACAAAACCTCTGTTACCTCAATAGTCTCCTTCAATTTTCGTTGGCTATCAACATGGGAGATTTTGCGGGGAAATACGGCATCAAAAGTGGCTCCGACTGGAAAATCAAAATCAGCAAATAAGCTTATTTACTGCTTCTAGCGTGCATATTGGCTCTCACCATTACGCTTGTCAAAACGGCCTCACTTTCATTGTGAAGGCGATCCAATGCCGTGATAGCATACGTATAGACTTTGCCACGAAGGGCAGTACGGTCAAGAGCGCGGGTTTGCCCTTCATAACACCCTGCTAATAAACGTGGCTCTTCGTCGTCTGCATAGCGATATACGGCATAATAACGCGCCCCATCCCCGTCTCTCGCTTTGAGCGAGGGGAGCCACCTCAAATCCACGCCATTGCGCGTATCTTTGGCTTGCAATTGGCGAGGTGCCGCAGGCGGCAAGCGGTCTTTCCAAGGCATAGGAGGGGGAAATGCAGCTTCTTTATAAAAATTCTTCCGAAGCGAATCTGCATGGCCAAATTTGTTATTAATCAAAGACTTAGAGCTATAAAATACACTTCCCGTGATTTCTTTATGTTCTCTGATAAATCGCATTTGTCGAGGCAATTCCGAATAGTCGGCCCATGTTTTATCTTTATCCTGCGTCCCTATCCGATACGCCCCTTGGCCAATGTACAAATGACGCCCATAAGTATGATCGAGCCACCACAGCGTCAGAGTCCTGAAAGGCACTTTGTCAAACTTGGTAGAAAAATAAATCTGCGGAACCATGTAATCTATCCAGCCTGCTTTCATCCATTTTTTGGTATCGGCATATAGATTGTCGTATGAAGTTTGCCCTGCTTGGGTAGGAGAGCCGCTGGGGTCATCTTGTTTGTTACGCCAAACCCCAAAAGGGCTTACCCCAAACTTTACATAGGATTTTTGAGCCGTAATAGCATCGCTTATTTGTTTGATAAGTTTATCTATATTGTCTCTGCGCCAATCGTCTTTTGAGCGGAATCGCCGCCCGTATTCCTGATAGGCTGCTTCGTCTTTGAGGGTTTGGCCCGTCACGGTATAAGGGTAGAAATAATCGTCAAAGTGAATGCCATCTACGTCATAATTTGTGACAATGTTGGTAGTGACATTGGTAATATAATCCCTCACTTCGGGTAAGCCAAAATTGAACAATCGATAGCCGTCATATTCAAATACCCACTCAGGATGTACTTTGCCGATGTTGTTGGAAGCGATACTTTTACTAACCCTGTGAGCCACGCGATTGAGATTAAGCCAAGCATGAAACTCCATCCCCCGCCGATGACACTCTTCAATCATAAACTCCATTGGGTCGTAAAAAGGCTCGGGAGCTTTGCCTTGCTTGCCCGTGAGCCATTCAGACCAAGGCTCTTCACTTTTGGCGTAGAAGGCATCCGCAGCGGCACGCACCTGCACAAAAACCGCATTGATACCTGTCCGTTTGTGAGTATCCAATAATCGTACAAACTCAGCCCGCTGCTCGTCAGGAGAAAGGTTTTTGCGGCTAGGCCAATCGATATTGTCGACAGTCGCAATCCACACAGCCCTCATCTCACGGCGCACCCCCATAGGACCAAAATCACGAGGAGTAGTACGCGGTTTTTTGGAGGTTTTACAACCTTCCAATCCCAAAAAGAGTAACAAACAAAGCCAAGCAAGATGTTTTTTCACAGAATATTCTGAGTTTGGATGAGGGCAAAAGAGGCGCTACTTTCGGTAAGCGCCTCTACAAAATTATCATTTTTTTAACGGAACTCACACCTACATTGGTATCTCCTGTTACCAATATTTACTTAGTCTTTAGAAGAGGCAAGCGCACCTGAGAAGGATAAGCCGCCGAATGATGGATTTGATTGTGAGCTACGATACCGTCTTTTTCGTCATAATTATTGCCCCCTGTATTGAGGTTGCGGTCAAAACGTGGAAAATTACTACTTGATATTTCGATACGAATACTATGACCAGGAGCAAAATAATTGGAGGTCACCATCGGACTCAAGTTGAGTTTATACACTTTTCCTTTTTCCATCCATACTTCTTTATCGAAGCCTTCACGATAGCGGGCTCGCAAAATAGTCTCATCCAAATTATACGCCCTCCCGTCGGGATATACATCGATAACTTTTACCGTAAAATCGGTATCTTTTGCGTCCGAAGATACATACAAAGTGGTTTCGATTTGTCCGGTCATTTCTACTCCTTCTTTAAAGGGTTCCGTGGTATAAACCAAGATGTCATGCCGCGTTTCCATTTGATGTTGGTCAAAAGAACCTCCCTGCACAGCGTTGCCAGTACAACACACATTTCCACCATAAGAAGGCACTGGAAATTTGGGATCGTACGCAAACTCATCCGTCTTGTTTTCTTTGGAAGGTGCTTGAAGCGTAAGCTTTCCATCTCCGTAAAGGCTATTGGCTTTTCCACCACTATTGAGATAGTAAGTTTTCATTTCGACATCGGCAGGAGGCCACGTTTCTGACGATTGCCACTTGTTTGATCCCATCGTATAGTATTGTACACGTGGGGTCTTCTTGAAGAAATCGTTGGTTTCGCCCTTGAGCCAATGGTCAAACCAAGCATAAATTTGCTCATCATAGTTGAGGCGGGCGTCGCCTACGCTTCGCTCTCCGACGATGGTATTTTCGGTGGCTCTTTTGTAAGCACAGTGCAAAGTAGGAGCAATCACCAAATACTGATTGTCGCGCACTTGAGGGTCGGTAGCATTTTTACGAACATGATTAAAAAGGGCCAAATTAGGTGCACTTGATACATCATACCAAGACACAAACCAAAAACTAGGCACGCCAAAAGGCATGTTGTCGTGGTACAAACCACCTTTAAACCATTCTGGGTCGTTTGGTTTGCGTACAATCATCTTCTCATAAACTCCTTTTTGGCCGTTTACATTTTTGATAATATCCTGCACTGGCAGATGTCTCAATCCTTTTGACCAATCTACTGGCGGCATTTCGGTAGCTAAATCAAAATACCTTGACACGCGCTGTAGTTCTTCTTGGGTAGCATTTTTGGGAAACTGCGGCCTAACTGCGTCATTTTGAGTGCCATAAAGCCACGCGGTAAAAAGCATTTGTTGAGCACCACCTCTGTACCAATTGCCCTGCTCCCAAAACTCCCCTACTTTTCCTACTCCAGCTCCAAACCCTTGCGGTACCATTGCCGCATGAGAAGGGTGATCGAGGGCGGCTACTGCCATTTGCCATTCTGCGGTAGAAGAGCATCCAATCGTGCCGATTTTACCATTGCACCAAGCTTGTTTGGTAAGCCACGAAAAAGCATCATAGCCGTCGGTAGTAGGAGGCCCGAGAATGTCCCAATCACCTTCTGAAAAAAACCTACCTCTCTCATTTTGAACCACATATGCATACCCCCTAGAAACAGCCTCCAAAGCAGCTTGGTAGGTACGGGGATTCATTTCGCCATTGCCCCAAGAGTTGAAATTATAAGGAGTTTTGGAAAAAATGACCGGAACGGGCTTATCAGTTTTGGGGCGAAAAATATCCGTAGCCAAGCGCACTCCGTCTCGCATTGGCATCATTACTTTTTGGTCAACAACTGCAATATTTTGTAATTTTTTCAGAATATCTTCTTGGGCAAAAACGGCAGTTTTCGCCAAGAAGCTAATCGCAAATAGAAGTAATATCTTTCTCATAAAATAATAGTTTGGATGGATAAACAAGGTATTTCCCAAAACTACCTATTTACATACAAAAGCCCAAAGAGTCTTGTAGAGGGAATCACGTCACAATTTTTTTATAATGGTTTTTGTACAAGATGGATTATGCTTTTTTGTAGACACAAATGTGGGTTAAATATACACATATTAGCATATTCACCCTTTTTATACAATCATTATACAATAAATGAGATATTAAAAAAATTCAATTAATAACTTGGTGATGGATATTTTTTTTAGAATAAAGAAAGTAATTATTTTGAAATCTACTCTTCTTAGGGTGCATTGTTTAATTAGTACAGTCGTTTTCAAACCTAAAACGCCATAGCAATGGCAACACTCTATGAACAAACCATTACATTCGCATGGTTCGCTCGCTAAGATGATGGGGATAGGCATCTTAGCATTTTTGAGCAGCAACATCTCCCAAGCCGCTCCAGATCGACATGTCCTCGACAAACTCACCACCACTAATGTGGATCAAAAATCAGTTGACAAAATTGTAACCGGAAAGGTAGTTGACGAAACCAACTCTCCTCTTCCTGGTGTAAGTATTGTATTGAAAGGTACGCAACGAGGTACCGTCACTGACGGTAATGGACAATTCAAACTTGATGTCCCTGACGCAAATGCTACTTTAATTTTCTCGTTTGTGGGCTATCAACCACAAGAAATTGCCGTTGGCAATCAAACCACTATTAACCTTACTCTCAAAGGTGACAGTAAAGTGTTAGAGGAGATTGTGGTTATCGGTTATGGTACCCTCAAAAAATCAGACTTAACAGGTGCCGTAGGTTCAGTAAAAGCAGATCAGCTACTCGAACGCCCCGCACCTTCACTTACACAGGCGCTTTCGGGTCGTATGGCAGGGGTGCAAGTAAATACTAACTCTGGCCGTCCAGGCGGTCGTACTACTATCCGGGTACGGGGTTTTAGTTCTATCAACTCTTCTAACAACCCTCTTTACGTAGTAGATGGTGTGATGCTTCCTCAAGGAAACCAAAACCAGTTTACCTCAGCAATCGATTATATCAACCCCAACGACATCGTGTCGGTGGAAGTATTGAAAGATGCTTCTTCTACCGCTATTTATGGAGCTAGAGGGGCTAATGGCGTAATCTTGGTAACTACCAAAAAAGGAAAAGCAGGCGAAGGAACGGTCACTTACAATGCCGACTTCAGCGTAAATACCATCGGACCCAACCGCCCTGAAGTACTCAATGCCAAACAATATTTGGCAGTTGAAGATTTGGCATGGGCCAATATGGCCAAGTATGACCCTGTAGGCTGGGCAGCAGGTAAATGGGCTTACTTAAACCCTAAACTTCGCCGCACAGATCCACGGATTTTTGATGCTAATGGAAACCCTCTTTACGACACCGATTGGTTTAAAGAGACTAGCCAAAATAGCCTTTCTCAAAACCACCAATTGGGTTTCAGCGGTGGTAACGAGCGTACACAGTACTCCTTCTCACTCAACTATCGCGACGACCAAGGGCTTATCAAAACTTCTTACATGAAGCGTTATGCAGGTCGTTTTACGATTGATGATCAAATCAAAAAATGGTTGAAAGTAGGAGGTACTTTGAGCTACAACAACCAAAGCGAAAACCTTGTGGATATCAATGACGCAGTAGCGCGCCAAATCGTGGAGGATTTTCCATTTATGCCTACTCGCTATGCCGACGGTACATTTGCCAACAACCGTGACTACCCCTACGCAGAGGGTACTATGAGCTCTTTGCACCGCTTGATGGGTCGTAAGTATATTTTGAATACCCAAACTACCGTGGGTAGTATGTACTCAAACATCAATATCGCTAAAGGATTGGAGATGCGTACTGTATTTGGGGTAAATGTATTGACCCAAGAAAACAACCAATCTCAAACTCGTACATTGAATATTGGTGGTAATGGTAATGCTTCTACTAGCAACAGTAAAGAGAGCTTCTGGTCGTTGGAAAACTATTTGACTTACAACAAACAAATCGGCGATAAACACTCTTTGACTGCCCTTTTGGGGATTTCTTGGCAAGAAACAAATGCTTTTAGTATGAGTGCAAGCATCAACAACTTTGCTACTGACTACTTTGGCTTTAACAACCTCGGTGCAGGTGCTACCAACCCTGGTGTGGGCTCAGGTGCATCTCGTTTTGCCTTTAACTCATACTTTGGACGTATCAACTATACCTTGTCCAACAAGTACTTGTTTACCTTGACTGGTCGTGCCGATGGTTCGTCAAAATTTGGGGATAACCACAAATATGCCTTCTTCCCTTCAGGAGCATTTGCGTGGCGTTTGTCTGAAGAAGATTTCTTGAAAGGCAACAATGTTATTTCTAATTTGAAATTACGTACTAGCTTTGGTTTGACTGGTAACTCCGAAATCCCGGCCTACTCTTCACTCGCCCTTCTTAGCTCAAACTACGCTACTTTGTACAACGATTCGCGCGTGTCAGGTACGGGTATTTCACGTTTGGCTAACCCCGATTTGCGTTGGGAAAAAACAGCCCAAGCTGACGTAGGTGTTGAATTGGGACTTTTGAAAGGCCGCGTAAATATTGAGGCTGACTTGTATTATAGAGAGACTACCGATATGCTTTTGGATGCCCCTGTACCGCGTACAAGTGGATACGCTACTATCAGACGTAACGTAGGCTCAATGTACAACAAGGGTATTGAAATCGCCATCAACTCTACTAACATCGACAACGGAGTAGTTCAGTGGAATACCACCTTCAACATTTCAATGAACCGTAACAAGGTGCTTTCTTTGGCAACACCTTCTGACATCTTCAATGTAGGGGGACCTAACTTCACCAACCCTACCAACGTGATTCGTATCGGAGAACCCGTAGGTTCGTTTTGGGGATTAACTCGCTTAGGTGTATGGAGCGAAGCCGAGCGCGAAGAAGCTGCTAAATTCACTAGCTACCGCAACGGTCTCACTATCTTGCCTGGTGATATTAAGTACTTGGATGTAAACGGCGATAAAGCAATTACTGATGCCGATCGTAGCATTATCGGAAACGGTAGTCCTAAAGGCTGGGGTGCATTGACCAACACCGTTCGTTATAAAAACCTTGACTTGACCTTAGAGCTTCAATATATGTATGGCAATGACGTAATGCTCATGAACCTTCACCCAAGCGAGGACCGCCAAGCACTTGCCAATAGCTATACATCTGTATTGAACGCTTGGACTCCTCAAAACCAAAACACGATGATTGCCGAAATTCGCGATACAAGAGCGGGCTATGTAACAAATGTGGATAGTCACTGGATCAAAAATGGCTCATTCCTTCGTGGTAGAAACTTATTGTTGGGCTATACTTTCCCTAGCCACGTTACTAGCAAACTAAAATTAAGCCGTCTTAGAATCTATACTAGTGCCCAAAACTTCTTCTTGTT
Organism: Runella zeae DSM 19591; assembly: GCF_000423565.1. GTDB lineage: Bacteria > Bacteroidota > Bacteroidia > Cytophagales > Spirosomataceae > Runella > Runella zeae. The sequence goes on along the minus strand of NZ_KE384038.1, from coordinate 441,045 downwards.
GGTAGAAGATAAAATCGTAGGAGATCCAGAAGTAACTCCTACCAACCAAGGAAATGGCAACAGCGCCTTCTCTCAAGGGATGATTTGGCACAACTATCCTAAGCCTACCACTTACATGCTAGGGATTCAGGTTGGATTCTAATTAATTACTTAATTCAAAAACGAAATTTGCGATGAAATTAAATATCATAAAGAATGTAGGCAAGGCAGCGTTGTTAAGTGCTGTGTTGCTAGGACCGTCGGGTTGTACTGAATTCTTAAAAGAACAAGCACCGTCTAACTTAACGCCCGATAGCTTTTACACTATTCCCGATCACGCCGAGGCCGCTTTAGCTTCTGTATATGCTGACTTGAGATTCATGGGTGATGGTGCGGGGATTTTTTCTTCCAACTGGCAATTGCTAGAAGCACTTACAGGTACTTCTACTACCGAAACAGCCCAAAACTCTGACCTTAACAACTTGTATGGGTTGGTTCATGATGGTAACACCGCTCACGTAGTAAACTACTGGAATGGGCTTTATAAAGTAATTTCTCAAGCCAACCAAGTGATTGCGAAAGTACCGCCAATCACCCCTATGCCTGAGGCGCAGAAAAAGAAAATCTTGGGTGAAGCGCGTTTTCTTCGGGCTTCTGCTTACTTCACTGCCGTAAGACTTTGGGGAGATATACCATTGATTACAGATCCTCAAACTGCTGGTTCTACTGACTTTCAACCCACTCGTACTTCTCAAGAGGAGATTTATAAGTTGATTGTCGCTGACCTCACCGAAGCTGAAAATGCAGGCTTGGCATGGATGGATGTAAGCGGACGCGTCAATCTTGCCGCTGTAAAAGCACAATTGGCTCGTGTGTATCTCACAATGGCTGGTTTTCCTCTCAACAAGGGGGCTTCTCACTATCAACTAGCCGCTAGCAAAGCACTTGAAGTAATCACCTATGCTAATGCTAACCCTAATGTCATCAACTTGTTTGCCACGTATGAGGAAGTACATCAAGAAAACCTCAAAAACAGAATTGAGCACCTTTTCATGCTGCAATACAACACTGTGGTAGCCGGAAATCCGATGGGTAATATGTTCCCTAACTTCAAGCCCGTTACTTACAACGGTCCTTCAGGTACAGGTAGCACAGTGCCTACCCCTTCATTCTACAACTCTTATGAGCCAGGCGATTTGCGTGCTAAAGACCAAGAAGGGTATTTTTATACGACCTATTTTACAAATGGCAATGGAGCTCGTTTTAATTTAGGAGCTCCTTATATCTTCAAGCACTTCAATCGTACCGCAAATGGTACTTCTGGCACCGCAGGTACACGCCAAGACAACTTAAACGTACCTCAAATTCGCTACGCCGAAGTACTACTTACCTACGCTGAAGCCCAAAATGAAGTAGGTGGTCCTAATCAAGCGGCCTACGATGCGATGAAACGAATCAGAGACCGGGCTAAACTTACTACTCCTGCCCTTGGTACATTTACTCAAGCTACCTTCCGCGAAGCGGTTTGGAGAGAGCGTTGGCATGAGCTATGCTATGAGCAAATCACTTGGTTTGACATGGTTCGCCTTCGTAAAGTATACAACGAAAAAACCAATGGATTCGACAATTTCGTAGGCCACGTTAATCTAAGCTCCAACAAAGCACTCGAAGCTAAGCACTTGTTGTTGCCCCTTGGAAAACAAGAAATGCTTAACAACCCGAATCTAAAACCACAAAATCCAGGATATCCTAACTAGTTTTTGTGTTTGTTTTTTAGTATAGTTTACTCCCCAACCGAAAAAGTTGGGGAGTTTTTTGTTTTATTCACTTTGGCGGTCATGCTTCACCCACACTAGGTCTTCCGTCTGGAAGCCAATCGCCTTAGCCTTCTGAACATACGCCTGCTTCACCGACTCAGGAATAGTGGTGGTACGAGAAAGAATCCACATATATTTGGTATTTTCTCCTACTACTAGCGCGTATTGATAGTTTTCGTCAATAGCGATTACGTTATAACCCGCATAAAAAGGCCCAAAGAACGATACTTTCAATTTTGCCTCTTTAGGGTCACCCACCGGTTTGGCTTTACCTATGCTTTGTTCCCATTTTTCTTTTTTGAAATTGTAGCCTCGGTTTTCTACCCTGATATCACCATTGTCTTTGAGCGAATAGTGGGCTGTTACATTATCCAAATTGCGTTCCCATTTATAGTCCAAACGGGCTATCTCATACCACTTCCCAAGGTACTTTTGCTGGTCAAAAGGTTTTATAGGTACTGCACCTTTGGGTAAAAATCGAAAAGAAGTAAGCGCCACAAAGGTGGTCGCTGCTGCTGAGGCCAATAAGATAGAGGCCACTAATTTATTTTTATTCATAGCTCAATATTTTTATATACTTTCTTCCTAAAAACGAATGCCAACTAAATACAAATCAACATATGAGCCATTAAATATCAGTTAAAATGATTTTATTAAACACAATGGGTATAGAGTACCTTAATTTGAGAAAAAAAATGCTTTATTTGAGGAAATATCTTCAAACAAAAAACTAGCTTTCGTATGAAAAAACCTTTCCTTCTCACGGTTTTATGTGGGTTGGCGTTAAGTCAGCTATACGCCCAACGAACTTTGATTCATTGCGGTAAATTAATCGACGGCCTAGCCAACGACATCCAAAATCAAGTAACAATCATCGTAGAAAAAAATCGAATCATGGCCGTTGAAAAAGGCTATACCAAACCTCAACCTACCGACAAGCTCGTGGATTTGAAAGCAAAAACGGTATTGCCTGGCCTTACAGATATGCACGTACACATCGAAAGCGAAATGAGTCGTGACCAATATCTCAAACGCATGAGCAACAATCCCGCCGACATCGCTTTTGAGGCTCAAAAAAACGCGCTCACAAACCTCATGGCAGGTTTTACTGCGGTACGGGATTTGGGAGGTTCAGGAGTAAATATTGCCCTTCGCAATGCCATCACTAAGGGGCTTGTAAGTGGCCCTCGGATTTTCACATCTGGGCAAACTATCGCCACCACAGGCGGCCACGGCGACCCCACCAATGGACTCAGCCCGATGTATACCGTCCCCGACAAAGTGACCGACGGCATAGTGGACTCGCCTGACGCAGCTCGCAAAGCCGTAAGACAGCGCTACAAAGACGGAGCTGATTGTATCAAAATCACCGCTACTGGCGGAGTGCTGAGTATCGCCAAAAGTGGAAAGGCTCCCCAATTTACCGACGAAGAGGCCGTGGCTATTGTACAAACAGCCAAAGATTATGGATTTCATGTGGCCGCCCACGCCCACGGTACAGAAGGTATGAAACGGGCTATCAGAGCGGGCGTAACTACCATAGAGCATGGCACCTACATGGATGATGAGGCTATTGAGCTTTTCAAAAAAATGGGAACTTACTATGTACCCACTATTATTGCGGGACGTTCGGCGGCCGATTCGGCAAAAATTATCGGTTATTACCACCCTTTTGTAAGAATGAAAGCGTTGGAAACAGGGCCTTTGATTCAAAAAACATTCGAAAAAGCATATAAATCAGGAGTTAAAATTGCGTTTGGTACGGATGCAGGGGTATTTGCCCACGGCAAAAACGCCAAAGAATTTGAATACATGACCGAAGTAGGAATGCCCCCAATGGAAGCTATCAAAGCAGCTACTATTGTGCCTGCGCAGATTTTAGGCGAACAAAATAATATGGGTAGCATCTCTCAGGGAAAATACGCCGATATAATCGCAACCGACGAAAACCCTCTTCAAAATATCAAAACGCTTCAAAACGTAGTGTTTGTGATGAAAGATGGAATTATCTACAAACAATAGGTTTTTTTTAAAAAATCGCGTATATTCCAAAACCGTTAAGTAGGTAATAGAGTTAATATCAAAACTCAATACCATTAACTCTATTACTAATTTTACATCCTTGAAAAAAATCATCGTTATCGGTGCAGGATTTGCAGGACTTGCAACAGCTACAAGCCTAGCCGACAAAGGCTTTGAGGTCACTATCTTAGAAAAAAACGCTACCTTAGGCGGACGCGCTCGTCTTTTTGAGGTCGATGGCTTTCGATTCGACATGGGCCCAAGTTGGTATTGGATGCCTGATGTATTTGAAAATTACTTCGCCAAATTCAACAAAAAGCCTTCTGATTATTATCACCTAATCCGTTTAGATCCTTCCTATGCTGTCATTTTTGATTCGAATACCAAGGTCGATATTCCAGCAGGTATCGAAAAACTGAAAGCACTTTTTGAAAGCATCGAAATAGGCAGTGGCGCAAGACTTGAGGCATTTCTCCATCAAGCCGCCTACAAATACGACGTAGGCATGAACAAGTTTGTGTGGAAACCTAGCCGTAGCCTTTCCGAATTTGTAAGTTTAAAACTCTTATATGATTTGGGACGAATGGATGTACTACAGTCGTTTGCGACTCACATTCGTAAGTTTTTTACTGACCCTAAACTCCTTCAATTGATGGAGTTTCCGATTTTGTTTTTGGGAGCTACTCCCGAAAACACCCCCGCTATGTATAGCCTTATGAATTACGCCGAAATTGCACTTGGCACATGGTATCCGATGGGCGGTATGCACGAAATCGTCAAAGGTATGGTAAGTTTGGCGCAAGAAAAAGGGGTCAACATCTTGTGCAATCAGAATGTGGAAAAGATAGAAATCACGGGCTCAAAAGCCAAAAAAGTAATTACACAGCATACTTCTTTTGAAGCCGATGTAGTAGTAGCAGGAGCAGATTATCACCATGTAGATACGCAGCTTTTAGGAGAATATCGGAATTATTCAGATCAATATTGGGACAAACGCACCTTGGCACCGTCTTCATTGCTTTACTACTTAGGTGTCAATAAGCGTATTCCCAAACTTCTTCACCATAATCTTTTCTTTGATGAAGATTTTAAACAGCACGCTCACGAAATTTATACCCAACCTCAGTGGCCAAGCAAACCTCTTTTTTATGTATCAGCTCCTTCCAAAACCGACCCTACCGTAGCACCAGCAGGGCACGAAAATGTTTTTATTTTGATTCCGGTCGCCCCTGATTTAAAGGATGATAACGAAGCAACGCGGGAGTATTATTTTGATCTCGTCATGAATCGTCTTGAAGCCTATGTAGGAGAGGAAATTAGACCCCATATCGTATATAAACGTACTTTTGCCCACAGCGATTTTCGGGCAGATTACAATGCTTTTAAAGGAAATGCCTATGGCTTAGCCAATACTTTATTACAAACTGCTTTTTTAAAACCAAAACTTAAAAACAAAAAGGTCTCTAATCTGTTTTATACAGGACAGCTCACCGTTCCGGGACCTGGCGTACCCCCTTCTCTTATTTCGGGGCTAGTAGTGGCCGATGAAGTAGCAAAAGAGTTTGGATAAAATAGGAATTGTAGCGCATTACCATCTCGTAAATGGCTTTACTATCAAACGTTTGAAAATCAACCACACACCTTCAATCGCTTGTAGGTAAGCTTCTAAACCCTCAAAAAGACATTTAAAACCCATGATGCAGTTGTTTGACCAAACAAATCTTGAGTGCAGCAAACTTATCACCGAACGATACAGCACTTCCTTTACTTTGGGTATCAAGACCTTGGATAAGAAATTTCACTTTCCTATCTATGCTATTTATGGGTTTGTACGCTATGCCGACGAAATCGTAGATACTTTTTATGATTTTGATCAAAAGCTTCTTCTTGAGCGATTTGTCAAAGATACATACGAGGCGATTCATACTGGTATTAGCCTCAACCCTGTTTTGCATTCTTTCCAAATGGTAGTCAATCAATATCAGATTGAAAATGAGCTTATTGATGCTTTCTTGCACAGCATGGCTATGGATTTGGAAAAGCAAAGCTATACCGACGACAAATACAGTGAATACATCTATGGCTCTGCCGAAGTGGTGGGTCTGATGTGTCTTCGGGTGTTTTGTGAAGGCGACAAAGAGATGTTTAATCATCTCAAAAATGGTGCCCGTAGCCTTGGAGCAGCTTTCCAAAAAGTAAATTTCTTGAGAGATTTGAAAAGTGACTTTGTAGATAGAGGCAGGGTATATTTTCCAGGAGTAGATTTTTTAAGTTTTACAAAAGAAGCAAAACGCCAAATAGAAAAAGATATACAGGCAGATTTTGATGCCGCTTATTTAGCGATTAAGCAGCTCCCCCGAAGTGCCCGTATGGGAGTATATTTGGCTTATGTGTACTATCTCACGCTTTTTAATAAAATCAAAGAGACCCCTGCGACTCGCATTCAGGAAGAGCGTATCAGGGTACCTGATTTTCAGAAAGTAGCATTGCTCGCCAGAACTTATCTTCAATTTAGGATTTCAGATATTTAGTCTTTCTTACCCTTTATTCATAATAGTGCAAAAATGCCAAGGTGGATTCATTTCACTTTGGCATTTTTATCATACAATACCAATCAACATTCCTTACCTTACTCTTCTATAATGCCCCGGTACCCACACATAGTGGTTTCTTCGCCACCGATATTGGCCTGAGACCCATACGTGGCGTGGGGAGGGTTTTCGGGGAATCACTTCTACTCTCGCAATAGGTGGAGCAGGGCGTACTACGGTAGGTCTTACTACACAGCCTGACATCAGATAGGTCATCAGACCCACTACTGTAAATCCGAAAAATTTCTTGATTGTTTTCATAACTTGTGTGGCTTTCAAATTAACATTTAGCTATCACACTTAAAGTGTGTTCGTACTTCTGTTAGAGACCAAAAGGCTTCAATGGTTTAATCCAACAAAAAGCCCCCACCGATTGGGTGGAGGCTTTTGGCACAATTAGCGGTATATAAAAATCAATAGCCCGTATTTTGAGTCAAAGTAGGCTTACCATCTTTTTGACTGTTCAAAATCTCGTCTTGAGGTAGAGGGAAATAGTTGTTTTTAGTAGTAAAGACTTTCCCAGCCATGTATCCGCGCTTTTTGAAAGTACGACCAGAAGGTTCTTTTCCGTCAGCTGCTTCTTCTACGGCATATTTGTTGAGTACCTTTTCGGCAATTCCCCAACGAACCAAATCGAAGAAACGGTGGCCTTCCATCGCAAACTCAAGGCGTTGCTCCATACGAACGGCGTTTCTGCCAAAATCCGCTCCTTTGCTAGCAAAAGTACCCGTAGGATAGGGCTCTACTTTGTAGTTTACGGTTGGGTCTTGTACCGAACCTGTTTTGGCACGCACTCTGATTTGATTTACATAGGCCTCAGCAGCGGCAAGGTTGCCTAATTCTACTTCGCACTCAGCCAACCACAAAATCACGTGTGATAATTTCAACAAACGATAGTTGTTGTTGACATTACGGCGGCTTGTAGAGTGTGTAGTGCTATTTTCTTCGGCCAAATAGTACATCCATTTTTTGCCACTAAAAGGCCCTGCATAAGCTTGGTCGCGAATCCAAGTAGAGCCGGGCATCGGGCCCCAATCCAAGAAATTAACTCCTCTGCGGCCTACTGTCCAATCCAAACGTGGGTCAACAGGAATAGACTTGTCTAAAGTAAAGGCAGTACTTGCACTGATTCCTTGGTCATTGGGCAAGTCCACTTTGTTGTAAGTATCGAGCGTTCCGTCGGCGGCAGTTCCAATCATCGGCAAACCGTCTTCTGTTTTGAAAGCATTCACAAGGTTGTGAGAAGGCTGATAAAAACCGCAACATCCGCGACCTGGCGCCGTAGATGAGTAAGGCCAGTTGAGGTTGTCACCCGCATTTCCGTTGTTGCCGTTGGTTCCGTCGTTGACCGAAAACTGTACCTCAAAAATAGACTCAGTGTTATTATTACCCAAAGTTCTGTAATTGTCATGATAGTTAGCTACCAATTTTTTACCTGAATTTTTCAACACATCCTCCAGCAAAGTTTTGGCAGCGCTCCATTTTTTCTGGAAAATCAATGCCTTCGCTAAGTAAGTCTTGGCAGCCCACTGCGTAGCTCTTCCTTTTTGAGCTTGTACAGCGGGAAGGTTTTTGGCAGCGAAGTCAAAATCAGCTTCAATTTTGGGCCAAATATCTTCGGTGTTAGGTACTTTTGTAGAATTAGGGTCAGCGGCAACGTAGATTTTTTCGTCGATAAAAGGCACTTTGTTCCACATTTTTTTGGCCTCAAAGTGATAGTGACCTCTCAAAAACCGAGCTTCGGCCAGTACTTGCGTTTTTTCGGCGTCGGTCATATCTTTTACTGCGCTACCGCTTACGAGTTGGATTACTTCATTACAACGCGCCACGCCATCGTACGAATGCCACCATTTTCCCAAAAAGTAAGTATTATCAGAAAGCCAGTTGTACTGTTCAATAAACGATTGTTCGGGTTGGTCACCGGCGTCAGTTCCTTTTACGGCGTCGTCGCTACTGATTCCTCCAAACACATAATTGGAAATTGTAGATTGGCGACCTGTGTTTCCTGCTCCCACTCCATCGAGCAAAGAATACGCGCCTATCAATAAGGCATTCACGCCATTTTTGTTACTTAATTGCTCCAAAGACGCTCGTCCTTGCGGCTTCAAGTCAAAGAATTTTTCGGAGCAGGAAAAGCTCACCCCTACCAAAACTAATAATAAAGCTATCTTTTTCATGTTGATTTTCAATTAGTTTGTTTTACTGTTAGAATCCAAAGCGCAAGCCCACAATATACGATTTAGCAACAGGGTAGGCACCTTCATCAATACCCATGTGGATGTCTTGGTTGTCGTTACCTGAACTTCTCAAGTTGATATCAGGGTCAAGTCCTGAGTATTTAGTAAGGGTCAAAACATTCTGACCCTGTACATATACTTGGGCAGAAGCCAAGCCCGCTTTTTTCAGAATAGAAGACGGAATAGTGTAAGTCAATTGAATATTTTTCAAGCGCAAATACGAGCCATCCTCTAAGAAATAAGAAGATACTTGCTGACTAATCGCATCGCCAGAGTTGAGGCGTGGAAGTTTGGCTACATCACCTGATTTTCTCCAAGAGCTATAAAGCATATCTTTAGAGCGGTTGCCTTGAAACACGTTGAAATCAGTCCAGTATCTTACATAATTGAAGATTTGATTGCCTTGTACACCTTGCCCAAACATCGTCAAATCCCAGTTTTTGAATCCAAAATTGAGGTTGATACCATACGTAAAATCAGGGTGAGGATTGCCGATGATAGTTCTATCAGCTGCCGTAATGACACCGTCGCCGTTGACATCTCTAAATTTGAATGTCCCCTCTCTTGTATAGGAACCAAACTTAGGGGCGGCATCCGCTTCGGCTTGGTCTTTGATCACGCCATCCACAAAATACCCATAGTAGCTTGCGATTGGCAGTCCTGCTTTAGTAGCCGAAATAGCCGGAAGGCGAGTTGTGAAGCCAAACACAGTAGCATTGCGGTCATCGTTTAGTTTCAATACTTCATTTTTGTAATGTCCTAAACTCAATCCTACTTGATAACGGAAATCGCCTTTTTTGTCACGGAAGTTTAGACCAATATCAAAACCACGGTTACGTACTTCACCGATATTGGTATAAGGAATTGTACCCGAGCCTGCCGTTCTTGGAATGGCAATTTGGGTCAACATATCAGAAGTTACGCGATTGTACCAGTCAAAAACAAACTCCATTTTGTTGTTGAGCAAAATCGCATCAAGACCTAGGTTCGTAGAAGTATTGGTTTCCCATTTTCCGTTAGGGTTTCCAAACTGTACCAAGTCAAAACCACCCACGATTGACGACCCTGTACCGTTGATGTCATAGGCATTGTTGAGGGGATCAGCCGCATAGAGTGTGTAGGCATTGTACACGTTTGGAATGAGTTGGTTACCAGTTTTACCCCAACCTGCGCGGATTTTCAAGTCATTGACAAATTGAGCTTGTTTCATGAATTCAAACTCAGTCAGACGAAGACCCACCGAAAACGCTGGGAATACCCCATAACGATTGGCTGCCGAGAAGCGAGAAGAGCCATCGCGGCGCAAAGTAAAGTCGGCCAACAAGAAATCTTTATAAGAGTAGTTGATTTTACCAAATTGAGAGAAAAGAGAACTCAAAGTGGCTCCCGAACCAGCATTGCTCAAACCCGCTGCCGAACCAGCATCTAAGTAGCGATATTCTAAATCATCGTAAGCGAAGTTACTTCTACTAGCCTGAAAACCAAACGCGTATGTAGTCACCGCTTCAGTTCCTACCAACACATTGAGGGTATGGTCTCCGATGGTTGTATTGTAATTTAAGGTGTTAAACCAAGTCAAAGAGCGGTCAAAGTTGTTGATCACGTTGAGGCTATTGGCATTTCGTGCTTCGGCAGCTTCAATATCACGGTGGAAATACTCGGAGCGATTGTACTGATTGTATTCAAGACCAAGGCTAGTACGGGCTTTAAGTCCTTTGATAATATCTACTTCTGCAAAAGCATTTCCGAATACGTGGGTTCCTTTGGTGATGTTATCTTTTTCACGATAAAGACGTGCCAAAGGGTTGGGGGCATTTCCGAGGTTGGTACCTTTACTACCCGCAAATCCATTGTAAGGCGAAAGGTTGGTACCGCCTAGCTCAACTGGCCCTCCGGTAATATCAAACACTGGAATAATAGGATGCACCCGAATCGCAAACATGATAGGGTTTGACTCATTGTTGTTGGTGATACCTTGTCTTTCATCATAAGAAAAAGTAAAGTTTTCACCTACCGTAAATCTGCCTTTTTTGAATTCGGTGTTGGCTCTGAGAGAATAGCGGTCATATTTGGTATATCTCAAGATACCATCTTGCTTAAAGTAACCAGCCGAAATAGCATATTTTCCAGAATTTGTACCGCCACTTGCCCCAATTTGGAAGTTGGCGATAGGCGCAGGGTCAAAAATAACATCTTGCCAATCGGTACCTTCTTTGTTGGCTTTAGTGATATTAAAAGCCGTTTTTCCTAAGTTAGGATCGGCGATATCGTTGGTGTATGTATAGTTAGAGGGGAGTGTACCATACACGTTAGGATAAATATAATCAGCAATAGTCTGCTCGCCATTGGCTCCAAATTTATACTGTACAGAGGGGGATGTAGCGGAAGGATTTTTTCCGGCCCCTAAATCTGCCAAGTACAAATACTCACCTAATTCTTTGGTATTCAGCAGATCAAGCATTTTGCCAGGTCTTTGAGTACCTGTATAAAAATCAAATGTAATACTTGGTTCGCCTGTTTTTCCCTTTTTGGTAGTGATAATCACCACCCCGTTGGCTGCACGGGCTCCGTAAATAGAAGCCGCCGAAGCATCTTTGAGTACCTGCATTGACTCAATATCGTTGGGGTTGATTTGGTTGAGGGTACCTTGGGTAGGAACTCCGTCAATCACATACAGCGGGCTGTTGTTGTTGATAGAGCCAAAACCTCTGATACGGACCATCGTACCACCACCGGGAGAGTTATCGTTTCCGACTACTACCCCTGAAGCGCGCCCTTGCAGCATTTGCGTGACACTCGCAGCGGGAGTGGCAGTAAGGTCTTTGGCATTGACGACTGTCACGGCTCCCGTAATATCTTGTTTACGTTGCGTCGCATAACCCGTCACCACCACCTCCGACAGTGATTTGACGTCGACCTTAAGCGCCACATCAATGTTTGAACGACTTCCCACCACAATTTCCTGAGGAGTATAGCCAATGTAAGACACCACCAATACACTACCCGAGGTAGCATTGTTTAAGACATACTTACCTTCTCCGTCGGTAGTGGCGCCTGTATTGGTACCTTTCAAGAGTACACTTACACCAGGAAGAGGAGAGTTGTCGTTGGCGTCTGTCACACGCCCTGTGAGACGATTTTGCGCCCAAGACATGAGCGCGCCAAGCCACAATAGCGTGGCTAAGTAGAAGTGTTTTTTCATATGTAGATTAGATAAATTAAGTGAGCGCTACGATACTCAACACGTTGTAGCAGTATCATAAAGCAAGACAAAGGAATAATTTTACTTCATATATTACAAAAAAACCACCTTTTTTTTCTATCACATTCTTACCATGTTACTCCAATCAATTCTCAACCCTATTTTAGGGTAACAAACTCCAAGTAGCTTCACAGAGAGAGTACTATTATTTCAAACGTTTGCATATACTTTCAAGTGGGTCATATTTTTTATTTAAAAAATTCAATTATACTATTGCATAAAGTTTTCGGACTTATTTTTCACCAACCCATAATCGCTATTAACATTATATGAAAAAAACACTACGCATCTCTCCCGTTTTTTAGCTTTGATTTTATTAATAATCAGCACTTTATTAATCCTTCTTTTACTTTAAAAAAAATCAAAGCACTTTATTTCAATCTATTTTGTTGATGCAAAACATCACAGAGAGATAATGTCTGCTTAACAATTTGTTAAACGCTTAGCTAGACCTTTGTGGGGCTGTTTTTAGAAACTTTCAAATTCTAATCTATGAAAACTTTTTACAATTTAATGCCACCTAAATGGCTTGTTTGGTCATTTTTGGTGGTGGCAATCGGGATTTTACCGGCGGCTAGCTATGCTTCCGTCAAAACTACCGAGAAGACTATCAAGGGGCGTGTCACGGATGCGGCTAACAATGAGCCACTTGTGGGATGTAGTGTGGTAGTAAAAGGAACACAACGCGGAACCAACACCGACATTAATGGCAATTATTCGATTGTGGTCAATGACGACAATGCCGTATTGGTTTTTGGTTTTATTGGCTACGAAAAGCAGGAAATTACGGTAGGAGGCCGCACCACAATTGATGTCTCTATCAAATCAAGCGCTTCTGACTTGGCCCAAGTAGTAGTCATTGGCTATGGTAGTGCTACCAAAAAAGACATGACAGGCTCGGTCAAGTCCATCAAAAGTACTGATTTCAACAAAGGTATTATCAACTCTCCAGAGCAATTGCTCCAAGGAAAAGTAGCGGGCGTCAACGTCACCTCTGCCAGCGGCGAGCCCGGTGGTGCTCAAGGCATTACGATCAGAGGGCCAGGAGGAGTACGTACGGGAAGTACTCCTTTGTTTGTACTAGACGGTTTGGCACTCGACAACTCCAGCACTGGCGGTGCAACCAACCCCCTCAATTTCTTGAATCCTCAAGATATTGAGTCGATTGATGTACTTAAAGACGCATCAGCGACTGCCATTTATGGGTCACGCGGAGCCAATGGTGTGGTATTGATTACAACCAAAAAAGGCAAAGCGGGCTTTTCAAATCTCAACTTCTCTTCCAATGTCGGGGTATCTACTTTGGCACGCGCATTGGATATATTTAGCGCGGATGAATATCGCCAACAAGTCCCTAAAGTGGGGGGTGTTTTGGAAGATTTGAAAGGCAATACTGACTGGCAAAAAGAAGTAACGCGTACTGCCTATACGCAAAATCACAACCTTTCTTTTGGAGGAGGAGCCGACAAGCTTTCTTACTATGCTTCATTGGGGCTCCAAAATCAAGAAGGTATCTTGAAAAACAATCAGCTCAATCGCTACACGGGACGTATAAACGTTACTCAAAAACTTTTGGATGATCGCCTTACGGTGGACGTAAATCTAAACGCTACTTATACTATCAATGAGCGTCCCCCTATTGGAAGTATGTTAGGAGGTGCGATTTCGGCCAATCCCACCTATCCTGCTTATGATGCCAATGGCAATCCTTTCCAGTATGCTAGTGGTGTCAACCCGCTCATTCCCTTAAGGTTGGAAAAAGACATTACCAAAATCAACCGTGTGATTGGAAGTATTTCACCTTCTTTCAAAATCATCGACGGATTGGTATATAAACTCAACTTTGGTATCGACAACTCCAATTCGGTACGTGATTTGCAATCACTGCCCAATGCCGTGCCTCTACAAGACGGACGTCTTGAGACTATCTATACTTACAACAACAACAAGCTCATCGAAAACTACTTGACGTATACACTCAACAAAACCGACCATAGTCTGTCGGCATTGGTGGGGCATTCGTATCAAAAGATTTTTATCCAAGGTCGAAACAATAGCATCAATAAGTTTCCGATTTCGAGTATTGAGCCTATTTACAACCCTGGTTTAGGGCAAGAACTTACGCTTGCCAACAACAAACCCGGTGGATATGCCCTGATCAACGAGCTTCAGTCTTTTTTCTCACGCGTCAATTATCAATACAAAGACCGATACTTGATGACTGCCACTGTGAGAGCGGATGGCTCCTCCAAATTTGGAGCTAACAACAAATACGGCGTCTTCCCTTCTTTCTCTTTGGGTTGGAGAATTTCGGAAGAGTCGTTTATGAAATCGTCGCCATTTAGTGAACTGAAACTGCGCGCAGGCTGGGGTAAGACCGGAAACCAAGAAATACCGTCTAAAATCACCCAAGCCTTGTTTACTTCTCAGGTATCTGGCACCACGAGCTATCCTTTGTACCCTACGGGTTCGTACCCTCCAGGTACGTCTTACTCTCGTTTGGCCAATCCTGACATTCAGTGGGAAGTATCTACTCAAACCGACTTAGGACTTGATTTTGGGTTGTTTAATGGCGCTCTTTCCGGAACCGTGGACTTCTTCAACAAAGTCTCAAACAATATCTTATTGGAAGTAATTCCTGCTGACCCGGTACAGCCGGCGGGTACTTTCTGGACCAACGTCAAAGACATGACCATCACCAATCGTGGGGTAGAGTTGGATCTCAATTATCGGTATACTAGTTTAAATGGCCTTCGCTTTGATGTAGGGGGTAATATTACCTTCATTCACAACCGTGTTAAAAATTCTCCTTATTCGGTGATTCCGTCTGGCTCGGCTTCTGGTTCGGGACTGACCTCTGCTACCATCAATGGCTATCTCAACGACCAGCCTATTGGTACATTTTACTTGAAAGAGTTTACTGGATTTGACGACAAAGGCATCAGTACCTATCTAGATGCCGACGGTGATGGAATCGTTACGGACAAAGACCGTGTCGCTGCGGGGAGCGCACTTCCCACCAAGCAGTTCAATATCAACGGGAGCGTTGCCTACAAAGGATTTGATTTAGTAGCCAATTTTAATGGTGTTTCTGGAAACAAAATCTATGACAATACTGCCAACTCAAACTTCTACAAATTGAGGTTATCGAAAGGCATCAACACCACTCCTGAAGCCATTGCTTATCCCAACGAATCAGTCAACAATGCTGCGCCCGTTTCTACGCGTTATTTGAAAGACGGTGCGTTTTTTAGGCTTAATAACCTCGCTTTAGGGTACAATTTCAACACCAAAGCTTTGGGTATTAATAAATGGGTACAAGGTATTAGACTTTCGGTGACTGGTCAAAATCTCTTTGTTATTACTAAATATGACGGTTATGATCCAGAAGTCAATACTGACCGTACTATCAACGGTATTTCTTCATACGGGATTGATTATCTGAGCTATCCTAAAGCCAAATCATTCATTTTCGGTTTGAATGTTACATTTTAAATTTTGAATTCATGAAAAAGAAGATATATGTATTTTTGGCCGTATTGAGCTTATTTACGGTCAATAGCTGTACCAATTTAGAGGAGATTGTGCTGGACGAAACCTCTGCCACAGGTCTTTCTGACAAACAAGCCGCCGAAGGAATCATCGCTCCTGTGTATGCGCTGCTTCCTAACCTTTTCCAACATACCAATTACTTTGCTCTTCAAGAAATCTCTACTGACGAGGCTATCCTTCCTTACCGAGGTGGCACCGACTGGGGCGACAATGGTATCTACTTGGCCATGCACCGACATACCTACATCAGTACTGATCCCAACTTACGCAATACTTGGAACCTCATTTTGCAAGGTATGTCGCGGGCGATTACAGCGATTAATTCTTTGCCTACACTCAATGATCCCTCTTCCAAAACTTTTTTGGCAGAAGCGCGAGGTATGAGAGCCTACTATTCGCTGCTTACTTTGGATTTGTTTGGAGTAGTTTTTGTAAAAGAGAATTTAGGAGAGACTTCAAAAGTAATTCGCGGAAACGAAGCCGTTGAATATATCAAAAATGAACTACTAGCCGTCGAACCTAACCTTGATGCCACCGTAGGCCCTGGGCGCTTGTCTAAAGGGGCCGCCTGGGGATTATTGGCGCGTTTGTACCTCAATGCCGCTTTTTATCGCGACCCCTACGCAGGGCAGTTGACTTTCAAACCTGAAGATATGGACAAAGTGGTAGAGTACTGCGACAAAATCATTAACTCTGGTCAATATCAACTCTCTAGAGATTATTTCTCTATTTTCAACGACGATAATCATACCAATAAAGAATTGATTTTTGCAGTTGATCAACGTGCTGATCTCAATGGACATAACCGGATGGCGTATTTTTCACTTTCGGGTGACCAATTCCCGCTTCCTGCTTACCCCAATGCCAATGGCACTGACGGGCCAGCGATTACATCCGATTATTATCGTACTTGGGTCAATGCTTATGCGCCCAAAGACCCTTCAGTGGACCCAAGATTCTACAAACAAAATCTATCTATTTATTCTAATCCAGCGGATTCGTGCGTGGCTGCCGAAAACTTCAACATCAACCGTGGGATATTGCGTGGGCAGCAATATGGCTTGATTCGTCGCAATGGGGTATTTCTGAAATGTCCTGATGGAAAAATGAAAGTTGCTAAACTTTTCCACGATACACGCAACAAGCCCACCCTAGCCGTTGATTTTACCGAACAGGTTGATTTTACGGAAGCAGGAAGTAATTATAACACAGGTTATCGTGTCGAAAAATACGAGTTTAGCAAAAAATCAGTGAGTGGTCGGAATTTTGGCGAGGCCGACATTGTGATTGTGCGCTTGGCAGATGTGTATTTGATGCGTGCCGAAGCCAAACTTCGTAAAAGCAACGACGCCGCAAGCGCTCTTGCAGATGTCAATGCAGTCAGAGCAGCTCGCAATGTCACTACACCACCTCCTGCACTTAGCTCTATGAACTTAGATTTACTTTATCGTGAACGTGGATTTGAGTTTTATTGGGAAATGCTTCGCCGCACTGATATGATTCGTTTTGGAAAGTATGAAGATAAATGGACTGAAAAATCAAATACAGACCCTAACAAACGAATTTTCCCTATACCTCAAACGGCGATTGATGGAGCTTCCAATTTGCCGGGCTATCTGGTTCAAAATCCTAGCTATTAATTTTCGAGAATTTATGATTGATAACGCTGGCGATCTTTTGAAGGTCGCCAGCGTTTATTATTAGCGGTGAAAACTCTGTCCCACAAATTTCAGCACTTCAGGCAAAGCCGTACGCCAATACGACCAAGTATGCCCGCCGTCACGTACTCTAAATTCATGAGGGATTTTTTTATCAATCATCATCGCATGAAGAGCCATATTGCCCTTGATTAAAAAATCATCATCTCCACAATCAATATAATATTTTACCTTTTTCAAATCATCAGTATTCCCAGTTTCTACAATTTTAATGGGAGCATTTTTATAATAATGAGCCGTTAATCGATTTTTTCCAGTCAATCCTTTTCCATATAACTCTCCAAAGGTATTATCCCAGCTTGCTTGATCAGTACTAGACGTAAACTCCTCGTCGGTCCATACGGCTGCACTCAATGGCGCCGCCGCCACAAACATATCTGGGTGTTTGGTCGCCATGAGCAAAGTACCA
Organism: Runella zeae DSM 19591; assembly: GCF_000423565.1. GTDB lineage: Bacteria > Bacteroidota > Bacteroidia > Cytophagales > Spirosomataceae > Runella > Runella zeae. The sequence goes on along the minus strand of NZ_KE384038.1, from coordinate 423,458 downwards.
AGGCCTCCCATTGAAAGCCCCGCCACCGCCCTAAACTCACGTTTAGAACGCGTACGATAGGTTGCATCGATGTAGGGGATTAGTTCCTGCACCATAAAATCCTCATACCGTATTTTGTTGTCATAAGAATTCTGATACCATGTCACCCCGGCATCGGGCATCACGATTATCATCGGTGGTGCTTCGCCAGCATTGATGGCTTTGTCGGCAATAATATGCGCTTCGCCAAACTGAGTCCAGCCCGTTTCGTCGTCGGTATATCCATGAAGGAGATATAAAACTGGATAGCTCCGATTGTTTTTTTCGTAATCGGCAGGAAGATATATGCTATACTTTATATCTTTTCCTAGAAGCTTACTTTTGACACTTAGACTTTCTTTGAGAGTGCCGTTTTGTGCGAAAATCACACTACAAAAAAACAATAAGAAAATGGTGTTAAATGTTTTCATATAATTGTATGTTTTTTCGTAAACATATCCACGCGCATGGTTCGTTCCAAGTTATATCATAGCCTCGACGAAAAGCTTATCCATTAAAACCTAGTTAAAATTCTCAGGCAAATTTTTTTGAAGAAATTCTTATTTTTAAAATTGAAGCTAAATCGCTCCTACACTTAGCTATTCGACTGGATATGAAAGTTTTAATTGTTGAAGACGAACCCAAATTAGCGGCGTTTGTCAAAAAAGGTCTTGAAGAACAATCTTGGGAAGTAGATGTGGCTTTTGATGGGCAAATGGGCAGTAGCTTGGCTCTTTCGAATCACTATGACGTAATCGTGCTGGATGTAAATCTCCCCAAAATCAATGGTTTTGAGCTGGCGAATCTTCTGCGTCGCGAAAATCTCCGAACTCCGATTTTGATGCTCACCGCTTTAGGTACCATCAATGACAAAATATCTGGCTTTGATGCAGGTGCTGACGACTACCTAGTAAAGCCATTTGAATTTCAAGAACTAATCGTAAGATTGAGAGCTTTACAAAAACGCAACTCCGAAAGTGGCCCCGTCACTAATCTTCTCAAAATTGCTGATTTAGAATTAGACCTCAACGAACGCATTGCCCGGCGTGGGGGAAATCGAATTGAGCTTACGGCCAAAGAATTTGGTCTTCTCGAATATTTCATTCGTAATAAAGGCAGAGTAGTATCCCGAGTCGACATTGCCGAAAAAGTCTGGGATATACATTTTGATACAGGTACTAATACCATAGATGTGTATGTGAATTTTCTTCGCAAAAAAATAGATAAAGAATTTGAGCATAAGCTTATCCATACAGTGGTAGGGATGGGTTATATCATGAAAGAATTTCAATAATACCTTGTGCGCTTTATGAATATTCGCGTCCGCCTTACTTTGCTTTTTGCTCTCTTGGTGGCGTCTATTATGTTAGTGTTTTCTTTTTCGGTCTATTATTTATATAACCAATATAGAGAACAAGAATTTAGGAAACGACTTCGGGATAAGGCACTTACCACAGTTAGGCTTTTTGAAGACGTAGGAGGTATTACCGAAGAGCTATTGCACGATATAAGCCGCAATGACCTCACCACGATGTACAAAGAGGAAATTACGGTATATGACGCCCACAATCAGGTAGTGTATGACAGTGGCGAAGAACCTTATCATATCAATGCTAACTTTTTAAATCAGGTACGACAAGGAAAGGATGTAAGTTTAAGAGAGGGTGACAAAGAAATAGTAGGGGTAAGGTATATCGACCAAAAAAAGCAAGTCTTAGTGGTAGTAGCTTATGCTATAGATAAGTACGGAATTAGTATTCTTGAACGTCTCCGAACTATTCTTATCACTGGCTGGGCCGTAAGTTTACTAATGGTAGTGCTAGCGGGCTGGTTGTTTTCGAGCGATGCCCTACGCCCTGTCTCGGATATCATTGAGCAAGTCAAAAACATTTCCGCCCGAAATATCCACGAGCGCCTTAAAATAGGCCGGCAAAACGATGAACTTGCCCAGTTGGCAGCCACTTTCAACGATCTCTTGAGTCGCCTTGAAGATGCTTTTAGTTCCCAAAAAAGTTTTGTGTCTCATGCTTCCCACGAACTACGCACTCCTTTGGCTATTATGATGGGGCAGCTTGAGGTATCGCTATTCCAAAAACGTACGATTGACGAATACCAAGAAACCATAAAGGAGACTATCGAAGAAGTAAAAAAAATGCGCGACTTGGTAAATGGACTCTTAGAGCTGGCTCGCCTCAATGATGAAGTCTCGCAGAATCATTTTTCAGAGCTTAGAGTAGATGACCTTCTTTGGCAAACACGCGATATTTTGATACACCATTGCCCCGATTATGATGTTCAGATTAAGTTTGAGGAGTTTCCTGAAGAAGAAGCTTTGCTGCAAATCAAAGGCGATTCGGCTCTTTTACAAACAGCTTTCCTAAATCTCATGGAAAATGGCTGTAAATACTCTCCCGACCATCACGTTAGTTTGACACTTCGCGCTCAAGAAGACCATATCAGGATTTCGTTTAGCGACCGAGGGGTTGGCATTTCGGACACCGATTTACCTCATATCTTCGAGCCTTTTTATCGCGCCAACTCCACGCAGTATGTAAAAGGCTACGGAGTGGGGCTTGCTCTTACTCGACGCATCATCGAACTTCACAATGGCCGTATCTGGGTTTTTTCGCAAATGGGGCTAGGAAGTCAGTTTGTGGTTACGATTCCATTTTAATTCCCTTTTAATCTGGCCTTAATGAGGGTTTAATGGGCTCTTAACACTTTTGTGCAGTTAAATTTCTACTTCTACACAATTGTTGTTATGAGATCAAAGCAAAGTATTTTTAGTAGCTTATCACACCATTGGAGCACCGACCTCCTCTCTGGCTTCTTAGTTTCTTTGATTGCTCTTCCGCTCTGTTTGGGCATTGCAGGAGCTAGTAACTTCCCTCCTATTATGGGCGTAATGACCGCTATCGTTGGAGGGATGGTCGTTGCTTTTTTTGCTGGCTCCGAGCTTACCATCAAAGGCCCTGCAGCAGGGTTGATAGTGATTGTAGCAGGAGCAGTAGATGAACTAGGCAAAGGAGACATGGAGCACGGCTGGAAACTTGCGCTGGGCGTAATCGTAATCGCTGGGCTAATACAAGTTCTGTTAGGATTATTAAAAGTAGCCAAGTTTGTAGATTTCGTTCCGCTTTCTGCCGTTCATGGAATGCTAGCCGCGATTGGAATCATTATTATGTCTAAGCAGCTTCACCTAGCAGTAGGTACCGCCCCGGCCGAAATGAAGGGCAAAGAGCCCCTCGAACTGCTCGAAATGGTTCCTCATAGCCTCGCACATATGGAGTATCATATTGCGATTATTGGCGGTGTAAGTCTTCTTATTATGTTTGGATGGCAGTATCTTAATATTAAAGCCCTAAAAAAAGTCCCCCCTGCTTTGATTGTGTTAGTTGTAGGAGTATTGCTTGGACAATATTTTCATTTGACCGAACCTTCCTACAAAAACCTAAAACCACTCGTTAATCCAGGCGATTTTTCGTTCAACTTTAACGCCGATTTTGCAGCACTTACTGATTCTACGCTATTGCCCATATTTTTGAAATACCTTTTGATGTTTGTCCTCATCGGAAGTTTAGAGTCGCTCCTTACTGGGCGTGCTATCGATTTGATTGACCCAGAAAAACGTAAGTCAAATTTGAGCCAAGATATTACAGCCGTAGGAATCGGTAACGTTATTGCGGGATTGTTGGGTGGCTTACCTATGATTTCAGAAGTAGCACGTAGCTCGGCCAATATCAACAACGGCGCCAAAAGCCGATGGGCCAATTTTTTCCACGGTGCTTTTTTACTTTTGTTTGTTGTGTTACTTGTACCCGTCATCAAAATGGTACCAGTAGCTTCATTAGCAGCCATGTTAATTTTTGTAGGGTTTCGTTTGGCTTCACCTCGGGAGTTTACGCACATTTACCACATTGGTAAAGAGCAGCTTACTATCTTTCTTATCACTATCATTACTACCTTAGCAACCGACTTATTGGTAGGAATAGCAGCGGGAATTCTTACCAAATTTATCATCCAGATAGCTTTTGGAGTCAAAATCAGCGACATTTTAAAGTCACGTTTTGATCTTACCGAAAAAGAAGTAGGAGTGTATCAGTTGAATGTAAACAATGCCGCCGTTTTTGCCAATTACCTTAAACTCAAAAAAATAATCGCTCAAGTTCCGGCGGGTAGTTCATTGGTGATTGATTTTTCAAAAGCAACTTACGTAGATCATACAGTAGCTGATAATCTCAATAACTTTAGAAAAGATTTTGAAGCCGCAGGAGGTGTATTGACTTTTCGAGGTTTAGATAAGCACGAGGCACTTTCGGAGCATCCTTTGGCCGCACGGCGTTTGCCAAAGCACCTTCGTAAAAGTAGAGTAGAAATAGCTTAAAGTTTTTAAAAGTTTCCAAAGCACAAAAAAAGCAGTGAATCACTGCTTTTTTTGTGCTTTGGAATGTATGAATGGGATAGCAAACCTATTTTAGGAAGCAATCCAACTAAAATTGTAATTCAAATCTGGAATTTTGGTACGCTCAGCTACCCTTCTCAAGCGAGCAGGAAGAGCCATCATGTAGTCTCTAGCACGCTCTCCGGCTTCATTGAGACCACTTATTTTATCGATTTTCCATTCTTCCAACAACGATTCCATGATTTCGATATAATCATACGTAGTATATACTCCGATGCGTTGTGCAGCATCTGAATAATGACTAAATGTTTCGCTCAATTTCACTCCCGTTTCACGCAAAAAATGAGCAGGCATTACAATCTTTTTACGCATCATATCTTCAAAAGCGAGCATCATCTCGGAAGGGTCTACCTCAAAAATACGCTCTACAAAAGCTTTATAAGCCTTGGCATGACGCATCTCATCGGCCGCAATCACCCCACACATTTTGGATAAAAGCACATTGCCATATTGCTTGGCCAAAGTAGCCGTACGTCGATGCGAAATATTGGTGGCAAGCTCTTGAAACGATGTATAAACAAAATTGCGATAAGGGTCTGTACCTGTTTGGATATCAAATCCATCGGCAATAAGGTACTGAGTCGATACCTCCATAGCACGCATATTGATACGACCCGACAAGTAGAGGTATTTGTTCAACAAATCGCCATGACGGTTTTCTTCGGCGGTCCAAGCGCGTATCCACTTTGTCCAGCCTTGATTAGGGTCTTGCTGATTTACTCCTTCTACAGTCATCAGCCAAGATTCGTAGGTAGGCAATGCTTCTTCTGTAATAGCATCTCCTACCAACACAGCCATGTAATCGTAGGGCAGCTCACGGGCTGCTTCTTGGAGGAGTTTGATATCATCCAAAAAGTTTTCGCTAGTGGCATCTGGCAAAAAATCAGCAGGTTGCCAAATGTTTTCGATGGGTTTGAGAAATTCATCAAAGATTGAATCAATCTTCTGACCAATGAACTTCATAACCTCTATACGGGTGGAAGGAAGTTGCATAAATATCAATCGGTTAAATAGAATATAACGAAATTTTGCCGAAGGTACGCATAATTTCAAAAAAAATGATTGCTAAGGTGTTTTAGGAATGTTTGATTAATTTTGACCCCAAAAGATTTTTTGCCCCAATTACATGAAAAAAATTCTAGATTACATTCTTAGTGCCATCTACTTGCTATACTTTGGGCTTACGTTGTTAGTATTTCACTTGATTCAGGTGATTTGTTTTAATTTTTTTAGTCGTAAAACTCACCAAAAATCCGTTCACCTGCTCAATGGCTCACTCTTGCATGGTCTATGGATAGTAGGGGCTCGCCTGCGATTTATTTCTAAAGCTACACTTCCGACCGACCGGCCCATTATTTTTATTGCTAATCATCAAAGTATGTTTGACATCGTAGGGATGATTTGGTATCTCCGCAAAAATTACCCCATTTTTGTCTCAAAAATTGAATTATCAAAAGGTATTCCGAGTATCTCTTATAATCTCCGCAAAAGTGGTGCGGCTCTCATCGACCGCAAAGATGGAAAACAAGCAATCATGGAAATCGCTCGCTTGGGAAAAATGATAGAAGAAACAAAATTTTCGGCTGCTATATTTCCAGAAGGTACTCGCTCCCGAACAGGAGCGCTCAAGCCTTTTGCAGCTGGCGGCGTGGGGGTTTTGATTAAGCGCGCCCCGAGTGCGTTAGTGGTGCCTGTAGCTATCAAAAATACCGGAAAACTCAACCCAAAAGGAATCTTTCCTCTTAGTAGTTTTGAGAAACTATCGTGGGTAGTTCTGAGTCCTATTGAGCCTAAAGGTAAAACAGCGGAAGAGGTGCTGGAACTAGCACGTACCGCTATTGAGATACAATTGCAATAGAGCCTTTAGAGTCGATACTCACAAACATTATATCCATTATTTAATCTTTTCCCATAAAATATTTGTTGGGATTTAGAAAATATAGTATCATTTTTGCATATTACTAAAAGTTGAAGTTGATTCTTAAAGTCACCTCAGGCCAATCAATGCATTACGCCAAAGTCGTTATATTGCTATTTTTTAGTCTCCTGATAGGGTTAATGACAACGCTTAAGCCTCTGGCAAGCGGAGGTAAGAAGGCACTTTCTACCGAAAATCAAGCCAAAAGCTCCTGCCCTAATTCAGACTGTGACTTTCCGACGGATGAAGAAACAAGCGAAGAAACCAACGAAGAAGATAGTGAATGGGACGACGAAATTGCATTTTTATTGAATGATATTTTCAAAGTATATGCCTTAGCGGAAATTTTCAGCAACTTCACTTATTTAGTGCTCAACCCCGAGCCTTTTAGTTCTATTTGTATTCCTCCTCCTGAGCAACCCTAAAGTTTTCTTGATTTGAAGAAATAAAAACGTTCCTTTTTCTGAGGACTGTTTTGCTTCAATTGTTGGTTTAAAACCCTCTCAACTACTGTATCTCAATAGGATTTGGTGACAATCATCCTCATATATTGTCTTCCTTGCTGAATACAGCTTATACATTGGGGGCTTAAGCCTACTTCTCCATTCTTTATCTCCCACTTAGTATAGATTTTCATATTTCAGACCTACAAAAATGAAGGACCTACTTAAAGATTTAAAACATGATTTACCAGCAGGATTAGTGGTGTTTTTGGTAGCATTGCCTCTCTGTTTAGGGATTGCATTAGCCTCAGGAGCTCCCCTTTTTTCAGGGATTATTACTGGGATAGTCGGCGGAATCGTAGTAGCCTTGGCAAGTGGCTCAGCCCTCAGTGTTAGTGGACCTGCTGCTGGCCTCACGGTGATTGTCCTTAACTCTATTCAACAGTTAGGCTCCTACGAAGTTTTTTTGGCAGCTGTGGTGTTGGCGGGTGTTATACAGGTTATTTTAGGATACTTGAAAGCTGGTATTATCGGGCACTATTTTCCGTCGAGTGTCATCAAAGGAATGCTAGCGGCGATTGGGCTTATCTTGGTTTTCAAACAAATCCCCCATGCTTTGGGCTACGACAAAGATAGCGAAGGCGATTTTGAGTTTTTACAAGTAGACGGCCAAAATACTTTTTCAGAAATCTTCAATGCCCTTAACTTTCTGCATCCTGGGGCTATTATTATATCAAGTCTCTCGCTTTTGATTCTGATTTTGTGGGACAAGCCTTTTTTGAAAAGATACACCTTCTTTAAATTTATACCAGGGGCCCTTATTGTGGTGATTTTGGGGATTGTGCTGAATCAAATTTTCAAAGTTTCTTTTCCTAAAATGGCACTTACCAACGACCATTTGGTAAAACTACCCGTGGCTAATTCGCTTCAGGAATTTGTGGGACAATTTACGCTGCCCGACTTTTCGGGTCTTGCCAATTATCAAGTTTATGTGGTAGCGATTACGCTTGCCATTGTGGCAAGTTTGGAATCGCTGTTGAGCGTAGAAGCTGCCGATAAGCTCGACCCTTATAAACGTAACACCCCTACAAATCGTGAATTGAAGGCGCAAGGTCTTGGCAATATAGTATCAGGATTGATTGGAGGATTGCCTCTTACGGCTGTCATAGTACGTAGTTCGGCCAATATCAACTCAGGTGGTAAAACCAAAATGTCGGCTATCATTCACGGTTTTTTATTGCTTATTAGCGTGGTGGGTTTTGCAAACTTACTCAACCAAATTCCCTTAGCGTGCTTGGCGGCCGTTTTATTGATGGTAGGCTACAAACTTGCCAAGCTATCGTTGTTTAAATCAATGTACCGTTTAGGGTGGGAGCAATTCATTCCTTTTGTGGTAACTATTGTGGCTATTCTGTTTACTGATTTGCTCAAAGGAATTATTATCGGCATTGCGATTTCTATCTTTTTCATCTTGCGCAACAACTATCGCCGGGCATATCTACTGATGAAAGAAGAGCATCTAGAAAACGAAAAAATCACGATTCAGTTGGTAGAAGATGTAACGTTTATTAATAAGGGTGTGATTACGTTGATGTTAGACAAGCTTCCCGAAAATTCTAATGTCATCATTGACGGTAGCAAATCTCACAACATTGATTTAGATGTGCTTGAAATCATCCATAATTTTAAAGAAACGGCCCTCTTGCGAGGAATTAACCTAGAACTACACAGTATTCCAGAGTTTAAAGGGCTAGCAGCTCACTAAGAAGACGATGTACCTCCCTTTTCATTTTTTTATTTAGCCAATGACTCTAAAGCATTTTAACAAAGATTTCTCGGCAGGTTTATCTGTTTTTTTGGTAACTCTCCCTTTGTGCCTTGGTATCGCCTTGGCATCAGGTGCACCTTTGTTTTCGGGTCTTTTGGCAGGAATTGTGGGGGGAATCGTGGTTACTTTGTTTTCGGGGTCAGAGGTAAGTGTGAGCGGTCCTGCGGCGGGTCTTACGATCATCGTACTAGATAGCATTGAGGTTTTGGGGAGTTTTTCTCACTTCCTTACAGCGGTAGTATTGGCAGGTGCATTTCAATACGTATTAGGCTGGCTCAAGGCAGGTAGGCTGAGTAGTTTTGTGCCTTCGAGTGTCATCAACGGCATGTTGGTAGCTATTGGCATTGTGATTATCCTCAAACAAATCCCCCACGCTCTAGGCTGGGATGCAGATGTTGAAGGAGAATTTGATTTTTTACAACTCAATCATCACAATACCTTTTCTGAAATTCTCGAAGCCCTCAGCCACCCTCATCCTGGTGCTATTGCGATTAGTATCACCTGCTTAGCTGTGATGATAACTTGGGAATATTTTTCAAAAAAAGACTTCCGTTTTTTCAAGGTATTTCCTATTGGCTTGCTGGTAGTACTTACAGGCGTTTTGATGAACCAAGTTTTTAAATTATGGATTCCGGGATTTTATTTAGAAGAGAGCACCCATCTCGTAAAGGTACCTCTCATCCTAAGTCTTGAAGATGCTTCTAGTGCTTTCCATTTCCCGGTTTGGGAAGCCCTCGCCAATCCTAAAGTTTATTTAGCGGCTTTTACGCTTATGCTTGTAGCAAGTATTGAATCTCTTTTAAGTCTTGAAGTAGCCGACAAACTTGACCCCCAACGCCGTGTTTCATCGCCAAGTCAAGAACTCAAAGCCCAAGGCATAGGCAATATGGTATCGGGGCTTATTGGAGGGCTACCGCTTACCTTAGTAACACTCCGTACTTCTGTCAATATATACAGTGGTAGCAAAACTCGTCTATCGGCCTTTATCCAAGGAGTATTGATGCTGATTGCCGTCATTACGATTCCGCAATTACTCAATTTTATTCCTTTAGCCTGTTTAGCTTCTTTGTTGTTACTGATAGGATACAAACTAGCAACTTCCCAAAAACTGCCCGAAATAAACCGCAAAAGTCTCCCACAATTTTTACCATTTTCTGTGACCATAGCCGGTATTATTTTTTCCGACTTGTTATTGGGTATTGTGCTGGGTTTGTTGGCAGGCATAATTTCTATCATTGTGACCAACAATCGCTCGGCCATCAGCATGGCTCGTGACCAACAAAACATTTTAGTCCTATTTATAAAAGATGTGACTTTTATGAATAAACCTTATCTCAAAAGTCTCTTAGACTCCTTTGAAAAAGGAGACTCGGTCTATATCGACGGTACGAGAGCCGAATTTATAGACCATGATATCTTTCAACTTTTAGAGAGTTTTAAAAAAGATGCCCTCTACCGAGGAATTCAAGTTGAATTTAAAGGAATTTCACCACATAAATATTCATTCAAAAATGCAATCATATCAAAAACTCCTTTTAGCTAATAAAGCATGGGCTGCCGATAAATTAAGAGTTGACGAACAATATTTTGAAGAGCTAGCGGCTGATCAAAAACCCGAATTCCTCTGGATTGGCTGTGCCGATAGCCGTGTACCCGCCAATGAAGTAACTGGTACAGCTCCGGGCGAAATATTTGTACACCGTAATGTAGCTAATCTTGTAATTCATACCGATATCAACATGCTTAGTGTATTGCAGTATGCTGTGGAGGTACTAGAAGTAAAACATATCTTGGTAGTCGGCCACTATGGATGTGGGGGTGTAAAAGCCGCCATGAGCAACAAAGATTTTGGCCTGATTAACAAGTGGCTACGAAACATTAAAGATGTATATTCTAAGCACAGTGAAGAACTCGAAGACATCGAAGATTTTGACCAACGGTTCAATAAGCTCGTTGAATTTAATGTGATGGAACAAGCTAAAAATCTAGCCAAAACTACGATTATTCAACGAGCTTGGAAAAAACGTCAATACCCTCATATTCATGGGTGGGTGTTTGATTTACACACTGGGCTTATTACCCAAACCTCCGAAATCTTACCAGGAGCCGAAGTCGAGTCAATTTATCGATATGACTTTGAAGAATACGGCGAAGAGCTAACCCAGCATTACAACAATTCTTAAAAAAGCACAGGAGAAAGAAATCTAAATTCTTTCTCCTGTTTTTTTATAGCCTCAGAGAGTGAGCCAATAATTAAATTTGAACACGACAGCTCTATTTTTGTTCCTAAAAAGAGGGTCGGTATAGTAATTGTCGGTATATACCAAGAAAAAATCTGACATCGGTTTGTACCTCCATTGCACTCTACTATTGACGTTAAAATTGTTGTTTTGGGTATTAAACTGTAAAAAAGTAGTCCAAAATAGCTGGGTCGAAAAATTGATTTCTACCCGTGGGCTTACCAAAAGGAGCCGGTCATTGCCATAAGGCCTGGGTAAGGTAATGTCGTTTTGTTCAAAACTCATCGAAAAATTCCCCCAGGGCTGAGCCCGATAGTTCATCTCTAGGGCATATTGCTGAAGTGTTCCGTTATAAAAACCGCCTGTACGGAAACTTACAGTGTAATAAAACTTTTTTCGGTAGTCAGAGCCATAAGTAGCACTGTATTGGCTGTAAGTATAATTGTTGGCCGGTAGGGCATAATCACTATCGGTAAAAACAAACGGAAACAATACATTGACGCGATTGTGATCGTACCTGAGTGAAAAACTGCTAGTATTCTGGAAAAGTACATTGTAGCCAAAGGCAGTCGAATACTCCCCCAACTCGCCATTAGGATACAACAATAGAAAATTTTCGGTACCCAATGAATGGCTACTGATTTTGCCTTTTTTAGGGCGGATGGTATATTCAGCTTCACTGTATATTTGTTTATACCCAAGCCTTATGGTGGTATCAGACTGGATTTTGCCAAATTGATCAAGCCTAAAAGTAAAATTATCAACTCGATTTAGAAAACCCATATCGGCGTAGTAGTTGGTACCAATCCCTATATAATCTACAAAAAAATTCAGGTTTCGGCCAAAGTATCCAAATCCAGCCTGCTTTACATCACTATTTTTTTTAATCGTGCTTTTTTGAGACAGGTGATATCCCGCCCACGCCGACAAATCCCCTTTGACATTTGAATAACTAAACTCTAGTCCTTGATTCCGGCCATATTCGTTCATTGGGTTGGCTTTTCGCATGGCTTCAGTCATAAACCCTTGCCGATTGAGCGCATAGCCTTTAATAAGCGATCGTTTTAGTACTTTACGGTTAAAAGAAAATGCCGTGAAGTTTTGGGCGGGGGTCAAGCTATCTTTAGAGGCAGTTTGCATTGTCATTAGACCTACTCGCCAATTTTTGTCAAGATTACCACTCAATCGTACCCCTCCTATAATCCGAATCGGTTGGGCATTGCGGTCCAGACCTACTGCCCTCGAAAAAAATGGTCGAAAAGGCGGCGCACCATAGCTACTAAACAAGTCGTCGTTTTCGAGAAAAAAGGTACGCCGCTCAGGAAAGAAAATACTAAACCTAGTCAGGTTGGTAACTTGCCTGTCTACTTCAATTTGGGAAAAATCCGGATTGAGCGTAACATCCAAATTGAGCGAAGAATTGATGGCGATTTTGGCATCAAGACCTCCATTAAAGCTACCTTTTGTGAGCTTTCCCTCGACATGATCATGTGATACTCCTCCCGTGATGTAGGGCACCAAAGAGACGTTGCCTTTGACAGTAGGTGGCGTATCTTCCCACACAAGCGCTCCCGTGTATCCTAAATCATAGCCGTTGAAATTGACCGGAACGAAAGTCCAAGTTGAATACTGATTATTTTTGAGGTCATTTCGTTCAAAGTTAATTCCCCATTGGGTTTTGGATGGGTCATAACGCAAGGTTTTGAAGGGAATCGCCATCTCAATTGTCCAAAAGGTATCATAAATTTTGGTTTGCGAATACCATTTATTGTCCCAGCTACCGTTTAGTTCGTCCGAAAAAAAAGTAAGCAATCCTTCCCATTGAGCATTGGCGGCATTTACGCCAAAGAAAAAACCATTGGTACGTTCGTTGATAGGATCCAGAATAAGCCCAAAAGCATCCGAATCCCAAAATGAAGCATCTCTTTTGAGGGTCTGTATGATATGCTGGTTAGAATCTCTACATACTACTCCTACATACAAAAAACGGTCATCAAAGGCCATTTTTACTTCGGTATCACGCTTAAGAGGTACATTGTCTTGGGGCCAATGCGGTGCAAAATTTTTACTAGCTGTGGCAGTTTGCCAAGCCTCATCCGAAAGCTCGCCATCTATTTTGATGGGGATGGGGGTGCGGCGAATACGATGTTGGTATTTTTCCTGATAGGCAGCGCCACCAAGCGGGGCACTTTTTTCTTGTCCCTGTCCCCCTAACACAGCCCCAAATGTAAAGAACAAAACAAAAATTTTTCGGTAGAATAGGGTCATATTAACGATTAAATCTGATACTAAATAGCTAACTTACAAAGTTAACAAAACGGGTTTGAGTATATTTTACCAAAAACTTCAAAGGTTTAAAAAGAGGGATGAAAGGCAAGGGAAATAGAATAAAGCGTACTCTGACCAACTTTTCTGATGTAAAGGTTGTTGTAAATTAACAACCCATTTTAACAAACTAAATGAAACAGTTTTTTGCCACTCTCCTTGCTCTCAGCTACTTCTACAGCGCAGTAGCACAAACCTCTCTCCCCAAAAGCACTTGGCGTGCTGCTCTTCAAAGAGAAAACCATGACTTGCCTTTTGGGCTTGAAATCACTCCCAAAACCAACGGTAAATATGAAGTAGTGGTCATCAATGGCGCCGAACGACTCCCTATGGATGAAGCCTACATGGAAGGCGATTCTTTACACATCCCGATGTTGATTTTTGACTCCGACTTGGTAGCCAAAGTGAGCGGCAATCAAATGAAGGGCTCATGGAAGAAAAACCGAAATGGTAAATGGGTATCTGTATTGCCTTTTAAAGCAGAGAAGGGTAATGTGTATTGGTTTGCCAAGACACCCCAAGCTACCACCAAAAATATATCTGGCAAATACGCTACTTATTTTCATCGTCCCGAACGTAAAGATTCTTCTTTTGCGGTCGGTATTTTAGACCAAAAAGGCAGTAAGTTGGCGGGTACTTTCTTGACTCCTACCGGCGATTATCGTTATTTGGCAGGCGACATCGTAGGGGATAGCCTTTTCATGTCATGCTATGATGGTTCGCACGCCTTTTTGTTCAGAGCGGCTATTTTGCCCAATGGTCAAATCAAAGGGGGATTGTGGTCTGGTATTTCAGGTTATCAGCCTTTTACGGCTACGCTCGACCCAAGTGCCGCTTTGCCGCCTCCTACGGCACTTACTTACTTAAAACCAGGTTATGAAACCCTAGATTTTTCATTCCCAGACACGAAAGGCAATGTAGTTTCTCTCAAAGATGATCGCTACAAAGGAAAAGTAGTGGTATTACAAATCTCAGGAACATGGTGCCCCAACTGCATGGACGAAACGCGGTTTATGGTGCCTTGGTATAAGAAAAATGCGTCGCGAGGAGTCGAAATCATCGGGCTTATGTTTGAGCGTTCAGGTGATCTGAAAGTCTCAGGTCCGAAAATCGATTTTATGGGCAAACGTTTCGGGGTGCCTTACCCCTTACTTTTGGCGGGCGTAGTAGATGCCAATGCCGGCAAAGCATTGCCTGCCCTCAACAATATTTCGGGCTATCCTACTACAATTTTTATTGACAAAAAAGGCCGTGTCCGCGAAATCCACACTGGCTTTTCGGGACCCGGCACTGGCAAATATTATGATGAGTTTATTGAAGATTTCAATGCCCTCATCAACAAACTTTTAAGTGAATAATCTGATTAAAAGACTCCTGTCATATCTATTTTGGATAGGAGTCTTTGTTTATTTTTATTAACAGCCTCAATGTCTCAAAAAGAAAAATTACTTCTCTTCGTGCTGGCGTGCTTAAATTTCACGCATATCATGGATTTTATGATTATGATGCCCCTTGGGCCACAATTGATGCGACATTTCGATATTTCGCCTCAAGAGTTTGGGCTTTTGGTATCGGCATATAGTTTTAGTGCGGGCCTTTCTGGTTTTTTTGTGGCTTTCATTGCCGATAAGTTTCCGCGCAAGCAAATCATGCTCATTGCTTATACAGGTTTTGTAGTAGGCACTTTGGCGTGTGCTATGGCACCTACCTTTGGTCTACTCATGGCGGCCCGCACTTTTGCGGGGGTTTTTGGGGGCGTACTAGGTGCTCAAGTGATGTCGGCAGTGAGTGATGTGTTTGAATATGAGCGTCGTGCAAGTGCCATGGGTGTAGTTATGACTGCTTTTTCGGTGGCATCGGTTGTAGGGGTTCCGTTGGGACTTTATTTAGCTTCCGAATTTAGCTGGCACGCGCCATTTTGGTTTGTGGGGATTGTGGGTATCGCAGTCATTGGGTTGATTTGGCGGTATGTTCCTCGCCTCGACGGACACTTACAAAATCCGTCTCCCCTCAAAACCCCACCTTTTGCGGCCATTACCAATATTTTGTCAGACACCAATCAGCTACGTGCACTGTGGCTGACGGCGACTATCATGTTAGGGCATTTTAGTATTATTCCGTTTATTGCACCCTTCTTGACCGCCAATGCCCATTTTAGCGAAAACAAGCTGTATCTAATATACGCCGTCGGTGGAGGGCTTACCCTTTTTACGGCTCCTCTGGTAGGAAAATTCGCCGACCGTCAAGGCAAATATCCCGTATTCGTGATTTTCGCTTTGCTATCCATGATTCCGATGTGGCTCATTACCAATTCTACCTCCAATCATCTCTTCTCTGTTTTGGGAACAGCCGCTATCTTTTTTGTTTTTTCAAATGGTCGTCTCATTCCCACGCAAGCCATGACCTCCTCTGTAGTGTTGCCTCAGCAACGTGGTAGTTTTATGGCTATTAATACCTCTTTACAATTGTTGATGCAGTCGGTAGCAGTATATCTGGCCGGTCTTATCATTCAAAAAATGCCTGATGGAAAACTCCTCCATTATGATTGGGTCGGATACGGTGCGATGTTGTTTATATTTTTCAGCATTTTTATTGCCAAAACCGTCAAACCTGTCGACAACCCACCCCCGCATCAAGAAAGTGAAATGCTGGAATGCTAGTCTGATTCGTTTTTTTCAAACAGCTACTGCCAAATAGTTAGTTTATTGATTGCGTTGAGGCTGTTTTGCAGTTGGGTCTTTTGTAGATTTAGGTATCTGATTACGGTTTTGGTTATTGATGATGATGCCTTTGCAGATAGAGCAATTGTCAGGGTTGAGGCGTTGGCTAAATCAAAGCAATTAAGATAACCCCTTAGCACATGGGTTCGGGGCAGTAGGGTAAGTGATAAAACTTTGCTGAATCAAGGGGCAAAACGGCAAATAGCTCATCTGGGCAAACTATTCCTTGGAGAAGAAGTCTGCCTTTTCGCTTTACACCATCACCGTCTTGCTCCTCCCTGATGATTGTTCTGAAATTGCTTGGGTGTTATGCCAACATATTTTTGGAAAATTTTGTTGAATTTGATGGCCTGCGAATACCCAAGCCGTTCGGCTATCTCTGCCGACTTATATCCTGTTAATAGTAACATTTTGGCGTGCTCTATTCTTTTTTCCAGGTATAACTGATAAAAAGGCTTTCCATAGACTTTCCTAAATCCATTTTTGAAGGTCCCGAGGCTAATCCCAAATTCCGCCGCAATTTGCGTTTCATTGGGTATAGACTGTTCGATATTCTTATTAATGTATTTCAGATAAATAGATTCTATGAGTTTCAAATTGGGGATCAATGGTGCCTTTGAAACATACGTAGGGTTGGTTTTTGGTTCGTTGGCTATGGCTATAGCCGGAGATTGGGTATTTTCGGTTTGATCTGAAGAGATCACTGTGAAAGTAATGTTATGGGAAAGCAATAGCATTACTACTATATGGGCGTTTTCGGTCGAAACCGAAAATTCAACGGTTGAAGGGAGTGCGCTCATAGTCATGAATTTCAAAATGGCACGAATTGGGTGAATGATTAAATTTTTGTTTAAATACACGCGTAAAACCCGATGGATGATGATACCCAACTTGATAGGCTACATGTGTGATGGAATATTTACCTGTTAGAAGTAAGCCTTTGGCATACATCATTTTTCTGTCGACAATGTATTGATGGGGAGTGGTTCCATATAATTCGAAGAACAAATTCTTAAATTTACTTACACTCATTCCAGCCATTTTGGCCATTTCGTTGATGGAAGGAGTCGCTTTTTTAAAATCATAAGTTATCTTCTCTTCTACTTCTTTAATCCTCTGCAAGTCCAATTCCTTAAAATTCGCCGTATTTCTGCTTAAAATTTCTGCCTGTAAATCATCGACCAGAAAATAGAGAAATTGTAGAAAGTAACTTTTGGCCAGTAAATCCTTGTTGACAGCGCGCTGATATTCTCTATGAAACGCTAAATATCTCGAAGTAAACAGGCTGTGTTGATTACTCCAGCTGCTCAGTATTTTAGAGATAATATTACCTAAATCAGCCGGAAAATTTCCTACTTGATTGGTAAGCCAATCCATACGAACCCCCACCACAAAAGACCGCCCTTGTTCATAAGGGGTGCTTATTAAGCAGTAATCGCCTTCCATAATAGGCTGAAACGTATCGGTAAAGCCCCGTAAGTGGTTGCCGTGTGGGGGTATTAAGGAAAAAAAATAAGCGTAATTCGACCCAAAATCGAACAGCTCAAGGCTTTTTTTTACTCCACCTCCGCTTGATTCATCGGAGATCTTTCTTTTGAAGCTTGTTAACCAAAAATCTAACTTTATATCGGCCATAGGGTAATACACTTAATGTGTGCATTACCAAAAATGGGATATATTTATCTGCTATTTTTGAACTAAAGGGATATAAATATGGTAAATGGTATATTTTTGGCGGTAATTGGATACTTTTGCATTATGTATGTTTTTTTAGAAAACCTTTCAGCTCTTTTCTAAAGCTTTTTCCTACTGGAAGCACTATCGGTTCTGTCAATTGAACTGTATCGGCTTTCGAATGCTGAATATGTATCCTATTGACCGCATATTTATGGTGAATACGAATAAACTGATCGTTTAAATCTTCTTCCAACAATTTACTTAACGACTTTTTTAGTACATACTTTTTGGCCGATGTATGAATGTAACAATGACTGTCGTCGGCTTCAATGTACATAATTTCCGCAAACCAAACCTGATCTTTATGCCCTGCCTTACTGCTCAAGTACAGGTATTTCTTATCTAAAAAATCATATTGTTTACTTTTTTGGTGCGCTTCCAACGTCTTTTCGATGGTCGATTGAAGCGTAATAGCATGAAAAGGCTTAATAAGGTAATGAACGCTGAGATACTTTTGTGACTCCAAAAACAACTTTGGGTCTTGGGAAGATGTCATTAATACAACTGGTAATTGAGTATCCTTAAAAATTTTGAGAAGCTCTAAACCAATAGGTTTGTTGTCAATCATTATATCCGATAAAATCAAGTCAACCTTATGGTCATTAAGGTAGGTAATCAGATCTTCCAATTTCGAATAAATACCCCCCAAGCGATACTTATATTGAGAAGAAAGGTGCTTGGTAAGCATCATTTCTATTTTTATCTGGTCAATAGGGTCATCTTCCAGTATGGCAATTGAGATGTCATTTATTGATACATTTCGGGTATTTTTCATACCTATTCAAACAATTAATTAAACATTTTGTTTAAACATTAAGTGTTCTAGCTTAAACTTAAAAGACATAAAAATATAACCAAAGACGTTTAAACCCATATAAGTGAAAAAAAAATACCATTTTTGGTAAGTCAAAAAACGTTTTGGCTAAATCGTTATCAGTGTTGTTTTAAGGATATACAACTATTTTTGATTCGGATTTGACTAAAATATTTCAGCTATAAAACGTATCGTCAGGCTTCATCGCAGCACTATAACACTTCATTCTGAATGTTATAAAACAATTGTCAGTTTCTACATATCTTTTACATCATTGATGATATTTATGTTGGACTATTATTCTCTTGCGCTTTTCTTGACCCAAAGAATATTTTTAACAAAGATGAGTTTAGAAAGTGGTCTTTAAGTTAAAAATATACTTATCGAACAATACCTATTGGCATCTAAAGCTTCCCCTTCCTTAAGTCACAAATCAATAAATTATGCCATTGTATGTTAGAAGATTATCTAAAAGCCTAATGACGGGTTGCTCATTGTTTTGGAATTATTTTGTTCGAGGACAATACAACTATATCTTCAGCTCTTTCAGGAATTATTATTTGTTTTCTCCCAAGGCCGCAGAAAAAACCGGGCCTCTAGAATCGCCATGTATCATGCCCTTACCAACCAAGTAGTGAGCGAATCATATTGTAGTTTGGTTTTGGAGGCTAAAAAACATAACTTAATGAAATACCCTATTTTTTTTATCTTTTTGAGTTGCTTTGCCGGGGTAGGACATACCCAAAATAAATCCTTCAATTCTTTTCGTGATTATCTTATTCCGGCTTCTCGTTTGGATAGTTTGAAAAAAGTAGAACGAAGCATACCACCAAACTCACAATCAAACCAAGACTTGCATTTATTGATTGCGATTGAGTTGGGAAAACAAAATCATTATGATACAATAGACAAACAAAAAGTGAAGCAAATCATACAGCTTGCTTCAAAACAGAAGTCACCGCTGGAATTAGCGATGGCCTATTACATACTGGGAAGAGAATATACCATTGACCAAGACGACTCCCTCACTTATAGTTATTTAACAAAAGCAGAAAAAATTTTTACGGTAGGCAATGATACTACGGGAATAATTCATTGTTCCAAACTCTTACGTGCCCATACAAGAAGAGCAGATAAAAATCTACCCAAATTTTACTTTGATAGAATCGTGGCACTTGGTCAACAATCAAAGTATCCCCTTGACAATTACATGTATTACCTGCTTATTATGGCGTGCGACCCTTATTTTGAGACTCAGCCAACGGAACTTCAAATGTCGGAAGCACTGAGAAAGACAATCGAAATTATTGATAAATATCCTCATTTTGAGTACATCCGAGCCAACGTATACAAAAACATTCAGGAAGGGTATTTGCGGAAGAAAAAATATGATAAAGTGCTTGAATTTGCTTTGAAAGTGATGAACCATACAAGCAAAAAAATTGATTTTATGGATTATCAATATTTGGGCAATGCTTATCTGTTAATAAAAAAATATGATAGGGCCATAGCAGCCTTGGAAGAAGCCGCAAAGCGCATAAAGATAGAAAGACCCAAGTCAATCATACGACTAAGAAACATATATGTATTCTTAAAAAAAGCATATTATGAAGCTGGAAATTTAGAAGCAAGCATACAGATAGACCAAAAGTATGACAGTCTGGTTTCTGTAATCAGTAATAATGACCGTAGTGTAGCGCTATTTCACCTGCGGGAAAAGTACTCATTTGCGGATAAAGAAGGGGAGCTCAAAAGACTTTCTCTGGAAAATGAAATAGCGGACTCGCAAAAAAGACTTTTGTTTGGAGGCTTAATGATGGCTCTTATATTGGTTGTAATCATACTTTTTTTCTCCATAAAACTCCGAAAAACATACAGCAGACTTTTGGAGCTGCAGCAGGGTCGTGACAAATTCTATACCATCATTGCCCATGATTTGCGCTCACCCATCAACAGCCTCAATGACATGGGAGTGGTATTACAACACCTCATCCAAGAAGGCAAAAAACAGGAGTTGGACAAAGTCATCCAACAAATAGAAAATATGAGACAGAAAACCCAACTGCTGCTCAACAATCTGTTTGAGTGGGGAAAAAGTCAGTATTTTACGCCTGAGGTTGAGCAGGTCAGGCAACCAACGGATGTGGGACCTTTGCTGTGCGAACTCTATCAAACGTATGTGCCTTTTGCCGAAGCCAAAAAGATTGTCATGGTTGCTGATTTGCCATCAAGATTGGTAGTCTCTGTGGACTCCAACGGCTTGCTGATGACGGTGCGTAACCTACTGGACAACGCCCTCAAAAACACACCTGCCGGCGGAGAGATCAAAATAGAAATGAGTGAATCTACGGCCCACAAAACAGCTCAATCTTTTTCAAAGCTAACGATCACCGATACCGGCAAAGGCATTTCCCCCGACCAGCTTCGCTATCTGCAAGAGGTATTTGCCAGAAAACTCAAACCCGAAGTAGGAGTACACGGACTGGGGCTGGGTATGGTATTGAGTCATCATTTTGTACAAAAAAATAAGGCTGAACTAACCGTACAAAGTGAACTGGGAAAAGGCACCTGTTTTAGCATCGTTTGGAAAGATTGAAAATAACAAATCCTTAGAAAAATAAATTTCTCACAATAGCCCTCAAAACGCCTATTCGATAAAATAGAAAGCCCTCCGAATTTTCAAACCACCAACGTTATGAAATACATTATTCTCCTTACTTTATGGATTTGTGCCATCAAGTTAGCTTATACCCAAAACAAATCCTTTACAAGTTTTCGTGATTATCTTGTTCCTGCTTCCCGTTTGGATAGTTTGAGAAAAGTAGAACAAAGCATATCACCCAACTCACAGTCGAGCCAATACCTGCATTTATTGATTGCCATTGAGTTGGGCAAGTCGCATCGGAGAGATTCGATCACTGCGCAACAATACAATAAAATAGTGCAATTGGCTACCAGGCATAAATCAACCTTGGGGCTTGCCATGGCAAATTATCTCATGGGTATTTACAATTCATCGTGGCAGGAAGATCTTGCTTATGAATACATTATGAAAGCACAGAAGCAGTTTGCTCAACAGAAAGATACGTCAGGTATAGTGCAATGCCTTAGTTGGTCACTGAGACATTTTATACAAGATGACACAAACTACGGCCCAATGAGTAAAGAGGATGTGCTGAAAATGAATCGGGAGAATTATGCTAAGTTGGTAGCCCTTTCCGAAAAATCAAAGCACGCCATCGACAGGTTTACGTACTATCGAATTGTTTTGAACAGTCCTCCATCTTTTTCCCAAGAAATAACCGAAAAACAACGAATGGAAGCTTTCAGAGCGGCCAATGAAATACTGGACAAAAACCCGCACTTAGCATACTTGAGAAAAGCAATTTATACGGCTACTCAACAAGGTTACTTTTTTTTAAAAAAAACAGACAAATACTTGGAATATGCTTTAAAAACACTGAATTATCCTGGCATCAAAGCCATTAGTCAGGATTATAGAAATGTGGCTGAGGCTTACATAAAGTTGAAGAAACCCGACAGTGTGATTGTGTACCTGGAGGAAGCAATCAGGCTGATTAAGATAGAAAATCCAAAGAATATAATGGTATTGCGGTGGATGAACAGGCGTTTAAAAAACGCATACTTTGAGATAGGCAATTGGAAAGCGGGTATAAAGGCATACGACGAATACGACAAGTATAATAATCTGATTCGTGACAATGACCGCAGATTGGCCGTGTATGGAATCAAAGAAAAATATTCCTTTACCGAAAAAGAAGCCGAACTCAAACGGATTTCCTTAGAAAAGCAGGTGGCCGAAAGCCGAAATCAACTACTCCAAGCGCAATATGAAGCCGAAAAACGCGAGGCCACTTTAAAAAACCTGGCCTTAGAAAACCAAGCCACTGAAAGCAAGGCCAAACTGCTCCAAAGTAAGATAGAAGTTCAAAAAAAAGAAAGTACCATCCGAATGGCAGAAGCCCAAAAACAACTCTTGTTTGGTGGTTTGCTGGTCGCTTTGGGGTTGATTGTAACCATTCTTGTGTTTTCCATAAAACTCCGAAAAACAAATACGAAACTCTTGGAGCTTCAACAAGGTCGTGACAAATTTTATACCATCATTGCCCATGATTTGCGCACACCCATCAACAGCCTCAATGACATGGGAGTGGTATTACAACACCTCATCCAAGAAGGCAAAAAGCAGGAGCTGGACAAAGTCATCCAACAAATAGAAAATATGCGGCAGAAAACCCAACTGCTGCTCAACAACCTGTTTGAATGGGGGAAAAGTCAGTATTTTACGCCTGAGGTTGAGCAGGTCAGGCAACCAACGGATGTGGGACCTTTGCTGCGCGAACTCTATCAAACGTATGTGCCTTTTGCCGAAGCCAAAAAGATTGTCATGGTTGCTGATTTGCCCTCAAGGTTGGTAGTTTCTGTGGACTCCAACGGCTTGCTGATGACGGTGCGGAACCTACTGGACAACGCCCTCAAAAACACCCCTGCCGGCGGAGAGATCAAAATAGAAATGAGTGAATCTACGGCCGACAAAACAGCTCAATCTTTTTCAAAGCTAACGATCACCGATACCGGCAAAGGCATTGCCCCCGACCAACTTCTCTATCTGCAACAGGTATTTGCCGGAAAACTCAAACCCGAAGTAGGAGTACACGGACTGGGGCTGGGCATGGTATTGAGTCATCATTTTGTGCAAAAAAATAAGGCTGAACTGACCGTACAAAGCGAACTGGGAAAAGGCACCTGTTTTAGCATCGTTTGGAAATCTTAAACAAAAGACAAAAGTGTATCCTTGATTTACTCGGTATTTAACGTATGAAATACGCTGTCCTTTTTATTTTTTCAGTTTGTGTTTTTAGGGTGGGACATACCCAAAACAAATCCTTTACAAGCTTTCGTGATTATCTCGTTCCTGCTTCCCGTTTGGATAGTTTGAGAAAAGTAGAACAAAGCATATCACCCAACTCACAATCAAGGCAATACCTGCATTTGTTGATTGCCATTGAGTTGGGTAAGTCGCATCAGGACGATTCGATCACTGCGCAACAGTACAATAAAATAGTGCAATTGGCCACCAGGCATAAATCCATCTTGGGGCTTGCCATGGCAAATTATCTCATGGGATTGTATAACTCATCGTGGCAGGAAGAGGTTGCTTATGAACAAATGATGAAAGCACAAAGCCTGTTTACCCAATTGAAAGATACGTCAGGCATCGTTCAATGCCTTGGTTGGTCATTGAGACAATTTACACAGGATGACCCATCCTACGGTTCATTAGGTAAAAAGGATTTGTTGAAAATGAATCAAGAGAATTTTGCTAAGCTGGTGGCTCTTTCCAAAAAATCAAGGCACGCCATTGACAGGTTTACGTACTATCGAATTGTTTTGAACATTCGTCCACCTTTTTTCCAAGAAATAACCGAAACACAACAAATGGAAGCCTTCAGAGCGGCCAGTGAAATACTGGACAAAAACCCGCACTTAGCATACTTGAGAAAAGCACTTTATCGGGCTGCTCAACAAGGCTACTTAAATTCAAAAAAATTTGATAAACTCTTGGAATTGGGTTTGAAAATACTGAACCATCCCGAAATTAAAGCCACTTACCCGGATTATAGAAATGTAGCCAATACGTACACACATATAAAAAAATACGACAGTGTTATTGTGTATATGGAGGAGGCGATTAGGCGAGCCAAGATAGAAGATCCTAAGAATCTAAGGGCGTTACGGGGAATGAACAGGCGTTTAAAAAATGCATACTTTGAGGTAAGAAAGTGGGAAAAGGGTATAAAAGCCTATGATGAATACGATAAATATAATAATTTGGTTCGTGACAATGACCGTAGATTGGCCGTGTATGAAATCAAGGAAAAATATTCCTTTACCGAAAAAGAAGCCGAACTCAAACGGATTTCCTTAGAAAAGCAGGTGGCCGAAAGCCGAAATCAACTGCTCAAAGCGCAATATGAAGCCGAAAAACGCGAGGCGGCTTTAAAAAACCTGGCCTTAGAAAACCAAGCCACTGAAAGCAAAACCAAACTGCTCCAAAGTAAGATAGAAGTTCAAAAAAAAGAAAGTGCCATCCGACTGGCAGAATCCCAAAAACAACTTTTAGTCGGCGGTCTGCTGGTCGCTTTGGGATTGATTGTAACCATTCTTGTGTTTTCCATAAAACTCCGAAAAACAAATACGAAACTCTTGGAGCTGCAACAGGGTCGTGACAAATTCTATACCATCATTGCTCATGATTTGCGCACACCCATCAACAGCCTCAATGACATGGGAGTGGTATTACAACACCTCATCCAAGAAGGCAAAAAGCAGGAGCTGGACAAAGTCATCCAACAAATAGAAAATATGCGGCAGAAGACCCAACTGCTGCTCAATAATCTGTTTGAATGGGGAAAAAGTCAGTATTTTACGCCTGAGGTTGAGGAAGCTGGGCAACCAACGGATGTGGTACCTTTGCTCCGAGAACTTTATCAAACGTATCTCCCTTTTGCCGAAGCAAAAAAGATTGTCATGGTTGCTGAGCTGCCTTCAAGGTCGGCACTCTCTGTGGCTCCCGGCGGCTTGCTGATGACGGTGCGTAACCTACTGGACAATGCCCTCAAAAACACCCCTGCCGGCGGAAATATCAAAATAGAAATGAGTGGATCGTCGTCTGCCGACAGCCCTAGTCAATCTTTTTCAAAGCTAACGATCACCGATACCGGCAAAGGCATTGCCCCCGACCAGCTTTACTATTTGCAACAGGTGTTTGCCGGAAAACTCAAACCCGAAGTAGGAGTACACGGACTGGGGCTTGGCATGGTATTGAGTCATCATTTTGTGCAAAAAAATAAGGCTGAACTGACCGTACAAAGTGAACTGGGAAAAGGTACTTGTTTTCAATTAACTTTGAAGACTTAAAAACACACCGCCCCTTTTCGTTTTTAACTTGCTAAAAGCGCATCTTTGAAGCAGAAAAACAAAAGTGATAAATAGTATGATGATTTGGCTAAACCATCGGAATGGTTCTTGTTAAAAAATGGCTGTAATAGTCAAAACATGAAATACCTGTTGACGCTTTTTGGGGCTTTGTTCATCACCCTATCCCTCCATGCCCAAAAACTGCATGTACTGTTTGTTGTCGAAAACGAAGATCCTAATTTTGGCTTACTGCAATTGCGAAGCGAAGCCGATATGCTTCAAATCTTAGAAATCGCAGAATGGGGTTTGGGCTATAAAATGGAGGTGATGCACCTGACAAAACAAAAATTTACCGCAACAGACCTTCAGCAAACCATTGATTCGCTTCCCACCGGAGCAAAAGACATCATAGTGGTGTATTATGCTGGCTTTGGACTTCCTCCAACCAATAAAAAGGGCTTTTTTGCTAACTGGAAATTGCGAGACGCCCCTACCAAGGGGCTCTCGGTGGATGAAGTGGCGGGGTGGTTGGAAACCAAACAAAAAGCTCAAAAACTGCATTTGGGGTTGATTGTGTCGGAATACAGCGCCCAAAGCATTCATTCATCCCAACGAGTAATCGACACCCTCGGCACTTCGATTGTGTATCGGCAGCAAGTGGTTCAAAAACTGTTTTTAGGGCAATGCGGCATCGTCAAAATGGGAAGTTCCCGGCCTTATGAGCCTTCTTGGGTCAATAAAAACCACAGTGCCCCTTTGTTTACCGAATCACTTGTACGTGCTTTTGAGCGAATGCTCATGCCGGTGGATTCGAGTGCATTGAGGCACGTTTCGTTTGGGCAGTTTCATGCTTATGCGTCTTCTTATCTAAATCGGTATTTTAACGACTTACCAATTAGCCAAACACCTATTTTAGAAATTAAATCCTGCAAAGACAGTACCTACAGCACCACAATAGAAGCGCGGCCCAATTCTGTAGCGGCTCCTATCAAAGTGGTGGGAGGGTTGCTCAATTCATTGGCCCAAAATAAAGATACCCTCCAACGTCACCAGATTAAACAACAACTTGCCGATTATTTTACCCCTGATGCCACCGTCAGGGTTTTTCGATTGTATGGGATAAACCGTATACCAAAACCAAAAGAATATACTGTAGAGACATATTTTAATATGATACACCTGCCCAGTAAAAATCCGGGGACCCAAGAAGTAATACCCAACATGATGTACCTATACATTGGCAAAATAGAAACCGATAATACTGATTCTAAACGCCCCCTCATCAAACAGCTATCCGTTTCCGAAATGTGGGGCAATGTTTCGCATTGATGTCACTTCAGCTTATTGGACTTAATGTTTTTTTCCCTGCTATTTTAATAATTTGCTGCGACCTTTAGCCGTCTTTGTATTCAATTTGGCATGAAAATTGTCCAAAAGGAAGGCGGCTTTCACGGCCCAAACTATCCCTATTTTTGCCTTCTATCCACAAACCTTCCTTCCCTATCTCTTCCGTTATATTTTAAAAAACTCATTCCAAAGCTAGAAATTAGGGGTCTCTTGCATTCCCTTTTTTTTATCCTCTCCGCGATTGGCTTAGGCTTACACAAAAATAACCAAAACGATAAGTGGTATACCAATTTGGCTAAATCGTCGGATTAGTTCTTGATGCAAAACAACTATGTAGATTCCATTGAGTTTCATCAAATTTATTCTCAAATCGCATGATTGTTTTTTACCGCTTCCGTATCCCTAAGTACTTACTGACAACAAGCCTACTTTTGTTGTGTATGCTGGCGGGAATAGTGAGGTCTTACGCACAGACCGAAACCTTTCCATCGGGTTCGTACATCATTAACATGGGGATTACCCCGCAAACCCAAGCTAATGCGCTGAGACCCTACGGGTTGATATACGATTTGTTGAAAAACGACAAAATCCCTGTCAAATGGGTCATCAGCCAAACCAAAGGCATCGATGGCATAGACTTTAGCCATCAAGGGGTAGATTTTCGAGGGGGGACGTTCATTATCCCTGCCCCTTTTCGAAACTCCTCGGTGAATGGAAAAATTAGTAGCTATGGTGTTTCTGGAATAACCACAACTAGCCCTTTGACCGTAAACGTAACCTATACGCTCACGTCAGCTCCCCGCTGGACATTGGACGACAAGAATGGAAAAATTGCGGAAGGCTTCTTCAGCCAAGCAGGGATTCCATCCTCAGCTTACAACTTTAAAGACCCCCAAACCCTTGGGGTGTGTGATGATATTTTTGTGATGCCCCATGCCGACCCCACATGGAGTACCCACGGCAACCTGTACAATTGGAATCGTAATAATCGTGGGTCGATTTGGGCGGGCTGTAAAGCTGTTTCGGAATTGGAAAATATGAACAATGGTAGCCTGCAAACCAACTTCTTGGCTAACAATGTAGGTGGCGTTGGCAATGCCTTGGTGTTTTCCAACCAACACAATGATGGAAGTCCTCCATATACTCGTATCAACCCAAGTAGTCCTGCATCTCAATACATGGGGGCGTCTGACGCAGCCCACCCTGGAGGTGCCGAACAAATCTACCTGCCCAAAGCAGGGGGAGGCTGGCGGTCGTCGACCCAAGTTATCGCTTTTGACCCTTCCCAATCCAATGTACCCGGGTTATCGCCCGGGCCAGCAGCCGTGATTGTTTTTGGCCGTGGTTTTGGTTTGAATACTTCTGGCTGGGTAATGTACGAAGCAGGTCATGACATCAAGAAAGCAGGCGGTACGGCCAGCATAGCTGCTATCCGTCCCTTTTTTAATTTTAGTCTTTTGTCTTCTGTAGATAAAGTACCTTTTATCAGTGTGGCAAATGTTCCTACAACCTTGTCAATAGGTGTTGGCTATGCAGTCAGTGTCACGGCTACCTCTCCGGTATCTTCCCCACTTACTTATCAATGGACGAGTAGCTGCGGAGGTACTTTTGCCAATCCCAACGCTGCCAGTACTACATTTACCCCTCCTAATGTGGGTAGCGTTACCTCTTGTATGATTACCGTCACAGTATCCGACGCCTGCGGCAGACAAACCTCCTCTGCCACGCCTATCACCATTCAGCCTTGTACTCAATCAGTTAGCTCTTCCATAACACCGTTGTGTCCAGGTACTACCAATACTGGTGCCATCACTATGACTGTTACGGGCGGCACTGCACCTTATACTTATACATGGACTCGCTCTGGCGGCGGCTCTGGTTCAGGCAATGGCACTACCATATCTGGCCTTGCTACTGGTACTTATACAGTTACGATTACCTCTGCAAGCGGATGTGCCAATACGTTCACCGCTACGGTAGGTACCTATCCCGCTATTGTCATTACGCCTACGACGACTCCAGTGTCTTGTAATGGCGGTGCAACGGGGGCCATCAGCCTGTCGGTTTCGGGCGGGACGCCGGGTTATACCTACAATTGGGGCGGTGGCATCACTACCCAAAATCGTAGTGGCCTAACGGCAGGCAACTACAGCGTAACTGTCACCGACACCAAGGGGTGTACCGCTACTGCAAACAACATCAGCGTAACCCAACCCGCAGTAATTAGCGCTACACCCACCGTAACAAACGTGCCTTGTTTTGGGCAATCTACGGGTGGTATCACACTTACAGTGGCCGGCGGAAACGCCCCCTATACCTATCAATGGAACGACGGAGCCTCTACCAAAGACCGTACCAATATCCTTGCCGGGACATACAGTGTGACCATCACTGACGCAAACAGTTGTACTGGAACAGTAACCAATATTTCAGTTACGCAGCCTTCAGCCGCACTTACGGCTTCTTTGTCAAAAATAGATCCAAGCTGCGGAGCCACCAACGGCAGTGTTACGGCTACGGTATCTGGTGGCACTGCCCCCTATACCTACGACTGGAACGGTACACCTACCGGTGAGGGCACGCCTACCATTACCGGTTTGACCGCCGGAAATTATCAAGTAACTGTCACCGATGCCAAAAACTGTACCGTTATTGTTTCTATTACCTTATCAACCGCTGCCTCAATTGTATTGACGACCAATGTTACACCTCCAACTTGTCCACCTGGTTCTAATTCTCCTTTGGGGGCAAACGGGGTCATTGATTTGGTGGTAACCGGTGGAACATCACCCTTTACCTACAATTGGACAACTCCAAATGGAACAGGTCTCACCCCAACAACTCAGGATCAATCAGGCCTGTCGGCTGGAACTTATAATGTAACCGTAACCGATGCTGGGGGGTGTACAGCCAGTACTTCAGTAATACTTACAGCCATAAATCCTCCACCAGTCCAGCCAATAACGATAAACAATAACTAACATTTTTAACGGCTCTAATAAGATGATGGCATTCAAAAAAGGATGTTCAAAAGCATACCTATTGATTGTCTGAACCAGATTCGATCTTGAAGGAAAGAAAAAATAATAGAGATTTCTAATGGAATACAAACTGAAAAATAAACTTGGTACTGCACGTAAAGATAATGTAGTACAACCCAGCCAAAGGAATCTATTTCTAATAGTGTCTTTTGTGGAGGGGGCTGCGGTTATGATCATAGAGCTACTGGGTGCAAAGATTGTAGCCCCGTTCTATGGCACCTCCATGTATGTTTGGGCCTCGGTATTGGGCGTTACGCTCATTGCTCTTTCTGGCGGCTATTTCATTGGTGGCAGTGTTTCTAATAAATACAAAGACAAAAGCCCGCTGTTTGCAGTACTTGCTGTCGGAGCAATATTAACAATCATTGCCCCCCGAATTGCACCCGCTATCATGATGGCTACGGCCGATCTGGGAGTTCGTATCGGCTCATTAATCTCGGTTTCAATCTACTTATTGCCTCCCATTTTTTGCATGGGGATGGTTTCTCCCATCATCATACAGCTCATCAATCAATCCGAGGCAAATGCAGGGCAAACAGCTGGTACCATCTATGCCATTTCTACAGTAGGGGGCATACTCGCTACATTTCTTGCGGGTTTTGTGCTCATACCCGAGCTCGGTATCCGAACAACGGCCACTTTTACAGGGCTTGTGCTGATAGTCGTTTCCGCAGTCGGTATGTTGAGCCGAAAACAAAAAACGCAGGCTGTTCTTTCCTTTGTCCTTTTTATTTTTTCTGTTCCGTTCGTCTACAGCAAACCTACCGCTGATCCGGCTATTACAATACAGTATCAGTCAAGCGGTATATTGGGAGAATGGACGGTTGTAGATCACAAAGGTTTTGCCAAAGACGGCCGTCCAGTTAACACAAGGCAGTTGTTGCTAAATGGAATAGACCAAACGTTTACGAATGTTGGCATTGAGCCATTTTCAGTATGGAGATATCCCCATAAAGTGACGGCTTTAGCAGGGATAAAGCCAGCTAAGAGTAAGGCTTTGCTACTGGGAATGGGGGGAGGAAGTATTGCCCATAATTTGATTCGACTTGGGTTTGAACTTGATATTGTGGAGTTGGACGAACGGATTCCGGTTATCGCTGAAAAATGGTTTGGTTATTATCCCACCTCTGCTAATCTGATCATTGATGACGCACGCCATTACATTCGAAATACCGCTAAAAAATATGATGTGGTCATATTGGATATTGTAAATGGAGAGGTACAGCCCTCCCACATGTTTACCCAAGAAGGTTTAAGAGAGTTAAAAATGGCATTAAACAGAGATGCCTTGGTGATCGTGAATTTTCAGGGTCAATTGGACACTGAAGACCCCAAACTTTCACGTGCTCCTCGTTCGGTCATCAAAACTTTTGAATCTATTGGATACAAAATGTTTGCGGTTAAGAATGAAAACAAATCGCTATCTGCTGATTTATTGCTCTACGGAACCTCAGGTTCACTGAATATCAAAGAGGCCCTCAGCCAAAATTTAAGATATAATGAGCTAATGCCGAACGATCACTTCTCAGCGGCAGATTATGCCCCAATATCAGCGTCCGCTTATGAATTGGGGGATGTGGAGGTAATGACGGATGACAAACCGAACTTAGAATTATTGAATACTCCAACTGTATTGAATTGGAGAAAGAATAAGATTGAATACACTGTAAATGGACTCATCAAAAAAGGAGTCCCTATTTACTAATCATCAATAAAGAATTTTATGTGTCAATCGAATCAAAAGCTATACTATGGAAACCATCTACGTAACTAAGCAAATAAACAATAAGTCTTCTCAGATTTATTGTCGTTTGTCGCGTATCACAGTTCTTTTATACCTGTTTTTGGGGGTTGTGGGGGTTATCCATGCCCAGACTGTGACCATTACCTCATCCAAAGCAACTCAGGTTTATAAAGGGGCCAATACCCGAAACTTTGGCTCTTGCCAGGGGATCGGTCCAGACAATGCGACCAATTACCAGCAAAACCCCCTCATTCAATTTGATTTGTCAACTATCCCGGCCGGGGCAACGATCACCTCGGCAACCCTCCGAATGGTACACGCTCCAAACGGTACAGGATGGGATAACGAGAAAGGTTCATCGTTTACGTCAATCATCAGAAGGGTTACGACGTCTTGGGATGAAGGCAACTCCTGTAACGCCAATGGATCAGGGGCCACCTGGAACACCCCCGGAAGCGGCAGCTGGACTGGCGGGAGTTACGCAGGTACAAATTATGGTACACTAACAGCTGGTGCATCTGATGCTACGGGTACAGTCTATAATATCACCATTACGTCGTTGGTGCAGGAGTGGTACAATGGTACCTCTCCGAATCATGGTTTGGGGATAGTACCTTCAACCCTTGTAGGTGACAAAGAAGAATCTTGGTACTACATGTACAGCGATGATGCAACTGATGCGAATAACCGTCCACAGCTTATTGTCAACTATTCGCTGCCACCAGTAGGAGGAACAGCCGCTAAAACGGATGCCTGTATCGGTGTAGCCAATGGAACCATAACCGTATCTAACCCAACTGGAGGAAGCGGTACGTACCAATACCGAGTCAACTCCGGTACTTGGCAAAACAGCAATGTATTTAACAGCCTTACGGCTGGAAACTATACGGTGCAGATACGAGACGCCAATAATATAACGAATCAAACGACGCTCACCCCCAACCCCCTTGTAGTCGGTAGTTTACCCGACTCCGACGGGGATAATATTTCGGACGCGTGCGATTTAGACGATGATAACGACGGCATATTGGATACCGTGGAGGGGTCTGGCAACACAGACGGAGATGGCCTGATTAATTCATTAGATAATGATTCTGACGGGGACGGATGCGCCGATGCCATAGAAGGCGGTGGCAGCTTTACGGCAGCCAATATAGATGCCAATGGCCGGCTCACCGGAGGCGTTGGCTCAAACGGTGTCCCAACAGCTGCGGGTGCCGGTCAAACCGTTGGTGGCAGTCAGGTAGCTACACAGGTTATTATTCTGACCCCCCCAGGCAATCAGGCTGTGGCAGCGGCTGCACCGGCTACTTTTAGTATCTCTGCTCGCGGTGATAACGCTACCTCGTACAGTAGCGGTACGCCCAGCTACGGTACAGCCGGCAACTCCAACGCGAATCTATTATACCAATGGTATTTGGGAGACCCTGATGCTGGGGGAACAGCCCTGGCAAACACGGGTGTATATAGTGGCGTAACAACCGCTACGCTCAATATATCGAACAGTACGGGGTTATACGGGAATACGTATTTCGTGCTGGTCACGCATAGTTCCAATGATTGTATCCGACTCAAACGCTCAGCGGCGCTTACGTTATTTTGTGGTGCTATCACTGCTTCCGTGACATCTCAAACGAATATCAATTGCTTTGGTGCCTCCACCGGTGCGGTCACTGTGGCAGGTGCAAACGGACTTGCACCATATACATATAAACTGGGAAGTGGTGCTTTTGGTAACTCAGGTACGTTTACCAACCTAACTGCTGGTGCTTACATCATTACTGTAAAAGATAATGGCGGTTGTGAGGAGACCGTTAACGTTATAATTACGCAGCCTTCGGCAGCTTTGGCTGTTAGCCAATTAACCGTACAGCCACAATGTTTTGCCTCAGGAAGCATTACTCCTACCGTAATCGGAGGAACTGCGCCTTATACCTATGACTGGGCAGACATAGCTGGAACCAATAATACTGCTAACCGAGCAGGCTTAGCCGCAGGTACGTATAGTCTGACCGTTACCGATTCGAAAGGCTGTACGGTTTCGAGTGGCAATATTGTTTTGAATGTCCCCAGCAATTGCGACCCCATTGATATTTGTCGGAGCAGCGTCGCAGAGGTATTCTCTGTTACTCCCGACCCTGCCAATATATCCTATACTTGGACGGTTCCTGCTGGGGCAATCATTGTATCAGGACAAGGTACGCCAGAAATCAGGGTTAATTGGACCGGTGTCACGCCCGGGACTTATCAAGTGTGCGTTGTAGCGGTGAATAATTGTAATGAAAGTGCCCAGACTTGCATTGATGTAGATGTCATTCAACCCACCGCACAAGCCTCCGTAGTATTGCCTATTTGTAAAGATAGAACAATCAGTTTGTTGGCTACTGGTGGGGTTTCTTATTCATGGACGGGGCCAAGCGGCTTTACGTCGTCTAGTGCGAACCCCACCATACTTAATGCAAATGCAGCCATTCACAACGGTACTTATACAGTCGTTGTGACGGATGCTTCAGGCTGTCAGGCCACAGCTACCGTCAACGTTACGGTAGAAGATAACCCAGTACTTACCACGGCGTCGGTCACAAATGCTACCTGTAACCAATCAAATGGAGCCATTAATATTACAGTAACTGGTGGTACACCTGCTTATAATTACAGTTGGAATAACGGGGCCACCACCGAAGACTTGACTAATTTGAGTAGTGGTAGTTATACCTTAACGGTCACGGATTCAAAAGGCTGTTTTCAGACTTCAACCGTTGCCGTCATCAGTACAGACGGACCGACTGTTACAAACACAAAGACAAATGTAACCTGTAACGGTGCAAGCACCGGAACTATAAACGTGACTGTGACGGGCGGCACAGCCCCTTACACCTACTTGTGGTCTGATGGAGCCACTACTGAAGACAGAACGGGATTAACTGCTGGCACTTACAGCGTAACTGTGAGGGATGCCACCGGATGTGTAAGTACTACATCCGCTACCATCACGCAGCCAGCGGGGATTGTGCTGGATCATGTTAAAACGAATGTCAATTGCTTCGGAGGCTTAACTGGAAGCATAGACTTGAGCGTATCGGGTGGTACTTCACCGTACAGCTACGCATGGACTCGTAACTCAGTTCCTTTTTCGGGTAATATCCAAGACCAGTCTTCTATAGGAGCAGGTACTTACCAAGTAACAGTCACTGACGCCAATGGCTGTACCGCAACGCAGACCATCGTACTCACTCAGCCAAGTGCGGCTTTAGGTGCTACCCGGGTTATTTCCAATGTAAGTTGTCGCAATGGTACAAATGGTCAAATTGTATTGACCGTAACCGGCGGTACAGCACCCTATACCTACGCTTGGACGGGTCCAAACAGCTTCACAGCGACTACAAAAGACATCATTAATCGCCCAGCAGGTACGTACAATGTGACCATCACTGATGCGAATGGTTGCACCTTCCCACTGGTAAACATGGTGATTACCCAACCTTCCTCTTTGGTTGCGGTAACTCCTGTTGGCACAACCAACGTGTTGTGTTTTGGGGATGCGAATGGAAGTATAGATATCACGGCTACCGGCGGTACGCCACCGTATACATATGGATGGAATACCGGTGCTACTACCCAAGATATCAGTGGGCTGAATCCTGGAGACTATAATGTAGTGGTAACCGATGCCAATGGCTGTTCGATTACATCAAACATATTTACAATTTCCGGTCCAACTGCCCCCATATCTGCTACGATAACGCCTACTGAGGCGGATTGTTTTGGAGCATCCACTGGCCAGATTTCTCTTATAAGTGGCGGTGGTACACCTACTTATACCTATCTATGGAGTAACGGTTCGACCAATCAAAACCTGTCTAATGTACCAGCAGGAGATTATTCGGTGACAGTTACCGATGCAAACTTGTGTAAGCAAGTATTCACAACCTCAGTGGGTCAACCCATCCAAATCATCATAACGGGGGCAATTACCAATGCACTTTGTACTGGAAGTGCAACCGGTGCTATAACAGTATCCGTAACAGGTGGTTCTTCAATTTATACCTATAAATGGATAGATGGCCCTACTTCAAAAGATCGTACCAATTTAGTAGCGGGTAACTACACCTTAGAAGTGACCGATAACGCCGGATGTAAAGTTTCTAAAACCTTTACGGTTAATAATACCTCCAGCCTTTCGCTATCGTCTATAACTACCCCTATCAGTTGTTTTGGCAACACCAACGGTAGAGTAAACCTCATCGTTACTGGTGGCGTTGCACCCGTTACGTTTAGCTGGTCCAATGGTGCCTCCACAGAAGATATTTCAGGTTTGGCAGCAGGGACTTATTCAGTTACTGTTACGGACAACATCGGTTGTGTGAAAACATTAACGGCAAGCCCCGTTACGCAACCTACTCTTTTAACAGCTACTGCTTCACAAACAAAAAGTGTAACATGCAAAGGGGGAAGCAATGGTGAAGCAACGGTTACGGGTAGTGGTGGAACAGCCCCTTACACGTACATTTGGTCCAATGGAGCAATGACCACGACGGCTACAGGGTTAGCGGCTGGTACATACAATGTATTCGTTACGGATGCCAATGGGTGTACGGCTACCGCCTCGGTAGTGATTACTGAACCCACAACTGAAATAGAGCTATTTGTCAACGTGTCAAATACCTCTTCGTGTGCTATCAACAAGGGTGCCATAGATTTAATCATCCAAAATGGAACAGGTCCATTCTCGTACGTATGGACTGGTCCAACCGCCATTGGGAATATCCAAGATCCTTCAAACCTATCGGCAGGTACCTACAATGTCACAGTGACTGATGCATTAGGCTGTACCAAAACTATCTCCGCTACCGTTGGTAGTGCCCCTACGCTCTCAGTAAGCGTATTGATTGAAAACAGCAGTTGCCAGGGAATTGATGGTAAAGCATTTTCAGTAGTGACAGGTGGGGTTGGACCATACACCTACTTATGGTCTCTTGGCAATATTACAACTAAAGACCTAACTGGTTTATCAACAGGCACTTATACCGTAACCGTAACTGACGCCAATGGTTGTACCGCCTCTGCCTCTGGCACTTTTACCCCTCCGAATTGTCAGCCGCCAGTAGCAGTTGATGACCCGTATACAACTCCTTTCAATACACCCGTCAGCGGCACAGTAGCCCCCAATGATTCCGATCCTGACAATACGTTGTCCGAATTATTATTTGATCCTTTGGCGGCACCGTTATTAAGTGAAGGAATTATTGTGTGGGACACAACAAACAATGGTTCATTTACCTTTACCCCAGCTTTAAATTTTGTGGGAGTTGTTACTATTCCTTACAAAGTCTGTGATCCTACTGGTTTGTGTGATAATGCAAATTTAATCATCACCGTGAGCGCACGTCCGCCAGTAGCCACTGATGATTTCAACAATACGCCTATTAACACCCCTGTCACAGGTAACGTATTGACCAATGATGATGACCCACAAGGATTACCATTGACGGTCAACACCACAATACCGAGCATCTGCCCACCACAACACGGCACAGTGGTGATGCAAGCCAACGGTAACTATACCTACACTCCAAATAACAACTTCGTAGGAACGGACAGGTTCTGCTATGTGGTCTGCAGTAGCATCAATTTGTGCGATACGGCTACTGTTACCATTGACGTCTTGCCGCGACTCACAACCAACAGTGTGATAGCCAACGACGACGCGAGTCAAACGCAAGTAGGTGTTCCGGTGAAAGTACGGGTGTTGCCCAATGATTTTGACCCGCAAGGCGACAAGTTTGCTTCTGTCACCAGAATCAGCAACCCTACCAACGGTACGGTGGTCTACAACGCCACAGATAGCAGTTTCACTTACACGCCAACGGGTGCATT
>NZ_KE384038.1:382870-385252 GCF_000423565.1 Runella zeae DSM 19591 | reverse complement strand
GTCGGTAAGAACAGCTTCAAATACGTGCTTTGTGATGTGAGGGGTGCCTGCGACACGGCAACCGTGACAATTGATGTGTTGCCTTTGATTACTGGCAACGACCCTCCAGTAGCCGTGGATGATGCCAACGTTACCCAAGTGAATGTACCTGTAAGTGGAACGGTAGCGCCGAACGACAGCGACCCTAACAATGATCCGCTTGTGTTCACCAAACTGACCAACCCAGCGAATGGTACGGTGGTGTTCAATCCGAACGGTACGTATACCTACACGCCGAATCCAAACTATGTAGGTCCTGACCGATTCATTTATAAGGTTTGTGACAACGGAACGCCTAATCTGTGCGATACCGCCACGGTCTATATCACCATATTGCAAGTCAGGAAGGTAGCACTCTCACCAAAAGTTTACTTACAAGGCTCTTTGTTTGGGGTATTCTCAGGTAATTTGATGCGGGATGATTTGCGGGTGAAAAACTTGATTCCAAGAAAATCGCCTTACGTGGCCTGGAATCCGCTCACTGCTGCCGATACCATTATCTCAAACACCGTGTTGACTGTCAGCGGGCAAGATGCTATTGTAGATTGGGTATTTGTAGAACTTCGTAGTGCAACAGACTCTACTGTCATCGTCGACAGTCGATCGGCACTTGTACAACGAGATGGCGATATTGTAGATGTAGATGGAACTTCACCCATTGTTTTCACTAACGTAATTCCGGCAAGTTACTTTGTTGTCGTCAAACATCGTAATCACTTGGGGGTTATGACCCAGAATGAACTGCCATTAACACATGTTGCTACGGTTGTCGATTTTAGATTAACAACAACGCCAACGTATGTTTTCTCCAACGCTCCGATTCACCAGTCGCAAGTAAATGTTGTGCAAGGGAAAGCACTTTGGGCAGGCAATGCACTCTATGATGACCAAGTGACTTATCAGGGTACAGGCAACGACGTCAATGTCGTCTATCAGCAAGTCATTGGAGCACTGGGTAATGTGATAGGACTTCCTTTCTTCATTCTTCAGGGCTATTATACAGGAGATATTAATATGGATGGGGAAGTGATTTTCCAAGGAACGACCAATGACATAGAGTACATCTACCAAAACGTCATCAACAACCATCCCGGAAATGCCCTCAAACAAAACTTCTTTATCATACAGCAGCAATTGCCTAAGTAAAATGCAAAGGTCATCGTGGAGGAGAGCCTAATCTCCTCCACTTAACAACTAAATGGAAAATTAACCACCTGACAGGTAACTCACGATGAAAAACAAATTCCTCTCTTTCACTTGGATTGGGCTTGCATTGCTCTGTGCAATATTTCCGGCAGTAGCACAACAACTTTCGACAAATCAAGTCAATTATCAATTAACCTACAATGCTTCCAATCAGACTTACACGGTTTGGGTAGTCCCACAATATAATACCCCCAATCCAAACAACCCCGAAGCCAATGAGCTAGGGGCAACGGCGCAGGTATCCTTGAAAGTCCCCAAAGACTTTGTCATTCAAAACATCACTGATATAAAGGGTACTTGGGAAAAAAACCCAGTCAAACTAGGGAATCAGTCCGTATTTACATCTGCTGGTTTAGATCCAAATTACCTCTATTATGTGATTGGCAAAACAGCGACCGAAGTAAATTATGGCGCATTTAGCACCGGTACTCCTGTTTCACTTTTCACTTTTCAAGGTAATGCCTGTTATGGAACTGTGGGAGTTTTGGCCAAAGCTGACCCCTTTGTGGCCGCAGCAAAAAATTTAGCCTCCCTAAATACAGCCTGTAGTTTTTATTCACGCTCAGGGCAGGCGACAAGTGGAAACGTAATCCCCCTAGAGCAGTTTGTTGAGAAATTAGGTCCTGACGTAGATTGTAGTGCCCCTTCGATTAAATTGATTAAGAGTATTGCTTCTATCACCGACAACGGACCCACGGGTCGCGGAGTGGGCGACGTGATTAATTATAATTTCACCGTCACTAATACGGGCAATGTGACGCTGACGGGCGTAGCTTTGACAGATGCTAAACTCAGTTTGAGCAACGTTGCCATCAGCCCAAGCACGCTTGCTCCCGGCGCTACAGGTACAGCCACTGCCACCTACACCATTACCCAAGCTGATGTCAACGCAGGTGGCGTTGAAAACACCGCCACCGTCACTGGCATACCCTCAAGTGGACCTCTTCCAACTGTCTCCGATATTTCGGATGCAGGTACGAACAACAACGCCGTGGCCATCGCCAACCCTGATGCGACCGAATCCCCCAAATTGAACGGTACTACCGATGCCGACCCTACCAACGACCCAACGGTGTTGCTGATTACGCCAACTCCTTCGATTAAATTGATTAAGAGTATTGCTTCTATCACCGACAA
>NZ_KE384038.1:363546-381334 GCF_000423565.1 Runella zeae DSM 19591 | reverse complement strand
ACCGTTGTGCCGCTGACACAGACTCCCAAAATCGGTATCGCTAAAGAGGTCACTTCATTTGTGAATAACCTCAACTATACCTATGACCTTACCTTTAGTCTTAAAGTGAAAAACGTAGGTAATGTGCCGCTCAGTAACGTACAAGTATTTGATACACTGTCTAAAACCTTCCCAAGCCCAGCAACGGTTACTGTACTTGGAATCAGCAGTACTAAGTTTACCGTTAATTCCACCTATACAGGCACCGCAAGCCAGACACAGTTACTTTTGCCTAGCAATGCCTTGGCTATCGGTGACAGCGGAAGTATCACTTTGACCTTGCGTATCACTCCAAATGTATTCACAGGAGTGACATACACGAATATTGCTTACAGTACCGGTCAGAGCCCTCTAGGAGAAACCGTGAAAGATCAATCGCAGTTAGGAAACAATCCCGATCCTGACTTTGACGGCGACCCAACAAACAACTCTGTCCCCACTCCTCTCACCATTCAGCCTCCCGGTAAACTGACGCTCTTACCTAAAGTCTATTTGCAGGGTTCATTGTTTGGGGTATTCTCAGGTAATTTGATGCGCGATGACCTGCGGGTGAAAAACTTGATTCCTAGAAAATCGCCTTACGTGGCTTGGAATCCAATCACTGCTGCCGATACCATTACCTCAAACACGGTGTTGACTGTCAGTGGGCAAGATGCTATCGTAGACTGGGTTTTTGTTGAATTGCGCGATGCCAACGATTCAACTCTCGTCGTAGACAGCCGCTCGGGCTTGGTTCAACGTGACGGTGACATTGTAGAGGTAGACGGCGTTTCGCCTATTACCTTCAACACGATTGTACCGGCCAACTATTTTGTATCGGTTCGTCACCGTAACCATTTAGGGGTCATGTCGCAAACGGCCCTGCCCTTAACGCAGGTTGTTTCTACTATCGATTTTCGTTCGGCAGTCACTCCAACGTATGTTCTGACCAATTCACCGATTCATCAATCGCAGGTGGATGTAGTTCAGGGCAAAGCCCTCTGGGCGGGCAATTCCCTTTATGACGACCAAGTGATTTATCAGGGTACGGACAACGACGTCAACGTCATCTATCAGCAAGTCATTGCCTCCACGAGCAATCCTTTTCTACTGCCTTTCTTCATTCTTTCAGGCTATTACACAGGAGATGTTAACATGGATGGAGAAGTGATTTTTCAGGGAACGACCAATGATGTAGAATACATATACCAAAACGTCATCAACAACCATCCCGGTAACGCCCTTAAACAAAATTTCTTCATCATTCAGGAACAATTACCTAAATAAACACAGACAGACTCAGGGGGGCATTGCCCCCCTATAAAAACCTGAAAATTAACGAATAAACATACACTACAATGAAAAAGGGAATATCTACAATCGGTTGGATTGGGCTAATCTGGTTTCTTGGGTTTGTTACGGTAGAAGCGCAGCAACTCTCTACAAATCAAGTCAATTACCAATTGACCTACCAAGCCAATACGGGCCTTTATACGGTTTGGGTGGTACCCAAATATGCTACGCCCAACGCTAACAATGCCGATGCCAAAGAATTTGGAGCCACCGCGCAGGTATCGCTGAAAGTTCCCAAAGATTTTGTAATTCAGAATATCACCGACATAAGAGGCACTTGGGAGAAAAACCCCCTCAAATTGGGGAGTCAGTCCCTATTCGCCTCGGCGGGTTTAGATCCTGCTTACAATTATTATGTCATTGGAAAAACAGCTACCGAAACTGATTATGGACCATTTACCAATGGTACACCTGTTGCGCTTTTTACCTTCCAAGGCAATGCCTGCTACAGCCCCATCGGAATCTTAGCAAAAGCAGATCCTTTTGTGGCGGCGGCCAAAAGTGTGGCTTCACTCAATACCGCCTGTAGTTTTTATTCCCGCTCCGGACAAACGCCGAGCGGGAATGTGGTTCCTTTGGAGCAATTTGTCGAGAAACTGGGCCCTGACGCCACTTGTAATCCTCCGATTGACTTATCCCTTGACGTAGCTGTCAGCAATCAGCAGCCCGGCTTAAATGGAAATATCACCTTGACTGTCAGTGTCACAAATGAAGGGCAAAATCCAGCATCTGGCGTAGAAGTAAAGGATATTTTACCTGCGGGGATGAGTTTCCAAACTTTTGCTACAGCAACTGGCAATTATAACTCCGCCACCGGTACATGGACCATTGGAAACATCGCCGTTGGGCAAATCGTCACCTTGTCGATAGGAGTCCAAGTAATACAGACTGGAGTACAGTATTTTACGGCCCAAATTTCCAAGGCAGATCAGACCGATACAGACTCCACCCCCAACAACAACGTTGAAAGCGAAGATGACTTTGACCGAACCTGTATCACGGTGCCAGCGCCGATTTGTGCCGGGCAGATTTTTGAGCTTTCTATTCCGTCGGGATATACCAATATTCAATGGTTTAGAAATGACCAGCCTATCGCCGCTGCCACAACGTCCGTTCTCCAAGTTACCGAAGCCGGTACTTACCGATTTACGGCTACCAATGTCGCTTGCCCAACAGCCGGCTGTTGTTCT
Source organism: Runella zeae DSM 19591 (assembly GCF_000423565.1). Lineage (GTDB taxonomy): Bacteria > Bacteroidota > Bacteroidia > Cytophagales > Spirosomataceae > Runella > Runella zeae. The sequence goes on along the minus strand of NZ_KE384038.1, from coordinate 378,773 downwards.
TATATTTTCTACGAAGGTGACTGCTGCCCTACCAAGCCTATATGTGTGCCTTTTACAGTCCAAAAATTAAAGAAATAAAAAACTTTGGTTTCCATCAATTGAGCCAAAGACCATTGATATATAGATTAGGGAAAAGAGTAGTAGTGTATCATAACAGGGCACAAATGATGCCCTGTTATATCTTATCCTGCTATCTATCAAAGATAAAATTTTACCCCTTATAAACTATTAAAATGACGCAGCTTCATTACCCTACTCTGGTCGAGGACTGATTTGTTTTAAGACAGAAATGTCGCTTCCCCCCTTTTTGTGAGGGGGGAAGATATGTCGGTGAAGAATCTTCGTAAAACGTTTGTATCTGCCTGGCAAATTTTAGCTTGCATCGGTGTCTTTGTGAGACATAACTACCTCTGGAAATAACTGTCTCACTTTCCTCAAACGACGTTTCCATTCGTTTTTGTTTTATTCAAATGCGCTATCTTCAAAGGTTTTGAGGCACAAACGAATACGCTAAAAAAATGAAGTCATTGGCTGTATATCTTTTTTTGCCTTAAAATGGGTTGCTCCCAAACTCCGCAAGCCTCTTTTGCAATCTTCTAATTTCTTCTGTTTGCAACTTAATGACGGCCTCTTTGCTCTCTAAAAGTTTTTGGTAGAGTTCAAGCGGCTCTACTTTGGCTCCTACATCCGTGGCTACCTTGTCTTGATTTGCGGACTGCGGCCTATCATGACTTAGAGCCACATTATGCGCTGGGATAAGCTCTATAATCTCCACTTTGAAGATTTCCGCCAATTGCGGTAAGTACTTGGCAGGCAGATTGGTTTTTCCACTCTCCCAATTGTGATAGGTTCCTTGCGATACACCCAATACATCAGCGATTTCTGACCCTGTTAGTTTGCAGCGGTCGCGGTTTTTACGAAGAAGAGTACCTATACTCATATATGGCTTTTCAGTTTGAGGCTGTTTCTCTAAGACCCTATTTGGTCTAAAAAGTCACCTATACCATCAAAGCCACTATTAGTTATTTTTCTTGAAAAGAAAAAACAAAACATTAATAAAATTAATTAATTACTTGTTTTTTTACTTGTTTTTTTACTTGTTTTTTTGAATTCACCAAAGGCTCAAAAGCATTATCGCTATCACTATTCCCCTTTGGTACAAAAAACAACATGAAAAGATTATCATTAGTCGAGTTGAAGGCACAGTCAGGAAATGTAGTCGCTAATTTGGAAGCCATTAAGGGTGGAAATTTATCAAACTGTCATGATGCTTCAATTCAATGTGGAGGAGGTTCAACCAACACAACTGGTTCCGCTCCAGGAGCTCCTGATTCAAGTACAGTTATTAAACTTCATTAGTAAATTTTCTCAGTGAGGTAAGCTTCAACCTTACCTCATTTTCACTTAAACATTTACAACTCAAAAAATGATTTGTTTTAAAAAAATATATTTATATTATATTTTTCTTTTTTTAACATCTATTTATAGATACTCCTTAGGACAATATCATATTACTGGGCACATTAAAGGATTGAAACACGGAGAATGTATTTTAGCATACAATCATTACTCTGGCAGTTTGTATCCTGTTGATACAGCTAAAATAGACTTAAATGGCAATATAAATTTTTTCAAAAAAAAATCTTTAGATACAGGAATTTATGAGATAGTATTACCTTCCAAAAGCAAAATTATAACTCTAATTATATCTGATGAACAAAATATAAATTTCAACGTAGACACAATTGACATAATAAGTAGCATAAAAATCAAAGGATCTAAAGAAAGTCAGTTGTTTTATCAACTCCAATTTTACTTAAAAAGTAACGCTCAAAAAATATCAGAACTAAAATCCAAAAACACATCACCAATCGAAATTAAAAAACTCGAAGAAGAACAAAAAAAATATTACGACTTTTTTTTAAAAAAAAATAAAAACACTTTTTTAGCAGAAATTTTAAAAACAGCAAGTAACCCTGAAATTCCTTCCTCCATTAGAACATCTCAAGAGGAAGCATTTTTATATTACAAAAATCATTTTTGGGATAGCTTTAGTTTTTCAAATAAAAAACTCATAAAAACTCCATTTTTAAAACAAAAACTTGATACATACTTCAATGAATTAACCATTCAAAGAGAAGATTCAATTATAAAAAGTGCAGAATATCTACTTAATAAAGCACAAAATGGATCCCAAAAAGAATACGAAGAATATATTATCAGATACATTACAAATAAATATGAAAACTCAACCTCAATGGGAACTGAAGGAGTTTTTGTATATATGGTTGAACGCTATTTTCTAACAAAATATATTAATGTAGTAGATACATCTACACTAACGTCACTAAAAGAAAAAGTAAATATATTAAAACCTCTTTTACTTAATAAAGTAATACCAGACATTGGTGTACAAAACAAAGAAAACAGGCTCAGCTTTATTCATGAACTAAAATCCGATTTTAATATAATTTTCTTTTATTCTCCCTCTTGTGGACACTGCAAAGAAGGAGCACCAAAATTAAAACAGTTCTACAACAATCACAAAAATGAAAATATAGAAATTATGACAATTGCGATTGATGGTAATGAGACGGACTGGAATAAATTTATAAACGAACACCAATGGCACTCGTTTATAAATGGGTATGGGCTTGTAGTTTCTCGTACTGTAAACTATAGCAAAGAATACGATGTAAGTTCTACGCCTACAATTTATATTTTAGACAAAAATCTAAAAATTATAGCTAGACGTATTGGCATAGATGACATTGAACCTTTTTATAACATTTATAGAAAACAAAAAATTGAAAATATTTACAATTCACAAAAATGAAATACACAATCTTTCTGTTACTATTTAATCTCCACTCTATTTTTGCTCAAAAATCAATTCTTATTAAAAACGCAAACATCATTCCTATTCATATGGATACAATCTTAAAAGGGTATGATGTGATAGTAACTAATGGAATTATAACTGACATTTACAAAAGTAAAAAGAGGAAAAACAAAAAAAATGAATTCATCATTGACGCTACTAATCAATACCTCATACCGGGATTAGCAGATATGCACGTACATATTCCACGTCAAACCAAGTATGGCTATGGTGCTGATGAGTTTTTGAAATTGCAATTAGCTGCCGGTGTTACTCACCTACGTTCTATGCGAGGGGCTGATGCCGATTTGGTCATTCAGAGAGAAGCCACCCAAAAAACTAATCCAGATATTTATACTTCAGCACCTCCGTTTTATGCCGGCAGGGTATGGATTCGAGGTGACTCGCTCCAGAAATTATTGAAAAACTATCAAAGTCAGGGCTATCAGTCGCTTAAAGTGTTGAGTGTACCATCAGTCGCTTGGTTTGATACACTAGCACAATTGGCACAAGATCATGGTTTTAAACTATCGGGCCACGTACCCAATAGCATAAGCATCGCCCATGCATTAAGCAAAGGACTCAACAGCATAGAGCACTTAGGGGGTTATGAAAATCTATCTATCAACAGCCCTGAACTCTCAGCCGCCATAGAACAAACTAAAAACCAACAGGTTTACAACTGCCCTACATTGGACTGGTATTTTGTAAATTATACACAAGTGCCTTATAGCGAGCTGAAAAAACGCCCGGGCTTAGACCGTTTACCGACAGGATTGGTAGCAAGTTGGACAAAAATCTTTGATGATTATTTTGCTAAGCAAGCCCAAAAACATCCAGATTCTTTAAGAAAAGAGCAACAACTTGAAAAAGAATACATCGAAAAGAAACTAATAATACTCAAACAACTACACCAACAAGGTTGTAAATTATTGGTTAGTCCCGATGCTTCTACGGTTTTTCAAGTACCGGGTTTAGCAATGATTGATGAAATGAAATGGTATAAAAAAGCAGGTATCCCCGAATATAACATCTTACGGGCTGCCACCCTTAATGCAGCCGAGTACATGGGCGAAGCGAACCAATGGGGAAGTATTCAGAAAAATAAAGTGGCGGATTTGGTATTGCTTGATGCCAATCCACTTGACGATATAGAAAACCTAAGAAAAATAAAAGGCGTAATGAAACGAGGACAATGGTTTTCAGTTTCACAGATTAATGAATTGATTCAAACTTGCAAACAAAATTACCGTGAACAGCCTTGATATATTGTTCAAAGAAGAAATTCAGATAGGAAAAATGGCTTTGGCCGATTATATTAAGGCGGGGCTTTACAGTGTCAATGAAGCTATATTTGAACGTCTTGATTTTGAAAATGATGCTGCATTTTTAGACCCCCTTCTGATTGCTTATTTAAGTTCAGGTTGTCCTTCACATACAACATTAGAACAAATTTTGTGTGCGTATTTTACTGAAAAACAGGGGTACTTTGAAGTTATTTCAGATGCAGATGGTACAGTGTATGTTCCGCAAGTAGGTTATTTTTATACTGAATACCCAAATCAAAAGTTACTATTAGAATACGATGGCGAAACATATCAATTAAAGAACATTTCATACGGTTTTTTACCTTGTCTAACAGTATTAGATGGGAAAATGGAAATTTATAGGCATAAAAACCCATTGCTAAATTCGTTCTACCAAGCCAACGACAATAGACAAATTTTAGATATTGAAGTTACTCAAACGACACACCATCATATACAAAGCATTGCCAGTGCCTTAGAAATACTGAAAACACACCTGCCAAACCTCTACGAAGAAATAACTTTAACCAACCGCCTACTCTCTGTATTTTTCAACCCCCAAGTTAATTGTTTTGCTAATATCGGAGCTACAGGCTGTGCTTTTTTGAGTGCTATTCCGACCAATGAGACAATCTTTTTTATAGAAGAGTTGATACATCAATGTTCCCACAATACTTTTAACATTATGCTGTTTAATCGATTCAATTATTTCAAAATTGATGTGGAACAAACGCAATTAGGGAATGTGATTGGACTGCAAGGCGAAGAAAGAAGTATTTTTTCAGCTTTTCATGGACTGTATACTGTAGCCAAACGCTACGAAGCTTTCTATGAGTTGTACAAAGCAGACATTTTTTTTGGTATTCAAAAGCATGAGTTTTTAGGACGATTTGCTGATTTAAAAAAACGATTTCGCACAGGGTTAGAGTTATTACCTTTAGAAGACGTATATACTAATAGGGGAAAAGAAATTTATCAACTTTTAGATACATTGTGTGCACATTGTATCAAAAAAATACAACACTTAGAAGGCGTTTTTGATTTATCTAACCAACCCTCAGAATTCAGCTATGCCCATTTTTTACAAATAAATCCGTTTGAAAAATTTATGGTTAAAGGCGGTGTTTGATACACTGAACTATGCGTAAAAAATTTCCATTCTATAAGCAATTAGATACACGTGACTGCGGCCCTACTTGCCTGCGGATGATTAGTAAGTATCATGGTCGCTCGATTGAGACAGCTTATTTGCGTGAAATATCCAATTTAGCCGGCGACGGTACTACGATGGGAGGATTGGCTGATGCTGCCGAAAAAATTGGATTTAGCACACTAGCTCTCAATGTTACCTATGAGGATTTGTCTTCCCAAATCCCCTTGCCGTGCATTGCACATTGGCGGCAGCGGCATTATGTAGTCATCTATGAGGCCACACCCGAGAAAGTAGTGGTGGGAGACCCTGCCTACCAACTTATCACTTATACCAAACAGGATTTCCTGAAAGGGTGGATACCCAATAAAGCCACGCAGGAAGATGCGGAGGGAGTGTTATTGTTATTTGAAACCACTCCCTTATTTTTTGAACAGAAAAACGAATCATCATCTCTTAAAAAATCGTTTTGGGGATTTTTAGGGCGTTATTTTAGACCGTACCATGCCTATGGATTTCAGGTTTTTCTGGGGCTAGCGGTTGTTACAGGCTTACAATTGATTTTTCCTTTTCTGACGCAGCAAGTGGTAGATACAGGAATCAATACGCGCAATCTTAACTTTGTTTATTTGATTTTGCTCGCGCAGATGGTGCTATTTATCTCGCAATCAAGCGTAAACGTGATACGGAGTTGGATTTTAATGCACGTCACGAGCCGTATCAATCTCCGTATGTTATCCGATTTTTTGATGAAACTAATGAATTTGCCCATTGCTTTTTTTGATTCCAAAAGCACAGGTGATATCATGCAACGCATTCAAGACCACAATCGAGTGCAGGGTTTTCTTTCGGCCACTACCCTAGATGTACTTTTTTCAACAGTGACGTTCCTTATTTTCAGCGGTATTCTGTTCTATTTCAATGCTCAACTTTTCTGGGTTTTTCTGCTTGGTGCCAGCTTGTATATAACTTGGATTTTTCTATTTCTCAAACGTCGAGCTGAAATAGATTATCGCTATTTTGACCAAGCTTCTGGTAATCAAAGCAGCACCATTCAGTTGATAAACGGAATGCAGGAAATCAAACTCAACGGCTCCGAAAAACGTCGCCGTTGGGAGTGGGAAGCGATTCAAACCCGTCTGTTTCGACTCAATATCAAGAGCTTAGCACTTTCTCAAACGCAAAATGAGGGAGGACGGTTTATCAACGAAATCAAGAATATGATCATTAGTTTTATTGCGGCCAAAGCCGTAATAGATGGACAAATTTCATTGGGAGGAATGCTATCAGTGCAGTACATTGTGGGACAAATGAATGTCCCTCTCAACAACTTTATAACCTTTGTACGCAGTTATCAAGATGCCAAAATAAGCATTGAACGACTTTCTGAAATTCATAACAAATCCAATGAAGAGCAGCTTGATGACCCACTTATAAACGAGCTGCCCACTCACAAAACCATTCAAGTTCAAAACGTAGATTTTCGGTATGGAAGCAGCAGTTCGGAGCTGGTGTTGAAAAACATCAGTCTTACCATACCCGAAGGCAAAGTAACGGCGATTGTAGGGGCGAGCGGAAGCGGCAAAACTACCTTGTTGAAACTGCTTTTGAAGTTTTATGAGCCCACAAATGGCCAAATCAGTATTGGAAAAATGAATCTCAAAAATTTGAGTTATAACTTTTGGCGAAGTCAATGCGGGGTCGTGATGCAGGATGGCTATGTTTTTGCTGATTCTATTGCCCGAAATATCAGCGAATCTGACCCTAACGGGCTTATCAACCGCTCAAAACTTCAGGAAGCGGTTGAAATAGCCAATATTGAGTCTTTTGTAGAAGAATTACCCAATGGCTTTAATACTCGAATCGGGGCTAGTGGAATGGGAATCAGTGGCGGCCAACGGCAACGGATTTTCATTGCCCGAGCTGTTTATAAAAATCCTGAATTTCTTTTTTTTGATGAGGCCACAAGTGCATTGGATGCCAATAATGAAGCCGTCATTATGAAAAATTTAGAAGGCTTTTTCAAAAGCAGAACAGTAGTAGTAGTAGCTCACCGATTAAGTACCGTCAAAAATGCTGACCAAATTATCGTATTGAATCAAGGCGAAATTGTAGAAAGTGGAACTCACCCAGAATTAGTATCACAACGTGGCTATTATTATTCATTAGTAAAGAATCAGTTAGAATTGGGGAACTAATGGCGAAAATAGAAGAATTAGAAGTAAATAGTGAGGCTATCCGCGACTACATGGAGCAGATTCCTGCTTGGATTTTGCGTTGGGGAATTACCGTCATTTTCTTTGTATTGTTGTCGCTTGGGGCTATTAGTTGGTTTGTGCATTACCCTACTATCGTTATGGCAGCTTTCAGGCTCACTTCCGACAACGCCCCAAAACCCGTTGTAGTACGTGCTGATGGTCGATTAATTAAGTTATTTGTTATTGACAATCAAATTATTAAACAAGATCAAATCATAGGTTTTATAGAAGCTACTGCCGACCATTCGCAAGTTTTATCATTACAAAAAGATTTAAAGAACCTTCACACAGTAATTGAATCAGGTAGTTTCGATAAGCTTGATAGATTCCCCGCTAATCGGTTTCAAAAATTGGGGGAGTTGCAAACTACATATCAAAGTTTTATGCAATCTTATACACAAACGTTGGCGTTGTTTGCCAACGGTTATTATCAAAAACGTAAAAGTTATTTAAGCGCCGAATTTGAGGATTTACAACAAAATAGAATACAGCTTTTAGGCCAATTAGAACTTCACAAACGTGATGCAGAGTTGGCAAAAAAAGAATTTGAAATCAATGTAAGACTCTACAAAGAAAAAGTAATTTCTCCCTTAGAATATCAGCGGGAAGAAAGTAAATACATAAATAAACAATTGCCTGTCAGGCAGTTGGAAATGGCAATTACCAATAATATAACTGCTCAAACCCAAAAACAAAGAGAATTGACGGAGCTTGAGCGTCAGGTAATTGAGCAAAAAGCGCAGTTTAATCAGGCATTGAATACGTTGAGTAGCGAACTGGAAAACTGGCAAAGACGTTTTATTTTACGTTCGCCCATGGATGGTAAAACAAACTTTTCAATGACCCTTCAAGAGAATCAATCGCTACGGACGGGGACAGAAATTATGTACGTGGGAGGAAGTCATGGACAGTATTTTGGAGAAATAAACATACCTCAGGTTAATTTTGGGAAAGTAAAAAGAGGGCAACGTGTTTTAATAAAATTTCAAGGGTATCCTTTTGAGGAGTTTGGAGCAGTAGAGGGGCAAATTGCTACTATTTCACAAGTCCCTACACCTGATAGTCAATTTTTTTTGGCAACAGTCAATTTGCCAAATGGCTTAAAAACCGGCAACAATAAACAACTTATTTACAAAACTGGAATGGTAGCATCCGCCGAAATTATTACCGAGGATTTACGCCTCATTGAGCGAGTGTTTTATCAAGTAAAACGCGTTTTAAATCAGTAATAGCCTAAAAATCATGATATGAATAGATATATTTTACTTCTTCTGCTGCTTTCCGCCTTTACGACCCAAGCCCAAATCTATGTTCGTCCTGACGGAGAATATATGGATACAACATTGAATCTTAGAAAAAACTGTTTTGATATGAAGGCAGAAGCCTACTATTACAGTTATGACGCGAAATATCCTCGAAGCTCAACGACGATTCAAACAAATGTCACTTCATTTTTGAATCAAAGGAATATAAAATTGACGGGAAACGGTTACGTCACTTTTCAGTTTAGAGTCAATTGTAGTGGCGAAATAAGCTATGTAAAATTGATGCAAACCGATGAAAATTACCAACCTAAGAAGTTTAAAGGAGAAATTGTTCAAAGTTTGTATGAATTTACAAAATCATTGAAAGACTGGAAACGAATCAAATATAAAAACATAATACCTCTTTCTTATACAGCATTCATCTCTTATAAAATTCATCATGGTCAAATCGTCGCTGTTATTCCTTAGCCTTTTATACTTTCAAATCATTTGCTTAGGTCAAAATCCAAAAACAATAGACTGTTCATCAAAGCAAGTTCAAGATAGCCTTGTCGAGCACTATATTGATAATGGAGCAGGAAAATTTGGGTACAATCACCCTAAATGGCATGTGTACCTTGATAGCTTAATTTCTATTTGCCCCAACATCGCAAGAGCTTATCAACAAAAGGCATTGCCTTATATTAAAAGTGGTGATTATGGAAGTGCTTTCCCTCTTGAAGACAAAGCAGTACAATACGACCCTGAAAGATGGCTGAGCTATCGGGCATTTTTGAAATGTATCTTTTCTAAAGATTATAAAGGGGCAATTATAGATTTTGACCAAGCCCAAAAAATAGCCCCCAATAATTTTGAAATGGATCATTCTTACTCGTTTTATAAGGGTCTTTGTTATTTGGAACTGAAAAATTTAAAAAAAGCAGAACGAAACCTATTGGATGATATTCAGATTCAAACGAAGGGAGATACCGCTAAAAACGTACATTACAACACCTTACTTTATTGCGGTATTGTCTATTACGAAATGAAACAGTACAAAAAAGCAGAAGCCTATCTCAAAAAATGCTTAAGTCAATTTTCTCAACTCCCAGATGCTAATTTTTATTTGGCAATGACATTTAAAGCTACAGGAAAGGAATATAAATCTCGTTTAGAGATTACAAAAAAAATGCTTGAAGAAGGGTATAAACAAAATGAGGATAATGAGATTTACTCTAATTATCCTCATCAAATTACGTTATATGAAGTAATCCAAGAACTTGAAAAAGCTAAATAAAAAATAAAAACGCTTTTTTCTATTCCACTACAATGCGCTTAACGGCACCATCTTCATTTTGTACTACACTCACAAAATAAGTTCCTTTGGGATTTTTGCCCAGGTCTATCTGCCCCACAAAATCCCCCGAAAAATCTTTTACTTCTTTCTTGGCAATTTGCTTTCCTTTGGTGTCGGTTACCGTAATCAGTACGTCGCCTTTGATAGGCGCATAAAAACGCAGATTTAACTCATTTTTTTCGGGGTTGTTAGGAAAAGCCTCTAGCCCTCTCACCGAAGCCGGCTTCTGATTGCCGCCAATGTTGACATCCCCTTCCCAAAATTCTTTAAATTTCGGTTCAAAATCGCGGCCCCAGTTTTCCATATTTCGCTCCAATCTACGCATTTGAGGCTCAATTTTTTTCTCAATGCGTTTCATGCGGTCGGCAAATGCCTCCTCATCAAAAGGAAATTTATTGTCTCTGTCGTTGTTCCATTGCTCTGAGCGATTTTTGTCGGGGCCATATCGATATTCACGGCTACGATTTTGGGTACGCTCCTCGCGCGAACCGATTCTACGCTCAGGCATCCCGTCGCCTTCTTCGATGATGATACTCATCCGTCGATTGGTAGCATTTTTGTCATTGCCTTTGAGCGAATCTACGATAGCCTTGATCTTCGACTCCCGTTCGTCACCCGTGAGATTGTTGTAGGTATAAGACCGCTCGATGGTTTCTGTTTTACCGTCTTTTTCTTCGGTCATTCGTACCCTTACGGTTACTTTGTCTTTGTTGGAGAGTTGTTTAGTGTCTTCTTGAGAATTAGCAGTCGAGACCACTCCCAGTCCTACGACCAATGCCATGAGTACCCATTTTGTTTTCATGCTTTTTGTTTTTTAAAACTTTTTCGAAAATTGCACAACTTCCCGAAACTGACGATGTTAAAGTTTCTTAAAATGTGTTAAAGGATGGATAGAATTACCTTAATTTGAACGTTTTCACGTTGTTAAAGTCACAATCACAAGGTCGCATTTCTGAAAAAGAATGTTGCATGAGGTCGAAAAAAAATGATGACAAAATCCAAAATACGGTTACTGATTAGTTTGATGGGGCTAGCTATGCTAGGGCTTGTGGGTTTTCAGTGGCACTGGATCACGAGTGCTTTGGAGCTTCGCAACGAACAGTTTGACCTGAAGGTCTCCGAAGCCATGCAAGAAGTAGTGCGTAAACTCGAAAAGCAGGAGATTATTTACCTGATTCGTCAGCGCGAAGAAATAGAGCAGCAACGCCGTAAACTAGAAGCCCTCAATAAAAATCGATTGGCTCAAAAATCCAATGCGCCAAAACCCAATCTTCCCGAAACTTATGCTCAAAACAATCATGATGACCTACCCAACTCAGGACGAAATATCAGTGATGCGCTCATTCCCCGAAACAGAGCTATCACGGATTTTCAGGCGAGCTTAATCAATGAATTTTTGCGGCAGCGTAACGATGAACTGCCCAATATTGAGCGTTTTTTGAAAATCCACGCCGAGCAAGAAAAAATCTTTGATGCGTGGTTTGAACAAATAGGACAATCCGTCTGGGCCAATGATAGCCTTCATCACAGTTCGGTGCTATTGAGCGTACGCTCCTCCCTCAAAAAAACACCTAAGCCTCGTACGAATGTTATAGCTGCTAAAGTTTCTCAAAAAGAAAAAAACAATCAAACCGACTTATTGAAAGATGTTTTTAAAGACTTACTTTTTAGCAAACGCCCTGTAAGCCAACGTGTCAACCGCATTACACTTGATTCTTTGCTTAAAAATTCGTTTCAAGAACGAGGCATTGGTATCTCTTATGAGTTTGCGATTCAAAACACCTTTCCCAAAAATGTTATTTTTTCTACGGCGTCTTATCGACCCGATACCGCTAGCACCGATTTATTCAAAGCCACTTTGTTTCCCAACGAAATCAACAACCTTCCAAGTCAGCTTTTAGTATATTTTCCTCAAAGACAGGACTTTATTTTGAAAAGTATGGGATTTTCGCTCATAAGTTCGGGCTTATTGTTAATGGTTATTTTGGGTTGTTTTTATGTGGCGGTAGCTACTATTCTAAAACAGAAGAAGCTCTCAGACGTCAAAAATGATTTTATCAATAACATGACCCACGAGTTCAAAACCCCGATTTCGACTATTTCTTTGGCCGTAGGCATGGCGCAAGAGCAAGTACAAAACCACGGCGAAATCACAAAAATCAATCGATATTTGGGAATTATTCAGGATGAAAATCAACGCTTAGGCAGTCATGTCGAAAAAGTATTGCAAATGGCACTGCTAGAACGAGGCGAAATCAAACTCAAAACAACCGCTATCAATATCCATGATATTCTGGAAAAAGTGCTCAACAACCTCGGTGTACAAATAGAACAGCGACAAGGGGAAGTGGAGCTAAGTTTTGAAGCCGAAAACGAAATCGTGGAAGCCGACCCCATGCACCTTACCAACATTTTGACCAACTTAATCGACAACGCCAACAAGTATTCCACAGAGCAGCCACACATTGGACTTAGTACTTACAACGACGAGAATTTTGTATATATCAGCGTAAGCGACAAAGGCCGTGGTATCAGTAAAGAACAACAATTGAAGATTTTTGACCCATTCTATCGCGTTCCTACGGGCAATATCCATGATGTGAAAGGGTTTGGATTGGGGCTCAGCTATGTCAAAAAAATGATTGAAGCCCACGGAGGGAGCATCCACGTAGAGAGTAAAGTTGGCGAAGGAAGCACGTTCACGATTCAATTACCGTTAAAAAAAGAAAATGCCTAACATCAAAACCATGAAATCGCAAACCCCTAAAATCCTTTTGACCGAAGACGACCCCAATCTAGGGCAATTGTTGCAAGAATACCTTACCAACAAAGGTTATACGACCGACTTAGCGTCGGATGGTAATGTAGGGTTACAACGTTTTTTAGAAAACAATTACGATTTATGTCTTTTTGATGTCATGATGCCCAAAAAAGACGGGTTTTCGTTGGCCAAAGAAATTCGTCTTACCGACAAAGACATTCCTATTATTTTTCTGACGGCCAAAAGTATGAAAGAAGATACCATTCAAGGTTTTAAGGTAGGAGCCGACGACTATATCACTAAGCCTTTCAGTATGGAAGAATTGTTATTACGTATTCAGGCTGTATTGAGACGCTATCAGAAAATATCTCTCCCCCACGAACAACCTCAAAATATCTTTCAACTCGGCAAATACACTTTCGATTTTGACCATCAACTACTGACGATTCGCGATACCTCCCAAAAACTCACAAGCAAAGAGGCGGCATTGCTCAAGCTCTTTTGTGAAAACAAAAACCAACCCATCAATCGGAGTTTTGCTTTGAAGCTGATTTGGGGCGATGACTCGTATTTCAACGCCCGCAGTATGGACGTATATATCACTAAGTTAAGAAAACACCTCAAAGATGACTCTTCCTTACAAATCATGAATCTTCACGGTGAAGGATTTAAACTTTTGGTAGATGCGTAGCGATTTGCGGGTTTAGAACATACACTGAGAATTGTTTATCAGCAAAAACCAACTGATAGTTGGCAAAACGGGTGGCCCCTTGTGAAGGATAATAATCGGCCCGGTCGGTTTTGTAATCCAATACAATAAAACTCGCTTTGTGCTGCTGCGCCCATGCCCCAAACTTCTCGCTCGTCCAAGGCTTGCTCTGTTGTTGGTGACGCATCTGTAGTTCAAAGTTGGTATGACACAGCAACTTATCAAAATGCTCATATTCATTAAAATAAAAAGTAATAGGCACCAAGCCCGTACCTTTTTGGGGAAGTTGGGGACGAAGTTGGGCGTATTGCTGAGGCAAGTACCCCGACAGGTTTCGGCCTATCACCTGTCCATTGCCTACCACCCCTACGATGAGATACAAGACCGTCATCACCTTTAGATAGAGGGGGATTCTGGGAAGGGGTTTTGATTGCAACCATTCATAAATCAACAAAATCATAAAGGGTACAAACATGACCTGATAAATAGCACTTGCCCGCTTGGTAATAAGCCAAAAGAGTGCTACCAAAGATAGGCTATAAAGCAATAAAATACGGTCGGTATGCCGAATGTCTTTTCTGCGAAACCACCCTACCGCTATCAATAGCAAAGTTGTACAAAGTTGTTCGGGAGATTCCACAAAAATCAATGGATAAGAAGCTAACACTTTCAATTTTGCCATCCACCCAAAAGCGTTTTGGGTAGCGGGGTCGTTTCGAAATTGAAACCACCATTTGGCCAGTCCGTCGGGTTCTTGTAAAATATCATAAAAATAAAGGCTAGCCGTCAAGGCTCCTACGATACCAAAGACGAAACTCTTTTGGTAATGTCGGGTGAGAAATAATGTCAAAAAACCCGCTCCCAAAAAAATAATACCATTGAGGTGAGTCAATACCGCCAAGCCCGCAAAAAGACCAGCCAAAGGCACCATGAATACATTTTTGTTCATCCGCCTAAGACTGTAAAAAGAAGTCAATCCAAAGGCCGTTATCATCATTTCGGGGCGATTTTCAAAACTCATTTGAGTCATGAGTGTATTGCCAAAAATCAAAATCAATACCCCCCAGAAGCCATTTTTTTGAGGTGTTTTGCTTTGCGTTTCTATCAATAAAAGCACCACAATCACTCCAAAAAACAATAAACCTGATAGCTTTGAAGTGTACAAAGAATCAAGCAAAACCCCTCCTAGCAACGCCCCAAAAGCAATAAAAAGCTTGTGACTCACCAAATAATGCTCTTCCCAATGAAGCAATCCTCTAAAAAACTCTGAACGAACTTTGCCTTCTTTCCACAACCAATATGACTCTTCGGCAAACCAAGCGTCGTCGCCCGTAGGATAACGTCGAAAATAGGTACAGAAGGCTAAGATAATCAGCGCCATAGCTCCCCAAGGAAGCCAAGAAGATAATCGAGAAGATGACATATACAAACAATCGTCGCTTTAAGCTGCACCGTAAATGTACAAAACTTTTCTTCTGAGCCATTAGAAATATGAGCTACAAATGTTACGCTTCTCCGAAGCTATTTGTCCATCGCCCTATTTTTATTTTTGCCTCGGAG
>NZ_KE384038.1:0-362973 GCF_000423565.1 Runella zeae DSM 19591 | reverse complement strand
TGCCTCGGAGAGGCACAAGGTTTGTAGCTGACAAGTCCATAAAGACAAATGACTTCGGAGAAGTCAAACAGAAGCTTGATTAAAGAGAGAATCAAAAGATAGGTATGATAAGCAAAAAACCTTCTGTTTATATTTGAGAGATAGTACCTACTCAAATACAAATCAGAAGGTTTTTTGGACAAACTTGGCAAGTTTTACGCTTACTTTTTACGCTTTTTCTTTTTTTCGGGAGCTTTTTCTTCAACTACTATGGGAGTATTGTTGACAGGCACTGTAAGGTCTTTGATTCTTATATTTCTGAATCTTACCACATCGCCATGTCCCAAAAACCCAATATACCCCGACGTACGACTCAAACCAGGGTGGTCACGATGGTCGGCTGTTCCATTTTTAGAAGCCTCGGCCAAGTCACCGTCTAAAATGACCGTTCCGTTGAGCGTCACTTTTACTTTAGAGCCTTTTACTTCAACCTCCTGATAATTCCACTCCCCTACGGGCTTCAAATAGCCACGCTTGGCCGCCAGAATCCCGTAGGCCGAACCGTGATATTGATACGGCTGAAGGTTTTTATAAATCTCTGCTTCATTGTCCAAAATCTGAAGTTCCGTTCCTACATAAGCGGCATCTCCTTCCAATGGTGCCCGAATTCCCAAACCATTGTTGGCACCGGGTGTGAGGAGAAACTCAAATCTAAAGACAAAATTAGCATACTCATCTTTGGTATAAAGGTTGCCTTTACCACCACGGTTGGGATAAATCACCATTTCTCCATTTTCGACAATATAGTCTGTGGTATTTCCAGTCCACTCAAACATATTGGTTCCGTCAAAAAGAATTTTATAGCCTTCTTTCTTTTCATCTTCGCTCAATACAAAAGGCGTAGGGCTTGGCAGCTCACGCACATAAATATCGCGGTAGGCCACCAAAGTGCCATGCGCTTGGAGTTCCAATTGTTCGACTGGGAAAATAGGCTGTTTGCGATCCCAGTAATTTTCCAAAATCACATTATCCACTACCAATTCCCCATTGAGACGCACCGTTACACGGTCGCCCCGCATGATGATGTGAAAAGTATTCCAATCGCCAATGGCATTGTCGGCCAATTTAAGCGGCTTACTTGGTTGTTTTTGGTTGTTGTAAAGTCCCCCCGACCCTACTTGTGCACCTACATCTACGCGTGAGGTATCCCATACTTGCACCTGTGGCGAACCACGCAAGTAAATTCCGGCATCGCCTTTGGGTTCGATTTTCCAATCTACGTACATCTCAAAATCACCGTATTTTTTTACCGTACAGAGATTGTCACCATGCCCCGTAAAAATAAGCTCTCCGTCTTTGGCTAACCATCCCTTACGCATTATCTCATCGGCTTTGATTTGTTTTTTGGCCAATGTATCGGGGTGCATTTTAGCACGTGCAATAGGATTACCGACCAAGCCTTTCCAGCCGGTCAAATCTTTGCCGTTAAACAATGACACAAAACCTTCGCCTGTGGGCATTTCGGCCAACCATTTGCGAGCGGCTTCTTTTTGGGAATCATTGTTGACAACGTTCATGGCCTTCGTAATCCATTGACGTATATCATTACCCGTTAGTTCTTTATTAGCCATTGCTGCATTCAACACTACTTGCGCGGCAGTCTGTTGCAGTTCGGTATTATCTAAATAATTGCTTGCCGCAATAAGGGCATTGAAAGTGCGATTTCTGACAAGTTCTTTCAGAATACTTTCCTTTTGAGCCGTTGTTTTGGCCACCTCCAATACCTTACGATACGCCAAGGCTTTTTGAGTAGGTGTTTGTCTAGCGTTAGTGATTGCCTTTACATAGCCACTTACGATTTGGTCGAGATAAGCGGCATTAGAAGTGGTTTTTCCAATTTTGTACAATTCGCTTGTAGCACTTATATCAGCCCAATTGGTCAATGCCCCTAAAGCAGCCTTTTGAGTAGCTTCGTCGCCATTGGCGAAAGAAGCACCTACGGCATCAAGCGCTTTTTTTGTACCAATATTTGCCAGTACTTGAAGATAATTAGGCTTTTTGTCAGCACTTACTGCATTGATTCTTGATACGATGGTCTCGGTCTGCTGGGCAGGCGAGCCTGTTCCTTTCAGCGCCGCTGTAACGGCCTCTTGAAGCGATTTGATGTGTTGGGCATCCGTTGTCGCATCTAAAATCCCATATAAGGTGTTTAAATCTTTGGCACTAACCACACTCTTCAACGCCGCAAAAGCCGCGCTTTTCACGGCACTATCATTGTTTTTTAATTGTGCCAAAATCACGTCGAGGTGTGCATCAGCCCCGCGAGCCGCCAATACTTCTATAAGAGCAGGTTGAGCCGTAGCAGGCATGGTAGGAATCGCCGCCGCTACTTGGTTTACGACCCCTTCTCCTTTCATCATTAAAAGCGCATTTTTCACGGCACTTATGTCTTCAGAAGTACCTTTTTTGGCAGCACTTAATAGATTTCCCAATACACTTTCCTGACCCATTTTAGCGGCTGCTTTAATGGCCGCCGCTCTTACTATCCCTTCTTTATGACTGATGTTTTTTAGAATAGTAGGCAGTGCTGTTTTGGCTTCAACTCGTCCCAACATCTCTATGATTTCGGCTTGTGATTGCGGTTTTGAAGTGGGCAAAGCCTTTAGCCAAAGGGCCGTTGTAGCAGGGGTAATGTATTTTTGCGCGATTTTCAAGGCCGCTATGCGATAGCTTATATCGGGGCTGGCAGTGGCTTTGACAAGTACCGGAACACTTGCATTCCCCTGACTATCAGCCAATAACTTCAACGCTGCCGAGCGAGTAGGGATTTGCTTGGTTGAGGTCGCATTTTTTAGAAGGTCGCTTGTAGCGGCTTGCACCGTAGCCTTATCCCCTTTTTCGACTAGTCTTTCTAAATAAGTTAAATAAGACGACGTAGCATTGGCTTCATCGTAGCTGTAAGAAGCTTTGGTAGCGGCATTTTTCAAAACATTGAGGGAAGAGCGATGTCCGATATTTGCCAAGGCGTAGAGTGCTACTTTACGGAGGTTTACATCCTCGCTAGTCGCCAATTTTTCGATGGCTGTCGCTGATGCGCTAAATTTGCTATCTCCTAAGGCTTCTACGATCGAAAGCTGAGTGCTTCCTGAGGCATTGGTCAAAGCTTGAGCCAACGCCTGTCCGGCGCTTGAGGTAGCGATTTTTGCCAATGCTCTAGCCGCTGGACCGCTCAATTTTGGGTCCGACAAATAAGGTGCAAGCACTGCCACAGATTCGTCTTTTCCGACCTGTTGGAGTTGAAAAATCAAGAATGCTTGATTTTCTTTATCGGCTACTTTACCGAGTGCTTCGCCGTAGGCTTCGGCGGCCATTTTGCGCAGGTCTTCTTTACCATTTTGGGTTACAAAATAAGAAAACCCACCAAGTGCATATTGAATTTTTGCATTATTACCTTTATCAGCCGAAACCAACATGGATGCCAATTGAGCAATGCCTGATTTGCCCAATGCCGCCATATCTTCCATGTTTTTTTGGAGTTGTTTGGCATTTTGTGCAGGAAACTGCCCTAAGAGTGTGGTGTACTTACTATCTACTTGAGCGCGTAAAGTAGCAACACCCAACAAAAAACTGAAGAGTATATATTGTATTTTTTTCATAATGATTTACAGAAGATGGTCTTGGGGGTTATTAAATCGTCCACGGGCCGCGCATGGGTTGGTCGATGAGGCGATTGGCACCTTCATCATCCACAAAAAGCTGCTTTACAGGGTCAAATTTCAGCGAGCGACCTAAACGCAATGCCGCCAATCCCATATTGACAATGGTACATGAGCGATGCCCATTTTCTTCGTTGAGCGCAAATTTTTGTCTTTTACGCACCGCCTCGGCAAAATCAGTTATTTGAGGTTCAGAATCTGGGAAAGCAGCCAATTTTTTCTCCAAATCGGGAATATCCGAGCGAAAACCAGGATATAGTTTACCTTTGGGGCCTTCGATATAAGGTACATTGGCATCTTTGGCTTCACCGTCCAAAACTATTTTACAGCCATCAGCATAGGTGTATTCGATTCGTCGCCAAGTGCCTACGGCGTCGGTGTGCTGCTGAGGCGCGTCTATTTCGACACTAATCGGACTGGTGTGGTCTTTGCCTAAAAAGTACTGAATCGGATCTAAGTAATGCTGCCCCATGTCGCCAAGTCCCCCACCGTCATAATCCCAATATCCCCTAAAAGTACCATGCACACGGTGCGCATTGTAGGGCTTGTATTGCGCCGGGCCAAGCCACATTTCATAGTCCAATTCGGCTGGAACAGGCTCAGGTTTTAAGTCGGTTTTGCCTACCCAATAAAACTTCCAATCAAATCCCGTGTGCCGGCTCACTGTCACCTTGAGCGGCCAACCAAGCAAGCCACTTTCTACCAGTTTTTTGATGGGTTTTACGGTGGTATTCATGCCATAGAAGTTAGACTCAAATCGAAACCAAGTATTGAGTCTAAAAATACGTCCATGCTGCTGGACGGCTTCTACCAAACGTTTGCCTTCTCCGATGGTACGGGTCATGGGTTTTTCACACCATACATCTTTACCAGCACGGGCAGCATCGGCGGCGATGATACCATGCCAATGCGGAGGAGTAGCTACGTGTACAATATCCACTTCGGGCAATTGAATGAGTTCACGATAATCTGAAAAGGTTTTCACGCCTTTGTCTAATTCATTCATTGCCAGCTGAATATGCCGCTTATCGACATCGCAGATTGCTACTACTTTGGTGCCAGCATACGGAATGTGTCCACGACCCATTCCGCCCACGCCCACAATACCCTTAGTGAGCTGATCGCTAGGTGCTAAATAGCCTTTGCCCAATACATGACGGGGCACAATAGAAAAGGCCGCTACCGTTGCGAGCGAGCCTTTGAGAAATTTTCTTCTTGAAAAATTTTGAGGGAGAGATTTACTCATGGTGATAGATGAATCAAGCTTGGAAGGTCTAAAATTGAACAAGACCTTCCAAGTTTTATAGTCGCTGAAATCCAAACTTGGAAGGTCTAAAACTGCATAAGACCTTCCAAGTTTTACATGCGCTGAAACCTAAACTTGGAAGGTCTAAATGGCACATTTATTTAAGCAAATAAATAGCCTCAATTACTTATTTATTTTAAAAAAAATAGGTTCATTTTTAAAATTATTGCTTTTGTACAGCAGGATAATACTTTTCTAACCATTCTACCATTTTAGCAAAAACATCGACCGCTGCATCAGCACTCATGCCATGTTTCTCTTTGGTATAAATTTCAAGGTGATTTACTATTCCCAAAGAATCAAGCTTTTTATGGAGATTTTGAGCTTGGCTTACGTGTACAAGTGGGTCTTCACCACCGTGAAAAATGAGCGTGGGGACTCCCGTTTCTTTGGTCAAATGATAAGCCGGACTCGCATCCAAGCAAATTTGGGCTTTGGGGTCAGCTTCCCCCAAAAAATTAATGACGGTATTGTTGGCATCACTACCATCTGCCCGTACCGACTTATCCGACAAATCGGTAGGCCCCCATAGGTCAAGTACTGTTTTTACCTGCTTCGCTTGGTCGTGTCCATAGGCATAAAGCAAGGCCAAATGCGCCCCCGCGCTTGCCCCAATAATGGCAAATTCTTTTCCGTTGTATTGATAACGTTTAGCCTTATCCGTTATAAAAGAAATTGCTTTTTTGACGTCTTCAATTTGAGCTGGAAAACGGTTTTTACCGTCTTTCACCAAGCGATAATTGATAGATACCAAAGCATATCCTTTTTCACCAACGAGTTTTTGAATAAGCGGCTCAGGAAACTCCGATTTATCGCCCCTACTCCAAGAACCACCATGAATATACACAACAACTTTGGTTTGCGCATTATGATTTTCGGGAAAATAAGCATCCAACAAATTGTCTTTACCCGGTGCCTCTCCGTAAGCAATATCCTTAAAAGCCCGATAGCTAGGTTTGGCGGCAAGCACGGCTGCGTTGTTGTTCCTAATACCCTCCCTTAATTTATTTTCATTCAAGTACTTAACAAGGTCTTCGGGGTGGTCGGTTTGTACACCATCCACTCCTTTTTGCAAGGCACTTTGCCACATTTCGGGGCCTTCGGAGGGGTTTTGTACATCGAGCCACACAGCGATACCGTTTCGGTGCGCCACTTCTAGCATCCCTTGGTCGGAGATATTGTCTAATACTTCAAGCTTGGCTTGTCCCAAAAAGAACCCCAACTTTTCGGGGGTATTGATAGCCTCCGTTAGGCTTGTCATCAGGGGGATTTGTGGTGCAATACTCCGCCACTGTTTGTACTGAGGTATTTTGTTGATATACACCACCACTTGTTTTTCCATACCTTCGGCCTGAATCTCCTGCCAAGTCTGCGCCACATCAGCCTCCTTAAAATCAAGGTAAATATGAATACGTCCTTTGCACAGTTTTAGCACCTCTTTAAAAGTCGGAATTCGGTAAGAGTGGGCATCGGAAGGCTGATTTTTCTTAATATTTAAAGCCGAAAGCTCCGCCCATGTCAAATCTTTGACAAGTCCTTTGCCATCGGTCATTCGGTCGACGGTAGCATCATGATGAATCATCAGCACTCCGTCTTTGGAGGTTCGCAGGTCTATTTCTACATAATCGGTCCCCGCCTTAATCGCATCTTCATAAGAAGCCAAAGTATTTTCGGGAACATGCTGATGATTGCCACGATGAGCAATCACCACAAATTTGTGTTGGGTCTGAGGGAGGGATGCAGGGGTAGTTTGGGCAAAAACAGCCTGAACTACCATCCAAAAAAAGCATAATTGAGACCAGATACTTTTCATCAGATAAGGATTTAGAATTCTATATAATACTCCTAAAAGGACAGAAAAGACTAGAAATACGCATAACTTTCTACGTTTAGGCAGTGGGGCAAAATTCCTAAAGTAGCAATGTAGGTGTTGAAAAATGTAAGCCCGCTATTAACCGATTAGGCCCCGAAGTGATTCATTTTACAACACATTCTTATTAAAACAAAAAAGTAATTTCAAAAAAAACAAGCAAGTAAAACAATAAAATATTGCCACGAACAGTAATAATATTAAAACAATATAATAAATTATGTATAAGTCATTTATTTAAAACACACCATTTGCCGTTTGATAAATTTTATATTTTTTGTTTGTTTTTTAAAAAAAAGTTAATGTATATTTGAAACCTATACAGCAAATCATACTTGTTGTTTCTACCCTACTTCACGTTCAGATACCTTGACAGTTTTATTTATTAACTGTTTTCTAGGAATGCTTTGTCTTCAGAAAACCTTTAAAATAAAAGTGTTGACATAATAAAAGGATAGAAACCAATGTAGATACATATATGACAGCCAACCTCCACTTATCAGATGATTTCTACGGCTTGTATCAGCTAGAGCTGCTACTACGTGATGAATCCATAACAATAAGCCGCCAACAGCTTAAAGTGCTGTATTGGGCATTCCACGGCAAGAACAATGTCGAAATCTCCACCCTTTTGGGCACGAGTATTTCCACTATCAAATCCCACAAAAACAAGCTCATCGCCCAAATTGGCAGAAAAGGACGAGCGGATTTTAGAAGATTTTTGTTTGAAAAATCCTCGTTAAAATGAGGTAATGAGGAATTATCCTTGTTCAAAAGTGACTCTCTACGTTTTGATCAACTCACTTAAAAAATTATCGCAATGTGTATCAAAAGAATACCCATTGTTTTTGTGAATTGAACTAAACCCGTATTTAAAATGCCTAAACTACCACCATTTTCTGATCCCGAAATGAAAAAAACATGGCTAAAACTAGCCACTTTTTTGGATAAGCACTCCCTACGCCCACAACTAACTCCCCAAGAATTGAATGTGATGTATTGGTCGCTTCAAGGCTATAACAATCCCGCAATCGCCCAAAAGCTCAACGTAAAAGAGAGTACTATCAAAACCCACAAAAACAATCTCATCGCTAAACTTGGCTTACAAGGGCGCGAAGAATTTCAGAAGTTTTTGTTAAAAATCGCCTCATCTCCACCCTAGGGTGGAGAAAATTCAAACTTTGGGTTGAAAAGCTTTAGGATTGTTTTACAGAACTTTGCCACTGACTATTGCGCATAGTTCAAAAGAGAGAAAGCCCCGCGTCAGTTTGGCCACCGTGCGGTGAAAAAACTATGCTTACCTTTTTCTAAAGGGCCTTGTAAAAGTATGCCCTTTTAACAACTTCATAAGCTATGAAAACAAACCTATTGACAGTGATTGGGATTTTTTGGGTCTTAGGATGCCAAACCAAAGAAGAGAAATATGTACAAACGGAGTTTGACCAATTGAAAGGAACGTGGGAAATCAACACCGTCGACCTTCCTTCAAGTGCTGCTGATTCGTTAAAGAATTTCTTCAAAAAAGGAGAATTTTTATTCTATAATTGCAAATATGATGCCAAAAAATTTGCAGGTGCCGAGGCTTGCTCAGGCGAAACTTCTATCAATGATAGCTTATTTGGTCTTTTTTATAATTACAATTACCAAAACAAAGTTTTTAAAATATTCATTAGCGTCAACTCAGCAAGCCCTACTATTTCTAAAGACCGGAGGTATTATTTATCTGCGGCAGCTTTGCTAGACGGATATTGGAAAATAACATTTACAGGTACAACCCTAAACGCAGAAAGAGTACTTGATAAAGAAGAAAAGGGTGACAACAAATCCATTGGTTTTAGTGCTACTAGAAAATAAAAAAAACATCCTGAATGAATATAAAACCTGTTATTATTGCTTTGCTCGTTAGTCTAATAGGCTTATTTAGCTGTCAAAACACTGAAGAGGATATGATTGAAGCTGAACTAGACAAAGTTCGTACTTCTTGGAATATTCAGTCTTTTGAGATTAGTGGAAATGTTCCAGATTCACTGAAGAATGTGTTAAAAAGTGGTGAGTTTTTATTCAAAGAATGTAAGTATTCACGAAAAACGAGAAAAACAAATACAAGGAGATGTACAGGAGATTTCTTTTTTAATGGCGAGTTTTTTGGTGGTGATTACGAATATAATTCAGACACGAAAAATTATATTATAGCTATTTATATTAAAAATCAATTTCCTGACCCACCTAAAAAACCTACCCCTAGTCAGTTGAAGATAATAGCACTGATGAGTGGCGAGTGGTCTTTGAGTGTAGTGGATAAAAAAATGACTGCCGTCCAAATAAAAAATAGCACACTGCCAGAGGTAAAGGTAGGTTTTGTAGCTACCGAAAAATAACACGTATTTAATTTCAGCCATGAACTATTGTTGGTTATTTGTTTTTTTGAGTGCTATCGTTCAGGCACAAACCGTTACGTTGAGTGGGTATGTTCGAGAAAAAGGAACGCAAGAAAGCCTAGTGGGAGTAAGTGTGGGTATGGAGGGGACGACGATTGGGACAGTCACCAATGCGTATGGATTTTATTCACTTCGTTTGCCTGCCAATCAGACTGTTTTAATTCGATTTTCGGCCTTGGGATATGCGACTGAAGAACAGACGATGACCCTGACTCAATCATTACAACAAAATATAGCGCTTACTGCTCAAGCCAAAGAGCTAGACGAGGTCAAGGTAAGCGGACAGCACCAACCCACGGAAGTAGCACAAATGAGCGTAGTGCGCTTACCCGTCTCACAAATCAAACAAATCCCAACCCTATTGGGCGAAAAAGATATTATTAAAGCCTTGCAGTTGTTGCCAGGTGTGCAAAAAGGAACGGAAGGCAGTACCGCCCTTTATGTAAGAGGTGGAGGGCCTGACCAAAATCTCATTCTGTTGGACGAAGCCCAAGTATATAATGCCAATCATTTGTTTGGTTTTTTCTCGGTTTTTAACGGAGATGCGATTAAAAACGTTGATTTTTGGAAAGGGGGCTTTCCTGCTCGCTACGGAGGACGTTTGTCGTCGGTCATTGATTTACAGATGAAAGAAGGTGGCAAAGACAAAGTTCGAGGAGAAGGGGGAGTAGGGTTATTATCAAGCCGATTGACGCTGGATGGCCCACTCAAAAAAGGAAAATCGTCGTTTCTTTTGTCAGGCAGACGTACGTATTTAGACTTGCTAACGATGCCCTTGATGCCAAAAGAAGAGAAAGTAGGCTATCATTTTTATGATTTGAATGCCAAAATAAATCTGGATTTAGGCGAGAAAGACAAACTATATCTAAGCGGGTATTTTGGTAGTGATGCGCTACGTGTCAAAGAATATATCGACCGAACATCTTCCACGATTAAAACCAACTCTGGCTTAAGGTGGGGAAATGCCACAGGCACTCTTCGATGGAATCATTTGGTGAACCAAAAGCTTTTTGTGAATACGACTTTAGCAGTGACCGATTTTCGTTTTCGATTATTTGACGAATTTGAGCGTGTTCGTAGCGATGGTGGAGAAAACAGCCATACTTTTACAGAATTTACCTCTTCCATTCGAGACTATACCCTTAAAACGGATTTTGATTATTTCCCCAACAATGCCCACCAAGTTAAATTTGGAGCATTGGTGACTCATCATCGCTTTAAACCAAGGGCGTATTTTAAAGAAAACCGAGAAGATAACACTCAAGAAAAAGATAATCAAGCTTCTAGTAATCAGGAGTTTGCTGTATATGCTGAAGATACGTATAGTTATAAGAGTTTCTCATTAAATGCAGGTTTGCGCCTGAATGGCCTCCAAACTGCTGCTCGTACCTATATTTTCCTAGAACCTCGTCTGACGGCTGGGTATTCTTTGTCTCGCAATTTGTCCCTAAAAATGTCGTATGCGCGCAACAATCAGTTTATTCATTTATTAACAAACACAGGTACGGGTTTATCGACTGACCTATGGGTACCATCCACGGAGCGGGTTCCTCCTCAGCAATCCGATCAAATAGCTGTGGGGTTGAGTAAAGCATTTCCTAAAGCAGGGCTTCAATTGACCATTGAAAGTTACCGTAAGTGGATGCGAGGCATTGTTGCGTACAAAGAAGGAGCCACATTTTTGTCGTTTGATGAAGGAGCCAAACCTTTACAATGGGAAAACAACGTAACGACAGGGCGTGCGTGGTCGTATGGCACAGAGGTGCTTCTTCAAAAAAATAAAGGTCGATTGACGGGATGGGTGGATTATACGCTTTCGTGGACGGTACATCAGTTTGATTCGCTCAATAATGGAAAACGATTCTATCCACGCTATGACCGTCGCCATGATTTTTCGTTGGTGGCTTCCTATAAATTATCTCCGAAAGTAACCCTTTCGGCCAATTGGGTCTATGCCACAGGCAATGCGCTGACAGTACCCCAAGGCTTTTATTTCACACAAGGGGGGCTAGGGCAAACGTTTCCTGAGCGTTTTGACTATCTAGGGAGTCGCAATAGTTTTCGAGCCGAAGCTTACCACCGATTAGATGTTGCCGTGCAATTTCACAAGAAAAAACGCTGGGGAGAACGTACTTGGGAGGTAGGGCTTTACAATGCCTATAATCGTCAAAACCCGCTTTACTATTATTTAAAAACCGAAAACTCCCCTGAGGGACAGCGGAGCAGGTTGGTAAAACGAGCTTTGTTTCCTGTAATTCCTTCGGTAACGTATAACTTTAAATTTTGATGAAAATAGGTAGTTTTTTTGTCGGGCTGGTGAGTATTTGCCTTTTGTCTTGCCAAAGTGGTGTTGAAATAGAACGAATTTCGGCGGAGAATTTATTTGCCGTTAGTTCACTAATTTCTCCGCAAGATTCTATTGTAAAGGTATATGTTTATCAAGGGAAGGCACTGGGAAGTGTGGTTCGTTCGGGCGAAGCAGTCATCAAAGACGCCAAAGTCAGTATAGAGGATGATAGCACAGTACATTCATTGTCTTTTGATGCAAAAAATAATAGCTATTTTATTGATAATCGCACCCTAAAAGTTAGAGCATCAAAAAGTTACCGACTTCGAGTGTCACTTTCAACTGGTGCTATTCTCAAAGGAAATTGTACAGTACCACCTAATCCTGATAAGGTTGTCGTTGCGGGGAATAAAGAGGGAAATGATTATGCTTTTTCCATTCAAAAACCTGCAAACAATGTTTCTTTTTTTACCTTTAATTTTGAGCTAAAAAATATTGTTTTTGTCCCAAAATTAGGAGCTTCAACAGGGCCTTATTTAGGCTTGTTGGTGGGTAATGGGCTATTTGATGCGAAAGATTTTACAGTCAATTCTATTGAAAATAAGGTCTTTAATGCCTATTTGGCAGAATCTGTATCATTACAAACAATGCTTTATTCGCTTGACAGCCACAGCTACCATTACCTCAAAACAAGAGCAGATGCTTATACATGGGAGGCGAATACGAGCGGTCTTATTCCTAATTTAAAAGAACCAAAACCTCTTTATTCCAATATTGAAGGTGGGGTAGGAATTTTTGGGGCGTACAACCAATCCATTAGCCTCACCCCCATTCAATAGTTTAACTACTTAGCAATAGGCTGTAAGCCATGAGCCTTTTATTAAAAAAGGTTTTAGAGTCTCCGCTGTGATTGCCAAAAAAATCGCCTCATCTCCACCCTAGGGTGGAGAAAATTCAAACTTTGGGTTGAAAAGCTTTAGGATTGTTTTACAGAACTTTGTATTTTAATCAAGGGGCTTATGAAAGCGTATTTTCTAGTTTCTACTGTTATTTTTTTTATTCACATTTACGACGACGCGTCTATAAGGGAGGCTGTAAAAGACACACTACAATCCAAAAGTAAACGGGAAGGAGCTGAAATAGATTTACTAAGCTATTCCATTCCTCCCATGAATGGAAAACCTGTTTCGATAGGGGCGCTTATGGAGCTAAAAACAAAGGGAATCCCGATGATGGAAGAAGAAATTGTTGCTGCAAAAAAACAAAAATCTTGGCAGCAGATGGATTCTCTTTTTCAAGCCCATTACCCTTCTCTCAACGACCCTGAGACTCAATTTGTGTTTGAAGAACACATGGCGCAGATTATCTTAAAAGACTTTGGGCTTCTGCTCAACACAGATAAAAAAGCCCTCGAACGGATTGCTTTTTTTACGGAGCTATTGTACAAAAATAAAGGTGTACATGCGGGGCATCTTTGTCTAGCTCTTACCCAATTGAAAGGATATTGGCCTAAAGAAAAAATCAAAGAATATGCCCAAGTCACCCACAAACGGGTAAAAGCAGAGATTGAAAAAAGGGGAGATTCTGTACAACAAATAAGAGAAAATTTCAAAGAAAACACCAAAACACTCTCACCCCAAGAACTGGCACGAGCCGAAAAAGTAGTAGGTGGAATTATTAAATCTCACGATGAAAATGTTTATTTTCTTAAAAAAATTGAGCATTTGATGGAAGAATAAACGGTGATTTTGTAGCGAGCCATAAACTATATGCTTGTTTTTATTTTTATACTTGAAAAGGGGAAGCCATACTCCTCTAAATACCTAACAATTAAGACATTTAATAAACACGATGTAACACCTAGCTAGTATTTCATTTCTAAAAAAATCTGGTATATGCACTTTTGGAAGTGGTTTATAATAGGGGCGTTTTGGATGATAAATGAAAAAAGTGTCTATGCCCAAAAAGTAATTGTGAAGGTGACGGAAGAAAGAACGGGAGAGCCGCTTTCTTCCGTCAATCTCTCTGACTCAATCAGCAATACACACACACTGACCAATCGGTATGGGCATGGAAGCATGATTTTAGGCCAGACGCCCAATTGGATACGGGCATCGTTGGTGGGCTATGAAACCACAAAAATCAAGATTTATGGAGATACCGTTTTAAAAATTGTTTTAAAACCCCATACCCTCCAAGAAGTAGAGGTTAAAGCTAAGTATCAAAATACCGAAAATATTAACCAACTGAGCATCAGTCCCACTTTGCTCAATAATCTCCCCAGCTTGGGCGGCGAGAAAGATTTACTCAAAGCGATTGGCGTGTTTGCAGGGGTGAGTATGGGAAGTGAGTTATCGTCGGGTATCAATGTACGGGGTGGTACCAACGATCAAAACCTTTTTTATCTGGATGGAGCACCTATCTATAGCACGGGTCACTTGTTCAATTTTCTGTCTTTGTTTAATGCCGATGCTTTACAAAAAGTAAACTTTTATAAAGGAGACTTTCCCGTTGAATTCGGTGGAAGACTTTCGTCGGTTACGGATGTAATGTTTAGGGAAGGCAATAAAAATAGTTGGGAAGGGAAGGCCGAATTGGGGGTAGTGTCTAGCAAGTTTTTAATCGAAGGCCCTATCAAAAAAGACAAGACTTCGTTGCTAGTAGCTGGACGGACTGCGTATTTTAATTTGTTTAATATAGGCAAAAAAAAAGCCATTGAAAAAGGCGACCCTAATGGATACTTGGGATATAATTTTTATGATTTAAACCTGAAATTTAACCATACCTTTCACCCAAATCATAAATTATTTATCAGCTACTATCGAGGCAATGATAGATACGAATCACTCCAAAATGACCCTTTTGGAACCACCAGAGACCATAATAGACGAAACCTCACCAATCAGCTATTTTCACTAAGAACTTTTCATGTATTAGGTTCTCGGTGGTTTCTCCAAACGGGCGCGCATTTTACGCGTTATCATTTCAACTACGACGAAGGCCAAACCTCCTATAGTGTGGTATCCACCCGCCCCCAACCTTGGCTGGAGCCGGAGGTGACTTTTACTAAGATTGGCGAAGAAAATAAAAGCAGCACTGGCAAAATCAGTGACATATCGGCCAATGTATTGGTTGAAGGAGCCATTACTTCAACAATCAAGGCTAAGATAGGTGGCGATATCATCAAGCATACCTACACTCCTATTGACTATCTCCAAAACAATAGCCAAGGGGATAGCTTATCTCTGAAAGAAAATGACGCGAAAGCACTTGAAGGGGGGATTTTTGCGGGTCTTTTATTCAACCTTTCGCCTCATTTTCAACTGAATATAGGTAGCAGATTCTCTTATTTCGTTACCAACCAAGCAAACTACCAAGGTTTTGAACCAAGGGTTTCATTTAGTTTTCGGAAATCGCCCAATCATCAATTTTCATGGGGGATTACTCAAATGAGGCAGTACAATCATGCCTTGCTCAAAAGTGGAGAGTTGGTAGACAAAATCACTTGGGTGCCTTCCACTCCGTCTATTTTACCCCAGCGTGCCTGGCAATATACGGCAGGGTGGAGTCATGCCAATAAGCTGTTTAAGCATAGTTTAGGGCTATTTTACAAAAGCATGAAAGACTTGAGCCAGTATCAATATTATTATGGCGACCCCTACCTCTACTACAATTGGCAAAACAATACCCTCTCCAAAGGCCAAGGAAAGGCATATGGTATCGAAATGACGCTTGAGAAAAATTACCATCGCTGGGATTGGTCCTTGAATTATACACTTTCGTGGAACAAACGGCAATTTGCCGAACTCAACCAAGGAGCCTGGTTCAACGACCTCTATGACCGTCGGCATGTATTAAATACCACTGCTTTGTTTAAAATCAACAAAACTACTCAGCTTTCGCTGCTGTGGGTGTATTACAGCGGACAGCGATACAATCGACCAGCGGGGCGGATTGTGAGCAGTCCAATGGTGCCCGACCATGTGGTCTATGACAACCTAAACAATGGCAAATACCCTGATTATCATCGGTTAGATGTTTCTTTGACTAAAAAATATTTATTATCTCGCGGACGTTTTTGGGAGCTAAACTTCAACCTTTATAATGCCTATAGCCGCCGAAACACCTATCGGTTATATCCTGCGATAGAAACCATCAGAGATGCCCAAAACCGCCCCATCGAAACCCGAAACGTAGTTAAGTCTACCTCTGTATTTCCAATATTACCATCCATAAGCATTATTTATAAATTCAGATGAGGTCTTTTGTTTGTATTTTTTTGGTAGCAGTGATAGGCTTGGCTTGTGAAGTATCTACCGTCAAAAACGTGGATATTCCTTCTGCTCCTACGAAGTTGGTAGTAAATGGGGTTGCTACCAATGTAGGCATTGGCGTTTTTGTGACAAAAACCTACCCTGTATTGGAGCCTGTGCGAGCCAATCCTCCCCTGTCAGCCATTGTAAGTCTAAAAAAGAACGAGCAAGTTTTAGAAACACTACAATTTGAAAACAATCTGTATATCACCAATAAAGCATGGGATTATAATTCTTCTTTTGTAGTAGAAGTACAAAACCCTCAGCTCGGCATCGCCAAAGCATCCCTCGAAGCTTTACCGAGTAGTATTGGTTTAAAAAACGCCTTGGCTTCTCAGATTCCCCAAACTTCGGAAGCTCAGGTAACGATGAGTTTTCAGGATTTACCGGGCGAGAATTTTTATGCTTATAAAATCATTCCCATTTACGAAGGTATTCCTTTTCAAAACGAATCTATTTACCAAATTCCTACCAACAAGCTATTGTCAGACGTAGGTTTTGAATCCCAAATACATACTATTAAAGATAGAATATTATTACGCAAAGACCTCGGCAATAATCAAGACGTTGTAGCTCGTCAGCTTAAAATCTGCTTCTATCACCTCTCAAAAAATACCTATGATTACTATCGTCTGGTGCATGATTACGACTCCTATCATGATGATGCTTTTGCCCAGTCTATTTCAGTCAGCAACAACATCCAAAATGGCTACGGATATGTAGGCGTTTGCCATATGGATACCCTCACAGTCAACATAAAACAATAAACCCCATGAAAAACATCACAAATCTCATCTATGTAGCTTCCATCACCATTCTGACCACCATCCAAAGTGCAGCCCAAATCGCCGAAGGTATCGCTTTTGGCCTAAAAGGAGGAGTCAATCAGAATAGTACGAGTATTACCAAAAAGCCAAAAAACCACATAGTCAATTTGGGTGGAGTCGGTGTCGATAGAGGATTTCAAGTGGGAGGTTGGGCAACGATTCGACTAAATCGTTGGCTATTTCTTGACAATGACCTTCATTTTCTACGTCGCAGTAATCGCTACGAAGATCCACTTCATAAGGAAATCGTGTATGCGATCAACAACTACAATTATCTAAGCCTAGGAAGTAGAATTGGGGTTACTTACAAAGGAATTTTCGCAAGTTTAGGTCCTGAATTGAATTTATTACTTGCTAAAAAAGTAGCCGGAGGTTCGGAAGCTCCTGCTTTAGAATGGGGAATAAATGGACGCCTAGGGTATCAATACAAGCGAATAAGAGCTGAAGTATTTTATTCTCGAAGTCTTTCACCTTATGAGAAAAAAACGTGGAATTTTACCCCTACTGAAAATGTATATTCATTGTTTATGAGTCGAAGTATTGGGGTTTCGGTGGGCATTATGTTGTTTAAGAATTAAAACAAAGTATGCAATAAGTACGTCTGACTATGAAAACCTACAAACACCTCATCTATGTAGCTTCCATCGGCATTCTGACCACCCTCCAAAGTACCGCCCAAATCGCCAAAGGTATTGCTTTTGGCCTAAAAGGAGGAGTCAATCAGAACAGTACAACTATTACCAAAAAGCCCAAAAACCACATAGTCAATTTGGGTGGAGTTGGTGTCGATAGAGGATTCCAAGTGGGAGGTTGGGCAACGATTCGACTAAGTCGTTGGCTATTTCTTGACAATGACCTTCATTTTCTACGTCGCAGTAATCGCTACGAAGACCAATTTCATAAGGAAATCGTGTATGCGATCAACAACTACAATTATCTAGGCCTAGGAAGTAGAATTGGGGTCACTTACAAAGGCATTTTCGCAAGTATAGGTCCTGAATTGAATTTATTACTTGCTAAAAAAGTAGCCGGAGGTTCGGAAGCTCCTGCTTTAGAATGGGGAATAAATGGACGCCTAGGGTATCAATACAAGCGAATAAGAGCTGAAGTATTTTATTCTCGAAGTCTTTCACCTTATGAGAAAAAAACGTGGAATTTTACCCCTACCGAAAATGTATATTCATTGTTTATGAGTCGAAGTATTGGGGTTTCGGTGGGCATTATGTTGTTTAAATCAAAAAAGAACAGATAAATTTAAGCTATATTTTATGATAAAATAATAAAATCTAATGGGTCTGGCGCTAAATCTCCAACAAAAAATACCCTTAGCAAATTATTAATATTAGAGCTCTTATGAAATACACTTATTATATCATTCTTTTATGGCTCGTTGCTATGATTGGGAATGCCCAGCCCATTCCACAGGTTACTGTCCAAAACCCAGAAATCGTAAAACATCTCCAGAATTATATTCATGACTCGCGAAGCAAAGGTTTTTTGCCTGACTCTTTAGGTATTGTGGTACTTTCTATACCTGCTGGCAGAGGCACTTTACATCTAATGGCTATTCGAAAAGCTCCTTCTTCTTTTTTTAGGAAGGGAGTGATTCCGGCCTATTATACCTTCATTGATGGCGTGCTCGTATTGGTAAGGTCGGGTTTTGAGGTTAGTTTCAAATACCCTGAGTCGTTTTTTAAAGAACTTGACAAGTTTGTAGAAAGCTACTATACTCCCCAAAAAAAGAGGAATAGAAATTCCCCCAAAACAATTAAAGAGGCTACCGATGGCTTTGAAGGAGGAGTCTATAATGGCACTTTTATAAAGTTGTAATCTTGTGTATCTTCAAATTTTTAGCATCATGAAATTTCTTTGGTTATTCGTTTTTGGGTTTTCAATAAGTGTTTGTAGCACGACCCAATCGGTTCCTAATGTAACAATTAAAAACCCCGCGCATTTAAAATTAATTAGTAATTATATTGCTGAGTGTAAACTCAAAACCATAATTAATGACACGCTTGGGCTTGTGTTTGTAACCTACAATCGAATCGGTGATGGCTATACCATTCATCTTTCTGCTATTAAAGAAGAGGGAAAATCTCATTTTACCCGTTTGAGAGTTCCGACACAATATACATTTGTTGACGGAGTTCTCGTTTTATTCGGGAGTCAAGTGATATACCAAACTCAATTCTCATCCTCCTATTTACAATCTGTAGATACCCTCGTGGAAGGTCACTTTAAAAGATTAGAAGAAGAGGGAGGAATGCTTGTAAAATGGAAAAACATCAACGGTAAACTTGTCAAAATTAAGTATATATCTATGGGAGGAGTACACAACGGTACGCTTGTAAGCTTTAAATTTGATGATAAGATACAACGCATCACCAAAGACATTTAGGATAATATACAAAAAAGCCTGTCTTCTGGAAGACAGGCTTTTTTATGTATAAAAACATCCTTAGTGGATTATCCTTGCGACAAGGCTTCGGCACCACCCACGATTTCGAGGATTTCTTTCGTAATCGCGGCTTGGCGAGAGCGGTTGTACTCCAAACGCAACGCTTTGATAAGCTCTTGGGCGTTTTCGGTCGCTTTGTCCATCGCGGTCATACGGGCACCATGCTCAGAGGCATTAGACTCTAGTACTGCGCGATATAGTTGGATTTTGAGCGTTTTAGGAATCAAATCTTGTACGATTTGCTCCTCAGAAGGCTCAAATATGTAATCAACTTTTGAAGTAGGCATTTTTTTCAAAGCCTCTTCATCGGCTACGATTGGCAAAAACTGCGTCGTGTTTATGATTTGAGTAGCTACGTTTTTAAATTCATTAAAAACGATTTCCACCGCGTCGTACTTTCCTTCTTGGAAATCGGCCATGATGCTCTCAGCCGCTTCTTTTACCACCCCAAAGCTCAAACGAGTATACACATCCATGTATTTGGTATTGACTTGGTAGCCTCTGCGCGCAAAAGCCTCGCCTCCTTTTTTACCCAAAGCCAAAATCTCTACATTGCCTTTAGCAGCTTGAGTAGGGTATTTTTCTTGGATAAGGGCAACCGCCGCTTTGATGACGTTGGTATTGAAGGCACCGCAAAGGCCACGGTCAGAAGTGACCGTCACAATCAACACTTTTTCTACTGTGCGAACCTGCTTAAAAGGGCTATCTGCGGCAGTCTCAGCAGCAGCCGATACCGTTGCAAGCATTTCGCTCAACTTGCGTGCGTAGGGGCGCATCTGTAAGATAGCGTCTTGAGCGCGACGAAGTTTGGCAGCGGCCACCATTTTCATGGCCTTCGTGATTTGTTGGGTCGAGTTGACCGAGGTGATTCTATTCCGAACTTCTTTCAGTGAAGCCATTTTGTTATTACGATCTTAATCGTTGAAAGATTGTTGTTAATAGTTAAATGTCAATGGTTAATTTGGAAGTCCCTATTAACAATTAACGATTAACTTTTTTAGCTGACTTTTTTTAACCAAATACTCGACCCACGACCACGTGTAGCGTAAGTAGGCATATGTTTGGAAAGCCAATCTGCGTGAAAAGTCTGTAGGAAATCGTTGTGAAACAATATCTCAAACTTATCTTGGTACATAAGGAAAGCCCTTAATATATAAGCCTCATTCCATCCAAAACGACCATTACCGTCAATCACCCATGCCTTGGGATACTCAAACGGATAAAACACATCATGTACGTGAACAATCACGCCGGGCTTGAGACGCGGAAAAATTTCAAATAAGAAATAGTTCACATCGCTTCCTGTTTTGGAGACGTGCGTAGAATCAATGAACAAAATATCATTTGCCTGAAGTTGCTCGAAATATTCTACGGGAATATCTTGTAAAGTTTTCTCAAAGATAGTAGTCTGCTTATGGTCGGCAGGTGTCAGTAGCGAGTACAGCCTGCCAGGATAAGGCTCAATAAAAGTGAATTTAACGCTTTGATTCAGAAACCGTTCGTTGGTATCTAACATCACTGCCGATGAAAACCCAGACCCCGCTTCAATGATTTGCTGCGGACGGAAATGCCGCATCATACAATGAAGCGTAGTAGCATCAGCGTGAATAAAATATTTATTGACAAAGTAATACCGGAAACCCTCTTGTGGCTCATCCGTAAACGGAACCGAAGGGTAATAAGATTTTGCAAAATTTTTCATCAATTCCACCTGGGCCTCTTCTCTCAAGTCGATACCGGGGAGCGTCCGTGGAGGTTCGGGATAAATTTGACTTTCTCTTCTGCGTACTTCTTCAACCGATACGATAGGACTATAAAAATGCCCTGCCGGAACCCGGGTGCGGTACTTGCCAATAAATCGGGCTACGTCCCCAATAAGGGGCGTAGCCTTAACGATTTCTTTAATGCGCGACATTCGAGGCGATTATGCGTATTTAGTGGCCAATTCGCGACCCACTTTTTTAATAGTATCAGTTACAGCGTCATCCAATTTGCCAGCGGCTAGGCTAGTCAATACTTGTGGATGAGCAGCTTTCAATAGATGAATAAATTCGGTTTCGAATTCTTTCACTTTAGATACAGCTACTTTATCAAGTACACCATTGATAGAAGCGTAGATAATCGCCACTTGCTCTCCTACGCTTACTGGCGAGAATTGTCCTTGTTTCAAAATCTCCTGGTTGCGGCGACCACGGTCGATGGTAAGCTTGGTAGAAGCATCAAGATCAGAACCAAATTTGGCAAACGCTTCCAATTCGCGGAATTGAGCTTGGTCAAGCTTCAAGGTACCCGCTACTTTTTTCATCGATTTGATTTGGGCATTACCTCCCACCCGTGATACCGAGATACCTACGTTGATAGCCGGACGAATACCTGAGTTAAACAAATTTGACTCAAGGAATATCTGACCGTCAGTAATCGAGATTACGTTGGTAGGAATATAAGCCGAAACGTCACCCGCTTGGGTTTCAATGATTGGAAGAGCGGTCAATGAACCACCACCTTTTACTTTGTCTTTCAACGAAGGTGGCAAGTCATTCATATTTTTAGCGATTTCGTCAGACGAAGTTACTTTGGCCGCACGCTCCAACAAACGGCTGTGGAGGTAAAATACGTCTCCAGGATAAGCTTCACGTCCTGGAGGACGGCGAAGGAGTAGAGATACTTCACGATAAGCTACGGCTTGTTTTGACAAATCATCGTAAATTACCAAAGCAGGGCGACCCGTATCACGGAAATACTCACCAATAGCCGCACCTGTAAACGGGGCGAAGAATTGCATTGGAGATGGGTCAGATGCAGCAGCAGACACGATAACGGTGTAGTCCATCGCGCCATATCTGCGAAGAGTAGCTTCTACTTGCTTTACGGTTGAGGCTTTTTGACCACAGGCTACATAAATACAATATACTGGCTCTCCTTTGTCGAAAAACTCTTTTTGGTTGATAATGGTATCAATACAAACGGCCGTTTTTCCAGTTTGGCGATCACCAATCACAAGCTCGCGTTGGCCACGCCCGATAGGAATCATGGCATCGATAGCTTTGATACCTGTCTGAAGAGGCTCAGTCACAGGCTGGCGATAAATTACCCCTGGCGCTTTACGCTCAAGTGGCATTTCAAAGGTTTCGCCTAAGATTGGGCCTGCACCATCGATAGGCTCAGCCAATGTGTTT
The DNA here is from genome assembly GCF_000423565.1 of Runella zeae DSM 19591. Classification (GTDB taxonomy): domain Bacteria; phylum Bacteroidota; class Bacteroidia; order Cytophagales; family Spirosomataceae; genus Runella; species Runella zeae. The sequence continues at coordinate 340,603 of NZ_KE384038.1, read as the reverse complement.
ACTACACGTCCTACGATTCCCTCGCCTACTTTTACAGAAGCGATTTCGCCAGTACGTTTTACGGTATCACCTTCTTTGATTTCGGTTGACTCCCCGAGCAATACCGCTCCGACATTGTCTTCCTCGAGGTTAAGTGCGAGTGCCTTTAAGCCATTTTCAAAAACGAGCAATTCCCCTGCTTGTACTTTTGTTAAGCCGTAGATACGAGCTACCCCGTCACCTACTTGCAGCACTGTACCTACTTCTTCGAGTTGAGCTTCGGTCTTAGCACCGGCCAATTGCTCCCGAAGTATCGCCGAAACCTCATCCGGTCTTACAGCTACCATATTATGTTGTTAAGTTTATAGTGATTCATAAATTTGCCGCAAAAATAGATTATAAAAATGACAATTCAGAGGCCGAACAGCTTTTTTCTACTAATAATTATACATTTTGGAGAAAAAACGGCCAATTGCGGCAAATTCTTTGGGTTTTTAAAAGATTTCAACCCCTATCATCTCAAAATTCTACTAATCTTAGCCCTCTTTTTATGCTTCACTTACCGAAGACTTTAAGATGGTTTGAATTTGCCCCACTACTTTTGATTGGACTTCCAAAGTTTCGAGTGGCTCAACGTACTCCACCAACACATTGGAACGATCAAATTTTAGACCAGCACTACGTATGTGATTGTGTTTCAAATACACCGGAAAATTGGCAATAGGAAAGAAGGGATAACCTGCGCTTTTGTAAAAAGTGAAAGTAGGACAAAAAACGCAACAAAGATGCTCAGGAAACGAATCCAAGGTAATGGCAAAAGAAGCACTCTTAGCCAAAACCGCAATCTCATAAATATTAATCTGAGAAGAAGAATCAATCAAATAGCTAGCATAAGCCGTATTGATTTGGGAGATGATTTGGGCCGAAAAACTAGTTTGTCCACAAAATACAATCGACAGCGGCTTTTCTTCTAGGATTTTGGTCAGCATTTGAGCCCAATACGCCGAGGATAGTTGCCGCTGCGGATGACCCGACTCAGGAAATACCAAACAATAATCACTGCCAATAGACGGGATTTTTTGTAAGACATTATGGAGTGTTAGGTCTGCGGGCAAATACAAATAAGGTTTTACCGACGCCAAGTCGCCCTCTACTCCAATTTCTTTCAAGAGCATCAGGTACATATCAAAATGATGAAACTCAGCAGTGGGAAGTTCAAACTCTTTGTCAAGCAAACCCCCTAATCCACGCCGACTAAATCCATAGGCTTTTTTTACTTTAATAAACGGTAAAATAAAATGAGCAACGGCATTAGAATACCTAAGATCGATATAATAATCATATTCTGAAGCCCTTAGTAAGGGAAGCGCTTCTTTGAAACTCCGGTAATGATCAACTACCTTGGCCCAAAATGAAATATTTTGGCGGTTTGTCTGGAAGTGATTTAACGTAATTAGCTGATTGATATAAGGATTAATCTGATTGATAGCTTGACACCATTTAGGAGCCAACAAATCAATCTGAGCCTTGGGATATTTTGCCTTAATGATTGGGAATATATAAGTAGTCGTAAGAGCGTCTCCTAGATGCCCCAACGAAGCAATCAGAATTTTCGGAGCATCTACTGACACGTCTGTTAGTTTCCGACGTTTGTAGAAAACCATTGAATATAAATCTACAAAAAAATCAATAACCCTCATAGGCAGGGTTTCACGGGGGGTACCAGAGTATTTGCGTTTTAAAAACTTCATATTGTTTTTTCACTCAACTCATAGCCAAACTTGGCTATTTCTTTTTTCCAAAATTCTGTCTCATAAATATCCCACGCATGGCACCCAAAAGGTAAGCCGCCGTTGAGTTTAACGGCTTTTTGGGGTAAATGCTCCGCCGAAAAACGAAGAGCTGTGCGCCAATCAGGAATCCGCAAACGAGGATAATATCTATTCATTTCGATACAAAAGAACATATCCTCGTTATAAAAATTGCTAGAATGAGAAAGGTACTCTTCGATTTTGGATTGATGTGCTAGTACTATATCCAATAGCTTCTGGGTTTTGCGAAGCGAAAAGCCCCCATTACCCACACTAAACTTCAACACTACATCATAAGGAATTACCTCATTCATCTCATTTTTGCTGCTCAATTGTAGCCAAATCGCCAATTTCTTTTTCAATAAAAAATAAGCATAATCCCAACCCGACGAAAACTCCCGCTCTATCCGCCAAGGTGCGCCAATATAGTCATACCCCTTATTGCACCAATATACCAACTCATCCTTAAACACAAATGCATCTAACTGATATATCAACATATACTTATAATCCAGAAAACGTTGATAAAATTCTGGAGCTAACATCAAACGATTATAGGTATGAACAGACTTAAAATAACTATCGTCGAAAGTTTCAACGCTTAGTTGAGGGTACTGTTTTTCTATATTTGTGATATCCAATGAGATTGGTTTAATCACTATCAAAGGATGTTTGCCTAGTACTTTCACGCATTGTTCTAAAGATACTTTTTCAAACGTTGATAGTGTATTTTTGTAAATTGGAATAATAACAGCTGCTAATGGCATAATTTCTTGTCAAAATGGTAGAGTTTTATCACAACAGTAATAATATAAAAACTCTTGTGCTTAGGATGTCTGACAAAGGTACAAAAAAATACCTTTGACTCTGTGACATAGCTTGCTATAACATCTTATGTCTTAGATAGAACACTAGTATGTATGGCCGTACTTTAGAAGAAATATACACTTACACTTTCAAGGTTTTCTATCTTTCTATCATGATATATTTACCCTATTACTAATTTTACGCTGCGGTTGATTTCCTCTAATTTGAAGTCCGTATGATGCCAGCAGATTTTATTTATACATAAATTTATCACAAACGCCTTGGTGCGTTTTTAAAAGCAATGATTGGTAAATCTCGTAAGTACTGTGCCCCTCGCCGTTTAAGCTATCCGCTTTGGCTGATGGATTTATTGGTGGACATTTATGCTCAATTTTTCTATAAACGACGCGCTCGGCCCAAAGTTGAATCTCCTCGGTTTTTAATACTTATGTCGGGGCACTTGGGAGATGCGCTCACGATGTCGTATCTTTTTCCGCTTATTCAAAAAACATACCCCGAATGTAGCATCGACGTAGTTGTAGGTGACTGGTGCGATCCTATTTTAGTGAACAATCCCTGCATCCGAAGGATTATTCATCTCAACCATGCCACTACCAATCGACGCAACATCAGTAAAATCGCTAAGTGGCGCGATCACATCCGTACGACTCGTACCGCTATCAAGTCTCTAAAAAACGAGACTTATAGTGTTTTTATTGATTTAAGATTTTCTGATTCTCCGTTTTTGTTTTTGTTGCCTTTTCTCCAAGTTCAAAAAGCCGTAGGTTTTGGTACGCGTGGATTAGGAGGACTGCTAGATGAAGAGTTTTTTTTACCTGATCGAGAGTTTCATCATTTAGAGTTACTATTAGATGTTTTGGGGGCAGTAGGCGTCAAAGCCACTTTGGCAGATATAAATCCTTACTTCAACTTTCCCGAAAAAGCCTCTCAAACTTTGGCTCAAAAACTCCCATTTTTGAACCAAGCACAGCCTTATATCCTCTTGTGCCCCGAAAGTGGCGCGGCTAGTCGATTTCTCCCTAATGATTTTTGGATTGAACTTGCTGGCAAAGTTCTTCATCAACAACAAGGGCTGCTGATTGGATGTGGGCAGCAAAATCAAACCAAAGAACTGCTTCAGCAAATAAAAATGGCTTATCCGACATACGAAGAGCGGGTATATGACGCAGTAGCCCAACTAAACCTCAACGAACTAGCAGCACTATCCCAAAAAGCGGCGATTGCTTTCACTTTAGAATCATTACCAGCACATTTGTGTTCTATTTACTGCCCTACAGTTTCATTTTTTTATAATGGGACAGGTTTGCAGTTTTTTCCTCTTTCCAATTTTCCGATATTGATTTTTCACAACCATGTGTTTAGTAAAAATCTCAGCATCGAGCGGCCCGGTTTTTTGAGTCAATACGTAGAGGCTTTTGATGAGGAGGTTATAGCACGAGCCATGGATTGGGTTCAAACACTGAATTTATCTCATCATTGAGCCGATTTTATAACTTACAGTGCGCTAAATGTGGTTGTGAGGGTTGATAAAAATCATTTGATTTGAACTATAAAAAGATTTAATTTGATTTTTCTAAACCTTTTCATGCAATGAATCAACCAAATTCTACCGAAGAGAAAGAGACACATTTTGCCAAAAGGCGCCAAAGGGGGCTGATTGTGGGAGGAGTGGGAGTAGCAACCCTTGGACTTGGTTTTTTGATTCAATACATTTTATATATGCACGATACTTCTTTTAATGGTATCATGTATGGTCTCACAAGTCTGGGTATTGTGCTAGTGCTGTATGCAGCGGTTGAGATTTTGGGATGGTAAACACATAAAAAAGGTTGGCTAAACGCCAACCTCCTTTGATACCACTTCTTCAATTCTAAACAAATGAAAAGGTAAGAAATAGGGGTCCAATTCGACATAGTTGAGTTCGCCTTTCCATACATATTTGGAGTCTGTCAGCAAATCATGTACGATGTATTCTTCCCAACCTGCTTTATCTATTTTTTGGATAGGAATCTTAATCATGTGACCCCGGCGATTGTATCCATCTAAATTCACGACGCACAGGATTTGATTGTCGCCCTGAATCTTGAGGTAAGCCATAAGCTGCTCATCATAAACCTCACAAAAAGTGATATTGTTGGTATGCTGCAATGCCACATTCTCTTTTCGGGCGCGATTCACTTGCGTAATTACGTAAGTAAGTTTATTGGTTTGCTCCCAATCCCAATGTTTGATTTCATATTTTTCGGAGTTCCAATATTCTTCTTTTCCCGGAAATGCTTCGTGCACCATGTATTCAAACGTTGGTCCAAAGATACCATAATTAGAAGACAGCGTAGCGGCTAAAAAGTAGCGAATCAAGAAGTTAGGCTCATGTCCTGTTTGGAGAAATGGTGGATTGATGTCGTGGGTATTAGGCCAAAAATTAGGTCTAAAATAATAGCGCATTTCTTCCTGCGTCAGCTCCGTCATGTACTCTGTCAGCTCCGCTTTGGTATTGCGCCAAGTAAAATAAGTATAAGATTGGCTATATCCTCCTTTGGCAAGCTGCTGCATGACTTTGGGTCGCGTAAAAGCCTCGGCCAAAAACAACATATCTGGATACGTTTGCTTGGTTTCGGCAATGACCCACTCCCAAAACGCAAAGGCTTTGGTGTGAGGATTGTCTACCCGAATGATGCGCACACCCCACTCGGCCCACAGGAAAATGATGCGTTTAAGTTCTTCCCACAAGCTCTGCCAAGCTTCGGTTTCAAAATTAATAGGATAAATATCTTGGTATTTTTTGGGGGGATTTTCGGCATATTGAATAGTGCCATCAGGCCGAATTTTGAACCATTCAGGATGCTCTTTAGCCCAGGGGTGGTCGGGCGAACACTGTAGGGCCAAATCCATCGCAATTTCCATACCATGAGCTTTACAAGCTTCAATCAACGCCTTAAAATCCTCTAAGGTACCCAATTCAGGATGAATAGCATCATGCCCTCCCAATTCAGAACCAATCCCATAAGGCACCCCCGGCTCTCCGGGCTGACATAGCACGTTGTTGTTTTTTCCTTTTCGAAACTGATTTCCAATAGGGTGAATAGGAGTCAAATAAAGCACATCAAAACCCATACGTTGAATACGGGGTAGTAAATCTATCACATCTCGAAAAGTACCATGCTGACCGGGTTCTTTGGATGCAGAGCGAGGAAACATAGAATACCAAGTAGAAAAACCAGCTTTGGGGCGGTCTACCCAAAGCTTGAGCTCATGATAGCGGCTCACATTTTCGCGAATGGGATACAAATCAATCCATTTTACCAATCGCTCGCTGATAGCATTGACAACGGCATCATCGTAGCGGCTTTCATCCCGAAATATCTTTACTACTTCTAAAATTGCCTTTTTATCTTCTTGGGGTGCGTGAGCGGCGGCCTTCTCAAGCAAATTAGCCCCTACGAGCAGTTCACTACTTACATGCTGGGCATCCCTAATTTTGAGCGTAATCTCATGCTCCCAAGACGCCAAATGATCTACCCAAGCTTCGATAGTATAATGATAAAAGCCTTCTTTTTGGGCAATAAACTCCGCCTGCCAGCGGTCATTATTGATGAGGCGCATCGGTACCTCACTCCATTTATTTTCGGATTGATGTTTGTAAAGAAGTCGAGCAGCTGTTTTATCATGACCATCGCAAAAAATGTCGGCTTTGACGGGGATGGTTTCTTGAGGTACAGATTTAATAAAAAAACGCCCTCCGTCTAATTCGGGGGTTACGCGCTCGATAATCACTCGATTTCTTCCTTTTATAGCGGCAAGCTTCATCATAGGTATGATTTAATTTTAGACCCTAAACCTAAAAAAATACCCCAACGTGAACAAACGTAGGGGCATGCAATTTATGTATTATTTATCAACTTTCTCAAAGAGACTCAATGCTTTAAATCTACAGATGTTTAGCCTAAAAGAGTACCTAGTTTTTCAAAAACCGATGCGGCGTCGCTCTTGAGAAGTTTGGTCTTTGTCTTGAATCAAGTCCACGATGATTCTGGTGGCAAGTTTTTCGCGCAGATACTGATTTTCGAGGCGTAGCTTTTCGTTCTCTATTTTCAATTTTTCTAATTCGAGATGCTGGATTTCCAACTCTAGGCTAGGTGCCTCACCAAGCAAGGTAAGAAGGGTAATACCATAGATTTCTGCAATCTGCATCAATCTCGACAGAGTAATATCCGTCTTGCCACGCTCTATATCACCATAAGACGTGGTGGAGATTCCTAATGAATCAGCCATGTTTTCTTGCGAAAAGCCGCGCTCAAGGCGTAGAAGTCTTATTTTGTCAGCAAGGGGTTTCATAATGACCTAAAAACATGAAAAGCCCCGCGATAGTTCGCGGGGCTTTTCTTTTGTTGTACTCTTTGCGTATGATTATTGAGCAGCTGAAGTATCAGCAGCAGTAGTATCAACAGCAGTAGTATCAACTGAAGCTGTAGTATCAACAGTTACAGTAGTAGTATCAGTAGTAGCAGCTTCTTCAGTTTTACCGCCACAAGCAGCTAAAGTTACCATACCAGCTACGAACAAGAATGCGAATGCTTTTTTCATTTTTTGTGATGTTTTAAGGTTTCCTCTACAAAGGTAAAGGCTTTTTTAATATTTACAATGGTTTTCTTAAAAAAATATTAAAAAATACTTAAAAATAGTATAGTTTCTTGAAAAATTCCTATTTTAAGTTTCCACCAATCAGTTATTCCTTTAAATTTACACTTGCCCTGCTTCAAAATCATGACTATGAGAAAGAAAATGTTTGCTTTTAAGGCACTTTTTTAGCTTATACGGCGGCATTTTCGACCTAAAACAAACTAAATCGTCAACATTCTCTTTGGGCAATAGAGTGGCTACTTTTAGTCAAAAATTTAATTCTTGGTTTAATAATGAGTCCTCCAATAGCTGGTTTCGGGTGGGGCTACATTTCTTTTTCTGGCTATTGATTTCGCCAGTAGTATGGTTCGAAATCATATGGGGGATCGCCAACTTAGGGCAATCATTGTGGGGAGCGGTAGTAATGTGGGTAGGTTATCTGGGCATTATTATTGGTAGTTATTATTGGTTTGTGAGTTTTATATTGCCTACTATTTACAACAACCAATGGCACTTTTTTGTCCTTCATCTTATAGGTATTTATTTATTCAATGCTTGGGGAAGCTACGGAGTAGGGATGTTGACAGCACGTTTTTTTGAGTTACCGCTCAAGTTCAAACGTGTTTTTGATATGTATGGGTCCAATTTCTGGTGGGGAGCTTTTAGTGTCAATGTGTTTGTGTACACTTTAAGCTTTACGATTTCCAACTGGACGATTCCACTTTTTTTAAAAACTGTCAAAGATTTTGTGATAGCGCGTACGCGCATCTTGAGGCTAGAACGCGACAATATACAACTTGAGTTGGACTTCTTGCGGTCGCAGATTCATCCCCATTTTATATTCAATGCCCTCAATAGCATCTATGCCACTGCTATCGAAAAAGATGAAGAAACAGCCATGTCGCTGCTTAAGCTCTCAGAGTTGTTACAGTATTCGATTTATGATTCTAGTCAAGAAACCATCGCGCTCACAAGAGAAATGAGTTTTTTGGAAGACTTTATGAGTATTGAGGCCATGCGTCAACGCGAGAATGCCACTTTGGCTTTTAGTTATGATAAAACCAATGCTCATTCTTTCAGGATTCCACCGTTGCTACTGGTGACATTGCTCGAAAATGCCTTTAAACACGGTATTCATTGTACCACCAAGCCTGCTTGGGTACAAAGCCAACTCCATATTTCTCCAGATGGACTTTTAATATTTACTGTTAAAAACTCAAAACCTCTTGTTCCGTTTTATGCAAAACAACCCAAAGGTGTAGGCCTCAACAATCTCAAAAGAAGACTTCAGCTGCTTTATCCCTCAGCCCATTCATTTACTATAAAAGATGAAAAAGACACTTTTTCAGTAGAATTACAACTACAGCTATATGGAAAACACGCTTAATTGTATCATTGTTGACGACGAACCTCCCGCTCAACAAGTATTAGAAAACTTTATTAGTCGGTTGCCTTTTTTAAACTTACTGCAAAAGTGTAACGACGCTTACATGGCTTTGAACGCAATTCATCAACACAGCCCTGATTTGATTTTTTTGGACATTAACATGCCCGAAATGTCGGGTATTGACCTCCTTAAAAGTTTTGCTCGCAACAGTCCACAAGTAATCGTAACTACGGCGTATCGGGATTATGCTTTGGAAGGTTTTGAATATGATGTGACCGATTATCTGCTCAAGCCAGTTCCTTTCGAACGATTCTTAAAAGCAGTTAATAAAGCCCGCGAACGATTTGATAAAAATAAAACACCCAAATCAACCGAAGCAACACCTGCATCCGTCCCTCCCGTTGAGACCAACGAAGGGTCAAAAGAGAAGGCTTTTATCTGGATCAAAGAAGGACGGAAGTTGCTACATATTCAGGTGGAAGATATTCTTTTTGTAGAAGGAATGAAAGATTATGTAAAGGTATACCTCAACGACAAACCCATCGTAACCTACCTAAGCATGAATAAAATTGAAGAAATGTTGCCTTCAGATTTGTTTTTGCGGGTACATCGCTCCTACCTCGTCAACAAAAGTTGCATCAAAGTAATCCAAGGAAATACATTAGAGACTACTATTTCGAAAGAGATTCCGATTGGAGTGAGTTATCGCGAAATAGTCCAAGAATTTGTGAACGGCTCTCTCACTAAAAGATAGGGCAAAATTGGTCGAAGCAAATCGGAAGTTAGTCGAGTAGAGCTCAATATTAGTCTAAAAACGCCCCACATTAGTCTAAATAATTAGCAGATATTTCAGAATAACAATTGTTTTGTTGCGCTTATGTTCCATTCCATCATTTAACCATTTTATTAAACTATGAAAACTTTCAACACTTCTAAAATCAAATTTGAGAAAAGAACAATTACTAAACTCAACAACCACAAAAAAGGCGCGAAGGGCAGCCAAGAAAATCTATCAGCTACCGGTACTACTATCATTGTAACCCACTGGTAAAACAAAAATCAAGAACCAAAGCAGGTATGAAGAGATGGCAATTATTCCCATTTTATGTAACCCGATTGCCATCTCTTTCATTGGACGATATTTGGGATACCGATATTTCCCCTGATTTTTTTAATCATTATTGGGCGATTCCGCTTGTTAAAGAAGCTCTTCTCTTGGCTTCACCGTCTTTTTACAAACACCTTGAAGAGTGTTTTCAACAACAAAACCTTCCTCTCAAAACCCAACAATCTTTTTGGAAGTATATCCAGCGGATGGCCAGTCGGTGTACACCTTTTGGGCTTTTTGCAGGCTATACTGTAGGGCTGTGGGGCGAGTACTCTGGCTTAAATTTTGAGAATCAGCAAGCCACAAGGGTGGCACAGCTAGACGGCGAATCTCTGGCTCAGCTTACCAAGGCTTTACTAGCAGAGCCTAAGATTTATGATAACCTTCTTTTTTTCCCTAACAACACCCTCTACGCTATCGACAGCCATTTGAGATATACAGAAAGTAAAGTCGAAGAAGGGAATCAAAGTTTTTTTGTGAGTGAAGTATCGCTCTCGGACGAATTGCAGACGGTACTCCAAAAAGCAAAAACTGGGGCTACTATCCAAGAACTTGGAGGTGTACTAATCAATGAAGAAATCACGGAGGAAGACGCTTTAGGTTTTATTGAGTTGTTGATAGAACAGCAACTACTCGTTTCGGAAATAGAACCCACGGTGACGGGTATGCCACATTTATGGCGGCTTTATCAAAAAATTTCGACGCTTGAAGGTGCTGATTCTCCTCTAGTTAAGACCTTGAAAGCAATCATTCATGACCTCGAATTTGCGCCCAACGAATTTGTAAGGCGCGAACAAATCATGGCGCACTTGGCTTCTATTGAGTCTTCTCTAGCCCAAGGTAACCTGCTTCATATCAATTTGCGTTTTGGCAACAACGCACTTCCCTTAAAAGGAACCTTTGTCAAACCACTCATTCACCAGATTCAAGAGCTTGAAGCACTCAATAAAGCCACTTTACCCAAAGCACTAGAAGATTTTTGTAAACGATTTAGAGAAAGATACGAAGACCGCGAAGTGGCTTTTTTGCAAGCTTTGGACGATGACTTTGGTATTGGCTATGGTCAAAACTCCGCTTTTTCGGGCTGGCTCGAAGATTTAGATTTTTCGTCAAATCTACAAAGTAATTCTTCTTGGGGTATTACCGATGCGCATAAGTTACAGCTTTGGTCTCAGTGTATAAAACAAAACAAGGCCGAAATAGAGCTACAAGCAAGCGACTTAGCCAAGCTATCCACCTCAAGCCCATCTCCTTTGCCTAGCAATTTTTTTGTTTTTGGGAGTCTTCTTAGCCCATCTATCAAGGCCTTAGAAGCGGGCGATTTTAGCTTTTGTCTCAATGGGGTGGAAGGGCCTTCGGCGGTCAATCTACTTGGAAGATTTTGTAACGGTGATGCCCATCTTACTAAACTTGTTCGTGGGTGTATTCAGCAAGAGGAAAACCAACATCCCCATGTTATTTTTGCGGAGGTGGTACATTCGCCCGAAGGCCGTCTCTCCAATGTAATTACTCGCCCCCAACTTAGAGCCTACGAAATCCCTTATGTAGGGCAAAGTAGCGTAGATGATGACCATACTATTTCATTGGATGATTTGATGATTTCGGTTACTTCCAATCACCGAATCATAGTCCGTTCCAAACGTCTGCAAAAGGAAATTATTCCTCGCCTATCTACCGCACACAACTACCGCAACGGCTTAGGAGTATATCGGTTTTTGTGCGACTTACAGGGTCAGTACGGGCGGTTGAGAATTTACTGGCAATGGGGCGAGTTAGAGTCTCTTCCCTTTTTGCCTCGCGTACGCTATAAGCAAGTCATTTTGAGCCGAGCCACTTGGCATCTTTCGGTGGAGTATTTCAAAACACCCTTGACTTTTGCGCACATCGAAGAATGGTTTCGACAGTATCCTTTGTTTCCCGATAAAGTCAGCATTTCGGAAGGTGACAATGAACTACTATTGGATCTTTCAAAGCCTTTTTGCCAAGAAATACTAATTACCACTCTACAAGCCCGCAAAAAAATCAGCCTTAGTGAATGGCTACAATCGCCCGACCAATGCTGGGTGCAAGGCCCACACCAAAAGAGATATACCAATGAGATGATTATTCCGGGTTGGAACCCAGCGGCAGAAGTCATCCCACCTCTGCCACCATTTTCTCATTCTGTATGCACAAAACAAGTTTTTTTTCCGGGCGAAGAATGGCTCTCTTTGAAATTGTACGCAGGAGAATCTACGATTGAACATTTCCTCATTCACGCGCTTCCTACCTTAACCTTATCCTTAAAATCCCAGGATTGTATCCAAGAATGGTTTTTTGTACGCTTTGCCGACCCTCATTCTCATTTGCGTTTGCGTTTTAGGCATCACTCTAGCGATTCGGCTGTTCTCTCATTACTCAATCTTGCTTTGCGTACTTATCTTGATGCGGGTACGATCTACAAAGTACAAATTGACACTTATCAGCGCGAAATCGAACGTTATCATTTATTTCCCATAAAAATCAGTGAGGAGATTTTTACGGCTGATAGTGAGGCCATCTTAGCTTATCTCAGTCATACTCCCGACGACAATCAGAAAGGGTATTTTGCATTAAGCAACGTAAGTTATTGGTTAGATGATTTTGGGTTGGATTTGAATCAAAAAGTAGAAATTCTCGCCTTACTTCAAAGTCGTTTTTTGAGTGAACACGCTCCCAATCTCAAAACACAACTCAACGACAAATACCGCCGAGAGTTTTCTTTGATTGAAGAAGCACTCTTAAAGACCAATCTAGCAGAGGTGTCTGTCCTTCTTCAACGCTCAGAAAAAGTAAGGGCTTTAATAGAATCTTATTTGCCTGTATCCAAGCAAGCTTTTGAGGTCATTGCCAGTTATATTCATCTTTCACTTAATCGGCTCTTTGCCAATGCGCCTCGTACGCACGAACTTATCGTTTATCACTTTCTTCTGAGGTTTTATAGCTCCGAAAGCGCACGCCAACGAAAATCCAAACTTCTGGAGTAGGCTTACATTCGTCGAGTAGAACCCAAAATTCGTCTAAATTTTTTTTTTGCTTTTTTATTAGACTGTATCCTTGCTACCACAATCCGTTTGGCGTGGTATATCATATGTCATTAACCTATTTCCTTATCTATGAAAAAGACACTGAATTTTTTTGTAGCAACAGCTAGTGACTTAGACTTAGCGATGCAATCCACCAACAACCTTATCGAACTCCTCTCAGAGGAAGAGTCTTTACAAGTAAGAGGAGGCGACAAAGATTTTACGCCCACTTCGCAATTTGACAGAGACAAAGACCCCAAAACGACAGCACCTTTTTTGTTAATCAATTTTTAAACTTAACCTTAGATAAGTCATGAAAAAGTGGTTTTCGCTTCCTGCTTCCAAAAAAGCCAATAAAAAACTCTTAGATGAACTCAAAAATCTAGAAGAAGACAACTTAGATATCATTACGGGAGGTGCCCAAAAAGATTTTGACGGTCAAAATGTAGGTTGGATTAAAGACGGCCTTAGCAATCAGGCCAAAACCGAATCATTTCCGACCAATGACCAATGAGCCGTCGCCGAAGCGCTCATATCAAAGGCCTCGTACTCAAAGTTACGAGTAGGTGCAACCTCAACTGCACTTACTGCTATGTTTATAACAAAGGAGACACTACTTACAAAGCGCAGCCCAAGCGCATGAGCGATGAGACAGTAGAGGCTATTCTGAAAAGAGTGGCACACTATTGTCGGCGGCACCGCCTTAGGCATTTTCGATTTATATTTCACGGAGGAGAGCCCTTGCTACTCCCATCATCCTTTTATGAAAAATTTGTAAGGCAAGCATTTCGTCTGTTACCATCTTATACGCAGGCGGTTTTTTCGTTACAAACCAACGGCACCTTACTTACGGCCGATTGGTGTCAGCAGCTAGGAGATTGGGGGTTTCGACTTGGATTCAGCCTAGACGGGCCTCCACACCTACACGACTCTTATCGGGTGGATTTTGCGGGCCAAGGCTCCTATCATGACACCATACGTGGGCTAAAGCTCGCCCAAAATCACCCCGCCCTTCCTTTTCATCCAGGAGTTTTGTGCGTAATTGACCCCACTACCAACCCTTTAGAAGTATTCCGACATTTTTTATCGCTCCAAGTTCGTTTCCTCAATTTTCTCTTTCCCGACTATACCCACACTTCCTATCCGTGGCGTAATGCCCACCCTGCTACGCCCCTTGCCGACTGGCTTTTGGCAGTCTTTGACGATTGGTGGCAACTTCCCTCTCAGCAAAGACCTTACATCCCTTATTTCCAACACATTATCCAACTCATCCTCGGATTAGCTTCCAGTGCCGATGAAGTAGGCAGGGATGCTCATTTGTTTTTAATTATTGATACCGACGGCAGTATCGAAGCCCAAGACTCGCTCAAGGTATGCGCACATGGCATTACGAAAGAAGGCTACAATGTAACCACACATTCGTTGGAAGAAGCCTTAGAAGCACCTTTGATTCAGCTATGCGCCCAGAGCCATCAAGAGCTCCCTTCAGCCTGTCGGCGATGCCCTATCAAGGAGGTCTGCGGGGGAGGATTTATTGTACATCGCTATCATCCAAGCAATGGATTCAATAATCCCTCGGTCTACTGCCGGGATTTGTTAAAACTCATTACCCACATCCAAAACAAACTACTCCAACGCTTACCAGTATCTTTTGTGGAGAAGGCTCAATTGGCACCACTTTCTTATCAAGAGGCATTGCTTCAGCTTCACTACGAGGCCTAAAACCCTAAACTCCTCAAGTTTCATTCGTCGAGTGTACAAAAAAAGCTTCTTGAGAAGGCTCAAATTCGTCGAGTATCTGCTAAACTCCGTCTAATTTTTTTTCTGTTCCGCGCCTAATCTGCCAATTTTCGAATGTCAAAACGACAGGGAGTTGAATCGAAAGGCGCCCCGATAAGCCTCCTGAATCATTTATTTCATTTCTCTAAACCACTTTCAATCATGGCAACGAAATCGCTAGGAGACATCCTTAACAAACTTGACGGAACTGAGAATCCAGAAGAAGGATTTGCTGAACTAACCCCTGAAGAAGCTGAAGAACTCGCCGGAGGACATGAGCTAAATGTAGCCTGCGGCTCTGGCAACAACAAAGGATGCCCAGTAAGTAATACGAGCTGCGGCCCCGCTGCGGCAGAAGTCAGTTAGAGATAAGCCCTATCGGCTGGCAAGAAAAACCTTCCCGGCCGATAGTTCTCCACAGATTCCATCAACCATCACTTTCAGCCAATTTAAAAGTTCATGAAAAATCCTTCCAAATTTAGCCTTGACGAACTCGCATCTCAGGGTGAAGGCTTTGAAGACATCTCACCAGATGAAGCAGAAGAACTCGCAGGAGGTTTTGACCGAAATACGGGCTGCCCTTCTACTGGCAACGACAAAAACAACAGTTGCCCCGTAAGCAACAACAGTTGTCCTCCTTCTTCGGCTTCTATTGACCTCACTTGATAGAGCTTATAACACTGAGGTTCCCTTTTTTTAATTTATAAAATCATCTCTAAACTTTCAATTCTCATGGCAAATCCATCTAAACTCAAACTCGACGAACTCGCATCACAAGGAGAAGGCTTTGAAGATATCTCACCCGAAGAAGCCGAAGAACTAGCAGGAGGTCACGAACTCAACGTATCCTGTGGCTCTGGCAACAACAAAGGATGCCCCATCAGCAATACTGGCTGTGGCCCTAAAGCAGCAGAAGTGGCTGAATAAAACCTCAGCTGCAGGCGGGCCACTACCAACGACCCGCCTGCTTTTCAAAACCTCAATTTTCAAAATTAAAATAACTGCCATGAATACTCCCTCCAAGCGCAATATAGACCAGCTAGTGTCTCAGACGTCTGAACAGGTGAAAGATATCACTCCCCAAGAAGCCGAAGAACTAGCCGGAGGCGTTGAGACAAATATCAGCTGCTCTGGCAACAACAAAAATGATAGCTGCACGGTAAGCAACAGCAGCTGTGACCCTCATACTGTAGTTTCCCATAAGTGATTATATCTCATTTTACAAATTACTGTTATCTGTCTTTCGTAAAACCCATTAATCATTCCTGCATCAAAATGGACTTCAAGCTATCACAATACCTCGTCGTGACCGAACCTGTCACAGAACGCAAACGAGTGCTTTTTGCTACTCGTACGGCTCGTACCTTGGTCATCACCAATTCCCTCTACGACAAGCTAATGCGTGGTGCTTGGGATGAAATTGAGGATCAGGTTTTTGAGAAAATGTTACAAATAGAAGCCATCGTTCCGGCCGATAATGATGAACTCAAAACCATCATTAGTCGCAACAAAGCCGCAGTGGCTGATGGCAATACCCTCTACCACGTGATTCAACCTACGGCAATGTGCCAATTGGGCTGTGGCTATTGTGGACAAAATCATACCAAAGATTATATATCGTCCGAAAATTATGATCGTATATTAACTCGTATCGAAAGTAAATTTGAAAAGAAAAAATACAAGCACGTAGAAATATCGTGGTTTGGGGGTGAACCTCTGATGGCTTATGCCCAAATTCGCGCTCTTACGCCTCGTATTCAGGCGATTGCGGCAAAGCATGGATGTAGCTATAGTAGCAAAGTCGTCACAAACGGACTAAGTTTAAAAGAACCTGTTTTCTTAGAACTGGCCCAAAAATACGGTGTTACTAGCATGGAAGTGACCCTCGATGGTACCGCCGAATACCACGACGCGCGCCGCCACACCAAAGAGGGACTTTCTACTTTCAAATTGATTTTTCAGAATCTTCTAAAAATATATAACCGACCTGATTTCAAAGAGTTAGGTTGTTCGATTTCGATTCGGTGCAATGTAGACGAACGAAACAACGAGAGTGTAAAACCACTTCTACAACTCCTTGCTGAGCATAATCTACAAGACAAAATCTCCTATTTCTACGTAGCTCCCATTCACTCTTGGGGCAACGATGCTCATTTACTATCGCTTGAAAAGAAAGCTTTTGCCCAACAAGAAATGGATTGGATTCTCGAAATGTTCAGATTAGGTTTCAATCCTCGTTTACTACCCGGTCTCAATCCAGTGGTATGTCTATCCGTCACTCCCGATGCCGAGGTATTTGATGCTTTTGGTAATGTCTTCGACTGTACCGAAGTACCCTATGTGTCGGCTTATGAAAATACCCCCTATGTATTGGGAAATGTGAGCAATGGCCTCGAAACCATCTCCGAGCACCGCCCGTTGCTGTCGTTTCATGATGAAGTAGCCGAAGGCGGACATTATCCCTGCACTACCTGCCGAATGCTTCCTGTATGCGGTGGTGGCTGCCCCAAATCTTGGCGTGAAGGAATGGCTCCTTGCCCTACCAACAAATTCAATATCGAAGAAAAGCTCAAGTTGTACTATGCTCTCCAAAAACGAGGCAAAGAAAAACTGGTAGAACTCCTAAACCAATAAACTCCCAAGCCATGAACCGATTTGTGTATGCTACCCTCTTACAAGAGATGCAAGAGTTGCTGAGTGCCGTAGAATCTGGGGCATCTTCTACCAAGCGGGACTTAATCCACGATAATATCTACGCCGATACCCTCACAGAGTTATCCAAAAATTATGCCGCTACCCAATGGCGTAGTTTAAGCTACCTCTGGACTAGGTACGAAAAAGGCCTAGCGGAAGCTCGCAATGGGCAGTTTCAAGTATCGCAACGTATATTTGACGAAGTAGAACATTACAGACACCATACTCCTGCCGATTTATCGCTTTTTCCCTATTTGGTAGAGGTTTCGGC
Organism: Runella zeae DSM 19591; assembly: GCF_000423565.1. Classification (GTDB taxonomy): domain Bacteria; phylum Bacteroidota; class Bacteroidia; order Cytophagales; family Spirosomataceae; genus Runella; species Runella zeae. The sequence goes on along the minus strand of NZ_KE384038.1, from coordinate 323,082 downwards.
ATTGCCAGCCATTGCTTATTTACGTTACAAACAAAAAAACTATGTTGAGGCCGAAACCTTACTTTTATCGGCAATCGACAACGACGCTCTGCTTACAGCACAGGATTTTTATATCCTCGAATACCACCGTATTCAGCAGTTGCACAATCTAGCAAGGCTGTATTTTTCACAACAACGCTTAGAAGAAGCTGCGGGTGTGATTGGGCAAGCATTGCGCTTTATGGTGTATGGACATATACCTACCCTGGGCGACCAATGGTTAGAAAAATACCTGCGCCAAGCCCCCGTCCAACTACGCTCAGACATGCTGCTACAACTGAGTAGCGAAACCATCAGCATTTTCTTAAACTATCTGTCTACCGAACGTGAGTTGTTTGAGATAGCTTTCAAAAATCTTACTTTTTGGGAAGCCGCTACCGCCGATGAACATGCCATGCTGGAATGGTTTGAACTCAAAGAGGCATTTTATGCACCCCAAGTATCAGAAGATATTTTACAGCGCACTGTCGCTTTCTTCAAACATCAGCCGTCTCATTTTGACATCTATAAATTGGCATTGCTTGTCGAGCTTACTAAACAATTGAGTCAAGGGGGGCTTTATGACACACATTGGCAAAGTATCGCCGAACAATTCGTCAACAAACTCAAAGTATCCTCCCGCCAACGTGCCTCATGTGTACTTTTTCTCAAAAATGTACTCTCTCCCTCCGAAGAATTGGCCTCTGTCTAAGTATGTGGCAAGCCACTGGTAATCAACACGATTAGCAGTCAAATATTCATCATTAACTACGCATAAGCACTTATACTATGGCAAACCGCTACAAATATTACCGTCAGCTCGATATGATGGATTGCGGGCCCACTTGTCTGAAGATGGCCGCGGCCTTCTACGGCAAAGATTATTCGTTGGAGTACCTTCGCGCCAATTCCTACATCACTCGCCAAGGAGTGAGCTTGTTGGGTATTAGCGAAGCCGCCGAAAAAATTGGTTTCAAAACCCTCCGCGCCAAACTCTCCTACAAACAACTCACTCAAGACGCCCCTCTCCCCTGTGTATTGCATTGGAATCAAGAGCATTTTGTAGTACTGTATGAAGTAAAAAGAGATTTTTGGCGGTTTTTGCCTTTTCGTCAAGAACAAGCCGAACGGCTCCTCGTAGCTGACCCTAGCCACGGTATGGTCAACCTCGACAAAGCCACTTTTATGAAATGCTGGGGGGCTGCCGACGACGGGCGCGGGATTGCCTTACTCCTAGAGCCTACCCCGGAGTTTTATCAACTCAGCGAGGAAACGAAAGAACGAAAGACGGGTTTTAAATTTTTATTTGAATACCTCAATCCTTACAAGCGACATATCACACAAGTGCTTTTAGGGATGTGTTTGGGAAGTGTCATAAGCCTTATTTTTCCTTTTTTAACCCAAAGTTTAATCGACTTTGGGATTCATCGGCACAATGTCTCCTTTATCCATCTCATTCTGCTTTCGCAGTTGTTGCTCTTTATTGGCAATGTATCTGTCGACCTCATCCGAAACTGGATATTGCTTCACATTAGTACGCGAGTGAGCGTCACGATTATTTCCAACTTTCTGATGAAGCTCATGAAGTTGCCGATTAGTTTTTTTGAATCCAAAAACATTGGCGACATCTCGCAGCGTATCCAAGACCATCACCGCATCGAATCTTTTTTGACCGGAGCCTCTCTCAATACTCTTTTTTCGGTTGTCAACTTGGTGATTTTTTCCGTCATTCTGGGCATTTATGGTACCCAACTTTTGGCGGTTTTTGCCATTGGGAGTCTGATTTCGATTGGCTGGATTATGTTTTTCTTACGTCAACGTAAAGACTTGGATTACAGAAGATTTCAGCGAATGCGCGAAAACCAAAACACGATTTATGAGCTCATCACGGGTATGCAGGAAATCAAGCTCAACAATTGTGAAAAAGCACGCCGCTGGGAATGGGAACGAATTCAGGCCAAACTTTTCAAAATCAATATCAAAAGCCTAGCCCTCGAACAATACCAAGAAGTAGGGGCTTCTTTTGTGACTCAACTCAAAAATATTTTGATTTCGTATTTGGCGGCTATGCTTGTCATCAACAACCAAATTACCTTGGGTGCGATGCTGAGTATTTCGTACATCATCGGACAAATGAACGGTCCTCTGAGCCAACTCATGCAGTTTATCAGAAGTGTGCAAGATGCAAAAATCAGCCTCGACCGTTTAGGTGAAATCCATAATAAACCCGATGAAGAAATCGACGAAGAAAAGCTTTTGGGGAGAGTTTTCCAGCACGAAACCCCTATGGCAGAATCTACCGAGGCACTCTATTTTGATGATGATACCTTAGCGGCGGTATCACATCGCCGTGGCATTACGCTTCGCAATGTTTCGTTTCGCTATGGCGGGCCGCACTCTTCTTTGGTTCTCAAAAATCTCAATTTACACATTCCAGAGGGAAAAGTGACGGCTATTGTGGGCACGAGTGGAAGTGGGAAAACCACCCTTCTCAAGCTCCTACTGAAGTTTTATGCCCCTTCGGAAGGCGAAATCATCGTCAATCACTGCAACTTACTCGACTTATCGGCCAAAGAATGGCGCAAAGGCTGCGGTACAGTCATGCAGGATGGGTATATTTTTTCGGATACTATCGCTCGCAATATAGCGGTCGATGGCAATACCGTCGATGAAGACCGACTTTGGGACTCAGTAAGGGTCGCCAATCTTCAAGACTACATCCGTAAGCTTCCCTTAGGGTTTGTTACCAAAATAGGTAATACCGGTGCAGGCCTTAGCGGGGGCCAACGGCAACGATTGTTTATTGCACGAGCGGTTTACAAAAACCCCACTTACTTATTTTTTGACGAAGCCACCAGCGCCTTAGATGCCAACAACGAGCGGGTTATTATGGAAAATCTCGAACGTTTCTTTAAAGGTCGCACTGTAATAGTAATCGCTCACCGCTTAAGTACGGTCAAAAACGCCGACCAAATCGTAGTCTTAGAAGATGGTATGGTCAAAGAAGTGGGAAATCATGCCCAACTCACCGCCCGCAAAGGTGCCTATTTTGAACTGGTGAAGAATCAACTCGAACTGGCTGAGAGCTAATCAGCCTCCAAATGCACTATTACTATGCCACAGTCAGATATTCATAATCGCTATGAGCTTCACAGCGGCGAATTGCAAGAAATCATCGGTCATGTACCTCATTGGATCATTAGATGGGGGATTACGATCTTAGCAGGGGTTATCGCCATTTTGGTGCTCGTCTCGCACACTATTCGCTACCCTGACAGCCTCAACGCCCAAGCACTCATCAATGCCAAAGACCAGCCCCAAAAAATCATTTGGTACATCACTGACCCTCTCGTCACTTATCGTACTCACGTAGGAGACAGTCAGCAGGTGAAAGTAGGCGACACTTTGGTGTCTGAAATTGATGCCGCCCACAAAACTACCAAGCCAGTACGGGCGCGGGTTTCAGGAAAAACCTATCTCATCAAAGGAGTCGAAAACAATCCCAAAGCTTTTATGCTTTTGGTAGTACCGACGGTGACGTCTTACGAAGTACAGCTCAAACTCCCCATCAAAGGAGCTGGACGAGTGAAAAAAGGGCAAAGAGTACTTATCAAACTCGATCCTTATCCCGACAATCAGTATGGTTTTTTGGAAGGATATGTCTCAGGGGTAGTACCTGTCTCGCTTGATAATCATTACCGTGCCAACGTCACCCTTAGCAATGGCCTTGTTACCAATACCGGCAACAAACTCCCCATCCAACCTTTGTTACAAGGAACTGCCGAAATTATGCTTGACGACGAACGGCTTCTCAGTCGCATTTTCAAGTCAATCATCTAGCTTATTAGATTTTTTATTAATCATTCAACTCTCACATGGGTATGAAAAAGCTAATCATTCTTGTTTTTATAGTACTAGCGGGGCGGTTATTGGTCCAAGCACAAGTACTTGCCGATTCGTCAAGCACAACTTTGACAGGAAAGGTTTTTGACGACAAACGTCATGCTATTGAGTTTGCGACGGTCATGCTACTAGCCGCCGATTCTAGTTTTATCAAAGGAGCTATTACTGATACTACCGGTACATTCGAATTGGTGGGGATTCGGGCAGGTCAATATTTTGTAAAGATCTCCAATATGGGTTCCAAAGCTTTTGTTTCTTCTATTTTGGAAGTAAAAAATGGTTCTTCTTCTTTGTCAATAGGCGAATTCATTCTTGAATCTGAGGCTCGAAATTTACAAGAGGTAGTGGTAAAAGGCGAGCGTCCCTTGCTCGAACGCGAGTACGGAAAATTGATTGTAAATGTAGCCAACAGCGCCGTTTTCAAAACATCTACCAATGCTATCGATGTCCTAAAACGCTCTCCTAGCCTTATCGTTGACCCCAGTGGAGGAATTAGCATCAAAGGTTTGTACGCACCTTTGGTAATGCTCGACGGACGCCCTCAGCCACTTACGGCCGAAGAACTAAGGAATATACCGGCCTCTGACATCGAAAAAGTAGAAATCGTCTCCAACGCCAGTGCCCGATTTGAAGGTGAAATAAGGGCAGTTATCAATATCAAACTCAAACGTGACAAAAACCTCGGTTGGACTGGCGTAGCTTACGGGGGCTTCAACCAAAATCGGCATTTTAGTGGGTATGAAGCAGGCATAAGTGCTACTTACAAAACACGCCAATGGACTTATTTTGGCGTAATGAGCCACCGAAACGACAATGATTTTTTGAACATGTCTGGTTTTCGACGCATCGGGCAAGGAAATAACTATACCCTTATGACGCCCAATGCTTTCATTCACTATGATTCAAAGCCTGTCACTTATCGCGTAGGAGCGGATTATCAAATCAACTCCAAAAATACCATCGGAATCATTGCAAAAGGGGTATTTAGAAATCGTACCGATTTGAGTGACAACTTGACCCATCTTGATACGTATGCCCAAAACATCATCACTGCGCGACAAAACATCCAAACCCTCAATCAAAATACCATCAAAGGGCCTACCCGCTCTGTCAACCTCAATTATCGAGGTACGCTCAGCCCTAAAAACAACCAATTAACGGTTGATTTGGATTATGGCAAATACTCACGCACCGAAAATCAGGACATTCAAAACCGTTTTCTCAACAACGATAACTCCAATGTGATATCCACTTCTCGTCTGATGGGCGATGGCACTTCGGAATTGAGTATTCGTTCGATTCGTGCTGATTATACCCATCCCTTGTCCAAAACACTTCAGTTGGCAGCGGGTACTAAACTGAGTTGGGTCAATAGTGATGATGCCCTCCGCTATGATACACTTGCGCTAGGTGGCTGGGGATATGATGCCTCCAAAAGCAATCGTTTCCGCTACAACGAGCAGATTTCAGCCGCCTATGTTATTTTGGGAAAAGAATGGAAAAAGTTTACGATTGAAGCAGGTTTACGCCTCGAACATACCCAAACCCGTGGCAATTCTCTTACACTTTCGTCGGTCGTAGATCGCTCTTATTTACGTTGGCTCCCTAGTTTTCAGGCCAGTTACCGAATCGACGACAACCAAAATATCAGCTTAGGATATGCACGCAAGCTCACCCGACCTTCGTTTTCGGATCTCAATCCATTTACTTTTTATACCGACCCTTTCACCTATATCGAAGGCAATCCATTTTTGTTGCCTACCATGCGCAACACCGCCGAATTGAGCTACAGTTACAAAAACTTTAATGCAGGTCTGAGCTATGTGCATGATACCGACATCATCGTACAAATGCCCATTCAAGATGATGCCACCAAGATCATTCGCTACACACGTGTCAATCTCAATACGCAAAATGTATTTAATATCGACTTGTCTTTACCAGTCAAAATAACAAAGTTTTGGTCTCTACAAAACAACCTCCTCATCATGCACCGTCAGGTAGCATCAAGTTTTTTGACGGGACAATTCGACAACCGAATCTGGACCTATTACTACGGAGGCGGGCAGTATTTCTCCCTCAAAAACAATTGTACTATCGAGCTGAGCTATTACTACCAAGGGCCTTCTGCCGACCAGTTTTATCGCGTCAAAAGCTATGGGGTGGTTTCGTTGGGAGTTCAAAAAAGTTTTTGGGCTAACAAACTCACCGCCCAACTCAATTTCAATGACCTCTTCAATACCTACCGCGAAGCTTTTTATGGGCAGTTTTTGAACGTAGATGTCAACACTTTACAGACCCGTAATGTGCAAAACTTTAGTATGCGTCTTACTTACAAGTTTGGCAAATCGACCTTCAAACGTAGAAACCGCGCCAACGGCAGTGCCGAGGAAGAAAGCAGAACTCGCTAACCTTTAACCATTTTTTTGATATGGAAACGACCGTCATCACTCCGCTACAGTGCCCCAATGTACTTCTTATTCAGGAATTTGTAAAAAGAATAGCACCTTATTCCAACCAAGCACTCATTCGTGAAGCTGTACAAAAGCTACCACGTTATCCCATTGTTTCTTTAAACGACATCAATCTTTTATTACAACGCTGGAATTGTTCTACTAGGATGTTCAAGGTTTCCTTGGCTTCTCTACAACAGCTTGACTTTCCGCTATTATCCTTTTTAAAGGGTTTTGAAAACGACCAGTATTTTATCATTATCACCGCAGTCTCCGACGAATTCGTCTCTTATTTTTCGCCCTACGGTGGTGAGACCATCGAGCCACTTGACCAATTTGCCACCAAATGGAGTGGAGCACTTTTGCGAGCAGTGCCTCATTCTTTAGACTCAACGCATGGCATCGCCGAAGAAGACACCGAAAGTCTACTACGGAAAAATTATCTCCAAAATCACATTCGCACTTACGACCATTTTCTGAGTGATGATACCTGCGATTATATTATTCAATATTGCGAAGAAAAAAATCTATTTGTAAGAAGTGAAGTAGAAGCCTACGCCAACGAAAGCTATGTCTCTGCCGACCGTACGAGTTATTCGGCGGGTATTAGAGAGCGCCAAAATCCGCACTTTAAAGCGATACTGGAAAAAGTGAGCGATTTACTAAACGTACCAGTCAATTTTATTGAAAACCTTCAATGTGTCAAATACAGTAAAGGGCAGCAATTCAAGCCACATTTTGATGCGGGAGCCTCCAATCACCGTATTCATACCATATTGGTATATCTAAATGATGATTTTAGTGGTGGCGAGACATTTTTCCCTGAACTTAATTTAAAAGTAGAACCTCAAAAAGGACGTGCCTTATATTTTTTGAATCGTATCGACCAGTCGATATTGCTCCAATCTGCCCACGCAGGGCTGCCTGTTGCAAATGGCACTAAATACGGTTGCAATATTTGGGTAAGAAATCAACCTGCTGTACCTTGAATGACCTTGCCAATTTTGTCTTGCGGGGTGATTGAGTTTGAACCACCCGCCGCTGCTCTAATGGATTTTTTTATCCGCCGAACCGAGGGTCTAGCATTGGCCTGGACCTGCGGTTCGCAAGAGGATGTTCACGTGTTTTTAGAAAAACAAAATCCTGATATTCTTTTTTGGGAAGTAAGAGCAGTACCGATTGTAGTGGCGCCAATTTTGGTCCCTATTGTTAAGTACCATTCAAACATTATTATCACCTCAGCGATGTTTGAAGAAATGCTAAAAGAAGTCCCTTTTCAGTATGTGGATTGGCTTCACAAACCTTTTTCCTACAGCCGATTTTTAGAAGGCATCGAAAAAGTAAGAAACGCAAAAAGCGGAAGCTAATCACTGCCTCCGCTTTTTGTTGATATAACTATAATATCAGATGTTATACTAAACCCTTCAAAAAATCAGGCAAGAGGCCACATATCAACGTGATAACAGTCGTAGCAATCAGCACCAGACGATAAAAGGGAGAAATTTTAATGGCAGCTAGCTCCCCTTCACGCATGTAAGCAGCAATAATAGCTCTGAAATAATAATAAATACCTACTGTCGACATCAATACCGCTATGACCAGAATCCACGTCAAACCTCGGTCTACGGCACTGGAGAAGATGAAGAATTTTCCCCAAAAACCAGCCGTAAGAGGAATCCCCGCCAAAGACAACATAGATACAGTCAATACAAATGCCAAAAGTGGGTTTTTCTTACCTAAACCATTGAAAGCCTCAAAGCTTTCGGATTTTTCGTTGGAATGTACACCTGTTTCTTTAGCAACAATCATCAGCACGCCAAAAGCACTAATAGTAGCTAGCGAATAAGCTAGGGAATAAAATACAATGGCACTTTGGGAATGGTTAGTGAGTGCCGTCACACTAAGCAACAGATAGCCTGCATGTGAAATACTCGAATAAGCCATCATGCGTTTGAAGCTCTTCTGATATACCGCAGTGACATTGCCAGCCAATAGTGTAAGGATGGTAATCCCCGCCAAAGTAGCCCACCAAAAGGTATAAATACCCGAAAACGAACCAGCAAGCAAACGATAAATCGCGGCAAATCCCGCTGTTTTTACGATTGTTGACATAAATGCCGTAAAAATAGTAGGAGCGCCATCGTATACATCAGGAGTCCAGAAGTGGAAAGGTGCCGCTGATACTTTGAAAAGCATTCCAATCAACAACATCAATAAACCAGCGTATAAGATAATCGACGGTGTAGAATTAGTAAGTACATAAGACTTAATCGCAGTCACATTGAAAGAACCAGTAGCGCCATAAAGCAGAGCCATTCCAAAGAGCATAATACCCGTAGCAAAAGCTCCCATCAAAAAATACTTGAGAGCAGCTTCATTGGAGCGCAAATTACGTTTGTCACTTCCTGTCAATACGTACATTGATACTGACAGTATCTCCACTCCTACAAACAACATAATAAGGTTCTCGAAACCAATCATCATGATTGCTCCCACCAACGAAAACAGCATTAAAGCATAGTATTCGGCAGGTTGGGCACTTTCGTCATCTACAAATCCACGCGTCAAGGCCACAATCAAAAACGCCGATAAAATCACAATGCCCGAAAAAGCCATCGTGAGTTTGTTTTCGTAAAGCATACCTTTAAAATACAACGAAGGCACGTCATTCCAGTTGAGGAAGTTGGTTATCAAAACTACTACCAATACCAAAAGGGTAGCAGGTAATAAAAGAGTTTTAGATTTTTGGAAACCCAAAAACAAAACTAAAAGGCCTAGTATAGAAAGAAGTATGATTGGAAGCATTTTGTTTTCGTTAATTGTTAAAGATTAACATTTACTCATATTATATTTTCAAGCACTTGTTGCTCTAATAATGAATCATCTGTAAAAGATTACTTACTGCTGGCTCTGTCAATTTCAAAAAGGTATTAGGGTACAATCCCATCCAAAACACCATCACAATCAACGGAACAAGCACCGCACGCTCACTCATCGATAAGTCAGCGAAATGTTCCGTAAAGGTCGATTTATTACCAAACATTGATTTCTGGAACAAACGAAGCATATACACAGCTCCTAAGATAATAGTAGTACCCGCAATCGCCCCTAGCCAAATATTAAATTCATAGACGCCTTTCAACAACAAAAACTCTCCTACAAATCCATTGGTGAGCGGCAGCGCCACGCTACCCAGCATCAATATCATGAAATATACCGTAAGATGAGGGGTACGTTGTGTAATACCTCCCAACTGTTCTAGGTTTCGTGTTTTAGTACGAGAAAAGATAATTTCAACAATAAAAAACAAACCTACCACATTGATTCCGTGCGCCAACATCTGAATCAACGCGCCCTGTACCCCACTCAATGTTTGCGAAAATACCCCTGCTGCCATAAGGCCCACGTGTCCAAAAGAAGAATAAGCGATAAGCCTTTTCATATCGCGCTGCTGAATGGCAATAATCGACCCATACACAATCCCGATAACCGAAAGGACAATCGCCGTCTTGCCCCAATCTGCCAAGCCCAATGGCACCACTGGCAAAATGAAGCGAATCACGCCGTATATCCCCATCTTAAGCATGATACCCGCCAATAGCATCGTGGCTGGAGTGGGTGATTCCGTATAAGTATCAGGTTGCCAAGTATGAAAAGGAAAGAGCGGCATTTTGATAGCAAAAGCAATAAAAAAGGCCCAAAAAAGCCAGCCTTGTTTATGAGCATCTAGAGCCAATTTATAAAACGAAGCAATGTCGGATGTGTGGCCGTTTGGAGAACTAGAGGCGGTAGTTTGATAATACAAATACACAAACGCCACTAGCATAAATAAACTTCCAAAGATGGTATACACAAAAAACTTAAAAGTGACTTTGATACGATTTTCTCCGCCCCATACTGCGGCCAAGAAATAAACCGGAATCAAAGCCGCCTCAAAAAAGAGATAAAACAAAAAAGCATCAGTAGCCGTAAATACCCCCATCAAAGCCGATTGCATAAAAAGTATCAGCGCATAAAAAGCCGAAGCATTTTTGTAAGGTTGTCTGAAAGTAGAAAGAATAATCAGCGGGGTCAAAAAAGCAGTCAACATCACCAATAATAAACTAATACCATCGATCGCTCCCGCAAAAGAAATTCCCGCCGACGCAATCCAGGGATAACTAAAGCCAAATTGCTGAGTGGCTGTCGGTTCAAACTTAGTAAAAATCACTATAGCCAAAACCAACTCTACAAGTGCCCCTACGAGGGCAAGTTGCTTGGCATTATTGTTTTTAGTGATTAACGAAACAACGCCCGCAATCAACGGAATCAGGATAAGTGTAAGTGTAAGCATAATTTCACCTATATCGTTAAAATATTCAGCGCTTTAGTTTAATTTGTTAACAAATGTATTTAATAACCAACCAATTGACTCTTTGACCGGCTCATAGTAAATGGGTGTCATCCAAGCATAATCTCCCTTGAAATAATAAGTGGGGAATAAAAAGGAAACTGCCACGGCTCCTATCACTACATTTTTTACAAAGGCAGGACTTTCGTTGTCTTGAAGTAGCTTCAATGATATAAACAAAAGTGGAAATACTAAACACAAGCTTTTGGTGGTATCCAATATACTATATGATACCACTACTGCTCCCAAGAAAGTTAAAAACGCCAACAAAAACCACTTGAAATTGGGGGTACTACGACTTTGGAAAACGTAAATCGCAAACATAAGAATGAAAATCCAATACCCTTCAAAAGGCAAAACTAATCCCAGTGGTATGTGGTGAAATTGTTCATACAAACACCAAAAGTAATCTGCCCCAGTTTCGCGTGGGTGTAGTTTGTAGGAATCGGTTCCCTTGATATAATAAGTGGATAGCACGAATCTTACCACAAAATATCCCACAACACTCACTACATACCCCATCGACAGGCGGCCAAACTTTTCAGAAGCCGTTAGTTTCCACCATAAAAATAAAATAGGAGAGAATAAAAGGGCCCTTTCATCTGACCAAAAGCTTAAAGAAAGGCTCAGAATCACAATCCACACATTGCGCGTAGCCATGGATAACAGAATAAAAAAGTAGGCAAATGGAATGAGCCACGAGGCTAAATCCCAAAAAAAGTCTTTACCTACAAACAAAAAACTAAAACCCATACAGAAGTACGATGACAACAGCTTATCTTGCGTGATTTCGTAAGCCATCTTCAGTACTAGATAAAAAAAAGCAGCTCCTAAAAGATGTTCTATCAAAGTCATAAAAGCTACAATCCTCATTTTGTGAGGAGTATCGTAGAGGCTTCCTATCAAAATAGGAGTAAGCCGATATTGCTTGTTATGTTCGTTGGTACCTAGCTTCAATTTATTTTCTCCTAGTGGTTGTTTTACTTTTTCATGCAGATAATCCCAAGGAATATTCAATGGATTGTCTTTTTGAAAAAAATATTGATAATTGGGTAAAGAAAACACTAGTACAAGCAAACACGACAATGCCGTCACTTTGAGTTTCCAGTATTTTCCAACCCCAATAAAAGATGTAACCAGACCGTCAATCTTGAGCAAGAGTAGGGATAAAGTATGCTGAACCATTGTATTGAGGGATAAAATAATGGATATAATCTACTACTCTTCTTGTACTTACTTGGGTGTTTTATCTAAGTAAAAGATTCCAAGCAAGTACAACCAATATCCCCAATACCATAGCAAAGAGATAAAAACCTGTCTCACCAGTTTGTAGCATTCTGAAACGTCCGCCTAAAAACTGAACTAAACGACCGGCTCCATTTACTACCAAATCAATAAGAAACTCGCCAAAACTGTAAAGCAAATCAGATAGCTTACGAATCGGATTCACAAACACTGATTCGTATAACTCATCAATGTAATATTTGTTCTGTAAAACCTTGGCAAACCCTGTCACGTCTTTGTCAGCCGCTGGGACGGTATTTTTACTAATGAATAGGTTATAAGCAAAGAAAATAGACAACAAAGCCGCCCCTACTGATACGCCCATGAGAATATATTCGGTAGAATGCTCCAAGTGTCCGTGCTCAAAAAATGCGGGATTGGCTTTTTTAGAAAGCTCAAAAAGCGGCGCCATAAAGTGAGATAAAGATTCTCCGCCGCCCAACACATGCGGCACGTTCATCAACCCTCCTACTGCCGACAATACCGCCAAAATCATCAAGGGCACAGTCATACTAGCAGGTGATTCATGTAAATGATGCTCTTGTTCGTGCGTACCACGGAAGTTACCAAAGAAAGTCATAAACAACAATCGGAACATGTAGAATGCCGTCATCATCGCTGTCAGGACTCCAATCCCCCACATGACTTTGTTGTGCTGAAATGTATGCGCCAAAATCTCGTCTTTAGAGAAAAAACCTGATAAAGGAAAAATCCCCGAAATCGCCAGCGTTGCAATCAAAAACGTCCAGAATGTAACAGGCAAATGCTTACGCAAGCCTCCCATATTACGAATATCTTGCTCATCCGACATCGCATGAATCACACTACCCGCGCCCAAAAACAAAAGTGCTTTGAAAAACGCATGAGTCATTACATGAAACATAGCCGAAGTATAAGCTCCTACTCCCAAAGCCAAAAACATATATCCCAATTGGCTCACGGTAGAATAAGCAAGAACTTTTTTTATGTCATTTTGATACAAACCGATTGAGGCTGCAACTACGGCAGTAAGCAATCCGATACCTCCTACCACACCTAATGTAGCAGGGGCGAGCGAGTACAGCACATTGGAACGAATTACCATGTAAATCCCGGCAGTCACCATCGTAGCGGCGTGAATCAAAGCCGAAACAGGCGTAGGGCCAGCCATCGCATCAGGCAGCCAAGTGTATAAAGGAATCTGAGCTGATTTTCCCATAGCACCCACAAAAAGCAATGCCGTAATGCTGACTATTATAGCGTCGTTGACACCAAAGCTTCCATCAGCTGCTTTTCCAAATACCTCTAAGTACTCAACAGAACCAAAGTTTTGGATAATCATGAAGATACCCAACAAAAAGCCTAAGTCACCGATACGGTTCATGATAAAAGCTTTGCGGGCAGCATTGTTGTAGTTGGTGACTTTGTTCCAAAAACCAATCAACAAATAAGAACAAAGCCCTACGCCCTCCCAACCAATAAACATGATGACGTAGTTGGAACCCATTACTAAGAGCAACATGAAAAACAAGAATAGATTTAAGAAGGCAAAAAACTTCCCAAATCCTTCGTCATGATGCATGTATCCAATGGAATAAATATGAATCAAAGACCCGACTCCTGTCACCACCAACAACATCAACAAAGACAGTTGGTCGATTTGAAATGAGAAAGGAATATTGAGCGAGCCAATCGAAATCCAATCAAACAATGGTACGATTTGGGGCTGCCCCTCAAAACTATTCCACGCTAAAATTGAAATGGCAAAAGCTCCTAAAGCCGCCGCCGATCCTATGATGCCCACCAAACTCTTGGGAACATGACGAAAACCAACTCCATTGATGACAAAACCAATCAGTGGTAGCAGGGGTATTAAAATTAGTAAGGATGCAGACATATATTTCTTAATGATTTTAGACAGACATACAGAAAGCAGACCTCATACTGTCAAAAAGGTCTGCCCACTCATTTCTAGAGAATCACCATTTTAGTTTATTCAAGAATCCAATGTCGATAGTACGAGTATTGCGATAAATCATCACAATAATCGCTAGCCCAACTGCCACTTCTGCTGCGGCTACTGCCATAATAAAAAACACAAAAACCTGGCCTACAGGGTCAGATTTGTAAGTAGAAAAGGCAATAAGCAATAAATTGACGGCATTGAGCATCAGCTCTATACTCATAAAAATAATGAGAGCATTGCGGCGTGTGAGTACGCCTACTATACCTATTACAAACAACGTCGTTGCCAACAGGACATAGTTTTGCAATGGAATCAGTTGAACAACGTCGGGAATCGACGGGGTAGCTTGTGGAAACATAGTGCAGTTAGGTCCAAAGAGGTTTTGTGGTCAATAGATTTTCCCAAAAACGTGGCAAATTTACTGAATAATCGTACTTGCCCAAATCTGCACCTTAAAAACTATCAGTAAGAATATTTATCTATCGGTCATTTATATCAACAATCACCTTCTTTTGCGTCTAATCAGTCCCTGCATTCGTATTGATATTCTCTGACAATCTATTGTTTTTCTAGTTTTATTATCTTATGGTTTTATACGATTGAGGATTTTAACCCTAATCAAATTTATTTCATGAACTTTAAAAATCATACTACTTATCACAAAAAATGATGCAGCTCCTACTGCGAAACTCACGCCTATCAAAAAACTTACTTCTTTACTATACAAAGTAGGGTCGCTCCAGTAGTTTCGAAGGCCCCACACCAAAGCCCCCACAGTCCCCAGAGCGAGGGTTATTTTTAAAACTTCGACCAATTGGTATCCAGTAAAATACATCCGTTTATAAAACCAAACCGTAAGAATCGGTACAGACGCCATCAAGCAACAATGGACAAGCACCTGAATTTTGACGCCATCAAATCCAAAAGAATGAATAAGAAAATAGCCTATCGAAACCGATATGAGGTGTATGATGCTCCAATAGTAGTACTGAAGCTCGGGCTTGGTCACCGAGACCGCCAATTTACGATAAATCAAGGAAGGGCCATTGGTAGTCATACTTAAGAAGAAAAGGCAAAGAAGCTCATAAACCTCTGTGGTGGCCGAGGCGTCAAATTTGATACCTGCCCACAAAGACCAAATAAAATATTTTCCGCTCGCCCAGAAGGTGAGTATCACTAGAAAAGCAATGAAATAGGAAAAGTTTAAGTTTTTAGCCACAAACTTCTTCACTTCAGTACTATTTTGCTTATGAATCAAGCGGTTGATTTCATTAAAAAAAACAGTGCTGACAGGCATCATAAATACATTGGCCACTTTGCCGTAAATCAACTCTGCATAACGATATATCGCAAAACTTCCACTAGGCAACAACGACAAAGCCATATTGAACACAAAAGTGTACACCTGTACACTGAGCATATAAGTAGACGTAGCCATGAGTGTCCGCCCCAGTTCTCGCAATGGAAAATGAGGATTTCTTAATAACCAAGAATGCTTATAATTGACTTGACGCAAATAATAACAAGTAGTAGCAAACTGCGCTAAGACACTAATCACCAGACCCACTACCAAACTCCATATGTTTCCTTCACTTCCCCAAATTATCAATATCGCAATATTGGCGATTTGCGACACAGTGGATGTAAATTCGACTTTGCCATAAATCCCTTCTGCATTGAGCATGCCTTGAAAAAGATTGGTCGCAATCTGAATCGGCATCAAAAACCCCGTAATGCAAAATATCTGCCATACTTGCACTTTGGTTTCTTCATCAAAACCGGGCACCAACAAATTGACGATACCAGTACCACTAGCAATAAACCCCAGAACCAACAGCAAAGCTCCACCCACCATGTAGTTGCAAAGGGTAGCAATAATCGACATGCCAGCCTGTACCCCATATTTTTGCTTGATTCGGTGGTAGCGTGACACGACAATCTCGACCAATTGACCAGTGTTCACAAAACGAGATACCGCCGTACCTAGTACAGATGCTGCAAAGAATGCTTCTACTTGGGAAGATGTCCCAAAAAACTGCACAATGAGAGTAGAATATGCTACATTGAGCGCGATATTCAGCCCATTGATGCCAAACAGCATTCCAATATTTTTAAAATCAAGTGACAAATCAAAAAATTTAAGAGAGCGACCCTGTGTCAACTCTTGTGTTAAGACGACTTAAGGCCTCAAACGTCTCACTGAGTTATCCTTAATTTCCAACCAGCTTATGCCAAACTTTGTCTTAGGCAATAGCCTATCAATAGTCTCGGCTTCTACCCCTTTCTGAAAGTACGTTTTCTGACGCCAAGCTGTTGCCAAACCATTCCTTTTTGAACTTGTCGGAATCATAAAAGTCTGTTTTCCATATTCTAAAACCAAATACAGACCATCAGAAGCCTTGGTGGGGATACTAAGTTGAGGATGAGTGACGGAAAGATAACGCCCCGACTGCTCATAAAATTTCTGAGGCGCTTGATATTCTATTTTTGAAAGTGAATCTCCAGTAATGACTTGCGCTTTTTGCAACTGCCGACGTAAATCATCGTCAGCTGAGACGATAAAAATCCCTCTTTTGTGCGCTTCTTGTGCCGCCTTGACCATAGGCGAATCTTTACCTTCAGAATACAAATCGGTAGATTGATACAAGATATTATGATAGGCAGCATTCGAAATCCATCGTGTCGACAAGCGATATCCTACGTCTTTGACATAAAAAAGTGTGGTCATCGTTAGCAATATTCCGACTCCCATTACCTTAATGAACACAGGCACACGTTTGCTGACTTCTTCTCGGCAAGCCATCAGCATGGCTAGGGCGATTGCTAAGGATGAGTAATGTTTGTACCTACTTCCGATGACTATATCCATTCCTTTTTCGGAGCGAAATACCGCTACCGAACAAGCCGTGAGTATCACAAAAAGCATGATACTTAAAAGTGCCAAATCAGCGGTTTGGCGTTTTTGATGAAGTCTAAAGGCCGTCCGAACCGTCAGCGCCAATATCACCACCCCTACTACGATAGCACTCACCTGCCCCGCCAAACCCGTGGTAAGAGCAGCATAAGCTCCCATAAAAGCAGTCATATTGAGCGGGAATAATAGTAAATTTCCCACAAAAAAAGTATCATGAGTAGGATAAGATTTGAGAATCATAAAATAACCCAGGCCTCCTATTAGCGAAGCTAGTATCCAATAAAAAATATCTTTACGAGTACGCCCTTGCCACCACAATATCAAAAACCCTATGGGTAAAATCATCATTCCATTGCCATTACTAAACAAGGTTAATATACCCAAAACAATACCTATCCAAAGTGCTTTTTTTTGAACTAAACAACTGATTGTCAAAGTTGCCAGGACAATCACCAATACATTTGACCATACCGCCATAGCCCAAAAGGAAGTGGCACTATATTGCGGATTGAGTAAGATGATTCCTAGTAGCCAAAACGTAGCTTTTTGTTGGGGAAAAAGTCTATACAAAAGTATAAACTGAACTACAAACAAGACATTGCCCAGCAAAATCAACCATTGAAAATCTATGCTGCCTATGAGAAAGTATTGCAATAAGCCTACCAAGCGAGTTCCCCACATAATATGCTCATTGTGAGGCACAAACATCGCTCCAATTTTATCCAACCACGGTAGCTGTTGTACTTTAACCAGATAGCCCAGAATAGCGTTATAATCGTCCAAATAAGGTACATTGAGCGCATAATGCCAAACATACACTCCATAAAACCCCAAATAAATCGCCAGCATCATCCACCCTCCTTTACGGAGAATATACAAACGAAAATCAGAATTATTGGTCAATGGTGTTTTCATCGGTTACGTACATAAATCCTGACTCCTTGCAGGCTATCTTTAAGGGTATAGTTGGCAGCTATCAATTGAGCTAAGGCTGGATAGTTTTCATGTTTGTAGACTTCAGGCTTTTCCATCCATAAGGTTTTGGGAGTAATGGCGTCCACAAAAATAGCGGGACGATGCAAGCGCATATCTCTCAAATAACGCTGCATATATAGCTCCTGAAGTGGGTGTTTCATAGCACTTCTGGTTGTGTGGTTTTCGGCAACTCCCTGTGGCATCTGACTTTCTACAAAATACTCACAAGACCAACCCCAAACAGCCAAGTGATCCCCTTGCTTTTTGTGTTTTAATATTGCTCGCCCTACCTCACTTATTTGAGCCTGAGGTGCTTTTGTAGGATAAAGATTAATCGGATGATCAGTCCCAATATCTTTAACCAAAACGACAAAGAAAATCAACTGAGTAGATAGTACTGCCCAATACCATGTTTTTGAGAAATTTTCAAGCCATAATCCAAAAATTAAAGCCAATGGCAACAAGTAAAATAAAAAGTAATGGGCATAAAAACTACCTGTTCGTACGATAGTCATTGAAATTGCTACCATATACAGCAGCATCAGTGGCAAAATATAGTAATCCCGTTTCAGAATAGCTCTTAAGCGTTCTTTTACCAAAGTTTTATTGACAACACCAAGACTCAAGCTCAAAACAAGAATAGGAAAGAAAATATAATTCAGTTCGATTGCTTTTTTAACCACAACCACTGGAAAACGCATAAGTGTATAAAAAAACTTAGGTCGCTCGCCTGTCAAACGATGACTATATTGAGAATTGGCATATATATAAAAATTGTAAAAATCGTCGAGTACGCCATTGATAGCGAGCCACAATACCCAAATGCCCCAAGTCAAAATTACACCTACCGCCACCCATCCAAAGTATTGCCAAAATTTGGATGGCTTTGCTAGCCAAAACTGAAAAAGTATAGCCAATCCCCAAAAAAACGCAAAAGGTAAGCCTTGTAATTTACATAAAGGAACCAGTGCTAGCATCACTCCAAAACCTACCAAACGCCAAGGGGTATAGGCTAGGGTTTTGGCCAAATAAACCCAAGCATACACCACAACACTTAGCAGCAAGATGGCATTCACTTCGCTGTTGTAATGAACATAATTGCTATCCTGCACAAAACTCAAAAACACTAAAAAGGGCAGCACAACTACTTGCGCAATCCTCTCATTACGAAGCAGTTTTATTGTTTTGTAAATAAAATAAAAGGAAAAAAGGGATAATAGTAAGCTCAAAAAATGGGCTAAATGAAAATCTATTTTAGCTCCTAACCACCCCAAGACTGCTAACAAGTAGCTATTGAGTGGACCTCCAGTAGTGGGGTCGACTAGGTGATACAAAACAGGCTCTACCATCAGCGTAATCCCCTGTGCTAGCATTTGACTTTCGTCTTTGTTGATTTGCCCTCCATATAGAATAACGGGCAAACGCATCATCAAAGCTAACCCAACTGCCATAGTCCAATAAACCCCACCGTGTAATGCTTTTTTGTGGGCAACTACCCAATAGCTCAACCCAAACCATAAGAGATGTCCTATGAACCACCATTTTGCTGGACAACACCCAAATTCAAGCAAGTTCCCTAAAATCATCGGTCTTAATCCAAATACTTTTTAGAACTCCTCTACAATCATTTTTCTTTGCAAAGGGTCTTGCTCCATGATGAGTTCATCTGTGTAGAAAGAATCATTGCGATAGTGGGTGGTAGAAATTTCTTCAAAAATGACCCCACCTTCGGTATAAAAAGCATGTAAATCACCTCGTTCTATGGTGAGAATATCCCCCTTATGCAACGAACGACTGATGCCATTGAGGGTGATGATCATCGAGCCACTCAAGATATGAAATGTCTCTTCTTTTTTAAGGTGCTTTTGCTCGGGATGATGTTGCCCTGCAAACATCACGATGATTTTTTTACAATAATCCCGATTTACCAAACTGACCAAAACACAACCAAACTGCTCAAATCGCTCTTGTCCATAATGAAACGACAATTCAACTTCGGCTTTTTCATTCAGCACTACGCCCGCTTCCGCCATCATTCCTTTGGCTTGGTGAATAATGCGCCTGATACGATGATAGTTGTCATCGGTAGTAGTTTCAAAGACACCTTCATTGGGAGCATAATCTTTGGAAGCGACAAAACGCGCCCTAAGTTTTCCAAATTCGGCGGAAGTGAGTTGGCCGTTGGCACAAGGCATTGCAAAATACACATCTTGTGCCACAATTGACTCACCTTTTTTGATGGGTCTATTTACAAAAACACCCCTCTTCAATGACAAAAGAGACTCTTTTTCCGCATTTGTTACCACTTTTTCATCCTCTCCTAGCATCACAAGTGCCCGTTGATAAGCCTCCACCCACTGCGCTACTTGGGCAGGGTTCATCGAATAGTTGTTGAGCGTAATCGTTTCGGTAGGTACTCCCACGTGCCGTTCAAAAATCTCAGCACCCATTGCTACTGTCAACTGCGCTACTTCGGTATTGTCGGGAGCTTCGTGCCCTGAGTACCCTATCGTCACGTTGGGATAGCGGGCCTTTAGTTTTTTAATAAATTTGAGATGAAGTACGTCATTGGGACTTGGATAAATTCCAACACAGTGCAGAATGGCAAAGTTACGATTGCGGTGTTCTAGAAAAGACACCAAATTATCAATCTGCTGGAGTACCAATCCGCCCGTAGAAGCAATGATAGGTTTATCAGTTTTAACAATTTTAGTTAACAAAGGCCAATCATCCGCACTACAACTTGCGACTTTGATGATTTCGATGCCATGTTCTACAATCTGATCTACCGAGCGCTCATCAAAAGGGGTACATATCGTCACTAGCCCCTCTTCCCGGCAAGCTTCTACCATTGTTTTGAATTGGTCGGGAGTCATTTCAGTACTTAAAAAGCGACTGATATGTTTGGCTTTGGTATCATGTCTGAAATCGGGATGAATAAAAGTATCCAAGTGCCGATATTGAAATTTTACTCCTGCTTTGATACCATATTGGCGGGCAATTTGAGCCATTTCGCGAATGATTCGCACACCATGTTCTACACTTCCTTGGTGGTTGTTGGCCATTTCGAAAATAAAAAGACCAGAAAAATCGAAGTTTGAGGGCATATATTAAAAATATATAAAGACTAAATGTAAAATATCTTCAAGGGTAAAATTCAATCTTCCAAATTCACAGAAACCTCACAAAGTCGGAAACTTTTTCATAGGTTTGTGGTTAAAAGAGAAGCAAAGTTACTCTAAAATTGATTCTCCAAATAGCAAAATTTTGGTCATGGTATCTCACTCTCCCGAACATCTCACTTCTATCTCAAATACCTCATTAGGAAAAACTGGCGTTTTGATTGTCAATCTAGGCACTCCAGACAGCTACGAAGTCTCGGATGTTCGCCGTTATTTGCGTCAATTTTTGATGGATGGGCGTGTGATTGATATTCCTTTTATTCCTCGTTTTTTGTTGGTCAACGGCATCATTGCTCCTTTCCGTGCACCCAAATCTGCTAAAGTTTATAAGCAAGTTTGGCTCCCCGAAGGCTCTCCGTTGAAAGTTTATGGAATAGCCATCGAAAAGATGTTGCAAGAAGCTTTAGGCGAGGATTATGTAGTGAAACTTGGTATGCGCTATCAAAATCCAAGTATTGAGGCTGGTTTAGAGGCGTTTCAGAAAATGGGGCTTACCAAAATCATCGTGGTTCCCTTTTTTCCGCAATACGCTTCTGCTACAACGGGCTCGGTATATGAAGAAGTAATGCGGATATTGACCAAATGGCAAGTCATGCCCGAGCTAAGATTTGTAAATCAATTTTTAGCCCATCCCAAGTTTTTGGAAGGCTTTGTACAAAACGCCCAAAAATACCTCCAAGCGCATCAATACGATCATTTTATATTTAGCTATCATGGCCTTCCAGAGCGCCAAATCAGAAAAGGTGATTGTACCAAAGAAGTGTGTAAATTAGGCAGCTGCTGTGACACCCTCCATGCCATGAATCAGCACTGCTACCGAGCTCAATGCTTCGAGACAACCCGTTTGTTGGTAAAAGCACTCGATATTCCCGAAGGAAAATATACGACTTGCTTTCAATCGCGGCTTGGCAACGACCCCTGGATAAAACCCTATACCGAAGACATAGTCAAAGAATTACCAAAAAAAGGTGCTAAGACAGTACTGGCCTTCTCCCCCGCTTTTGTAGCCGACTGCCTCGAAACCACCCTCGAAGTAGGAGAAGAATACAAAGAAGTCTTTGAAAAGGAAGGAGGACACCACTGGGATTTGGTTGAAAGCCTCAACGATAGTCCAGTTTGGGTAGAAGCACTGGTAGATTTGGTAGTCAAAGCCTAATAATTCGATTTGCCAAAATAGTAGAATAATATGCTAAAATAGTAGCATAAAATCCACAAAAAAGACAATTTATTTGCGGAATAAAACAAAAGTATCTTTTTGAGGTTTTTAAATATCAACTATCTTGGCGACACTCTCTAACGATATTGAGCTTTGGCAGCGCTTCAAAAAGGGTGATAGAACCGCTTTTGAAAATCTCTACCAAGCCTACTTCAATGTCTTAGGAAGTTACGGTTTTAGGCTCACTTCTGATAAACAACTCATAGAAGATGCCATTCAAGATTTGTTCATTGATCTCTGGCGCCGAAAAGAATACCTCAACGACCCCGACAATGTCAAGTTCTATTTATTCCGTTCTTTAAGAAACCAACTGTTGCGAAACTCCCGCAACAATGTCTTTGAAGGCTCTGAAAATATCGACAGTTTTTTGGATTATCTGACCACTTTGTCTGTTGACCAACAACTCATGAACAACGAAGTTTTGGTTGATCAGCAGTTACATATCCAAAAAGCTTTATCACATTTAAGTCCTCGTCAGCGCGAAGCGATTCATCTGCGTTTTTATCAAGGTCTGAGTATTCAGCAAACTGCCCAACTCATGGAACTGACCGTGCAGTCGGTTAGTAATCTTCTTTTTAAAGCTTATGCCGTATTGCGCATGTCGCTAAAAGCCATAATTTCAATGGTATATTTTCTTTTTTGATTCCCATTTTTTCTCTTTTTTTTGCAAATCCTCAAAGACTCAACTTCCTAACAATCAAGGTTTTAATATTTTTATTGAAAAAATTATCAAAAAAATACATTTTGATTGGGTAGTTTTTTCAAAAAAATGTACCTGTACTTCTGAAGATGTTATACACGCACACAGATGAAATATCAAGATTATCAGGTACAAGATTTCCTAAACGATGATCTGTTTGTAAAATGGGTACTTTTTGCGGAGCAAGATGAGTTTTGGATTGATTTTTTGGCACAAAATCCTTCAAAACATAGCATCATAACCGAAGCCAAAGAGATAGTGAGAAGCCTACATCAGGCCGAACACGCCTCCTCTCCCGATTTAAACAAAAAAGAAGTCTGGCGGACGATTGAAAGTACTCTATTTGAAACTGAAAATGAAGCCAAAAAAATTGATTTTTGGCAATCGGCAGGTCTGAAATGGGCGGCAAGTATAGCTGTATTGCTAGTATTAGGATGGCTTTTGTTGCGTCCCAAGACCGAAATAAAAATTAGCTATCATGATTTGGTACAAGAAGCCGAAAATAAAAGTACCCTAGCCGAACACATCAACACAAGTGATACGCCACTCAAAGTCAGATTGCCTGACAGTAGTTTCGTAACACTCCAAAAAAATAGTCGTATTAGTTATCCTACACCATTTAGTCCACACCAACGAGAAGTGTTTTTGAGTGGAGAAGCGTTCTTTGAAGTAACAAAAAATAAGAAAAAGCCTTTCTATGTCTATGCTAACGAAGTGATTACTAAAGTCTTAGGAACTAGTTTCGTCATCAAAGCTTTCGACAACGACAACAAAGTTTTTGTGAATGTGCACACGGGAAGGGTTTCGGTTTTTAAACAAAACAAAATTGACATTGCCGACCCCGAAACCAAAGGACTTATCTTACTTCCCAATCAACGGGTCGTTATCAGTAGAGTTACCCCTACTATCAGCAAAGGACTTGTGGCGGAGCCTCGTCCCGTAGTGCCCTTAGAAAAATACCCTCGTACTTATTTTGATGAAGTACCTGTTACGAATGTTTTTCGCGAATTAGAAAAACTCTATGAAGTGAAAATATTATATAATGAAGAGGAGCTTTCCGACTGTATCATCACCACCACCCTTCGAAATGAGTCGCTCTATGATAAGCTAGATTTAATCTGCAAAACCATTGGAGCGACTTACAAAGAAGTTGACGCTCAAATTGTTATCAGTTCAAATGGTTGTCACTAAAACCCTCTTTTTTGCCTATGCCCCAACGTACTTTCTATTCCTAACCCTTTTATAAAAGAAATGGGAAAGATGCGCTAACATCCTTCCCATCCAAGTTTACCTCTGCCTGAGAAACATCCGGTAAACCTCCTAAATCGTTTTCGTACTAACAAAAACATTCAAAGTTATGTCAAAATTTTTTACGACAAAACAGATTTTCTATTATATGAAAATCACTGCTATTCAACTTATCGTAATTGGGCTGTTTGCGAGCTTGTCTTATGCACGTCCCAGTTTTGGACAGGAGGCCCTCAAAGAGCGAATTTCTGTCTCTGTGAAGGGTAGTAGCCTTAAAAACTTTTTAAGAGAAATAGAAAAACAAACCGATATTTCGTTCTCTTATCAAAAAGAAGTAACCGCTTCTAAAGAAAAAATCAACGCTGATTTCAAAAACCAAACCGTTGAAGAAATTCTTAAACTCGTATTGACTCCGCGCGAGATTCAGTATCAGCTTATTAAGAAAAATCAAATCATCCTGTCGCGGACAAGAGCACCCCGTTCTTCGCTAATTCCTATTTTAAGGGCTGTACCTTCCCCTTATGAAAAACAAATCGCTAAAACTGTAAGTGGGATAGTGTCCGATGAAAACGGAGATGTATTGCCGGGGGTATCGGTCATTGTAAAGGGTACTACCAAAGGCACTACAACCAAAGGCGATGGCTCCTATTCGATTATGATGGAAGACCGAGAAACCACCCTCATATTTTCATATGTAGGGATGATTTCGCAAGAACTAAACGTAGCCAACGCCACTACCCTCAACGTAACCCTAAAGGCTGGTGATAAAACCCTCAACGAAATAGTAGTAGTAGGATACGGTACTCAAAAGAAAGGAAACTTGACAGGAGCCGTAAGTTCTATCAAAGCAGAAGAAATCTCCGAAATTCCCGCCGCTAATTTAGCTTCTACCTTGGCTGGACGTGCTCCGGGGCTTTATATTACTCAGAGCGGTGGAAAACCCGGCAAAAGTTCTTCCATAAATATACGCAGATACGACGGTTTTGGTACGGCTCGCCCCCCTCTGTTTGTGATTGATGGGGTGATTGTGGACCAATTTGCCTTCGACGGCCTCGACGCAAGCGAAGTCGAAAATATCTCAGTGTTGAAAGATGGCGCATCATCGGCGGTATATGGAGCGCGCGCTGCCAATGGGGTGATTGTGGTGACAACCAAAAAAGGTGCCAAAGGAAAACCTCGTATCAACTACGTGGCAAGCTATGGCATCGAAGAGGCCACTAAAGTTCCCCAAACGCTATCGGCCTATGAGGAGGCCATGTTTACCAATGATTATTTACAACAAACCGACCCCAACTATCTCCAAAACGCGGCTTATTATGCCCAAGATGAGTTGGATTATTTCAAAAACAATTCTTTTGATTTGTTAAAAACGGAATTTATCCGCCCTACCCTTACGCGTCATGCACTCAATGTGACGGGTGGAAACGACCGCGTAAGTTATTTTATTGGCGGTGCTTTTTATAAAGGAACAGGCTCTTTCCGAAATTTAGAGTTTGAGAAATACAACGTTAGGGCCAAAGTCGAAGCCAAAATCACCGACAATCTAAGTGTTTCCTTAAATCTAAGTTCTGACACCCGCAACGACGAAAAACCTTATTGGCGCTACGACAGCGACAACGACGATTTCCTAGATTTATATCGTAACCTAGTATTGCGGGGAAAAATGTCGCCAGCTTATCTTGAGTATGAAGGCAAACAGTATCCGGTCGGAAACTTAATGAAATGGCACCCAAGTGAAGTCATCAATGGTAACTCAGGATACAACCGTAAAACTTGGACCAACTATACTACCCAAGTGGACCTTACTTACAAAGTGCCGTTTGTGAAAGGACTGCAATTGCGCGCTTTGTATTCTAAATACATCCGAAATGATTTCCGTAAAGAGTTCAATACGCCTTACAAACTATATGTATTTAACTCTCTTGGTTCTAAAAATCACCTCGTAGGAAATATATTGGATCCTAGCAAAACTTTTGAACGAAACGACGGTAACTGGATACGCGAAACCTACCAAAACAGTAATTTTTATCAACTCAACTTTTTTGTCAACTACGACAAGTCGTTTGGTCATCATAATCTGGGGGGGATGTTTGTGTATGAGCAATTTGAGTCCAACAACCAAAACTTCAGTGCTCAAAACCAATTTTTTATCTCTACTCAGTTAGATCAGTTGTCGTTGGGAAGTAGCGATTCAAAAGACATGAGTGTTTCGGGCGGGCAGCTCGAAGATGGTCGTCTTTCGTATATTGGTCGCCTTAACTATAGTTTTAAAGAGCAGTACTTTTTGGAAGGCTCGTTTCGATATGAAGGGTCGCGGTATTTTGTACCCGAAAAACGTTTCGGATTTTTCCCTTCTATTTCAGCAGGTTGGCGGATTAGCGAAGCACCTTTCTTCAAAAACAATATCACTTTTATCAATGACCTCAAACTCAGGGCCTCTTTTGGAAAAACCGGCGACGACTTAGTCAATACCAGCGTAGGCAATACCGCAGGTGCCCTTCAATGGTCACAAAGCTATCGCAAAACCGTAGGGGCGGTATTTGGTGGCGGTACTACCAATGGCGTAGCGCCTGGCACGATTCCCAATCCCGACATTACTTGGGCTAAGAAAACCACCTTCAATTATGGTTTTGATGCTGGATTTTTTGGTAATAAACTCACCGCTTCTCTCGACATTTACCAAAACAAACGTACTGATATTTTAGGTGCTCGTACCCAAAGTATTCCTTCTACTTTTGGAGGGACACTCCCCGCCGTCAATTATGGAAGGGTAGATTCAAAAGGGGTAGAAGTGGAGTTGGCTTACCGCAAAAACATCCGCAAAGACCTATCTTATTTCCTTTCGTTCAACTATGGCTATGCCACCAACAAGCAAGTACTGATTGATGAAGCTAGCAATATTCGTCCTTTTCAGTCTCAACTCGGACGACCTACAGGCGGGATTTTTGGACAAATTGCCACCGACATCATCCGTACTCAGGCTGACCTCGACGCCCTACCTGCTGGCTACACCATCAATGGCGCGACTCCTCGCTTAGGAATGCTCAACTTCAAAGATATCAGAGGAGCTACTTCCGAAGAACCTGACGGAAAAATCGATGCCAACGACCGCGAGTTTATTGCCACTTTTTCGTCGGCCCCTACTACTTACGGAGCCACGATTGGTGGTAAATGGAAAGGCTTGAGCGTCGATGTGTTTTTCCAAGGCTTAAGTGGGTACAAGAAAGTTCGCCAAATCACTTGGCACGCCGCTCAGTGGCAATCTCAAGAAACGGGAAGCTTTGACTACTGGCGCGACCACTGGACTCCTTCCAATCCTAACGCAGCTTATCCTCTTTACTCCGACTTAGGAGGCAATGGAGGTACTTCTACTTTTTGGCTTGAAGATGCGTCTTTTATCCGTCTCAAAAACCTCAATATCGGATATGACATTCCACTCACTTTGACCAAAAAAGTAGGTCTGGAAAACGTGAAAGTGTTTTTCAATGGCGTCAACTTATTTTTATTAAAAGACCGTATCAAGCTTTACGACCCCGAAGGAGGCATCAATGCCTATCCTATCAATCGAAGCTACACACTTGGTCTTAACATCTCATTATAAATCCGTTACGCACATGAAGAAGCTATTTATTCATATATTCACAGTAGTTACTCTTATCTCTTTTACGCAATGTGAGAAAGTTCTTGATAAAAGAGACTTGACTGCTATTCCAGAGCAGGCCGTTTGGAACGACATCGCCTTGGCCACTGCTTATGTCAATCAACTATATGTTGACAATATGCCCACTTGGCCTACCAATGCTTCGGGCGATTCGGACGAATCGGGCGGAGGAGGAGCTTATATGTTGGGGCAACTTACCATCGATGGTGTGGACTATTGGCCTTACAATCAGATTCGTAACATCAATGTTTTGTTAAAAAACTTAGGTTCTGGCTCACTCACCAAAAGTCAACAAGACCCCCTAAAAGGGCAAGCCTTGTTTTTAAGAGCTTGGCAGTACTTCCAATTGGTTTCGCGCTATGGCGGGGTGCCTCTTGTACTAGAACCCCAAGAAATCACCGCCGACCTGCTAGTGAGCCGCAGTAAAACTTCTGAATGTATTGCTCAAATTATCAAAGACTTAGACGAGTCGGCGAGCCTACTTCCTGTCAAATGGGACAATATTGATGCCGGCAGAATTACAAAAGGTGCCGTGTTGGCATTCAAAGCACGGGTATTGCTCCACTATGCATCGGAGCAGTTTAATCCTACACAGCTCCCCGAGCGCTGGACTACAGCTTATGCCGCTACCAAAGCCGCCAAAGAAGCATTGGAAGCAGCAGGACACGCCTTGTTTGCTGATTTTGGAAAACTCTGGTACACAGAAGGAAATGCCAATCCAGAAATAATATTAGTTACCCGTTTTATCAACCCTGGCCGTACCCACAACCGCGATGCTTGTACGCGGCCTTTGGACGAAGCCCAAAACTGTACGGGGGCAAATTATCCCACGATTTCGATGGTAGAAGCTTTTCCTATGAAAAATGGGCTTTCTATCAAAGACCCCAACTCTGGCTACGACGCCACTGCGTTTTGGCTCAATCGTGACCCTCGTTTTGCGGCTACCGTAGCTTACAATGGAAGCCTATGGGAGCTTTCGGGCAAAACAGGACGTACCCAATGGACCTTCTTGGGAAGCCAACAGACTGGCAATACCAACACTGGTTTTTATTGTCGTAAGGCGATTTTTGAAGGTTATAAACCCAACGAAACAGAGTTGAGCGGAACCGACTGGATTGAAATCCGTTTTGCCGAAGTCTTGATGAATTTTGCAGAAGCCGCCAACGAAATAGGCAATCCCGCAGAGGCTCTTGAAGTATTGAAGGCGATTCGCAAACGGGCTGGTATTGAGGCAGGTGCCAATGGGTTGTACGGTCTCAAAGCCAATATGAGCAAAACCGAAATGAGACAAGCGATTTTGCTCGAAAGACAAATTGAGTTTGCTTTTGAAGGCAAACGCTCTGCCGATATGCGCCGACGCAGATTGTACGAGTCCGAACTTAATGGAACCAAACGTAAAGGGTATCAAATCAACCTGATTGCTTTTAATGGCAGCAAAAATGATTTCTTTGATGCTTTTGCAAAAGGTACGGTTGACCTCAACAAAAACTACACCACGTATTTCAGAAACGATGTACGTGACCTAGATTTAACCCAAAGTATCAACTTCAAACCCGAATATTATTTCTTCGCAATTCCACGAACTCACTTGGAAAAAAATGCGAATTTGAAACAAACCAATGGCTGGGACGGCGGCAGCTTTGACCCACTTCAATAATAAAAAATAAAGACGGTAGATTGCACAAACAATCTACCGTCACTCCTAAACCTCTCCTTTCTCTTAAAAAAGTAATAACCCTTTTGTTTTGTCTTTTGAAAAAGCATAGCCCTCTGAGTATGCTTATGGGTAGGCTATGCCTTATTGATAATAAAGCCGTAACTTCTTATGAACACTTTTTATAGGCTATTCCTGACATTAACTCTTTTTTTACCTTCATTTTTAGGAGCGCAATCCATCAATCTAAGCAGATTGCTCACTGAAATGGGAGACAGAGATCAACTTGCGCGCTTTCCTTCTCCTTTGTATGAATCTTTGCAAGCAAGTAGCTACAATCGTGAATCTACCACCAAAGAGGCTCCCGGATGGTTTGCTGATAGCGACGGAACGGGTTTTATCCGTACCGAGATTATTAATGGAAAGCAAGAATGGGTAGCTATGGAACATACTGGCCCCGGGGCAATTACCAAGATGTGGGCGCCTTATTTTTACTATGGAGGTTTAGACGATTTGGAAGGGCCGATTATCAATATTTATTTGGACGGCGCTACGACTCCCACTATCAGCGAAAACTATTTCAGGCTCATTACGGGCAAAGGCTCCGTACCTCCTCCTTTTGCTCGGGTTACGGCCCGCGCTGGCAATTGTTATTTGCCTATTCCTTTTGCTAAAAGCTGTAAGGTTACATTTTCACAAAAACCATTTTACAATATCATCAATTATCGGGCTTATCCTAAGGGTACAGTTGTAGAGACATTTACGATGTCACAGCTTCGTAAGTCTTTATCACAAATGAACCAAATAAGCCAAGTTTTACACTCGGCTTATTCGGCTGACCAAGGGAATCTTATCCGCAAAAACGGAACACTAGAAGCAGGCAAAGAAATGCAACTCTCTATCAGTGGACAGAAAGCAATTCATCAGTTAGAGATTTTTGTGGACCCTGAATATTTAAAAAAGCATCCCGAATTGCTCCGTTCGGTGGTGTTGATGGGGCAATTTGACCAACAACAAACGATATGGGTACCTCTAGGAGATTTTTTTGGCAGCCCCAATGAACTAAATCCCTTTCAAACATGGACTCGTACCGTCAATTCTCTCGGACAAATGATTTGTACGTGGGTTATGCCTTTTAAAAGTGCGGCTACTATATCCCTTCAAAACCTCAGCTCCGAGCCTCTTCCTATCCAAAATTTTGAAATTAAGTACAAAAACTGGGCTTGGAATGAGAAGTCGATGTACTTTCACGCCAATTGGCGGCCTGACGATATTGTACAAGGTTCGACTTTCGTTGACTGGAATTTCATTGACATTTCGGGCAAAGGTGTGTTGGTAGGAGATGCCATGACCGCCCTCAATCCCGACTATGGATGGTGGGGAGAAGGCGACGAAAAAATCTATGTTGACCAAGCCTGGGAGAAAAAAACGCCCACGCATTTTGGTACAGGTACGGAAGATTATTATGGATGGGCCGGCGGCGAAAACCCCTCTAAAGATGATGTGTTTTCGCATCCTTATTTAGCCAATATCGAAGTAGGCTCTGATACAAAGCGCCGCCGCGATGTAAGAGGGTTCAATATCTGCACCCGCATTCGAGCGTTAGATGCTATTCCTTTTTCTAAAAGACTGGTATTCGATATGGAAGCGTCGCCCGGTGTGCAAATTCGCAATCGGTGGGATTTTCTGGGGTATTCTGCGGTCGTTTTTTGGTATGGCCAACAAGGCGCTATTCACAATCGCTCCGCCCAACCCCTCAAAGCCGCTCAGCCTATCATGACTTTGAAAGAATTGGACGAAATGTCGTTAAAAGAAAAACAAAAAAAATAAACACATGAAAAAATGGATATGTCTGTGGCTAGTGCTTACGGGTAGTTTTTACGGCTACGCACAGGCTCTCAAAGAATCGGATTTGGTGCTTCCCACAGCTCGTCAAGTAGAATGGGCCAATGCCGAAATCGGGGCGCTGATTCATTATGATGTACAAGTTTATGAGCCTTCTTACAAATGGCGCAAAGACTTCAATTACCAACCAAGCCCCGCTATTTTTAATCCTGACAAACTCAATACGGATCAGTGGATAAAAGCCGCAAAAGAGGCAGGTGCGACCTATGTAGTTTTGGTGGCCAAGCATTGTTCGGGTTTTAGTTTATGGCCTACCGAAGCCCATGAATACAGCATCAAAAACTCTCCTTGGAAAAACGGCAAAGGCGACATCGTAGCCGATTTTATTGCTTCTTGTAAAAAATACAACATCAAACCGGGTATTTATGCCAGCGCCGCCGCCAATGCGTATTGCAAAGTAGATAATCCTGGATTGGTCATCAACAGAGACCCTGTAGCGCAAAAAAAATACAATGAGATTGTGATGCAGCAGCTCACCGAACTCTGGACACGCTACGGAAATCTATTTGAAATCTGGTTTGATGGTGGCGTGCTTCCTCCTTCCAAAGGCGGGCCTCCCATTGCCGACCTCCTCAAAAAACTCCAACCCGACGCCGTAGTGTTTCAAGGGCCTTATGGCTTCAAAAACCTCGTTCGGTGGGTAGGCAACGAAGAAGGATTAGCGGCTTATCCTTGCTGGGCTACCGCCGACTCTACCACCCAAGCCGACGGCACAGTAGTCATGAAAGGACTGCATGGCAATCCCAATGGCAAAGTATGGTGCCCAGGGGAGGCAGATGTGCCTTTGCGGAGCAATAAATCTTTTGAGGGCGGGTGGTTTTGGAAAGAAGGACAAGACGATGTCATTAGCTCCTTGGACTTGATGATGCACCGTTATTACAATAGCGTGGGACGCAACACCAACCTCCTGATTGGAATTGTAATTGATAAACATGGCCTCGTACCCGATGCAGATGTAGCGCGGCTCAGCGAATTTGGTCAAGAAGTAAAAAAGCATTTTTCAACGCCTTTGGCCTCTACTCAAGGAAAAGGCTCCCAATGGACTCTCAAATGGAAAGCCAATGCAGCGCCTAAGTTTGCGGTGATTCAAGAAAATATCAGCAAAGGTGAGCGTATTCGAGCTTACCAGCTCGAAGGGCTTGTGAATGGCAATTGGGAATCTTTGGCGCAAGGTAGCAGCGTAGGCCACAAAAGAATCGAAGTGTTGCCTTCTAAAAATGTCCAAAGTTTAAGATTAAAAATCACAGACAGTGTGGGTGAGGTGCAATTACTCAAATTTGCAGTATATTAAACGTTAAAACCTTTCCTTTCGACAAACCTATCCTATCTTTATGAAGATTTTTAAATTATTGATTTTTGTTCTTTCGATTGTATATCAATCTCATAGCCAGACTACTATCCAATGGAAAGAGCAGCACCCTGGGATTTGGAAAGCAATTGTGGGCAAACCCGAAAAAATAACTTTATTGAGTGCAGCCAATGCCAAACCCAACATCAATGCGCTCTCTAATCTTCCCAAGACTTCTTTTCCTTTAGACAAACCCGACATCAAGGTAGAGATCATTGACCACAAAACGTATTTAAGGTTTCCGTTGGAGAAAGAAGAACAGATTTTTGGCTTAGGGCTCAATTTTCAAACTGTCAACCAACGAGGCCGGATTCTCAACCTCCACGTGGATCATTATGGTGGCAAAGACAATGGTCGCACGCATGCTCCTGTGCCTTTTTATGTCTCTTCAAAAGGGTATGGGGTGCTGATAGATGTGGCGCGTTATATTACCGTTTATGCCGGTACAGCCATCAGAACCGACGCCAAGCATCCGCCCGTGTTGCGCGACCGCAACACTGATAAACAATGGGAAGCCCAGCCCTATTCGGATGCCATAGAAATACTCATTCCTGCTGAAGGAGCCAATATTTATGTTTTTGGAGGCCCCACTCCGATGAATGTAGTCCAAAGATACAATCTCATGAATGGTGGTGGATATCTTCCTCCCAAATGGGGATTGGGCTTTACGCAGCGTGTACCGACATTATATTCACAAGATGATATACTGAAAGAGGTTAAAAGTTTTGAAGAACATCATTTCCCCCTTGATTTTATTGGCGTAGAACCTGGCTGGCATAGCATGGCTTACCCCTGTACTTTTGAATGGGACAAAAGCCGTTTTCCCGACCCTAAGGGTTTTCTACAAACATTGGCTCAAAAAGGCATCAGCGCCAACCTTTGGCTCAATCCTTTCGTTTCGCCCGTAGGCTCTTTGTATCCCAAAATCAAACCTTACACTGGTTCTCATACGGTTTGGAATGGCATTGTGCCCGACTTTACCATGCCCCAAGCGCGTCAGTTGTTCAAAGACCATTTTATGAAACACCATCTGAGCATCGGCGTAGGCGGATACAAAATAGACGAAGTAGATGGATTTGACAGCTGGCTGTGGCCCGATGTAGCTACCTTTCCTTCAGGTACTACCGCCGAGCAAATGCGCCAAACCTACGGTCTTATGGTACAAAATATGACGGGTAGTTGGTATAAAGAAATCAACAAACGTACCTATGGACTTGTAAGAGCCTCCAATGCAGGAGCGAGCAATTTTCCTTATGTGATTTACAACGACTACTATAGTCATAAAGATTTCATCACGGCCTTGGTCAACAGCAGTTTTATCGGTGTACTCTGGACCCCCGAGGTAAGGGCTTCCAAAACCGCCGAAGAATGGGTACGGCGTATGCAATCAGTGTGCTTTTCGCCGATGGCTATGCTCAATGCTTGGGCCGATGGCACCAAGCCGTGGTCTTTCCCGGAAGTAGAACAAGCCGTGAATGACGTTGCCAACTTGCGTATGCAACTGCTTCCTTACCTCTACTCGGCTTTTGCCCAATATCACTTTGAAGGAAAACCGCCGTTTAGAGCGATGAATTTGGTAGAAGGCTTTGGTTTTAAATCTACCACGGAGGCAGGCACTTTCGACGCCACCGCCAACCCTTACGCTATGACTATCAAAAAAGACATCAAAGACCAATATATGATGGGAGACTTTGTATTGGTAGCTCCTATGTTTGCGGGCGAAAAAAGCCGAGATGTGTACTTACCCCAAGGCAAATGGTATGATTTTTACACGGGTCAATTGGTGGGCGAAAATCAAGTCATCAAAGTCACTCCTGCGCTTGATAAAATACCGCTATTTGTCAAAGACGGGGGGATTATTCCTATGATTCCGGTTCGGCAACGCGCCCCTAAAGCTAACGAAACATTGCCTTTGACCGTTCGACACTATGGCACCGCTCCCAATTCATTGCAACTTTATGACGACGACGGTACTTCTTTTGATTATGAAAAAGGGCAGTATTCATTCACAAAATTAGCTGTTACAAAAACGACCGACGGAAAACTTAGAGGAGAAATAGCGACTCCTCCTACGGGCAAACCTTTTGGTTATACCAAAGAAATCAAATGGGAATTTATGACTTCCCCTACTAACTAAATTTTCTCTAAACCTTCTTCATGTTTATAATGAAATCCATTTTTTCTCTCATCTTATGGTGTTTAGTTATCCAACTAAATGCCCAGAATCCGGGCCTTTCACGCTATGACAAATTGGCGACGGTCGATTGGCTAGTGACGCCTATGACCCAAAAAGCCGAAGTCATCACTGAAGGTAAAAACATCATTTTGTATAATGGCTTGGTAAAACGCGTATTCAGAATTGAACCCAACGTAGCATGTATTGACTATAAAAACCTTTCCAATGGACAACAGCTCCTTCGAGGGGTGAAACCCGAAGCACGTATCACTGTCAACGACAAAGAATACAGTATAGGGGGCCTTGTCGGGCAAAAAGAAAACGCTTATCTCCTTCCTGAATGGCTAGATAAAATGACCGTAGGGCCCGAAGATTTTCTATTCGTTTCTCACACAGTGTCAGACATCAAGCCCTTTATCAATTTCAAGGCTAAAACGTGGGGAATCAATCAAAAACAACCTACTGGTAAACACGTTGCCTTTAAATACAAAGCCCAAGCCGATGCCGTCAAAGGTCTTGAAGTCACCGTCAACTATGAATTGTACGACGGTATTCCGTTGATTGTGAAGTGGGTTTCTATCGAAAACAAAAACAACCAAGAACTAAAACTAAGCCGTGTCGTCAATGAGGTTTTGGCATTGGTGGAAGAAGAAAGCGCGGTGGTGGGTAAGCCCGAAGAAATGAAAAAGCAGCAGGGGATTTATGTTGAGACCAATTATGCCTTTAATAATGCCATGCGCTACGACATCAGCGACCAAACGACCCACTGGAAAATAGATCGTACTTATACATCGCAGGTTAATTATAACTACGAAACGCCCTGTTTGCTAGAAGTATATCCCGAAAAAGCACCCGGGATTGACCTTCAACCCAACGAAATTTTCAAATCCGTCAGAACACACGAATTGCTGATGGATAGCTACGACCGTCAACGACGAGGATTGATGATTCGCAAAATGTACCGCACAGTGGCTCCGTGGACTACCCAAAACCCTATTTTCATGCACTTAGTGAGTCGCAACGATGAGCAAGTACGCAGTTGCATCGACCAATGCGCCGCTACGGGTTATGAGGCGGTTATTTTGAGTTTTGGAAGTCACCTCAATATGGAAGATAGTACTGCCAAAAATATCCAACGTTGGAAAGAACTCGCCGACTATGCCCACAGCAAAAACATCTTGTTAGGAGGATATTCGCTTTTTAGTAGCCGACGTATCAGCGACGAAGATGACGTGGTTGACCCTAAAACTGGCAAACCGGGAGGTGCTTTTTTTGGTCATGCACCTTGTTTTGGAAGTAAGTGGGGATTGGCTTATCGCAACAAAATCAAATATTTTTTCGAAAAAACCGGCTTTGACATTTGGGAAAACGACGGCCCTTATCCAGGCGATGTGTGTGGCTCGACCTCTCATCCTGGCCACAAAGGACTAGATGATTCGCAATGGCGACAAATGGAAATCCAAAAAGAACTGTACCGCTGGCTCAACGAACACGGAGTGTATATCAATGCCCCTGACTGGTATTTTTTAGATGGCGCTCACAAAATAGCGATTGGATATCGTGAGGTAAATTTTTCGCTTTCCAGAGAACAACAGCGCATCCTCAATCGTCAAAACATCCACGACGGCACTATCGAAAAAACAGCCTCTATGAGCTGGGGTTTTGTACCTCTGACGCGTTATCAAGGAGGAGGACCTGAGGCTATCTTAGAGCCACTTAGTGAGCACCTCAAAGACTATGAGCAGCTGATGATGCAATATTATGGAGCGGGTGTACAGGCCTGTTATAGAGGACCTCGCCTGTATGACACCGAAACCACAAGACAGCTAGTGTCTAATACCGTAAGTTGGTACAAACAATACCGCGATATTTTGAATGCTGATATGATTCAACTCCGCCGCGCCGACGGTCGCGATTGGGATGGCCTTATCCATGTCAACCCCCAACTCAAACAAAAAGGATTTGTGATGCTCTATAATCCCACAAAAGAGAAAATGACCCGAACTATCAAAGTGCCGCTTTATTATACGGGTTTGACAAGCGCCGCTACTTTTAAAGAAAAAGGGAAAGTTGCTAAAAAATACCAGCTTAACCGAAACTATGAAGTAGAACTCACCTTCACGATTGAACCCGAAAATTACACTTGGTTTACGGTGGAGTAACCAGTGCTAGGTAGTATCTTCCAAAGAGAATATATAGGAAACAGAAGCTCAAAATTTGTAATAAAAAAGGTTAGGGTTTGACTTCTCCGAAGTCTTTGATATAAAACTAACACCTTGTGCTACTACAAAAATTGAGCTTCTCCGAAGCTATTTTTTCATACAAACCTTGCCTCGAAGAGACGTGAGGTTCGGAATAGCTTAGGCGAGCTTCTGCCCCAACAACTGATTGACAACTTTGGGGTCGGCGCTGCCTTTTGATTTTTTCATGACTTCGCCCACAAACAAGCCCATTAAGCCTTTTTTGCCTTTTTTGAATTCTTTCACCTTATCAGGCATCGACGCTAGTACCTCATCTACAATGGTTTCCAAAGCGCCTGCGTCGCTGTTTTGAAGCCAGTTGTTTTGTTGGGCTATCTCAAGCGGTGATAAAGACGGATTTTCGAGTAAAATAGGCAATAGCTTTTGTGAAGCGGTGGTGTGGCTCACTTGGTTGCTTTCTACCAATTTAATCACCTCGGCCAATTGAGCGGGCGAAAGCGGGAACTGTTCGGCCGTTGCGTCGTTGTTTTCATTAAGAAAAGTCTTTACAGGACCTAGCACCCAATTGGCGGCAGCTTGGTAATTGCCACAAGCGGCCCCGAGTGCTTCAAAATAAAAAGCGACATCCTTGGTATCTACCAACGTGGTCGCGTGTCCCGTAGAAAGGCCGTATTGAGCGGTGAATTTTTCCAATAAGACGCGTGGAAGTGGAGGCATTTCGGCTTGGATTCGCTGCATCCATTCGTCCGAAATAAACACAGGAGCCAAATCAGGCTCAGGAAAATAACGATAATCGTTCATGGTTTCTTTCATCCGCATTCCCGACGTTTCACCCGTTTCGGGGTCAAACATGCGCGTTTCTTGCAAAATTGTTTCGCCATTTTCAACAATTTCTACTTGGCGACGAAACTCCGTTTCCACGGCTTTCATTACATTGCGGATAGAGTTCATATTTTTGACCTCTACTTTAGTCCCCAACGTAGTAGCTCCTTTCAAACGGACTGACACGTTCAGATCGCAGCGGAGCGAACCTTCTTCCATATTGCCGTCACAAATGTCAATAAAACGGACTAGCTGACGAACGGCTGTCAAAAATGCTCCTGCTTCTTCGGCTGAACCGATGCAAGGATCAGTAACCATTTCAATCAGCGGCGTTCCTGCGCGGTTGTAGTCAAGCAAGGTATCCGTAGCGGCGCCATCGTGTACCGATTTTCCTGCGTCTTCTTCTAAGTGAATGTGGTGAATTTTCACCGTCCGTTCCACGGTTTTTCCTGCTTTGTCTTTGAACGAAACAGGAATCCCGCCGCCTACGCAGATAGGTGCTTTGTCTTGCGACAATTGGTAGCCTTTGGGCAGGTCGGGATAGAAATAGTTTTTACGGTCAAAAATCGTATGGGGAGTGATTTCACACCCACAGGCAATCCCCATCCGAACAGCGTACTCAACGGCTTTTTTGTTCAATTTGGGAAGCGTACCTGGGTGTGCCAACGTAATGACACTGATATTGGTATTGGGGTCGCTACCAAATTGGTTGGCATCGGCCGCAAAAATCTTGGTTTGGGTCTGTAACTGACAGTGTACTTCTAAGCCAATCACGATTTCGTATTTGGCGAGTACTTCGGGCGATAGTGTAAGCGTTTCGGTCATTTATCTTCAGAATAGCCTCCCGTCACTTTTCGGAAGGCGTCGATGATTTCTACAAAGTGGAGATTATCTGTATGCAAAATTAGAGAGTTTAGATAAACTATATCAGAATAGTCATCAATAGTGGCATCTACTTTAACAAATTGGCCATGTTTAAATTCTTCAAACCATGCCCCAAATTTCCTTGCTCTTGCCCGATGACGAGTGTCGGCAGTGTCACAGATGTAAACTATGATTCGTTGTTTATCTGAAAAAAAATGGTAGAATATTTCCGCAATTGTACGTTTAACCTTCTTGTCGAACGGAACTAGTGTCTTAGAGCTTTTTTCAATTACCTTGATAACTGATTCAAAAACGTTTTCGGCAAAAGGATATGATGTCTCAAATAAATAAGGAGTTGGTCGAAAACTTACTTCATAGATAAAGCCATTACTCGTTTTAAAAAAGTAATAGGTGTATTCCACTGTTTCTGAATAAAAGGCATAGTACTGAGACATAGAAATATTACATTTTACGAATTTGGCTCACCAATTCCCTGACTTTAGGGTTGTTTTTAACATCGTCGTCCATTTTTTTCTCCAATTCTCGTTTGCTTGCCAACATTCTCTTCGCCCAGGCGACTGCCCGCTCTTGGCGCAACTGCTCCTCTGTTTTTGCGATAGTTTCCATGCTCGTTGTTTTTTTTACAAAGATAGTAATTCAGGGTGTAAAAATTTTTAATAGTATGCTTGCATACTATTTTTGTTTCTCCTAATTTTGTTCAACAAGCAGAAACATAACATAATTCCTAAGACCATGATATCCGTAGAAAATCGTGCCAGTATTAAAGGAGGCGAATTCCTGATTAAAGACACTGATGCTTCTCAAGTATTTATACCCGAAGAGTTTACCGAAGAGCAATTGATGATTGCACAGTCGTGCCGTGATTTTTTAGCCACAGAAATTTGGCCGCGTTTGGATGAAATTGACCAAGCAAAATCGCCCGAACTCATGTCATCTTTGATGGACAAAGCAGGTGAATTGGGCTTGCTCGGAACCGCCGTACCTGAAGAATATGGCGGCTTTGGAATGAGTTTCAATACCTCTATGCTGGTCGCGGAGGCTACAGGAGCGGGACATTCTTTTTCGGTAGCGTTGTCGGCTCATACGGGTATCGGTACCTTGCCTATCTTGTATTATGGCAACGAAGCTCAAAAAAACAATTACTTGCCCAAATTGGCTTCAGGCGAATGGAAAGCTGCTTACTGCCTAACCGAGCCTGATTCAGGGTCTGATGCCAATTCAGGAAAAACCAAGGCTATTTTGAGCGAAGATGGAAAAAGCTACATACTCAATGGCCAAAAAATGTGGATTACCAACGGAGGTTTCGCCGATTTATTTATTGTTTTTGCCAAAATCGAAGAAGGCGGAAAAACCGATAAAAACTTAACAGCCTTTATCGTAGAAAAAACCTTTGGCGGAATTACCATGAATGAACCAGAACACAAAATGGGCATCAAAGGATCTGATACGCGTCAGATTTTCTTCAATGACTGCCACGTTCCGGTAGAAAATATGCTCTCTGAGCGAGGAAATGGATTTAAGATTGCCGTCAATATTCTTAACGTCGGTCGTATCAAATTGGCAGTAGCCGCCGTCGGAGGAGCCAAAGAAGTCGCATCCCAAGCCATTCAGTATGCCAATGAGCGCAAGCAATTTGGAGTGGCGATTAGCACTTTTGGAGCTATCAAACATAAGCTAGCCGAGATGGCCGTGAAACTATACGCTTCCGAATCAGCTGCTTATCGTGCTGGTCAGAATATTGATGATGCCATCGAAGACCTAAAAGCCAAAGGATTGAGCGATGCCGAAGCTAAACTCAAAGCCTTAGAACAGTTTGCCATCGAATGTGCTATCATGAAAGTGCATGGCTCAGAGGTACTTGATTATGTGGTAGATGAAGGTGTTCAGGTATATGGAGGAATGGGCTTCTCAGCAGATGCTCCTATGGACCGTGCTTACCGCGATAGCCGCATCAATCGGATTTTTGAAGGAACCAACGAAATCAACCGTATGCTGACGGTCGATATGCTCCTCAAACGTGCCATGAAAGGCGAACTTGATTTGATGGGGCCTGCAATGGCCGTGGCGAAAGAAATCATGTCGATTCCTGATTTTAGCGCTACAGACGATGAAGTACCTTTTGCGGCGGAGAAAAAAGTCATCAAAAACTTGAAAAAAGCGGCCTTAATGGTCGCAGGTGCTGCTGTACAGAAGTTTATGATGAAACTTTCGGACGAGCAAGAAATCCTGATGAATGTAGCCGATATGGCGATTGAGATCTATGCAGCCGAATCGGCGATTTTGCGTACCGAAAAACTAATCGGTATCAAAGGCGAAGCTGCTTGTGCATTACAAAAAGACTTAGCGATGTGCTATTTGCACGAAGCCGTAGAAAAAGTAAACAGCGCAGGCAAATCAGCGATTATGTCGTTTGCCGAAGGCGATGAACTTCGCGTAATGCTCATGGGCTTGAAACGCTTCACGAAGATTGAGCCTTTCAATACCAAAACCGCCCGTCGTCGCGTAGCAGAAGTGATGATTGCCGACAATAAGTATACATTTTAGTTACCACGGATTTGAATTAAGAGTGTCTCTAAAAGTGCTCACTAATCAAGTCTTTGAATATAGGCTAACAACCGTTTAATAAGTAGGAGGTATCGGAAGCCGCTTGTCACTTGGCAAGCGGCTTTTTGTATTGTAATTTTATATTTCTCTTTCTGCCCAGACAAATATGAAATTATTAAAATTTGCCCTTAGTATCGTAGTCATTTTAACTGGGATACAGTCATTTGCTCAAAACTATACGCGACAGCGTGATTGGGTGATAGCACCTATGTATGGTCTTGGGGCTGTGATACCTCCCAGTGTTAGGCTCATCAGTGGCACCGAAGCACCCAAACCCGCTTTTGGGGTTTCTTCTTATCAAGGCGAGTTAGTCAAAAGCGACGGTACGGTTTACACACGCAATTATCGCACAAATTTGTGGGGATTCGAGACCTATTATCGTTGGAAAGAGCGTGGCTCCGAAAACCGATGGGCCATAGGAATAAGTGCGGCTTGGCAACGCCAAGTTTTCAAATTAGAACACCCTTTTAGTTTTTCTTACAAAGGGCATAATTTGGTTTCTACCGTCTGGAATTTTAACTATTTACGAACAGGCCTTATCGTCCGGCGCACTTGGATGAAAGATTGGAGTGGGATTTATGCCCAAGTTGCGGGCTATTATTCAAACCTTTTTTATATGAATACCGCCGAGGGCCGTCAAAAAATCGAAGAACGTACTGGAGGCTACCTAGAAGGTGGCACAGGCTACCGAACCAAAACGTATAACCTCAAAGATGGAGTGCCGCTCATCGTACCCGAAATTGGGATGCAAATAGGAGAAAACAGCGGTGTAGAGCTAAGTTTGGCTTACTATCACCCCTTGACACCTTTGCTCCAAACAGAAAGTACTTTTTATAGAAACAGCCAAGAAGTGGGTGTTAGTCGAATCAATATTACTCAAAATGTGCTGATGCTTAATCTCAAATTACCCATCACTATTAGTCACAATCGAGAAAACATTAGAAAAAATCGGGCTAAATCAGAGCCCAAACCGAAAAAAATCAAAACACCAAAGGTAAAGAAAACCCCACCGCCACCTACTCCTCAACCTGAACCTAAAGTCACGACAACGACCACTCCTTACGATGGCGTAAAACTCAATAACTCAATCGTATTAGAGAATCTATATTTTGAACTTACGAAATCTGATTTATTGGAAAGTTCGTATCGTGAACTTGACCGGGTAGTGGAATGGATGAATGCCAATCAGTCTGTCGAAATCCGGCTTGAAGGACATACCGACAAGATTGGAGATGCCGACAAAAACCTCATTCTTTCGCGCGACCGCGTCAATGCTGTTCGTGAATACCTTATCAAGAAAGGAATAAGACCTATCAGAATTACGACCAAAGGATACGGAGATACCCGTTTGGTATGTAAACCTAGCCCTTGCGAAAAAAATCGCCGCGTAGAAATGGTAATTACGAAGAGGTGAAATAAGACAAGCAGAAGCTCAAAATAAGAATAGGTTTGACTTCTCCGAAGTCCTTTGTTTTTTTGTGGAAACTAGCTACAAACGTTACGCCTCTCCGAAGCAGAAGTAATATACTATTGTGAAAAAATAACTTCGGAGAAGCTTAACCTTTGTAGCACGAGATTTTTATCTTCGTACCGAGGACTTCGGAGAAGTCAAACCCAAGTAGTGTTTAGCTGTAAATCTTAAGCCTGTTATGCTGCTAGCTAATCTTCGGGTTGACTTAGCGCACTCAATGCTTTTTCTATTACTGCTGGATAATGCTTGTGTTCTAAGACCTGCACTTTTTGGGCTACATCTTCTGGAGTATCCGCCGAAACCACGGGGCAAGAAGCTTGGAAAATAATCCCCCCTTCGTCATAATGCTCATTTACAAAATGAATGGTAATACCCGATTCTGTTTCGTGAGCCGCGACTACCGCTTCGTGTACAAAATGCCCATACATTCCTTTACCGCCATATTTGGGAAGCAAAGCAGGATGAATATTGACCATTTTTTGGGGAAATGCCTTTACCATTTCTTCTGGAATTAGCATCATAAAACCCGCCAGTACAATCAAATCAATATGTTGATTTTGAAGCAATTCCGTGATTTTATTGGTTTCATAAAATGTTTTGCGATCAAATAAAACCACTGGTATCTGAAACTTCCGAGCCCGAGCAATTACCCCCGCTTGAGGATTGTTAGAAAGAATCAGAC
Source organism: Runella zeae DSM 19591 (assembly GCF_000423565.1). Taxonomy (GTDB): domain Bacteria; phylum Bacteroidota; class Bacteroidia; order Cytophagales; family Spirosomataceae; genus Runella; species Runella zeae. The sequence goes on along the minus strand of NZ_KE384038.1, from coordinate 279,445 downwards.
TTACTTCAATCGTAGGATGATTTGTGAAATATTCGGCAATCTTTTCGGCATTAGAGCCTGAGCCTGAAGCAAAAATGGCAATTCGTTTTTTGGTCATTACAGAAAGAATGTTGGGCTTGTAAAGTCACAAAGTTAGTTTTTTATGAAACTGAATACTTCATAATCCCCCAGAAACCTATAATTTCGCTCCTCTTTCATCGCCCATTTTTTGTTGAGCTGCTGCTCAAGACCCAATATTTGATTGATATGCAAATCGTAGAAGTAGGTACCGACCCACATCGACAACGAGAATTTTTGATGCTTCCCGTGAGGCTTTATAAAGAAAATCCTTATTGGATACGCCCCATTGACAAAGATGTGGAAGACACTTTCAATCCCGCCAAAAATAAACACTTCAAGTATGGAGAATGTATACGTTGGATTGCGCTTGATGATTCGGGGCAAACTATCGGTAGAGTGGCCGCTTTTATCAACCAAAATACAATCCATAAAGGCAACGAACAGCCTACTGGCGGGATGGGCTTTTTTGAGTGTATTGAAGACGAGGAAGTAGCTTTTGCACTTTTTGACAACTGCAAACAATGGCTCACTCAACGTGGTATGGAAGCCATGGACGGCCCTATCAACTTTGGTGAACGAGATCGCTTTTGGGGACTACTCACCGATGGATTTGACAAAGAACCTCTCTATGGCATGGGGTATCATTTTGACTACTACAAGCGTTTTTTTGAAAAATACGGTTTTCAGACCTATTTTGAGCAGAAGACTTTTTTCTTGTTTATGGATTATGATAGGTTTATCAAAAATGTAAATCAGCTTTTTTTTGAGCGTGCCGAAAGGGTTTTGAAAATGCCTGAGTATGAGTTTAAACACATCGAGAAGGCACATTTGGACAAATACGCCGAAGATTTCAGGGTCATTTACAATAAAGCTTGGGCCAAAAACTTAGGTGCCGAAGACATGACTCCCGACAAAGCGCGGGGCATCATGCAGCGCATGAAACCTATCCTAGACGAAGAACTAATGTGGTTTGGTTATCATGAAGGAACGCCCATCGCTTTTTTTATCATGCTTCCCGAACTCAATCAAATATTCAAGCACGTCAACGGAAAGCTAAATTTGATTGGTAAACTAAAGTTTTTGTATCACAAACTCCTGAAAACCAATTACAAGGCTTTCGGCGTCATTTTTGGGGTGGTTCCTGAGTTTCAAGGGCGTGGGGTAGAATCAGCGATTGCCTTGGCCTCATCCAAAGTGGCCTGGCGCGCCAATTACCAATACCGAGAACTCGAACTCAATTGGATTGGAGATTTCAACCCTAAAATGATTCGTTTTGCGGAGTTATTGGGAGGAACTCCTCACAAGACTCACATCACTTATCGTTATTTGTTTGACCGCACCAAAGAATTCAAGCGTCACCCCATTATTTAGCGATTTGCCATACGCCGTAGGCACTTACCGCCAGAATCGATACTACGCTTACCCCAAAAAAGAAATTATAGACTGCGGTAGGTTCTAGCGAACGAGGTAATTGTTTATAACGAAATTGAATCGCTACCCACACCACAATAATAAGCAAAATGGAGGTAGCGATGCCACCGAGTAATACCATCAGTACAGGCATTTTGATAATTAGATACAAAGCGCACCAAATGATAGGAAAAGCCCAGGAAAGTGCACCAATCACTTTTTTTTGGGAAGCTGCATCATTAAATTTCACCCATCCCAATTGCCCAAAAGCATCCCCAAAAATCCTTGCCCAACTAGCAGTAGCCGTAAAAAGGGTAGAGTACAAAACAAAAAAAGCACCTATCAAAAAAATGACTTTAGCCCAAGGACCAAGCGTATCCGTAAAGAGCCTTGAGAGGGTTTCTACCATGCCGTAGCCTTCGGGGATTTCGCCTCTTCCATGTAGCAAAGCTGCCCCAAGTAAGTAAAATGCCGCCGTTACTAAAGTATAAACAACCATTGAGCATACAGCATCCAGATACATCACTTGTATCCATCCCTTAGCTCGTTGTGCCCACTCTTCGGTGCCGTCGTTGGGGCCTGCATAGGCGGCATAGCCCTTTTCGATACACCAATAATTATAAAACATGATTTCGTCGCCACCTACACCCGTGATACCAAAAGCCCCAAAAGCTACCGCCACCGCCGCAGGAGGCAACGAAAAACTCAGACCGCTTGCCAGCTGCTCCCAACTGATGGCATAGGGCGTAAATTGAAGGGCTATTAGTGAAAAAAGAACGGTACATGTAAAGAGCATTATCATCACAAGGGCGCCCATTTCTACCGATTTATAATAACCCTGATATACTAGCACTGCGGTCACAAGGCTTGCCACTACTGCCCACGCCGCTGTCGGCAAAATAGGAAATACCATATGGAGAACAATCGCTACTCCCCCCACGATGCCCCCTACTTGGAGTAGCTTGAGTCCTTGCAGTGACAACCACACCCAAATCGTCCAATGGGCTTTGCCAAAATGCTTACCTTCCAGACGATTGATAGATTGCATGGTGGTGATGCCCGTATAAATGGCATTTTTGCCAAATTCGAGTTGAAGGGTAACCTTCACCAAACAACTCACCAAAATCACCCAAAACGTCACAAAACCGGCTTTGGCTCCCAAAGTAGTGGTAGCAATCAACTCGCCTGAGCCGACAATCGCAGCTGACAAAATAAAACCAGGACCTAAGTAGCGGAGTTTTTGGGAGAAAGTTTTGGGAGGAGCAAGCATAAAAAACGAGTTTAGGGAATACACTATGAAAGTGCTAAAACCACCAAAACTCCTCTATTTCATGGCATAGAAAATGCACGATGCTTTGCTTTTATGCTTTTGGGTGCGATTGTTTGAAGATTTTCTTCAGTTTTTCAATAGAATTGTGCGTGTAAACTTGGGTAGCAGCCAAGCTACTGTGGCCGAGCAAATCTTTGATAGAATTGAGGTCAGCTCCTTTGTTGAGCAAGTGAGTCGCAAAAGTATGGCGAAGAATGTGAGGGCTGCGCTTTTGTAAAGAAGTAACGGCTGATAGGTATTTTTTTACAATTCGCTGAATCAACACGGCATAAGCTGCTTCGCCTTTATGAGTGATAATGAGCTGATTGGTAGAGAGAGTTGTAAAATAAGAACGCTTGGCTTCGAGGTAAGTTTTTAGAATATCTGCCAATCCTTTATAAATCGGAATGATACGTTCTTTGTTGCGCTTCCCCAATACTTTGAGTGTTTGGTCATAAAAATTAATATCAGTATCGCGAAGGGTCAACAATTCTGTTAGACGCATCCCTGTCCCATAGAGAAGTTCCAAGACAACCCTGTCACGAATCCCTTCAAAATCAGCACTAAAAGCGATTTCTTCAAACAACAATTCCAAGCTTTTCTCTTCCACAAATTGCGGCAGAGGTTTGTCGGTTTTCAAGGCCGACACCCGCAGCATGGGATTAATGCTAATAGTTTTACATCTTAAAAGATACCCATACAACGAACGCAAAGTAGCTAATTTTCGATTGACACTTCGATGATGTAGCTCTGCTTCAACCAAGCTCACGGCCCAGCCCCGTATCATACGAAAGTCAGCTTTTTCGAGCTCTTTGATTTGATAAGTTTTGTCTAAAAACTCAGCAAATTGCTCTAAATCCTTGGTGTAAGCGGTGATAGTATGCGGGCTAAGACGCTTTTCGTGGGCCAAATAAAGGAAATATTGCTGGAGCATAGAATTGAAACTTTTCTCTTAAATCTTGGAAAGGCTTCAAACCTTTCCAAGATTATATATCGGCTATAAACTTCTGATTTTCATATTTTTGAACCAAGCTTCATCGCCGTGGTCTTGAAGGGCAATTTTACCTTTGGCACGTGGAGTGGCGTAGGTCCATTTGGTAAATTTGCTTTTTGCCAATTGTTCTTTCCATGCCGCACTTCCGTATTCATATTCTACGACTTTTACGCCGTTGAGCCAGTGCTCGATATGGTTGCCTTTCACTAAGATTTTGGCTTTGTTCCATTCACCAGCGGGTTTGGCCACAAACTTACTCGGAGCCTGCATATCATAGTTGGCACCTGTTTTTTGTTTGTCATTGATTTTGACCATTTTGCCATTGTCATTAAACGGCGGATAACCTTCATCATCAATCAACTGATATTCGGGCCCAGAATAGTACGGCGGATGAGCAGCGTCTTCGATTACTTTGTACATCACACCGCTATTGCCTTTAGGTTTGATTTTAAACTCAAACTCAAGCTCAAAATTTTCAAATTCTTCGTCAGTCACCAAATCGCCAGATTTGCCGTGAGTCATGAGAGAGCCACCCATTACCATCCAGCCTTTTACGCCCGTTTTGCCATAGCTATGCCATCCAGTGGTGGTTTTTCCATCAAATAGATTTTTCCAAGGCCCAGGGCCGGCATACGCAAAAACAACAGTACTTGTGAGAGCAAGGCTCATCCAAAAACGCATACTTTTCATGTGTCATTAATTGGTTATAGTTTAACGAAAAAGGGAATGAGTTAGATAAATTTACTTTCCTAAGTTTTATTTTTGATTAGCTACTGCTACTGCAATCTTAGAATCGGCCGTACCATAGTACAAAAACCATTTTCCCCGTAAGGAAGCCAATCCTTCCACAAAACATACCTGATTTACTTGCCCATTGATTTCGTAAGGCTTATCGGGCTTGATAAAATAATTGGCCGAACGGTCTTTGAGTTGGAGAGGATTGTCAGCCTCAAACAAAAACTGCCCTGCGGCGTAGGTACCTTCAGGAAGAGTCGCATCGCCGGTAGTGTTGTAATTCATACCATTGTAAATCAGCAATATACCTTTTCTTGTTAGTATAGCAGGCGGACCAGGTTCAAGCAAGCGTGAATCATGTTTGCCAGTTCTCACGGCAGCGACTGAAATACATCCTACATCCGATACATTGGTAGGTTGATAAGCCGCATCGTAAGCTTTTACTACAGGATACCAATTGATGAGGTCGTCGGAAGTGGCGGCATAAAGCTGCGCTTGGTCGCCCCAATACATCCAATATTGACCGTTGATTTTGGTGGCTATCATTCTATTTCCCACTTTACGACACACAATTGAGCCAGATTTTGACCAAAAATCGCGTTTACTCTTGATAAAATTAGCAAAAGCCAAACCATGCTTCTGCCAATGTAAGAGGTCGGCGGAACTTGCTACGCAGAGACGCGCTTTATCGCCATCATAAGAGGTATAAGTCATGAAGTAGCGTCCGTCTTCTGTTTCTACCACGCGAGGGTCTTCACACCCACCTTCCCATTCATATTTTTTCATGAAGTCGTTGTCAGGATAAAATACGGGCTGAGGCATTCGTTTAAAATGCAAGCCATCGCTGCTTACGGCCAAGCCCAAACGCGACGTACCAGCGTATTTGCCCACTTTATCTTCGGCGCGGTAAATCATATAAATCTTATTGTGACGTACCACCACGGCGGGATTAAACACATCTTTCTCCTCCCATTTTACTGTTTCGCCTCTTACGGGGCACTCAAAAGTAGTAGAAGCATTGGCAGTAAGGATAGGATTAAGCCCATCGGCTTTCTTGAAAGGTCCAATCATCCAATTTTGAGTTAGCTGGGCAAAAGCACAAGGCGAAAGCAGAAGAAGAAAGGCTATCGTTTTCATGTTATCAAAAGGATTTGGAATACATAAAAAAAGGGCCAAAAGCATTGAAAAACAACCCTCTTAACCCTTTTCACAAAGTTTTATTGACACTAATCAAAACATAATGAAGCGGCGCCTAGCAGACCTGCGTCATTGCCAAGCGTGGCACGCTTGATTTCGAGGTCTTTTAGATAGTAAGGCGTAAGCCAATAATTCAATTGCTTGGTCACCGCCGGAATAATATAATCAAAAGAAGCAGCTAAGCCTCCTCCAATCAAGATGAGTTTAATATCCAAAATACGGACCATTGCTACGAGACCATCGCCTAGCATTTCGCCTACTTCATTCCATATTTGTAAAGCAAGCTCATCGCCTTCGGCGGCGGCAGCCACAAGACCCGTGGTAGAAATTGTACCGTCGTCGGGAAGGTGGGTGTCTCCTGTGTATTTGCCTCGCATATGGTTGGCTAAGTCAAGAAGTTCTTTTTTACCGATATTTCTTTCAAGAACCTTGCCGTTGCGAGAAGGAATGTGTCCCGGCTCCATGGCATTTCCGTCTCCACCCACAAAAACCTTACGGTTGATGATCGCCGCTCCGCCTACACCCGTGCCAAGGGTAATAAAAATATAGTTTTCGTTGATTTTTTCGGCAGCAAAATAAAACTCCCCAAGCGCGGCAGCATTTGCGTCATTTTCCAAGAAAAATTGTACACCAGCAAAACGTTTCGACAAATATTCGACCAGAGGAACATTGTCAATTTCAGGAATTGCAGTGATTTCTAAGGGTACGGTACGATTGCGATTAATCATCCCCGGCAAACCTATACCTACTTTTTTAATATTCGGGTATTCATGTAGCTGAACGGAAATAGCGTCGCCTAAATTTTCTTCAAAATGCCCTGATTGTCTCCAGCTAGAAGTATCGTGGCTATAGAAATTTGAAATGCGCCCTGTCTCTGTATCTACGACGCCCATTTTGACGTTGGTTCCCCCCACGTCTATACCCAAATATTGTTCCATTGGTAAATTAAAATCTTATCAGTTGATAGTTAATAGTAAAAGGTTCAATGCAAAATAGCGATTTAACGCGCAAAAATCCTAAACTTAAACAATATCTCCCAACTGTGGACGTATCAAAATTTCTTCAATTACGCTTTCAGGGGATAATTTGGCCGTACTCCACACCATCTCGGCTACGTCTTCTGCTCTGATAAATCGCTCCGAAGGTAGCTCTACTCCTTCCCAGCTTGGGGTCAAAGTAGCACCAGGTAAGACAGCAGTCACCTTGACACCATATTGTTTCATCTCTTGCCTGAGTAGTTTAGTCATGCCATAAAGCGCAAATTTAGAAACTGCATAAGCGCCTCCATTGATATAGGCCGTTGTACTTGCGATAGAGCACATGTTGAAAATATGACCTTTTTTTTGTGCTTTCATGCCTTCTATGAGTTCTCTAGTCAAATAATAAGCGCTGTAAAGATTAGTTTCTATCATTTTTTCTAATGTTCCTTCAGGCTCACTATGAACTTGGCTAGGTGCAAATATGCCAGTATTGTTGACCACGATGTCGACAGGTCGTTTTAAGGCTTTTATAAAAGAAGCAAATGCCCGTACCTCTTCTTTTTGGGATAGGTCGCTTACTTTTATAAAAATTTGGGAATTAGGATATTTGTACTGTAAATCAGCTCGAAGGCTTTCTAAATCATTTTTATTTCGCGAGCAGGTCACCACATCAAAGCCGCCTTCCACAAATCTTTCGATGAGTGCGCGCCCTATGCCTTTGGTACCACCAGTGACAATCAAGAGAGGGTTCATTCTTAAAAAAATGTTATTTTTGTAAAACAAAGGTCAAGATAAAGTTTTACATTTGTTGGCTTTTCTGAAAGAAAAACCAATTTTTAACGTTATCAATGTTTTTTTCTAACCTTAAAAAACTTACACTTTTTCGATGAATGTTTGGCATGTGTGTTTTGCCTTTGTGACAGCTTACTTGTTGGGTTCTATACCCTCAGCCATTTGGTACGGTGAAGCTTATTTTGGAATCGACGTTAGGAAATTTGGAAGTGGAAATGCAGGGGCAACAAATACGTTCCGTGTATTGGGCAAACGAGCTGGCACCATTGTATTACTAATCGACGTACTAAAAGGATGGACGGCTACCATGTTGGCCAATATACTCTATTTTTTGGACGTAATTGACACATCTCAAATCCTCACTTTCAAGCTACTCTTAGGTTCTGCGGCGGTTTTAGGGCATTTGTATCCTATTTTTGTGCGTTTTAAAGGTGGAAAAGGAGTGGCTACTTCTTTAGGAATGATTTTGGCGATTGACCCACCAGTGGCGTCCTTATGCATTGCGATTTTTGTATTGGTATTTTTGGCTTCCAACTATGTCTCTCTAAGTTCTATTGTGGCCGCCTTTGCTTTTCCTATGATACTGGTACTAGGCATATTCGGGCAAGCTAGTACGTTGTTGATTGTATTCGGATTTTTGCTATTTGCCGTAGTAGTCATTACCCACCAAAAAAACATCATTCGTCTCCTGAATGGTAGCGAAAACCGGGTTTATCTACGCTCCAAAAAAAACAAATAAGCCAAAAAAGAGAGTTTTAGAGTACTTCCTGTATGTTTGCATTTGAAATTCAGCTTGTTTAAGACTACAAGCGATTTCGTTGTTTTCAATATAGCGCTATAAACTATACACTTATTCTATGTCTCTTACGCTCATTCTGATAATCATCACAGTAGGTATTAGTTGGTATGGATTTCAAAATCCTTCTTTTCTTGACAAATGGGCAATGAATCCCGTACGGGTTGCGTCTAAAAACGAATATTATCGTTTTATTACATCGGGTTTTATCCATGCCGATTTTGGTCATTTGATTTTCAATATGTTTAGCTTATACTTCTTTGGTGAAGCCATGGAAATGTTTCTGAACAGTATTTTTGGACCTACTGGCACTATTTATTATTTGGCTTTATATTTATTGGGAATCGTCGTTTCGGATATTCCTACTTTTCTCAAACACCGCACCAACAGCCGCTACCTTTCTCTTGGAGCCTCGGGTGGCGTAGCCTCACTTTTATTTGCGTTTATTCTCTTAGCTCCTTTACAAAAAGTTTGTTTATACTTCGCCATTTGTATTCCAGGGTTTATTTTTGGCGCAATTTATATGTTGTATTCATTTTATGAATCCCGAAAATCAGGTGGCTATATCAACCACGACGCCCACTTGTACGGTGCTTTGTTTGGGATTGTTTTTATGGCATTTTTATTACCGGCATCCATTCCAAATTTCTTTGACCAAATCGCCACTTGGCGTTTGTTTTAAAGCTATCCACTTTATTCATCAACCCCATGAATCAAATAAAATTACTAGCCTTGAGCTGTATCTCGCTTTTGTGCCTGACAAACTCAACCGCCTACGCCCAAGACTTATCGCTACAATATTCACAAACAATCACCCCTCAAGATTTAGAACGCCATTTGAGAGTCATTGCTCACGATAGCCTCGAAGGGCGTGATACTGGTTCGAAAGGGCAAAAAAAAGCCGCTAAATATGTCGCTGACTTTTTCAAGTCGGTCGGCCTGCAAGCGATTGTACCCACCGAAGACGGAAGCAAATCGTATTTTCAGCCTTATGCCTTGTATCAGAAAAGTTGGGGAGAAGTGTATCTCGCTACCGAAACTCAACGCTATGAACTACAACATGATTTTTACCTCAGTGGGTTGCTCAATGTGCTTTCAGAAGAAAAAGTGCCGGTTATCTTTGCGGGTTACGGCATCGAATCTGATCGCTATGATGATTATAAAAACATTGATGTTACAGGCAAAGCAGTGGTCATTTTGGAAGGAGAACCCAAAAATAAAAATGGACAATATTTGCTCAGTGGTGACGCTACTGTCTCTAAATGGAGCGACGGCAATCTGGCGTGGCAACGTAAAGCTAATCTTGCGACTCAAAAAGGCGCCAAGTATGTATTTATCGTCTCAGACCTGACTGGCTCGGCCTTCTCCCAACAAATCGCTAAAAGAAGTGCCATGAGTCAGCGTTTCAATCGGCTTTCCACTAAGCCCTATACCGAAAAAATCAATGGTAACGCTGCCTTCACAATTTCGCGTCAAATGGCATTGGATTTGTTGAATATTAAAGAAAAGAAATTAGCAAAAATTCAAAAGAATATTACTCAAAAAGGGATTCCACCCGCAGCAGGTAGTATTGCCGAAAGTACCGTCAAGCTCAAAGCTGAGCGCAAAGACAACATCGTCATGACCGAAAATGTCATGGGCTTTTTGGAAGGCACCGATAAGAAAGACGAAGTGATTGTCATTACGGCTCACCTAGATCATATCGGTATATCAGCTGATGGACAAATCAACAATGGTGCCGACGATGACGGTTCGGGCACAGTCTCCATCCTCGAACTAGCCGAGGCATTTTCGAAAGCCAAAGCCGAAGGTCATGGGCCTCGTCGTAGTATTTTGTTTATGACCGTAACAGGCGAAGAAAAAGGACTTTGGGGGTCGGAATATTATACCGCCAACCCCGTGATTCCGTTGGCAAATACGGTTTGTAACCTCAATATAGACATGATTGGGCGGGTAGATAATGCCCATCAAAAAGACCCCAAATACGTTTATATCATTGGTTCTGACAAATTATCGTCCGAACTTCACGCCATTGGTGAGGCTGCCAACTCCAAATACATCAATTATCAATTAGACTATACCTACAACAACCCCTCCGATCCCAATCGCTTTTATTACCGCTCCGACCATTACAATTTTGCCAAAAACAAAATTCCAGTTATTTTTTATTTCACGGGTGTTCATGAAGATTATCATCGCCCAGGCGACGATGTAGAGAAGATTTTGTTTGATAAACAAAGCAAAATTGTCCAACTCGTGTTTCATACCGCTTGGGAGCTTGCCAACCGCGATGAACGCATCAAAGTCGATAGCAACAAACCTTGAGATTAGATTGGGAACACATCCATAAGAAACGAATCATCCCGAATATAGCTGATTCCAAAAAACCTTCTGATTGGTATTTGAGTAAATGCAAGCTCTCAAATGCAAACAGAAGGTTTTTTGGGTTTATTGTAGCTATCGTTTTTACAAATTCCTTTTGATTCTATCCTTACACAAGGCTTATGTTTGACTTCTACGAAGTCTTTGGGATAAAGCAGAAAATCTCTTGCTACAAAATTTGAGCTTCTCCGAAGCTATTCTTCCCGAAGAGTATTCTCGCATTTTGCCTCGGAGAGGCCCAACGTTTGTAGCCAATAGACCTACACAAAAAACATATGCTAGCTGTTATACGCTCTCTAGCCTTCGGGAGGATTTAGTATTTTACACAAATAGGGAGAAAAACTTTATTTTATTGTACTTTAAAAGAACAAATCTTCGTTTTTTTTGTACTTTAGACATAAACTACTCCCTTTATCTTTTATGCTTATTTTTGCTACACTTTCTGATTTTCGAGCGCACTTAGGAAAAGAATTAGGAACGAGCGATTGGGTTATGATTACCCAAGAGATGATCAATGATTTTGCCAAAGCCACAGGTGATCAGCAGTGGATTCATGTCAACGCCGAAATGGCGGCTCAGTATTCCCCCTTCAAAACCACTATCGCGCATGGTTTTTTAACTCTTTCTTTAGCGCCCAAATTTTTGTATGAACTTTACCGAGTCAAATCAGTAAAAATGGGCTTAAACTACGGGACCAATAAAGTTCGGTTTACCACGCCTGTGCCCACGGGTAGCCGTATCCGAATGAGAGCTACCCTTAAAGAAATCGAAGACCAACAGCCCAATGGTATCAAGACTGTAATAGATGCCTATTTTGAGCTTGAAGGCAGTTCTAAACCTGCTTGCGTAGCCGAATTGATTACCTTGATGTTTGAATAATTATCTCTTTTTTATCATGCGTTTAGAAAACAAAGTTGCTATCATCACAGGCGGAGCCCGAGGTATCGGGAAAGCCACCGCCGAAATTTTTACAAGAGAAGGAGCCAAAGTCGTTATCTGGGATATGCTCGATGCAGGCGAACAAACGGCTCAAGAGCTGCGAGAAAAAGGATTTCAGGCCGAATTTGTTAAGATTAGTGTCACCGATGTACCTGCTATCGAAGCAGCAGCGCGGGATATATTCGAGCGCTATGGCCAAATCGATATTCTGGTCAATAATGCGGGTATTACTCGCGACAAATCTCTCCTCAAAATGTCGTATCAGGAGTGGTCACAAGTGATAGACATCAACCTCAATGGCGTTTTTAATTGTACCAAAACCATTGTTCCGTATATGGTAGAAAAAAAATACGGGCGTATCATTTGTACTTCTTCGGTAGTAGGACAAACGGGCAATTTCGGACAAACCAATTACGTTGCTACCAAAGCTGCCATCATTGGGATGGTCAAAACGTGGGCCAAAGAACTTGGCAAATACAATATCACCGCCAATGCCGTAGCACCGGGTTTTATCAAGACCGAGATGACAGATCTTATTCCTGAAGAAATTAAAAATCAAACTGTTGCTGGTATTCCTGTCAAACGAATGGGGCTGCCCGAAGATATTGCAAATGCCTACTTATATCTTGCCTCGGAAGAGGCGAGTTATGTCAACGGTCATACATTGAGCGTCAATGGAGGAGTCGCTTAATCTCTAATAAGATGTTTTTAGTATGCTTGCATACCTTTTGGATAAACTGTACATTTGAGACATCAAGCCAAGTAAAACATTTCACTTCATAGATTAACTAAACACGATGGTATTGGAAGGTTTAAACTTCAATTTGACAGAAGAGCATCTTGCAGTCAAAGAAGCAGCACGTGATTTTGCCCAAAACGAACTTTTACCGGGCATTCTCGAACGTGATAACGAACAAAAATTCGACCCTAAGCTAGTTAAACGCATGGGGGAATTAGGTTTTTTGGGAATGATGGTATCTCCCGAATACGGTGGAGGCGGCATGGATACTGTTTCGTACGTATTGGCGATGGAAGAAATTTCAAAGATAGACGCTTCAGCTTCTGTGATAATTTCTGTGAACAACTCCCTTGTATGCTATGGATTAGAAGCATATGGCACCGAAGAGCAAAAACAAAAATACCTTACTCGATTAGCCTCTGGCGAAATCGTCGGGGCATTTTGCCTTTCTGAGCCTGAAGCAGGTTCGGATGCTACCTCCCAACACACTACTGCCGAAGAGAAGGAAGATTACTATCTTCTCAATGGAACCAAAAACTGGATTACCAACGGGGGGATATCGTCAGTATGCTTGGTGATTGCTCAGACTCACCCCGAGCTCAAACACCGAGGCATCAACTGCCTTATTGTAGAAAAAGGCTGGGACGGATTTGTGGTAGGAAAAAAAGAAGACAAAATGGGTATTCGTGCATCTGATACCCACTCTTTGATGTTTTCGGATGTAAAAGTCCCCAAAGAAAACCGCATTGGCGCCGATGGTTTTGGGTTTAAGTTTGCAATGAGTACCCTCAATGGCGGCCGTATCGGAATTGCTGCGCAGGCTTTAGGTATTGCGGCAGGTGCCTACGAACTCTCCCTGAAGTATGCCCACGAACGCAAAGCATTTGGAAAACCCATCTTTGAGCACCAAGCGATACAGTTTAAGTTGGCCGAAATGGCCACCAAAATAGAAGCTGCTCGCTTATTGGTATACAAAGCCGCCCGTCTCAAAGACGAACACAAAGATTATGTACAGGCAGCAGCAATGGCCAAATTGTTTGCTTCGGATGTAGCAATGTGGGCTACTACCGAGGCGGTTCAGATACATGGAGGGTATGGCTATGTAAAAGAGTTTCATGTAGAGCGTCTGATGCGTGATGCAAAAATCACCCAAATTTATGAGGGTACTTCGGAGATTCAGAAGTTGGTAATTGCGCGCGAACTCAAAAATTAAGCGTTTCAAATAAAATATTTTTGGATTTTTCTAACACCACCTAAGACCACAAATAGGCTGTTTTGGTAAGGATGTATTTCTAAGCTGAAAGGCTTATTTTCTCCAAAAGTACCTCAGAAATACAAAAAAAGGCGATATTGTAGACTAATGCAAAAGCCCAAAAAGTCCAATTTTACTATTTTTTTTAAAAAAAAGTGTGTGTTTTCTTGCAGGATTCGCGCACTTTTTTTTATATTGAAAAAAATTACACACTTGTATTAGTTTTGTACAATTATTAGTTTTGTACAAATTTTGAAATTTAGTAAATTTGCAGTTTCAAACACTGAGGCACTTAACCCATTGTCCAATGGAAGATTATAATAAAATCATCGAATCACTCGGAGTGAAGTTTATCAAAGCTCGTCATATCCGAATGTTGCAAACTATCACCATTAAGAATTTTTATGACGTCGAAAACTCACTCATGATTTTGTATGATGGGGAAGTGATGTTTGCCAACGAAAAAATTGAAGTTGGTGATATGCTATTCATCCCTGGAGGCAAGCACGCTACAATCACCTACAGCAGTGGAGACAATGTACAACCAAAAGTAGTGAGCAATGAGGAGTTTCTTACCCGTCGTGAACTATACTTCGAAACATTGCGCGATGCCAGCCAAGTAGGCAAAATCCCTCATTCTTTTGGGCTTGTGGCATTTGATGCCAAAGTTTTTGATTCGGTCAATTTCTTTACTTCTTTGGACATCCCTCCTTTTATTATCAAGCAGCACAGCTACATGGGTCGGCTTATTGGTGAAATTCTCCAAGAAGATTTCAACGATACCCCTGGCCGTGGGCGTATTATCAAAATCAAAACCGAAGAATTGGCGATTGAAGTCATTCGGTATATTTTGAAAAATAAACTCTTTGTAGAACAGCTTGTTACCAACAGTACTTATTTCAAAGATCCCCGTTTGATTGATATTTTTGCTTACATCAAAGACAACCTAGGTGGAGACCTTTCTAACAAAGTACTAGCCAACGTAGCCAATGTATCGGAAGACTATGTAGGGCAGTATTTCAAAATGCTGACAGGTATCAATCCACAAGACTATATCGAATATCAACGCATGGAAGAAGCCGTGACACTTCTCCGTACGTCTAAGAAAAGCATCCGTGCTATCGGCTCCGAAGTAGGCTACAAAGACACCGCTTATTTCTGTCGCCGTTTCAAGATGATGTTTGGTATCCCAGCTGGCAAAATGCGCCGTCGCGAATCACTCATGAATGTCTAGTTTTCTTTAATAAAAATTGGTTAATTGATATAATAAAGCAGCCTACTAAGTGGGCTGCTTTATTGTTTATCGGGGTTTTGGTTTAAATTTGCTTTCACAACCACCAATCTTTCACAAACATGAAAAAGACATTATGTTTTTCACTCATCACCCTGTTTAGCTTCATAAGTGTCTCTCAAGCATGGAGCCAAGTCAAAGGAGCATGGAAGCAAACTAGCACCGACGGCAAGACAACGATGTTGATTTGCTCGGATGATTATCTGATGGCTACCAGATATACCGAAAAAGAGTTTTTGTACACCGAAGGAGGTACTTATAGTATTGCCAATGGAACCCTCACTTACAAGAGTGAGTTCAATTCGATGGATACTTCTAGAGTAGGTAAAACGTTGAATTTTAAAATCACTCTTTCGGGCAACAAACTATCTGTGGAAAATTTAGGAGAATGGGAACAAGTAGACAATGCAAACACCCCCGCAGCGGCACTTTATCGGATTACGGGCCGCATGGGCAACGACGGCAACATTTCGCCTATGCAACGCAGCGCCCGTAAAACGCTTAAATTATTAACAGGCACCCGTTTTCAGTGGGCCGCTATTAATCCCGAAACCAAACAATTTTCGGGAACGGGCGGTGGTAGCTATACGATCAAAGACGGAAAATACACCGAAACCATTGATTTTTTTAGCAAAGACAATAGTCGCGTAGGGGCTTCATTGTCTTTTGATTATGAACTCAAAAACAACAAAGACTGGCATCACAGCGGACTCAGCAGCGTAGGGGCTAAAATCTACGAAGTCTGGAGTAAAGAGCAATAATATCATCATCTAATTCTTTAATTCTTAGAATGACAATCCCTCAACTGTACGATTATTTTCTGACTTGCCAAGGCGTTTCGACCGATACCCGCCAAATCACCCAAGATTGCCTCTTTGTAGCCCTTAAAGGCGATAAATTTGACGGAAATGCCTATGCTAAAGATGCGTTGGAAAAAGGGGCTAAATATGCCATTGTGGATAACCCCGCCGTGGCGGTGGATAACCGCTACCTATTAGTAAAAGACAGTTTAGAAGCGCTTCAGCAACTTGCCCACCATCATCGTAGCCTGCTTTCTATCCCTATCGTGGGATTGACTGGTTCAAATGGTAAAACTACGACCAAAGAGCTTATCGCTACGGTTTTGGCAAAAAAATACAAAACCTACGCTACGAAAGGTAATTTCAACAATCACATTGGCGTACCACTTACGCTGTTGGCGATCGACTCAAGCTACGAAATAGCTGTCGTAGAAATGGGTGCCAATCATCAGCAAGAAATCGCTCTTTTGTCTAGTATCGCCGCTCCTACTCACGGTCTTATTACCAATATCGGAAAAGCCCACTTGGAAGGATTTGGCGGTATAGAAGGAGTTCGTAAAGGAAAAGGAGAGTTGTATGATTGGCTTGCAAAATCCGGCGGTACGGTGTTTGTCAATGGCTCCAATACTACGCTTGCCGAAATGGCCCATGAACGTACCTTCAAAACCTGTATCAAATATCTCATTGGCGAGGATGCTTCCCAAATGCTGGAAGACGCTCCGCTAGTGGTGTTTAAAGATGCTGAGGGTACCACCATCCAAACGCATCTTACCGGTAAATACAACTTTGAAAATATCGCAGCCGCCTTGGCGATAGGGAGTTATTTTGGGGTATCTTCTCAAGATGCCAACCAAGCAGTAGCAGATTACAATCCTACCAACAACCGCTCACAGATTGTTCAAAAAGGCTCCAATACGATCATTATGGATGCCTACAATGCCAACCCTTCTTCGATGGCCGCTGCTATCGAAAACTTTGGCAAACTCAAAGCAAAACGTAAAGTAGTAATTTTGGGAGATATGCTGGAGCTAGGTGAAGAATCTCCTCAAGAGCATTTGGCATTAGGAAAACTTATTGCCCAACAAAAATTTGACCTTGTGATTTTGGCGGGTAAGCTTATGCAAGATGCTTTGCCGGCACTTCCCAAAGCCTATTATTTCCCTGACAAATTTTCGTTGCACAACTGGATTGTGGACCATCCTCAGCAAGATACGCACGTACTTATCAAAGGCTCTCGTGGTATGGGGCTTGAGACGGTTGTACCTTATTTGTGAAAAATGTTATGAGCGAAATATTCGGATTTCGCTCATAACATTTTATTCAAAATCCTGCCCTTTTCGGACTTTCTTCAACCAGTCTTCTATACCTTTTCGGATTTGCTTAGCCATTCTTTTGCGAAAATCATCATTGATTAGCCAAGCTTCATCCGCAGGATGACTCATAAAAGCCCCTTCTACCAATACGTTAGGATATTCGGTGGGGCTATTGAGTGCAAAATTGAAACGCCCCACATTGCCATATTCAGCCAAATCCATATCCAAAAGCCGCTTCAAAATGGTTTGGCTCAATGAGCGATAGCCCAGATGCTTATAATAAGTACTAGTGCCACGAGTTTTGGTAGTATCGCCAGCAGCGTTGTTGTGAATACTTACCAACAAATCCGGCTTTTGGGTGCGGAATCTTAATACGCGGTCGTTATTATTGAAAAGAGTATCGCTCACACGACTCATAAGTACTTTAACTCCTTTTCGTTCCAATTCCCTTTGTAAATGCAAAGCAATACTCAAGTTCAAGTCTTTTTCCCATTGTTTTGAACGCAATCCTCTAGCGCCCAAGTTAGTCCCTCCATGACCTGCATCTATCGCAATGGTCAAGGTTTTTAGTTTTAATTTTTCGGGTTGGCGTTTCACCGCTATCACAAGCCGCCGCCCCTCGTATCCTACCCGATAGCCCCAATGCTGAGAATGCCGTAAACAAATGGTAATACGCAACTGCTCATCAGCAATTTGCTCATAGTCCACGCTTTTTATTTCTTTTACTGACCTCAATTGCGTAATCCAGTTGGTGTTGGTAGTCGCCCCAAACACATCCACTATGATTTTGGAAGGATTTACCTCTTGCCAACTTCGATAAGCCAAGCGGTCGGGTAAGGGTATCGAAACATAATCAAAGTGGGTATCTCCCCATACCTTCCACGAACCCGTCAGGTATTGTAAAGGAAGCTTCACAAGGGTATCACGTTTGGTAAGATTTTGGGGTATCCAAGCCGACAAATGCGGCGTCAGTCTTACGCGATAGAGGTTTTTGTATTGACCCGTCACTTTCAATAAAACCAACGAATCAATGGTGCCCATTTTGGCTCCCCCAAGCCGATCTTCCCCCAATCCATAATTAAGATAAGGCATCGGACCTTTGGTACGAATGAAAACGGACGAATCGGGAGGAAAATTAAAAATCGTATCTCGTTGTATCTGAGCAGAAACACTAGAGGCAATAAGCCACACCAATAAGTAAACAAAACGACGCATTCAACAAAGATAAAGAAGTGAAAGAGAGCTTTCGTGTATGAATTTGTAAGCTATTTAATTAAAACTTTAGCTAGACTTGAGCGACGACTCTCTTATCACTAGGCGAGTATCAAGGCGTTTGCTTTCAAAACGAATAGTGGCTTTGGGGCGCTCTATCAAATCAATCAAAAATTCTGTGGCAAGCTGCCCCATTTCATAGGCCGGCTGGGTGACTGCGCTCAGAGCAGGATTGAGCAAATGCGCTGATACCAAATTGGTAAATCCTACAATAGCAATATCGTCAGGAATACGCAAACCTTCTTTTCTAATCAACGACATACAGGAAGTAGTCAGACGGTCGCCTGCTGAAAATATCGCATCTGGCCGGTTGGGATGATGAATCAATTCTAAAACCGCATTTTCTACTTCTTCCGCAATCATTCCTCCATGACTACAATACTTGATGTAAGACTCATCAATCGGAATCCCATGATTTTGTAAGGCCTTTTTATATCCTTCCAAACGCTCATACGTAATCGACAACCACGACGGGCTAGTCAAATGAGCGATACGGCGATAGCCCTGCTGAATCAAGTGCTCGGTACCTTCATAGGCTCCTGCAAAATTGTCGGCAGTGACTTTGTGAGTAATATAATCTTGGGGAACTCGGTCAAAAAACACAATCGGCAAGCCTTTTGACTGAAGTTCTTTAAAGTGCTCTAAATCATTGCTTTCGCCCGACAATGAAACCAACAGGCCGTCTACACGACGCTGAGCTAAGTATTGTGTGCTTACTAATTCTCGCTCATAAGATTCGTGATTTTGGGAAATCACCACATGATAGCCTCGGTTGTAAGCAATAGACTCTATGCCATTAATGGCCTGAGAGAAAAAATTATTAGCGATTTCTGGGATAATTACCCCAATCGAACGACTCCGGTTTTCTTTCAAACTTAGTGCAATAGGATTGGGGCGATAATTCATCCGTTCAGCATATTCCATCACTAGCCGCTTGGTCTCGGCGTTGATTTCATAGCTCCCTCGTAGCGCCCTAGATACGGTGGACGTAGACAAATTAAGGGCTTTTGCTATATCTTTTATCGTAATAATTCCCACTATTGTGATATTGGTTTAGTACAATTTATATATCAGGAAATACAGCTTCCTATTTGGACTGGTGAAAATACCATTTTTTGGGTATAGGTTCAAATATAATCACCATTAACTGAAAAGGCAAGATTTTGGGAACGTTACCGACAACGATTGCATAAAAAAATTCAACAAAATATTTGTTATGTACTAAACAACCTATCTAAACTTGATTATAATATCATTTATACAATAGAGATTGTCTTACTGTATATTCTAAAAAAAATTAAAATTAGTATTGAATGAACATCTTTAATCTAACTGACAAA
Organism: Runella zeae DSM 19591; assembly: GCF_000423565.1. Classification (GTDB taxonomy): domain Bacteria; phylum Bacteroidota; class Bacteroidia; order Cytophagales; family Spirosomataceae; genus Runella; species Runella zeae. The sequence continues at coordinate 259,844 of NZ_KE384038.1, read as the reverse complement.
ACCACTTTGGTACTAGACTGCGGCAATAGCTCCAGAATGTGTACGCATATAGCACCATTTTGGCCGTCGACAGAGATTTTATAGCACATTATACCAGCCTCTTAATCTTTAAAAACTACCTATAATGCAAATCAGACACGAAAGCAGCCGTAAAGAAACGGCTCAAATGAATACAGAAGAACTACGCGAAAACTTTCTTATCGAAAGCCTTTTCGTCTCCAACAAAATTGAGTGGGTTTATACTCATTACGACCGTGTATTGGCGGGAGGGGCTATGCCTACTACCACCTCTGTCAGCCTAGATACCCACGATGCTCTCAAAGCTGAGTATTTCTTAGAACGTCGCGAAATAGGAATCATCAATGTCGGAGGTAAAGGCTCGATAAACGCTGATGGCACCCTCTTCAACCTCGAAAAATTGGGGTGTGTTTATCTCGGAAAAGGCACAAAAGAGGTCACTTTTACCAGTGAAGACCCCACAAACCCCGCCCGATTCTTTTTATTGTCTGCCCCCGCGCATCATTCTTATCCCAATCAAACTTTTACCAAAGAGCAAGCTTCCCCCGTCAATTTGGGTGCACTTGAGACTTCCAATCAACGCACCATCTACAAATACATTCACTTAGGAGGTATTCAGAGTTGTCAGTTGGTGATGGGGCTCACTGTTCTTCAACCAGGGAGTGTTTGGAATACGATGCCTTCTCATACTCACGACCGCCGCATGGAGGTATATTGCTATTTTGATATTCCCGAAAATCACGGCGTTTTGCATCTGATGGGAGAGCCTACCCAAACGCGTCATTTGTGGGTTGCCAATCACCAAGCCATCATTTCGCCTCCTTGGTCTATTCACTCAGGATGCGGCACTTGTAGCTATTCGTTTATTTGGGGGATGGCTGGTGAAAACAAAGATTTTACGGATATGGATGCGGTACCGATCCCACAACTCCGCTAATTTTTCCCCTAGCAAGCTTTTCTTTTCTCCCTATTGAGTATGAAAAATTCCGTCGTTTTTTCTTCCTTCTTTATCCAACTTGGAGGTTTGTTTTTTTTTATCTTATCTTCTTGGATAAACCCCAAAAGCTATGCTTACCCTTCGCAGGGGATTCAGCACATGGCTAGTGATTCTGTTGCCGAACGAATGCTATTGTATCAACGTAACAACGGCGGATGGCCTCAACCAAATGGCGACCCTATTAATTACAATAAGGCCATTGAAGAGAATTTAAAGCAGAAACTTCTTTCTGAAAAAAATAACTTAGATGCGACTATCGATGACCAAGCGACTACCAGAGAGATTAAAAGCTTAGTAACAGCTTACAAAAAGACCCAAAATATCCACTATCTCAAGGCAGCCGAAGGGGGCATTAAGTACCTTATCATGGCTCAAAATGCGGCTGGCGGTTGGGGGCAATTTTATCCAGATACTAGTAGCTATCACAAACACATTACCTACAACGACAATGCCATGATAGATGTAATGTGGATTTTGAAATATATCGTAGAAGGTAAAAATGACTTTGAAGTCATAGAACCCTCTCTAATTCCCCTCGCCAAAGTCGCCATGGCAAGGGGAATCGACTGTATTCTTAAAACTCAATTTGTCCAAAACGGAACGCTCACCGCTTGGTGTGCTCAACACGACCGCCAAACTCTACTTCCTGCCAAAGCTCGCGCTTTTGAGCTTCCTTCTTTGAGTGGTAACGAAACGGTCGGAATCGTACAATTCTTGATGAGTATCGACAATCCCACCCCTCTTATCAAACAAGCCATCCAAGCGGCTGTTAACTGGCTCGAAGCATCTAAAATCGTGGGTATTAGAGTGGATACTATCCAGGATTCGACCCAGCCCAAAGGCCGCGACCGTATTGTGGTTGCCGACCCTAGTTCTACGCTTTGGGCTAGATTTTATGACCTTAAAACCAATAAACCCTTTTTTACAGGTCGAAATAGTATACCCAAATCCTCCCTTGCTGAAATCGAAAATGAGCGCCGTGTAGGGTACGCCTATTACGGCAGTTGGCCTGCGAAGTTGTTGTCTACTGACTATGCTGTTTGGTTGAAAAAATGGGGTAAAAATTAACACATTCCTTCCGTTTCTCTTCCTTCGTAACTCTAGACTTTCTTAAAAACACTTTTACAGCACCTACATTTTTCTTTTTTAAATAAAACGAAAGAAAAAGAAAGAATTAACACCCTATTCCAACTTCAAAATCATTAAACACAAAGATTTAACTTTCGATTTCACCCATATTCATTGTCATAGGCCTGCCCAAGCAGACAGTACAGGAGGGTTATTTTCGGAGAAAAAATTATACTTGTATTAACTTTCACACATTTAATTCTCAAAATATCACAAAAAACCCTCTAAAATCGAAAAACAAAGGTTTTTTAATAAAAATAGAAAGAAATCGAAAGAGACAATCAGAAAAAAATAAGCTCATAATCTTATATCCTGAAGATAATGCAAGCTAAATATTTCATTTATTTTTGTTTTTAACATTTTTCTTTTCGTTTATCTAAAATATTTTAAAAATACGTTTATCCAAGTTCTCCAAAATTATCTATGCAATTCATAAAACGCTGCCTATTGGCTTTCTCTTTGGCTTTGTTGACACTGCACACATTCGCCCAATTATCAAAATGGCAGGCGGGTGTTATCGTCGATGAGTTTTTGTTTGAAACGGCTCCTTTTCCCGAAAGCCACGCTTCTACCATCGCCGAAACCCCCAAGGGACTAGTGGCGTCGTGGTTTGGTGGCACCAAAGAACGCAACCCTGATGTATGTATTTGGGTAAGCCGCCGCCTAGATGGCAAGTGGACTGCACCTCAAAACGTAGCCGATGGGATTGTCAACGACAAACTTCGCTATGCGTGTTGGAATCCCGTATTATATCAAGTTCCCAACGGCGGCCCATTGATGCTTTTTTATAAAATCGGCCCCAGTCCTTCTACTTGGAAAGGATGGCTTAAAACTTCTACCGATGGTGGTATTACTTGGTCGGCAGCGCAAGCACTGCCTGAAGGATATTTAGGCCCTATCAAAAACAAGCCTGTTTTGCTATCAAGCGGCAATCTATTTTGCCCTACAAGTACCGAAGGCGACGGTTGGAAGATTCATTTTGAGGTGACATCTGATTTTGGCAAAACTTGGCGCAAAATCGGCCCGATTAACGACGGAAAAACAACCAACGCCATTCAACCAAGCATCTTAGACCACGGCAAAGGCAAACTTCAAATCTTGGCCCGCAGTCGTAACCGCGCCGTGCTGGAATCGTGGTCTTATGACAATGGCGAAACTTGGTCTCCATTAGCAGCGTCAAACCTACCAAACAACAACTCAGGCACCGACGCCGTCACCTTGCGTGACGGCCGTCACGTGTTGGTTTATAATCACGTATTGCCCCCCGGCGACCTGGCAAAAGGCCCTCGCACGCCCCTTAACTTGTCAGTATCCAACAACGGAAAGAACTGGTCGGCAGCCGTTATTTTAGAAGATTCACCCATTAGTCAATACTCCTATCCTTCGGTGATTCAGACTTCTGATGGGATGATTCATGTGATTTATACATGGCGTCGTCAACGCATCAAACATGCTGTAATTGACCCTTCTAAATGGAAGCTTATTCCTATCCAAAATGGCAAATGGCCCGAAATAGAAGGCTATAAGGCTCCTGAAATTACTGAAAACAATAAAGATTAATTCTCTTTACCGCATGGAAGCCTCCTTCATCACAAATCGCCGCCAATTTCTCAAGCGTAGCTGCTTGTTGGCAACGGCCATAGTTAGTGCCCCTTACTGGGCAAGTGCCTCACAGGAAGGTGGGTATAAAATTGCGGTGGTAGATTTGATGATTTTGAAACGCCAAAAACTGGGTGCTTTCCAACTTACCAAAGACATTGGTGCCGATGGCCTTGAGATAGACATGGGGGGGCTAGGCAATCGAGAAACATTTGATAATCAGCTTGCTATTCCAGAAATCAGGCAACAATTTTTGAACAAAGCCAAAGAGCTAAATCTGAAGATTTGCTCTTTGGCCATGACGGGTTTTTATGCGCAGTCTTTTGCTACTCGCCCTACTTATGAGCGTATGGTACAAGACTGTATCGACACCATGAAAGCCATGAATGTCAAAATAGCTTTTTTGCCACTAGGAGTACAGGGTGATTTAGTAAAAAATCCAGAACTCCGCCCCGCCATTGTACAAAGGCTCAAAGTTGTGGGAAAAATGGCCCAAAAAGCAGGGGTAATTATCGGAATTGAAACCTCACTCGATGCCCAGAGAGAAGTAGCGTTGCTCAAAGAAATAGGTTCCAAACACATTCAAATTTATTTCAATTTCTCTAATCCCCTCAAAGCAGGCCGTGATTTGGCCACTGAACTTAAAATCTTGGGTAAAAAACGTATCTGTCAGATTCATTGTACCGACGAAGATGGCGTGTGGCTTGAGCACAATACGCGCCTCGACCTTCAAAAAGTAAAACAAACTTTAGACGAAATGAAATGGACGGGATGGCTGGTGATTGAACGCTCACGCGACGCCAAAGAGCCTCACAATGTAAAGAAAAACTTTGGGGCCAATACATCTTATCTTAAATCTATATTCCAACATTCGTAAGGATATGCGAAAACTGTTTTTCTATATTTTCCTTTTACCGTTGTTGACCTATTCGCAAGAGTACAAGCTATGGTACACTGCCCCTGCCCACAAATGGACAGAGGCCCTACCCATAGGCAATGGCCGAATAGGTGCGATGGTATTTGGAGGAATAGAAAAAGACAGGATTCAATTCAATGAAGAAACCCTCTGGACGGGAGCCCCTCGCAATCCTAATCGAGTCGACGCCTTCGAATATTTACCCAAAATCAGAAGCTTTTTGGCAGAAGGAAAACAAAAAGAAGCCGAACAATTGGCCGAAACGCATTTTATGGGACTAAAAACCCCCGAAGGCGACCAAACCGAATGGCTAGCTGAGGTTTTGGCGTTGAAAGATTTCCCTCTTCATCCGGCCTTACCCCAATACGACGACCAAGCATGGCCTACTATGCCCGTACCTTCCTACGAAGGTTGGGAGGCAATTGGATTTGAGGGGCTCGACGGCGCGGTATGGTTCAGAACTACGGTTGATATTCCCGCCTCTTGGGCTGGTAAAGATTTAATCGTAGACCTCAACCGCATTCGCGATTATGATATGACTTATTTTAACGGAAAATTGATTGGAAACACTCGTAGCCTCGACCCCAGAAAATACCGCATCCCGGCGGAGTTGGTCAAAGTAGGTTCCAATACAATTGCGGTTCAGGTCATCAATTTTTTTGATAAAGGTGGAATTGCTGGATACAAAGACACCGCTCGCGCTATTGGTATTTATCCTGCGACTCAGCCCGACCTTCTGATTTCTTTGAATAGACCTTGGAAATACAAAATCCAAGACAGTAACCCACCCGCTGTGGCGCGCTATCAGGCCGATTATCAACCTTTTGGCGATTTGGAACTTCATTTCGAAAATGTAAATAATGCTACCCACTATCGCCGTGAGTTGAATCTCGCCAATGCCCTTTGTCAAACTTCTTTTAAAGCCAACGGCGTTGACTTCACTCGCACTTACTTTGTGAGCCAACCTCACCAAGTACTGGTCGTAAGACTCGAAGCTACCCAAAAAGCAAGTATCAGTTTTGAAGCTATCTTGAGCAGTCCCCACCAAAACACCACTCTGACACGGCTCGATGCTCATACGCTTTCACTCGCAGTCCAGGTCAAACACGGAGCTTTGAAAGGTACAAGCTATCTGAGGATAGAAACCACTAATGGTAAAGTCGAGACCGAAAATAATCGTATCAAAATCACTGACGCCGACAACGCTACCCTGTACCTAGCTGCCGCCACCAACTATGTCAACTATCGCGATGTTTCGGCCCTCCCCGATGCTCTCTGCAAAACCACTTTGACCGCTCTTCAAGCTTCGACGTATGACCATATCCGTAAGGCGCACCTAAAGGAATATCAATCTTACTATCAGACTTTTGGTATTGATTTAGGGACAGGCCCTGCAGAAGCGCTTCCCACTGACCAACGTTTGGGACAATTTGGTACCGTTTTAGACCCATCACTGATGGCCTTGTATGTACAATATGGCCGCTATTTATTGATTTCTAGCTCACGACCCAACACCCGACCTGCCAATTTGCAAGGTATCTGGAACGACCTCTTGGCTCCTCCGTGGGGAAGTAAGTATACCACCAATATCAACGCCGAAATGAACTATTGGGGAGCAGAAGTGCTCAACCTCTCCCCGCTCCATAGTCCTTTGCTAAAGATGATTGAGGAACTTGCCCAAACGGGTAAAGAAACCGCCCAAAAATACTATCAATCACGAGGGTGGGTATTGCATCACAACACCGACCTCTGGCGAAATACTACCCCTATCAACGCCTCCAATCATGGTATCTGGGTCACGGGTGCCGGCTGGTTGTGCTTGCACCTTTGGGAGCATTATTTGTTTACTCAAAATCAAGCTTTTTTACAAAAAACAGCCTATCCCATTATGAAAGAAGCCGCCTTGTTTTTTGTGGATTTTCTGGTAAAAGACCCCAAAACGGGCTGGTTGATAAGTACTCCTTCCAATTCTCCCGAAAATGGCGGCTTGGTAGCAGGGCCTACGATGGACCATCAAATCATTCGTTCGTTGTTTAAAAACTGCATCGAAGCGGCCAAAATCCTAAAAACAGACGCCGAATTTAGTCTTCTTCTCCAAAACAAGTATGCCCAAATTGCGCCTAATCAAATCGGAAAATTTGGGCAATTGCAAGAATGGCTCGAAGACAAAGATGACACGACCAACAAGCATCGCCACGTATCACACTTGTGGGGAGTACATCCGGGCAATGAAATAAATTGGGACGAAACCCCCGCCTTTACCAAAGCCGCCCGTCAGTCTTTGGTGTATCGTGGCGACGAAGGTACCGGCTGGAGTTTGGCGTGGAAAATCAATTTTTGGGCACGTTTCAAAGACGGAGACCATGCCCTTCAAATGGTCAAAATGCTCTTGAGACCCGCTTCAGGAGCAGGGGGTTCGTATGTAAATCTCTTTGATGCGCACCCTCCATTTCAGATTGATGGTAATTTTGGAGGCTCCGCAGGCATCACCGAAATGCTCCTCCAAAGTCATACCTCATTTATTGATTTACTACCCGCCTTGCCCAGAGATTTGCCACAAGGAAACATCAAAGGTATCAGAGCAAGGGGCGGTTTTGAACTAGACTTTAGCTGGGAAAAAGCCGCCCTCAAAACCCTCAAAATAAAATCCTTAGCTGGTAATGTTTGTCAACTTCGCTACGGAGACAATGTGCTAAAATTCCCGACGCAAAAAGGAAGTATTTATGAGTTTGATGGACAATTACAAAAACAATAAATAACCCAACATAAACACCCAAAGATTACTATTTGGAAGTCAATAGGTGTCTTGTTTTTAAACTCAATCTAAGATGAAAACATTTTTGTTTTTTGGGCTTACTGTATTCGTATGCCTCACAAACGCCCTTGCACAAGCAGAAGACCGCAATTATCAACAAGTCATTGCCCAACGTGCCGACAAGATTGTAGCAGCGCTCGCACTTACGGACTCTACCCAATTCAAAAGAGTAAGCACCCTCGTAGCCCAACAGTATCAAGACCTTAATCATCTTTATGAGCAGCACAAAACAGCCAAAAAAGGCATCTCTGAACCTGACAAAATAAAAGAACTAGAGGCAGAAACCAATCGTCAATTGGGCCAATTACACCTCCAATATTTAGCCCAATTGAGCAAAGAACTCTCGTCGGTTCAGATTGAAAAAATCAAAGATGGCATGACCTACGGCGTATTGCCCAAAACTTACCGTGCTTACCAAGAAATGCTACCAGATTTGACCCAAGTTCAAAAAGCACAAATTCTATCCTACCTTACCGAAGCCCGCGAACACGCCATGGATGCCGAATCATCCGAGAAGAAACATGCTTGGTTTGGCAAATACAAAGGGAAAATCAACAATTACCTATCTGCCCAAGGCATCGACATGAAAAAAGAGAGCCAAGAATGGGAAAAACGTATCAAAGAAGCCCAAGCTGCAAAAAAATAACCCGCTTTCAAACCAGTTTACACTAATCCAAACAAATGCTATGAATTCCTTTTTACTAACCTTCTCATTTCGGGGCAAGAGGCTGAGTAAAGCTTATTTTCCCATAGTAGTTATTCTTTTTCTTTGGGGGTCGTCTTTTGCCCAAAATGGTAAAACCATCACTGGTAATATCAAAGATGCGGCCTCTCAGCCCGTTCCTGGCGCCAATATCATCATCAAAGGCACCAAGTTAGGAACCGTAAGCAACAGTGAAGGCAATTTTAAACTTACGTTGTCGCAAGGAAACGAAACGCTCGTTATCAGTTCGGTAGGCTATCAAAGCCGCGAAGTGGCCGTCAACGGGCAAAACTTTGTGGCCGTCACGCTTGACGACGACGTAGCTTCAATCAGCGAAGTGGTGGTAGTCGGATACGGCACCCAGAAAAAAGTGAGTCTTACAGGAGCCGTTGCAGCAGTAGATATGAAAGCCATTCAAGAGCTTCCTGTGGGTAGCCTTTCGGCGGCTTTGCAGGGGCAAATGCCCGGCGTCAGCGTATCGGGTGGAACAAGTCGCCCTGGCGAAAACGCCCAAATTACCGTACGCAATCCCATTATTTTGTCAAAAGATGGTGGTACTCTTCGTCCACTATACGTGATTGACAATGTAGTCAGAACCGAAGAGGATTTCAACTTACTTGATGCCTCCGAAGTAGAAGCTATTTCGGTCTTGAAAGACGCCGCTGCGGCTATTTATGGCGCAAGATCTAATCAAGGTGTAGTAGTAGTAAGTACCAAACGTGGCAAAGTAGGAGCACCTAAATTCAGCTATAGTGGTTCGTTGGGAATCTCCGATGCCGCTATGCTGCCCAAAATGATGAACGGTTTTGAACACGCCACTTACCTCAACAACCTCAATTTTGCCGCAGGAAGAACTGCCACCGACCCACTCATTTATACCCAAGATGAATTGGAGCATTTCAAACAAAACAACTACAATTGGCTCGAAACCGCTTGGAAACCCTCCAGCGTGATGCGTCATGCCCTCAACGTAAGCGGCGGCAACGACCGCGCTACGTATTTTGCGGGTATTACTTACAATGCTCAAAATGCCAATTTCGACAACATCAACGCCAACAAATGGACATTCCGCGCTAGTACTGATATTACGGTAGCAAAGGGACTTAAAACGGGACTTTCGTTAAGTGGTGACCTTTACGACAAGCGGATGTATTATCTCAAACAAGGTGGAGAAAACCCCGAAAACGACATGAAAGCGTTGCTTTACACTCCTCAATTCAACCCACCCTATGTCAATGGTTTACCTGTACTTCTGTCTAATGCAGGTAATGTCAATACCGTAGATGCTTTTCATTTTTTTGAAGTACAAAACTCTGACAATTATACTCGTACCCGCAATACTGGTCTCAACGTCACGGCCAATATAGATTACGAAATACCTTTTATCAAAGGGCTTAAAGCTCGGGTATTGTTTGCCAAAACCCTCGATAATAGCTTTGGTAAACAGTACGGTACCAAATACAATGTATATAGCTTTTCGATGCTTGGCCAAAACAAGCACATTTATGGAGGCGATATTTTAAGAACGGTTACGCTCAACAACGGCGACCGCGTCCGTATCAATCCTAGCTACAACGACACCTATCAATTCAATGGTTACTTAAACTACGACCGGCAGTTTGGCAAACACCATGTGTCAGCGATTGCCTTTTTTGAGCAATCCGAAACCAATTTCAACAGTGTAGCGGCCATGGCTGAGGGCGTAATCATCGGCGGCCTCGACAATATGCGCTACGCCACTGGTACCCAAACCGCCAATGAGACACAATCAGAATCAGGAAACCTGTCTTATGCAGGTCGTATCAATTACAATTTTGCCAACAAGTACTTGGTCGAAATAGCCGCTCGTTATGACGCTTCTACCAACTTCGCCCCCGAATATCGCTGGGGATTTTTCCCTTCTATCTCTGCGGGTTGGGTGATTTCGGATGAACAATTCTTCAAAAACAATGTCTCTTTTGTGGATTTCCTCAAATTCCGTGGCTCATTGGGCTTTATGGGAGGAGACGCCACCAAAGCTTACAACTGGCTCACTAGCTACTCTATCCAAACCGGTAAAGGAGCCGTATTTGGAGGAAACGCCGACCGTCCTTTGATTGTCTCTCCCAACAATGCCATGTCAAACCGTCAGGCCCGCTGGGACAACAACACCAAATATAACTTTGGGATAGATGCCCAATTCCTCAAAAATCGCCTTTCCTTTGGCTTTGATGCGTTTTATGACCATCGCTACAATATGCTCACGGCTCTTACATCTTCCGTACCTCTGTTAGTAGGTGCCACACTTCCTTCCGAAAACTACGCTTCGGTAGATGGTTTTGGGTATGAAATCTCATTGGGTTGGTCCAACAAAATCACCAGCGATTGGTCTTACAAAATCAATACTTTCTTGTCGTGGAACGACAACAAGCAATTGATAGTTGATGTGGACAAAGGCAAACTTGGTACTTATGAAGACCCTATCGGAAAATCTACCGACATGGGCGTACAAGGCTATCGGTATTTGGGGATGTTTCGTACCCAGCAAGACGTCGATAGCTGGTTGGAGAAAAACCCCAATTACACCATTTTCGGGGCGGCCCCTAAGCCCGGCATGCTTTATTACCAAGACATCAGAGGACCCAAAGACGCTTCTGGTCAATACACCGCCCCTGACGGAAAAATCACCGATGCTGATTTAGATTTTCTGACCAAAAAAGCCAACAATCATTATGGGTTAGGATTTAATGTAAGCACTACTTACAAAAACCTCACGGTTTCGGCCGTAATGGGAGCTTCCTTTGGCGGACAAGCCGTGATTGAATCAAGCGCCCGTTCGCAAGCTACCCTGACCGCCAATCGCCCTCAATTCTGGGCCGACCACTGGACTCCTCAAAACACCCAAGCTGCTTACCCTAGTCCTTACTATCGTGATGCTTACAATGTAGTCTCAGAGTTTTGGTTTGTCAATGCGCTATCGGCAGGGATGCGAAATTTCAATGTTTCTTATAATCTACCCGCCCAAGCTTCTAAAAAACTGGGACTCAACAACCTAAAAGTTTATTTGGTAGCCGTCAATCCTTTCAACTTTTATAACCCCTACAGTTACAAAACCTACTCAGGAAGCTATGATGCATATCCTACGCTTCGCTCGTTTTCATTGGGTCTTAATTTAGGTCTGTAACCAACCGTTGAATCCAACAATTTGAAATCTGATGTCAACCCGATTGACAGATAAAACCATCACAAATAACTGTGCATAAGCACCTAAATCATGAAACTGAGTCATATTTTCACCCTCTGCATACTGGCTTTGCTGGGATTAGCTAGCTGCGAAAAAGTACTCGACAAAACCGACTTAGGCTCGGTCAACGGCAATCTCATTTTCAAAGATTCGATTTTGGCTCGTATGAACCTCGACTATATCTACGACCAAAACCTTCCCAACTGGGGAGGCACTTGGGGCACTCGCCCCGACTTGTCGGATGAGTCTTTTGGCGAAAGCAAGTTTTTTGAAGGGACTTTGGTAGTAAACGACGTGACCGACTTCGGAACCGCCCTCAACGCCACCAACAACTACGGAAAAATTCGAGTTATCAACATGTTTATCAACGATGTCAACAGTGGGCCTATCGCCCAAGCCACCAAAAACCGTTTGAATGCCCAAGCCCTTTTCTTCAGAGCTTGGCGTTATTTTGATTTGGTGCGTTTGTATGGTGGAGTGCCTTTGGTCACAAAACCACTCCAAGCCGTAGGAGTAGAAGCCCGAGACCTTGCATTTTTGCCCCGCAATACCACCACCGAAAGTTATAAGCAAATCGTCAGCGACCTTGATTCGGCCATTTTGTTTTTGCCGGGCAAATGGGGCAGTTCTGATTGGGGGCGTATTACCAAAGGCGCTGCCGCCGCACTCAAAGGTCGCGTGCTACTCTTTGCAGCTAGTCCTCAGTTCAACCCGTCGGGTGATGCTGCCAAATGGCAAGCCGCCTACACCGCCAACAAGCAAGCCTACGATTTATTGGTCGCAAGCGGCTACGGCCTTCATGCGTCTTTTGACCAACTATGGTTTCAGGAAGTCAACAATCCCGAAGCTGTTTTCTTGACAGGATTCAATACTTCTACGGGCGACCAAGTCAGAAAAAATAATGGGTACGACAATAGCACTCGCCCTTCTTATACGGGTACGGGCGGCGGCTCCAATCAGCCATCATGGGAAATGGTAAAGGCTTTTCCGATGAAAGACGGCAAAAAAATAGGAGAATCGACCAAATACCCTTATACAGACCAATTGTTTTACAAAAATCGTGACCCGCGTTTTGATAAAACTATCGCTTACAACGGTGCCAATTGGCCTTTGAATGGCAACACGTCTTTCAAGGTTTGGACTTATTTTGTAAACAACAAAACCGTAGAAGCGCGCGCGTCCAATACGGGTTTTTATACGCGCAAAGCCATCAACCCTACCGTAGGAGTAAGTGATGTGCAGTTTTCGGGAACCGACTGGATTGAAATCCGTTTTGCCGAAGTACTACTCAACCTCGCCGAAAGTGCTTGCGGTATCAACAACCTCGACGAAGCCTATACACAGCTCAAAGCCATTCGCAAGCGGGCAGGGATTGAAGCAGGCTCCGACGGTATGTATGGACTCAAAGCCAATATGAGTCGTGACGAAATGTTTGAGGCTATTCTGTTTGAACGTCAAATCGAATTTGCATTTGAAGGCAAACGCTTTTGGGATTTACGCCGTTGGAAACTCATCGAAAAAACCTTGAATGGAAAACGTAGAACAGGCGTAACCATAAATCTCAACACGACAGGCGTACCGGCGGATTTTGCCACCACTCGCGACAATGTGGATTTGGATCTTGCTTATTCTAAATACTTTACGATTGTCACCAAACAATTAGACACCAAGTACGCTATCAAGTGGAAACCCGAATATTACTTTTTTGCGATTCCCCAATCAGCACTAGACAATAACCCCAAACTCATCCAAAACAATACTTGGGGAGGCGGATTTGACCCTTTGCAATAAATCTCCAACCTTTCCTTGTTGCTTGATTGAAACAAGGAAAGGTTAAATTTTGAACTTAATAAAACATGAAAAAACACTTTCTCACACCACTGATAGTTGTAAGCCTCCTGTCGCTTCCGGCATGGGCTCAGTACCCCCAAGTACCTCAGGACGTCCAAAAAGCCAGCGATGACATGCTCAAAGAAGCCTATCATCAATCAAATATTGCTTGGCAAAAAGCACTACCTATTATTCAAAAAGAAGCGCGCGAAGGCAAACCTTACATCCCTTGGGCAGGGCGACCGGTAGACTTACCGCAGGCTTCTATTCCTGCTTTTCCGGGAGCAGAGGGCGGCGGTGCTTTCTCTTTTGGAGGGCGTGGCGGAAAAGTGTATGTGGTAAGTAGTCTGGCCGACAGCGGTCCGGGTACGCTCCGCGAAGCTTGCGAACAAGGCGGTGCTCGTACTGTGGTGTTCAATGTAGCGGGTATTATCCGCCTCAAATCTCCGCTTATCATTCGGGCACCTTATATCACCATAGCGGGTCAAACCGCCCCCGGAGATGGTGTTTGCGTGGCAGGCGAATCTGTCTGGATCAATACCCACGATGTAGTGATTCGTTATATGCGTTTTAGAAGGGGCGAAACCAACGTAGGCCGCCGTGACGATTCTATCGGTGGCAACCCCATCGGAAACATCATCATCGACCACGTTTCGGCGAGTTGGGGACTAGACGAAAATATGTCGATGTACCGACATATGTACAACGACAGCACAGGAGCGATTGAGCAAAAACTCCCCACCGTCAATATTACCATCCAAAACTCTATTTTTTCGGAAGCACTTGATACCTGGAACCACGCCTTTGGAAGTACACTTGGCGGCGAAAACTGTAGTTTTATGCGCAATCTATGGGCCGACAATGCTGGCCGAAATCCTTCTATTGGCTGGTATGGGGTCTTTAATTTTGTCAACAATGTCGTTTTCAATTGGGTACACCGCTCCGTAGATGGTGGGGATTATCGGGCTATGTACAATATTGTCAATAACTATTTCAAACCCGGCCCGCTTACTCCCAAAGACTCTCCTATCGGCTATCGTATCTTAAAACCAGAGTCGGGCAGAAGCAAATTAGGCTATCTTACTTTTGGCAGAGCCTACGTCGTAGGCAATGTAGTAGAAGGAAATGAGACTGTCACCAAAGACAATTGGAACGGTGGTGTACAAGTTGAAAATTTCAAAAATGCGGACAAATATACCGCCGATATCAAAGTAAATCAGCCACTTCCAATGCCCGAAATGACGATTTTGCCTACTCAAAAAGCCCACGATTATGTACTGGCCCATGCAGGAGCCACTCTCCCCAAAAGAGACGCGGTGGATATGCGAGTAGTAGAACAAGTACGTACTGGAAAAATCATGTATCGCGATGATGTAAAACTCCCCGAAACACAGTTTAAGCATCGTCGTTTACCCATTGATTCCTACAAACAGGGAATTATTACCGATATTGCTCAAGTAGGAGGCTATCCCGAATATAAAGGTACTCCTTACAAAGACTCCGACAACGACGGTATGCCCGACGTCTGGGAAACCAAAAATGGCCTCGACCCTCGCAATCCTGCCGATGCAAGTTTGGACAAAAACAAAGACGGCTATACCAACATCGAGGAGTATCTCAACAGCGTTGTGCCAGTGAAAGAAGTAAAACCCTAGCAGGAAAGAGACCCGTCTCGTTTCACCCACTTAAATACGATATTCTAACCCCACGCCTTTAGGCTGAGGCTAAAAAAGGAAAAAATCACAAGGGCTTCAGCCCTGAATTTTTCAAGCATATTGGTTAAAATTAAGGGCTGAAGCCCTTGCAGATAACTATTAACTATGTATAAGCACTTAATCATCGATCCAATATGAAATTGGATTAAAACCACCACTAACGATTAATAATGTTTTAGTCCTTAAATCATACAAGTATTTTGTTAGTTGCCGATATTCATAAAACCTTATTCTTGTTCTTAGGCGTATTTCTGAGTTTTGGTTCTAAAAACTTGGCTCAGAAACCTCCTAAAAAACAGCCCCCTGTATATCAAACTGAGCAAGGGACTTTGGCCTATACCCCCGATTCGTTGGGCAATCGGATACCCGATTTTTCGTATTGCGGCTACCAAGCAGGTACAGCGGCAATTCCCGATGTAGCGATTCAAGTCTTAGTAAAATCACAAAAAGGCGATGCCACCCATCGTATTCAATCGGCCATTGACTATGTATCTACCTTACCACTTGATGCAAATGGTTTTCGCGGGACGGTATTGTTGGACAAAGGCGTTTTTGAAGTTTCTGGGCAGCTGCTTTTGCATACTTCTGGGGTGGTGTTAAGAGGGAGTGGAACCAATGAAACCATCATTGTCGGTACGGGTACATCTCGTGCGCATTTGGTTAGAATTTCTGGAAAAACTTCTTCAACAAGTAAAGCCAAAATCCGCATCACCACCCCCTACATACCTGTAAATGCACAGACTTTCAAAGTAGAAAGTACAGCACAGTTGAAAGTGGGAGGAGCCGTCCAGATACACCGCCCTTCTACCAAAGAATGGATTCAACGCCTCCGTACCGATCATTTTGGCGGTGGCGTAACGGCCTTGGGTTGGAAACCCAATCAGCGCGATATTTTCTGGGACCGAACCATTGTGAGTATCTCCGACAACGAAATCACCCTTGATGCTCCCCTCACGACTGCTTTAGACACGACTTTTGGAGGTGGTTCCGTAATCCCAATTATCGAAAAGTCTAACATCGCTCAGGTAGGAATCGAAAACCTCAGCCTTGTTTCAACTTTTGACAAAACCCTACCCAAAGATGAAGACCATCGTTGGGTAGGTATTTCGTTTGAAAATGTGCAAGATGCGTGGGCGCGCCGTATCGTTTTTAAGCATTTTGCTGGCTCTGCTGTCAGCGTATTGGCCAATGCCCGCCGTATCACGGTAGAAGATTGCCAAGCGTTAGCTCCTGTTTCTGAAATCGGTGGCGAGCGTCGTTATACTTTTTTTACCCAAGGCCAACAATGCCTGTTTCAGCGCCTCTATGCCGAAAATGGCTATCATGATTTTGCGGTAGGCTACTGTGCCGCAGGCCCCAATGCTTTCGTTCAGTGCGAGTCTCATTTACCACACAGTTTTAGTGGTACGATTGATAGCTGGGCGTCAGGTGTACTTTTTGATATTGTAAATATAGACGGTCATGCCCTACGTTTTAGCAATCTTGGGCAAGACGGCCAAGGGGCAGGCTGGACGGCGGCCAACAGCATTTTTTGGCAATGTACCGCCGCCAAAGTAGAATGTTATAGCCCACCCACGGCTCAAAACTGGGCTTTCGGAACGTGGGCGCAGTTTGCAGGCGATGGCTACTGGAATATGTCAAACGAGCATATCAAACCCCGTAGTCTGTACTACGCCCAGCTCCAAGACCGACTAGGCGCAGCTATCTCTTCCCGTACGATTTTGATGCCTACTCCTACCGAAGCTTCTAGTAGTCCCAAAGTAGAAGTAGCCGCTGCCCTTACCCAATCGGCCCAAGTGCCTGCTCTCAGTTTGCCCGAATTCATCCAAAAAGCATCTGAAAGACAAGCTTTAACGATACACTCAAACGCCAAAACCATCGACGAAATCGGCCTAAAGTCCCCTGTGGCGTCGCCGCTGTCGTCTATTTTACAAATACAAAATGGTTGGTTGACCCGAAACCAAGCCCTTCTTACGGGCAAAAAGCATGAGGTTTCGTGGTGGAATGGCAGCGCACGGCCTTATGGCCTAGCCAATGCCAAGCCACACATTACGCGTTTTGTACCCCGAATGACTGGAAATGGCCTTACGGATGATTTGGAAGAAGTAAGCAACTGGATGAAAACCAACAATATCGTCACGTTGGATCACAACTATGGTCTATGGTACGACCGTCGCCGCGACGACCACGAGCGTATCCGACGCATGGATGGAGACGTTTGGGCTCCTTTTTACGAATTACCCTTTGCACGTAGTGGCCACGAAACCGCTTGGGACGGCCTTAGCAAATATGATTTGACCAAATACAACAAATGGTATTGGAGTAGGCTAAAAGAATTTGCAACCTTGGCCGACCAAAAAAACTTGGTACTGCTCCATCAACATTATTTCCAACACAATATCATCGAGGCAGGCGCACATTATGCGGATTTCCCGTGGCGACCCGCCAACAATATCAACCAAACCGGTTTTCCCGAACCTGTACCCTATGCGGGCGACAAGCGTATTTTTATGGCCGAGCAGTTTTATGATGTTTCGCACCCCGTGCGCAAAAAATTACACCGCGCTTACATTCGTCAGTGTCTCGACAACTTCGCATCCCAAGCAGGAGTCATTCATGCTATCAGTGCTGAGTTTACAGGGTCATTGTCTTTTGTTCAGTTTTGGCTAGATGTCATCAAAGAATGGGAACAAGAGAAGAAAAAAAATGTCTGGATTGCCCTTAGTACCACCAAAGATGTGCAAGATGCGATTTTGAGCGATGGCCCACGCGCTGCCGTCGTGGATGTGATAGACATTCGATATTGGCATTATCAGGCCAATGGAAGCCTCTATGCCCCCGCAGGTGGCCAAAACCTTGCCCCTCGCCAACACGCCCGCCTTACTCCCCCAAAACGCAGCTCTTTTGACCAAGTATACCGCGCCGTAAATGAGTACCGCCAAAAATACCCCCAAAAAGCAGTCATCTATTCAGCAGATAGTTTCGATACCCTAGGCTGGGCAGTTTTGATGGCGGGTGGTTCGCTAGCCAGTATTCCGATGATTAATGATGCTCATTTTGCCAAAGACGTCGCACTTATGACACCTTTGGTCTCCTTATACCCTCATCAGTGGACACTTGGTAATCCTGAAGTTGGATTTGTAGTTTACAATGAGATTTCTGACGAAATTCAAATAGACCTGCGCACTACTAAAAATTCCTTCTTGGTATATTTTATAAACCCTAAAACGGGCCAATCTATCCTTCAAGAACAAATGATTAGGGGTGGAGAAATGGTAAAAATCCAAACCACTTCCACAACCCCACAGGTAGTTTGGCTCAAAAAAACAAACCCTTGATTTTTAAAATCCCACCTTCTATGAAACAGTGGCTACTCGTTTTACTTTCTACTTTACTACTAAGTTCTTGTCAAAAAAAAGCTTGGATTTTTACTTCTTTTCACGAACCCGCCAACGAAGGTCTGCGGCTGCTTTATAGCTACGACGGCTATCATTGGAACGACCTAAAAAAGACTTTTTTGGCACCCCAAATCGGTAATCAAAAAGTAATGCGCGACCCTTCGATGGCACAAGGCAAAGACGGGACATTTCATTTGGTATGGACTACGAGTTGGAAAGGCGACAAGGGGTTTGGCTATGCCTATTCCAAAGATTTGGTTCATTGGTCAGACCAACAGCTCCTGCCTGTCATGGCTCACGAGCCTTCTACCGTCAATGTATGGGCACCTGAGCTATTTTATGACGATGAGGCCGATCAATTCATCATTATCTGGGCCTCGACGATTCCGTTTCGTTTTCCCAAAGGCGTAGAAGACGAAGAAAATAACCACCGAATGTATTATACCACTACCAAAGATTTCAAGACTTTTTCGCCTACCAAGCTCTTTTTTGACCCGGCCTTCAGTGTGATTGATGCCGTGATAGTAAAACGTCAGAAAAATGACTACGTACTTGTGCTAAAAGACAACACTCGTCCTGAACGAAATCTTAAAGTTGCTTTTGGCAAAACACCCCTAGGTCCTTTTGAAAATGTTTCGACTCCTTTTACCAAAAAATTTACGGAAGGTCCCTCGGTCACTAAAGTGGGAAAAGAGTGGCTGATTTATTTTGACACTTATCAAGACAAATGTTACGACGCCATTAAAACCACTGATTTTAAGTCTTTTACCAATGCATCTCCTCAAATCTCAATTCCAGAAGGACACAAGCACGGCACTATTTTGGAGGTAAAGCCACAAGTAATTAAAAAACTTATCCAAGCCCCATAGAAAGATGACACCTACTTTTTATAACATAAACAAACATATATTGTCCTTCAAAAGAACGTGTTTCACCCTGTCGATAATAGGGTGGGGGCTGCTAGCAAATGCCCAAAATACGATTCGATATGTGGGCCAAACCCTCTCCAATGTGGATTATCATCACGGCCAATTAAGTCCCGCCGTGGGTGTTCATAACATTCAGGTTTTTAGAGCCAATCGTGACAACAAAGAAGGTTTAGCCCTCAACTGGACCTACAACCACGCGCCAATGTTGGCTTATTGGAACGGCACTTTTTATTTACACTATCTCAGCAATCCCGTAGGCGAACATGTACCTCCCGGGGCGACGCTCTTGGCGACTTCCAAAGACGGATACCAATGGACGCGACCTACGGTCATCTTCCCTCCTTATCGAATTCCTGATGGCTGGCAAAAACAAGGTTATGAAGGGGTAGCCAAAAACTTAGACGCGGTGATGCATCAACGTATGGGCTTTTTTGTGTCTAAAAAAAATCGCCTGTTAGCTTTGGGTTATTATGGGATTGCATTGGACGCCAAAGACGACCCCAACGATGGCAAAGGCATAGGCCGGGTAGTACGCGAAATCTACAGCGATGGCAAACTGGGCGACATCTTTTTTATCCGTCACAATTCTTCTTGGGAAAAAAGTAAATCTGCTTATCCTTTTTACACCACTTCCAAAGACGCCGGTTTTGTAGACGCTTGCAACGAGCTACTTTCCAATACGCTGATGATGCAACAGTGGCTCGAAGAAGCCGACCGCAACGACCCGCTCATTCCGCTCAAAGGAGAACTGAAGGCTTTTAGTTACTATCATTTAGCCAATGGCAACGTAGTAGGTTTATGGAAACACGCCCTTACGTCTGTCAGCCGCGACAATGGTAAAACTTGGCTTTATGCGCCCCTACGTGCGCCAGGATTTATCAACAGCAATGCCAAAATCTGGGGACAACGCACCACCGACGGCAAATATGCTACAGTTTATAATCCCGCCGAATTTCGCTGGCCACTTGCCGTTTCGACCAGTACCAACGGCCTTACTTATACCAACCTATTGCTTATCAATGGCGAAATCACTTCGATGAGGTACGGAGGCAATTATAAATCATATGGCCCCCAGTACGTAAGGGGCATCGAAGAAGGCAATGGCACTCCTGCCGACAAAAACCTCTGGGTCACTTATAGCATGAATAAAGAAGATATTTGGGTATCTAAGATTCCTGTGCCCATCACTGACGAAGTAAAAACCCACGTAAAAGAATCTTTCAACGAAATACCCTCCAATACTGCCCTCACCTATTGGAATATTTACAGTCCACTGCAAGCATCGGTCAAAATTGAATCCACTATTGACGGGACACGGGCTTTGGTACTCCGCGACAGTGATAAATTTGATTATGCCAAAGCGGAAAGAATCATTCCTGAATCTAAAAAACTTACCGTTGCTTTTTCCATAACAGCCCAACAAACCTCCCATGGTAAATTGCACATTGAGATGCAAGATGCCAAAGGCACGGCTGCCACTCGCCTAATTTTTGACAGTGATGGTGAACTCAAAGTAAAAGTAGGTTATCGAAATTCCAACATCATGAAATATGAAGCAGGAAAAACCTATGACATTCGCCTTGAACTTGACCAAAGTAAGCGCATTTTCAATGTTTTTATAAATGGTCAAAGCAAGGGTGCCAAGGTATTTTTTGCACCTATAGCGTCGTTCAAACGGGTGGTGTTTCGGACGGGCGAGGTACGTCGTTTTCCTGATGCCGATACCCCCACCGACCAAAACTACGATTTGCCCAACGCCGATGCCCACGATACAGAAGCGGTATTTTTTATAAAATCTTTACAAACCAGCTCCTTCTAATGGTTTTAGCTCCTAATCCTCCATTTCTGATGAAAAAGATAGTTTATTGTTTGACGATTATACTATGGGCGATAAACGAGGGATATGCCCAATCCCCTCCCCCAAAATCGCTCCAAATAGTACTCACCGAATCGCATCCACGTATTGTTTTTGGGGTCGAAAAATTAAGCAAAGCCCTGAACGACGCAGGTTATAAAACCACTGTAACTAAAACCATCAGCAAAAGTGCGTCTCAAATCATCGTCGGAACGCTCACCCAAAAAGGCATTCAAATCACCGCCCAAAACCATCATCTTGCTCTTTCGGACCAAAAACCCAAGGAAGGATTTCAATTACACAAATCTCAAAATACGCCTTTAATTATCGTTGGAAGCGACGCATCGGGGGCTTTGTATGGGTGTTTGGAACTAGCAGAAAGAATCAAAAAAGAAGGTGTTCTACCATCAGAAATTTCGATAAAAGACCAGCCCGAAATGGTACTACGCGGTACTTGCATAGGGGTGCAGAAACCTTACTATTTGCCTGGTCGTGAGGTGTACGAATACCCTTATACACCCGAAACTTTCCCTTGGCTTTATGACAAAGCACTTTGGCTTCAGTACCTTGATATGATGGTCGAAAACCGATACAATTCTCTTTATCTCTGGAACGGGCATCCTTTCGCGTCATTGGTTAAGCTCAAGGATTATCCATATGCTGTAGAGGTAGACGAAACCACTTTTAAGAAAAACGAAGATATGTTTCGTTTTCTGACTTCCGAAGCTGATAAGCGGGGCATTTGGGTGATTCAGATGTTTTATAACATCATCGTATCTAAACCATTTGCCGAAAAACACGGCATCAAAACCCAAGACCGCAATCGCCCTATTTTACCGCTTATTGCTGACTATACCCGCAAATCTATTGCCGCTTTTGTTGAAAAATACCCCAATGTTGGCCTTCTTATTACCCTAGGAGAAGCCATGGAAGGCCAAGGTCAAGATGATGTGGATTGGTTCACAAAAACCATTATCCCCGGCGTACAAGACGGGCTCAAAGCCTTAGGGAAAACCACCGAACCACCCATAGTGCTACGCGCTCATGATACCGACGCTCCCCGTGTGATGAAGGCCGCTTTGCCGCTTTACAAAAATCTTTATACCATGGCCAAATACAACGGCGAAGCACTTACCACCTATACCCCCCGTGGCAAATGGGCCGACCTGCACCGTAGTTTGAGCCGTATTGGTACTGTACACGTCGAAAACGTACACATTCTGGCCAACTTAGAGCCTTTTCGCTACGGTTCTCCCGATTTTGTTCAGAAATCAGTCCAAGCCATGCATTCGGTATATGAGGCCAATGCGCTGCATCTGTATCCTCAAGCCTCCTACTGGGATTGGCCCTACACCGCCGACAAAGCCCCGCAACGTCTCCTTCAACTAGACCGTGACTGGATTTGGTACAAAACATGGGCACGCTATGCATGGAACGCCAATCGTGACCGCTCCCTCGAAACCAATTACTGGAGCAGCCAACTAGCCGAAAAGTACGGCCTTCCACTCGACAAAGGCAAAGAGGTGCTGGAAGCTTATGAGCAAACTGGCGAAATCTCGCCTAAGCTTCTTCGTCGCTATGGTATTACGGATGGCAATCGCCAAACCCTCACCCTTGGTATGCTAATGACGCAACTCATCAATCCTTTTCGCTATGGGCTTTTTACGCTTATGTACGAATCAGAAGCACCCGAAGGAGAGATGATTGTGGAGTATACCGAAAAAGAGTGGAATCAACAAAAACACCTTGGCGAAACACCCCTCATGGTAGCCGATGAGGTAGTACAACACGGACAAAAAGCAGTGAGTGCCATCAACCGCGCCACTGGTAGTGTAACCAAAAACCAAGAAGAGTTTAACCGCCTCAAAAACGATGTTTATTGTCAAGATGCGATGGCAAACTTCTACGCCGAAAAAGCGCGTGCAGCCTTAGCCACGCTCCGCTTCAAATACTCCAACGATATCCAAGACTTGGAGAAAGCTTTGCCACATTTAGAGAAAAGCGTAGCCTATTATACTAAGCTTGTGGCCTTGACCAAAGACACCTATTTGTATGCCAACAGTATGCAGACCCAACAGCGTAAAATTCCGATGCGAGGCGCCAATGGCAACTATAAGACCTGGAGCGAAATGCTCCCTGTTTATGAAAAAGAACTAAATACTTTCAAACGAAAAATCGACTCCCTCAAAACACATACCAATCAAGGGATTAAGCAATTAATCGTACTAAAACCTGCAATAGTAAAAATCCAAAGCCCCACCATTGGCGAATATGCAATCGTCAAAGGCCAAAGCGTATTTTCAGACACTACCACCCTCATCAGCGGTGTAGCACCTGAGCTTAAAGAGCTGAAGGGATTGCAGTTTACTAAAAAAGTACAACAGCAAAACCGTACTTCTATCACTTTTACGGCACAAGAACCCGTCAAACTCTTGGTTGGTTTTTTCAACGAAAAAAATCCGGCCTATCATCCCGCTCCTGAACTCGAAACCGATGCAAGTGCCAATGATTATGGACAAGCTGAAATCAAAATTTCCAACGCAATTTTGGTCAATGGTTTTCCTCCTGCCAACATTCATACTTACTCTTTTGGGGCAGGTACTCATACCCTTCAATTGGGGCGTGGGCTTTGTCTCATTTTAGGTTTTGTCAAAAGCTCCCAAGAAATCCCCGCTTTTGACGCAGGCATGGCAGGAAATAAAAAAAATATAGATTGGCTATTTGAATAAGGTTTTATCCCATGATTCACCTAAAAAATGACGACTTTCAAAACTTGGAAGGGTTAAATTCACATCATTCTACCCCCACATCTAATATGATGACTCACAAACATTGGAAAATAGGTGCTTTATTTTTGGTCATTTGCCTTTGGTCGGTGAAGATTTGTTATGGACAAAAAGCAGCCGTTTTAAGCACTACTCAACTCAAAAAAGACGTCGAATATTTCAATGCTATCGATGATGAAGCCGTCAAAAACTACGTTTCCAATGCCCAATCTTTTGAATGGCTTTCCAACAATATTCCTCTTTTTGACTGCCCTGATTCAGTCATTCGGACAGTGTATAACTATCGTTGGTGGTCGCTACGAAAACACCTCAAACAAACGCCCGATGGCTTTATTTTTACGGAATTTATAACGAAAGTGAATCACGCCGGTAAACACAATGCCATCAGCAGTGCCCTTGGGCATCACATCTACGAAGGGCGTTGGCTGCATCAATCACAATTTATTGACGATTACATTTCATTTTGGCTGTATGTTGACCCAAAACACACAGCACCGCGTTTTCATGCCTTTAGTAGTTGGGTACACGATGCTGTCTATCAGCGATATTTGGTCAATTTAGATAAAACATTTCTTCAAAAACACCTCCTTGCCTTAGAAGCTGACTACCGCAAATGGGAACAAGAGCGCCAATTGCCCAATCAACTTTTTTGGCAATTTGATGTGCGCGATGCTATGGAAGAATCTATTAGTGGCTCTCGCAAGGAAAAAAATATTCGGCCTACTATCAACAGCTATATGTATGGCAACGCCGTCGCACTCAGTCAAATGGCGGCACTTTTGGGCAACGATACCCTCCAACAAAAATACCAACAGAAAGCTGAGGTGTTGAGGCGACTAGTACACGAAAACCTGTGGGATAAAGAAGCTGCTTTTTTTAAAGTAAAACTAGAAAAAGGGGCGTTTGCCAATGCCCGAGAAGCGATTGGGTTTATTCCGTGGTATTTCAATCTTCCCGACGATTCGCCCCTTTATGCGCGTCAGTGGAACCAACTCACTGACACGACGGGCTTTCGAGCCAAGTGGGGCATCACTACTGCCGAGAGGCGCCATCCTCTCTTTCGCACCCACGGCTCTGGACACGGCTGCGAATGGGACGGCCCAGTATGGCCTTTTGCCACTACTCAAACCTTACGTGCATTGTCCAACTTACTCAACAACTACAAACACCACGGTACCATGACAAAGGAGGTGTTTTATGAAGAACTTTACAAGTATGCCCAATCACACCAAATGAATGGAAAGCTGTATTTGGGCGAATATCAAGATGAAAAAAATGGCGAATGGCTCAAAGGAGATATTCCTCGAAGTAAATTCTATAACCATTCAGGCTTTGCAGATTTAATCATTTCTGACTTGATTGGCCTAAAACCTAGAAGCGATAACACCCTACAAATCAAACCCTTACTTAGTCCGCAACAATGGGATTGGTTTTGTTTGGACAAAGTGCTATATCATGGCAAGTCTGTTACGATTCTTTGGGATAAAACAGGGAAGCACTATCACAAAGGCAAAGGGATGCGGATTTTTGTGGAGGGAAAAGAAGTATTCAAATCAAAAAAAATGAGATCCACTTCCATCACATTGTAAGTTGGCCTTAGGTCGGCTTTTCCTGACTCAGGCGTTAGATTTTGTATCCGAGATTTCTTCCCTAAACCATGAACAACGCTTTGGAATGACGAAGTTCAGGTTTATAAATCTGAATTTTAATGCAATTAGTGCTAAAAGTCATTTGTTAAGTACGAAAAAAAAACAGTAATCCACAAAATATACTAAAAGATGTTTTAATTTCGTGTTTTTACATCGAAATGAAAACTCACCAAACCGCTTTTCAAGAAGGAACTTGGGTACAAATATCCGAAACCCCTTCATTTTCTGCTTCTAATGCTCAATTAGTGCTGGTTTTTGGAGAACGAATGTGCTTGGAGAAGGTCCAGCCTTACGAATATTTACGAAGTCTTTATCCTATTGCCGATATTGTTATCAATTCTACTTCAGGCGAAATCTACGGCGACTCCGTACATAGCGGAACGATCATATCCACTGCGATTGAGTTTGAAAAAACCCAAGTGCGTACCACTAAAGTAGATATTGAAAACCACTTTCAAAGTGCGGAGGCAGGCGAAAAAATCGCAGAAAATTTACAAAGAGAAGATTTAAAAGCGATACTTATCATTTCGGACGGAGGAAGAGTAAATGGCAGTGAGCTTATCGCCGCCCTCAACCTCAAGACCGACAACAAAATTTCTATTTCGGGTGGGCTTGCCGGCGACGAGGCCCGCTTCGAAAAAACATTAGTGGGACTCAATGACAATCCTAAAGAGGGAAAAATTGTGGGCATAGGCCTTTATGGGGATGCCCTCAAAGTAGGTCATGGTAGTATGGGAGGCTGGGATGTATTTGGCCCCGAACGGGAAGTAACTTCTTCTGAATACAATGTATTGTACAAAATTGGGGATAAAGCCGCCTTAGATTTGTACAAAGAATACCTAGGCAAATACGCCGATAAACTCCCCGGAGCAGCGCTATTGTTTCCCTTATCTATGCGAGCTACCCCTGATTCGGAGCCTGTAGTTCGTACTATTTTATCCATTGACGAAACGACCAAAAGCATGACTTTTGCGGGTTCATTGCCAGAGGGAGCTTTGGTGCGATTCATGAAAGCCAATTTCGACCGCTTGGTAGATGCTTCTGGTAAGGCAGCCCAAAGCTCTATTAAGACTTTTTCAAACCCGCCAGAATTTGCCTTGCTAGTGAGCTGTGTAGGGCGCAAGCTTGTGCTGGGCCAACGTACCGAAGAAGAAGTAGAAGTAGCTCGTGAAATACTGGGTCCCAAACCTACTATTACGGGTTTTTATTCTTACGGCGAAATTTCCCCGCTGAATCCTACCGCTCATTGCGACCTTCACAACCAAACGATGACCATTACCACCTTAGCTGAAGCCTAAACTTTACATGGATACTTCTACCTTTCATCAATTACTAAAACGACAAATCAACAGGCATCTGACGGAAGAATGCATGCAGCATGTTCCCTTTCAGAATTTTATCAAATCAGTCAATGAATCGTACCTAAGTTTTGACAGAGATAAAGAACTCTTTGAACATTCGGCCTCGCTCAATGAAAAAGAGTATGGTGAAATCAACAATAAACTCAAAGAAGAAATCGCCCAAAGAAAACTTTCGGTCGAAAAACTCATTGAAGCGATTTATTCTTTAGAAATCAAAGAAGGATTAGAAAGTAAAGCCCTCGACTCCAACAATCTCTTGAGTTTGGTAGATTTTCTTCAAGTTCAGATTGAAAATCGCAAGCAAATGGAGGCGGAGCTACGTCAAGCCAAGGAAGCCGCCGAGCGTGCCACCCAAGCCAAGTCGGAGTTTTTGTCGATGATGAGTCACGAAATCCGAACCCCCCTTAATGCCATCGTAGGGCTTACCTATCTCATGCAACAAGAGGAAGTCCCTCCCGTAATAGCCGAAAACCTTAAAATACTCAAATTTTCGACCGATAATCTTTACGTTCTCATCAACGACATCTTAGATTTTAGCAAAATCGAAGCTGGCAAAATCGAACTCGAACAAAACCCCTTTGACCTCAAACAACTCATCTCCAACATCAAAAAAGCCAATCAAATCAAAGCTGAAGAGAATGGCAATAAAATCAAATTGATGATTGATGATGATGTACCCGATATACTTATAGGCGACGCGTTGCGTTTGGGCCAAGTGATTTCCAATTTGGTTTCTAATGCCGTTAAGTTTACCAAAAAAGGAAGCGTCACTGTAGAGCTTTCGCTACAGAAAAAAGTAGACCAAACGGCTTTTTTGGACATTTCTGTAACGGATACGGGTATTGGTATCGCCCCCGAAAAACAGAGTCTCATCTTCGACAAATTTACCCAAGCCAACTCTGCCACTACACGGCAGTTTGGGGGTACAGGATTAGGATTGGTCATCACAAAACTCTTACTTCAACTCCACGACAGTGATATTTCGATTGAAAGTGAACTCGGAAAAGGCTCTAAATTTTATTTTACACTCGCCCTGCCCATTGGCACTTCTCTCCTAAAAACCACTACTATCGAAGACCCTACGGAGGTGATCAATGATCAGACTCTGAAAGGCGTACGGATATTTTTAGTGGAAGATTATGCGGTCAATATCAAAATAGCAACGAAGTTTTTCCAGAAATGGCAAGTAGAGGTCGACATCGCCGAAAACGGCCAAATTGCAGTAGATAAGTTTGAAAAAGATAAATATGATATTATTCTGATGGATATTCAGATGCCTATCATGGACGGCTATACTGCTACTCAAAAAATCAGGGAAGTCGATACTGATATTCCTATTGTGGCCCTGACGGCTTCTGCTTCTTTGGGCAATCAAGACCAGGCATTTGCGGTAGGTATCAACGACTATGTTACAAAACCCTTTAATCCCAAAGAGCTTTTTTTAAAAATCGCTCGTTATACGGGTCGAAATTAGGCTAAAATTTAGTCATTGTATCTCGTAAAATTATTACGGCTTTTTCTAAATCCCCTTGAGCCGATTGCCAAAGTGCCTCTATCTGAGAAGCGTTAGGATTGGTTTTAGCCCTCATTTCAATCTCGTTCAGTTGCTCTTCTAAATCACTCAAGCCAACCATTCCAAGAGAAGGCTTAACTTTATGAATCAATTGTGCTAAACTGCCCCAATCTTGGCGTACTATAAAGTCAGGAATCAAGCCAAAATCGGGAAGGGCATCTTGTAGAAAAGTTTCAAACATTTCGGCAATGTATGACTTATCATCTCCATAAATCTGCTGTAAGCGATTATAATCTATCATAAAAGAAAACTAAGTGTAGGTTAAGGTGGGGTTTTAGCTGTGCAATATTACTTCAATACTTGTATTAGGTTTGGTCAATATCTTTTCTCAATTTCTCCGATACGCCACTTTTACTTATCCTAAAATTATGTTTTCTAACAGACGATATATAAAACTATTTACTGTGTAATCTCTATCAGAGATGAAAGCTTTTTACCAAAAAATCTAACCATAAAGGTATATAAAATTTATAATTATTTATCTATTTCAGAGACGTTAGGGGATGGTATCGGTGCTATTCCGCCCCTTATGAAACATATAAGCTAAAGAACTATCATAAAAGAAGAGACTTGGCATGAATCAAGCCAAGTCTCTTCTTTATTATAAAACATACGTTGTTGCCAATATATAGGCTTTGGTAAGCTCTACTTGACTACTATGAGTTTGTGCGTTTTGGTGCCTTCGTCCGTCATGATTTGGCAAAAATAAACGCCAGCGGGTAGTGAAGTATCATCTAGTTTTATCAAATACCACCCCGCTTCCAAGATTCCTTCTTTGATAGTGTTTAAGGTCTCACCTTTACTGCTGAGCAAATTCATCTTTACCTTACTTTGGCGGGGAAGCCCTAACTTAAAAGTAGTACTTGTCGCAAATGGATTGGGGTAATTGGTCAATACTAAGTTTGTAGGGATGTCCGAATTAGGAACTGATAGCAGCTTATCTATTTGCACCGCTACCGACGCCGATGCCAAGCTACAGCCGTCTTTCTGTACTTTTACCACGTAGCTTCCTGATGCTTTGGCTTCATAAGTAGCACTAGTGGCTCCTACAAGGTCGGTACCGTCTTTTTGCCATTGGTAGGTGAAATTATCTCCTGTATTTGCATTAAGTATCACTGTATTAGGCTCATACACTGCGGTGTTTCCTGCGGGAGTAATTTTTGCTTCTTTAGCACCGGTGGTAGTAAGAATAGCCTCTGCCGATGTTTGGATACAATTGTTAGCGTCTTTTACGGTCACGGTATAGGCTCCTTCGGCAGAAGCTGTATAAGTATCTGTACTGCCACCTTTGGACCAAGTATAGGTATAAGGGGTTTTACCGCCCGTCACTTCTGCTTTCAAAGTAGTAGAATTTCCAAAACAGAAATTAACATTTCCAGTAATCGCCAACTTCGCAAAGGGTGTACTTATTTCGAAGGGTTCACTTTCTTTACTCTCAAAAATGTCCGCAAAAGTATATTTTACCCGATACCCTTTTCCCGTTCCATCAGTGGGGACTGAAAAAGTAATGTAGCCGTCTTTATAGGTGGCCGGAGTTTCTTTGAAATTAGCCCCATTAGCATCCGACAAATAAAACTTCATCGCCATTGAGTTGGTGGGCGGAGTGGCAAGGCCTACTCTAAAAGTAAGATTACAACCCGTGCCCACTTGTTTTTGTAAAAATCCATTGAAATTGTTACGCTCAAAACGATAAATAGTATTGCCCGATTCTACGTAGTAAAGCCTATCTTCGGTGTCAATCGAAAAATTTTGGGAAGTATATGCCGCACTCATTGTATAAGGCGATATAGTGGGGTAATTGTAATAAATATACCTTGCTCCATCATACTCCAAAAGGCCATTGTATCCCATAAAATAAGTATATTTTTTACCTACTAATATGGTGTTCATAAAACTTGTCAAAAAACCAGTTTTTGTAACACCCGTAGATGATTCTACATAGCTGATTTGATTGGTCAAAAACTTAATATCTTCTCTCGATGTAAATACTGCAATGTCATAATTGCTTTGGGACGGAATCCAAGTAGCGAGCCATATCCGGCCCGCATTATCAAATAGCCTATAATAAGTGTTGGGATTGTTGGTAAAATTGGGGATTGTTATCTCATTCCAAGCCCCGTTTTCATAAACCCCAATTCTATTGTTTTTTTCGGCCGAGAGTATATATAAATTCCCACTTTTATCGGTATTGAATATAGCTAGGTAACTACTATACAAGGTAGAAGGCGGCGTAATATCACTCCATTCATTGCCATCATAGCGCAATATTTTAGCAACATCATTAGAATTGGCATATACCACATTGTTGGGAGCGCTAGCCACTCTATTGAATGAATTGTACCAAATATACCCTCCCACATTTCGACCAAAAGGCGCTCGATTTCTTAGGGTAGTCCATTGGTTGTTTTCCAAGTAAGCCAAACCATCTCTAGTAGCGGCCCATGCTCTTCCTCGTGAATCTTTGGTAAGGTCGTTAATAGAATTAGGCAGCATTTTATTGGATGTAGCTTGATTGAAAGTATTGACACTCCCATCAGTTTTTATTTCATAAATTCCCTCGATCCCATATACCCATTGAGCATTGGTATTATCCACATAGATCCCTCTTAAATAAGCATTGGTAGGTAAGCTCGAATGAGTGGTATTGTTCCAAAGTTTCCAGCGTTGCTCCAAACCTGTCCTAAATTCTGAAGTTCGTGTACTGCTATCAATTCTTGAGACGGCCTTGACCCGATAAAAATATTTAGTGTCACTTTCTAAACCTGAAATCGGCAATACACCCACATAAAAGTTTTCGGGCTGATTGCTATCATCATTGACTAACTGTTTGGTAAAGGCTAGATTCTTAAAATCGGCATCTTTTGCTACTTCTACCGTTATTTTTCGATAGCTATCCAATCTATTGAAATCCACATTCAATGACATAGGAAATTCTAAAGGCACATTATAAGTAGGATTGGCGGTGATATTGAGATTTAGTTTATTGTAGAAATAGACAGAGCGATCGTTATCGTCACTCCATTCTCCTACCGTCGTCCCATTCAAAGCCCTTACTCTCCACCGATAGCTGCCTAAGTCGGCAGGTCGGCTCAAGATGTCACCTATCCTCAAAGTTGTTTTAGTGGTTTTGAAAGTTTTATAGGTATTGGCCGCCGTCAAACTTTCATTGCTTCCTGCCCGGTGAAAAGACACTTCGTATTCTATGGCATCGGCAATCGTCGAAAAAGCAATAATTTGATCTTCGTGTGTTTTTAGGTTATAAACTTCATACGCCACGGGTTTGGTCAACGAAATAGAAGAGGCCGTTTTGAAAGTAAAAGATGCCGACCATCCCCCCGCTCCTGATTCATTTCGGGCACGTACCCGCCAATAATGTGGCGTGTTGAAGGCGAGTTTTTTGCCTACCCAAAATGAAGGAGCATGAGTGGTAGTATCCAGGAGAACATTCGCAAAATCGGCCTTATCGGATATTTGTACCTGATAGTGAGTAGTTTGAGTGGTGGCACGCCACGAAAAGTAATGATTAGTAGTACTTTCGGAGCCATTGGTCGGATACAACAACGCAGGTGCAGCAAAAGGAGCCGATTGCATCGGAATCAACCCATAAGAATCCTTAGCTACTTTTTTGATAAGTTCTACACAAAGCGGATGAAATACATTATGCCCTTCAATGCCATATTTACTACAATAGCTCATTATAGTACCCGTATTAGAGGTTTTGGTACCCGTATAGCAGTTTCCCCCTTCGATGTCATTACAAGCATCAATAGGCCCGCCTCTCCAGGAGCAATCATGTGTATGTGGCGAACCGAGATTATGACCTGTCTCGTGTGCAATAAGATAGGGACTCAACTGGTCGCCAGTATCATGCTGATACGCTCCACCCAAAAATGCAACTCCACCATAAGGCTCCCCTGTGTAGCGCGTCCACATCACTGTAAGGTCTCTCACCACATCGCGCCTCTTTGAATAATCTTCGCTAAAATTATAGAGCTGCCCAAATTCATTAGATACGCCTCTGGTAGCAAAAGTATATCTGTTTTTTTTCTTCAAAATCTCAATAGCTACTACATTAAGGTGAATCCCCAACTGCTTATTAAAAATGATGTTGGCTTGTTGGTAAACAAAATACACGTGTGCTTTAATAGCATTTGTATCAGTCTTGTAGAAGCCATAAATGGTAGAATCTACCACCACCCATACTTTCATTTCCCGCAGTGGTTCGTTGACAGCTCGGGCAGTAGGAGCACTTGCTCCTTTGAGACTTAGCATTAGCTTTCGTATATGGTCAGGAACTTCGGTAGTACCGCACGCCAAAGGTTTTTCTTCGGGGACTTGCGCATAGACATTAGCGCATAAACATACTATCAAAAAGCATAAAAGTTTTTTCATGTGAGGGTAAAGTTTTACTCTTTTATAAGTTTGTACTCATTGATACTATTGCCTGTTTTTAGGCTTGCGATAGCACTTTTGAGCGTCATTTGCTTATCAGTGGCATCGCTAATCATAAACTCCAGCGTTCCGTCAGTGGCCGAAGGTTTAGGCGTAAGATTTTTAAGAATGAGTTTGGTGTCGTTCTCTAATTCGTACTGACCACTGAACGTATGACTATCAAATTCAGTATAAGTAACAGATTGCCCACTCAGCACCAATCGCCAGTTGGCATAGCCTGCACGAATATTTGTATTCGCGCCTTTGCTATACACAAGGGTCGCCCCTTCCTTTACTTCGGCAAGTATCCAATTGGCTTGAATTCGTTCCGACAAAGGGGGGATTTTTTCTTTACAAGCTCCTAAGCCAATAATAAAAAAGAGGAATATACTTCTTTTCATAACCTATATTTTTAGTTTTTCGCAAAACTAAAAAGCATCCAAGTCAGAGTCGAGGAGAAAAACCCCCTATTTCATACCGTATTTTTCTCCTTTAGTGATTGGTTTATTTTAGTTTCAGGTTAAACGCATTATCGAAATTTCTGCCAAGATTCTGAGCAACTTGGAAAACTATCATTGGCGACTCTTTCGTAACTCGCTGATAATTGTTCAAAATCGGGTCGATTTTAGAACACTGACCAAAGAAAAATCTTTTATGCGTACAACCTGCAAAGCCGTTGATATACAAAATAACTTGTTATTTTATATATATTGCAGCTTTAATTCATAAGAAGCAAATGCACTTTTCTAAATTCGCTGTATTGATTTTATTCTTGCGTTGTATGGTCTGTATTTCAGTGACCACTGCTCAGCAAATACAGGTCATCTCCGATTCGACTTACACCCTCACATTTAGGCCCTCGAAGAACATTTCTAACAAAACTCTCTTAATTGATACCTATCATAAGACTGTTTTTCAACGTCCCCAAAAAGACCAAGCTAATGAGGTGATGCTCAAATTAGCTCGGCAAGACGGTTTTAGGATCGATTATATTAATAAACCACACTTGAAAGAAAATCTCCAGTCAGGTGCCATTTTACTCATTGAAGGCTTGCCGAATGAGCAAATCATTGTTAACGAACACCCTAAGGCTATTTTTCAAAAATCACCTCTTTCTGATGCTGAAGTGGACAATATAACTCGCTGGATTGCTAACGGTGGTCGCCTTTTTCTGTTTTTGAGCCATTATCCCAATGGGAGCGGCGGTAAACCTTTATTGGAAGCTTTGGGCGTCCGGTTCAGAGACGGGGGAGCGTCTCATCCAAACTTCCCTGGCATAAATGGTGACCCGTGCGCCTGGTTTACTATGACTTTGGATAATGGTTTAATCAATAATAACCACCCTGTTCTCTCAGATATAAAAGACCAGGAATTGAGCGTGAAAACGGCTCGGTTTCTATGTGCAACGGCGATTTTTCGTAATCCGGAAGATGTAATATTAGCTTTTCCCAAAGGTACTACTCACCTTGCTCCCTACGAAAATGAGCGATCCGAACTAAGAGAAACCTCGGATTCGTATGCAGGCCTGTTAGGTTTTGTATTTGGTAAAGGAAAAGTGATTATTTCCTCTGATCTGGGGGTATTCCGAAATCAAAAAGTGATTAATGGCAACATGGTTTATTACAATACAATCACTGATCCTAAAGCTGACAATGCCAAACTTTTGGTAAACTGCCTAAGATGGCTAAGTGAGTAATGATCTTCTTTCTTTTAATGCGACCAAAATCATTTTCCAAATAGTGGTTGATTATTTCCATTGTTGATAATCACAAATGCCACTGACAAGCGAGTTTTTTTCTTATTCCAACTTTTTTTCAGAAAATTATGAAGTAGCCTAAAAAGCCACTTCTCCTCAGAAAAATATTTTCAAATTTTGTTTTCCACGCCCTTGACACATACTACATTGATAGATTTTAAACAAGGTTTTGGCAATCAGATTTATCCTTTATTAAGTGCTCCATCATACAAAATAAACTTTTTATTTTTTTAAGATAAAAAGAATTAAACTATTATCAGTTGATACTGTATTTTCCCGTTGATTTTTCTTACTTTGTTTCAATTTTTTTATAAAATAACAATAAAAAAGGGCTTGCCTTTAATAAAGCCAAGCCCTTTTCTTTTTTGTAGAAACCTAAAAAGATTTTAAGGAAGAGAAAGTTTACTATTATAAAACCGTAAATCAATTAAATCAGGTGGAAGAGATTTTGAATTCCAGTGCCGATGAATACTCAAAGCAGCCCCTAGTGAAGTCGCTTGTGCCACAGATGCCGCAAACACTTCCATGGTCGGAAAAGCAGCCGCTAATAAATTCATATAAATAGGGTTTTTGCCAAACCCTCCATCCACAAATATCCGCTTAACCGTAGAGCCGGCCAAAACCAATTCGGTAGAAATAATTTGCTGCGCCACTATATCCAAAATCAATTGATGATAGGCACGTTCGTAGGAGTCGAAACTTACCAAATCGCGCTGCCCAAAAATCGTAGTAGGCATCGGCGGTTTTGACAATGATTCAAAATCGATGCCGTCTGTTTTTTTATCTGCCTTTAGTTGCGCAATCATCTCCGCATCGAAAGCCACACTTTTATAGTAATCGGTGGCTACTCCAAAATGCTCCGCTAGGCGTTTGGTCTGCTGCTCATGCTCGTAGCCTGCAAACAACCGCGACGCCTTCACTGGCTTACCGTTGTATTGCATATAGCACAGACAATCATACTGAAGTTCTTCATTGGTCAAAGGTGTATGATTGAAAGGGTTGAGACTGATGCACCACGTACCTGTAGAGATAAGCACAAAAGGCTCCAAAAAACTAACCAAGTAGGGAATCAGTGCAGATGAGCTATCGTGTAGACCTACGCCTACTAAACACTCTTGATTACTGATCGTCTGAATTACAACTTTATCACCTTCTTCGATAGGGGCGAGTTTGTCTAAAACACCTTCTTTTTCAACCCATTCGTGATAACTATTGGTATCAAAATTCCAGAAATGAGTATGACATCCGATACTCGTAATATCAGACGCAAACACTTCTGATATCAAAGACCCTACATATTGAGGTAAATGAAGAGAATAGGCTATTTTTTCAAAAACCTCAGGTTGCTCATATTTCAAACGATACAATATCATCCCCGAATTAAGACTACCTAGGATAGGCGACGCTGTCTGACGGGATACGTGCTGCTCTCCTCCGTAAGTATCATAAAACTGTTTCTTGAGTGTATCAGGATAAGGTTTTAGATAGTTGTACAAGGGCGCTACGGTTTTGCCTGTTTTATCCACATGCACTAAACTTGCCCCATAAGTAGAGAAATTGATAGCTCTGACGTCGTATTCGGACAGTTGTAAGACTTGGAATATCGAATTTTTTACCCAACGAGTAAGCAAATCTACGTCCTCACAAGGATCTCCATCTTCGTCGACAGTTTCGGGAAATTGCTCTGTTTTTTCTAAAACGATTCGGTAATTTTCGTCAAACAGAAATATTTTTTTGTTGGTTTTGCCAACATCTAATACGGCACAAACGGGTATTTTCATACTATAATCCAGTCGCAACAGTTTTAAGACCTCTTTCCGCAATTAAATTTTCGCGAACTTTCAAACCACGGTACAAAGACAAGGGATTCAGAGCACCTCCTGCTCTCAAACGAGCCTCTGCTACCAACGCTCTCACATCCGTACGAAAAGCGTTTTGGAGGATTTCCTGCGCTTTTACCACATCATTTACAGCTTGAGCCTCTATCAATGATTTTCTATCGACAGCCAACGCTTGGGCATAAGCCACCATAATCCCTTCTACAGATTGGAGCAAATCTTCGAGCGGGTCTTTGACATTGTGAGACGCATCAATCATCCATCCCAAATCAGTGGCGTGATTCATGCCACGGGCATCCATTCCTTCTACCAATTCATTGAATATCAAAAACAATTGATAGGGTTTCATAGCGCCCGCCGTAAGGTCGTCGTCGCCGTATTTGGAATCATTGAAGTGAAACCCGCCCAGCTTTTCTTCCATCAACAGCAACGCCACAATCTGCTCGATGTTGGCATTGGGCAAATGATGCCCTAGATCTACCAAAGTATAGGCTTTAGGGCCTAGTTTCTGGGCAAAAAGCAAGGATTGCCCCCAATCACCGACGGTCATTGAATAGAAGTTTGGTTCAAAGGCTTTGTACTCCACAAACATCTTCCAATCATGGGGCAAGGCCGCGTAGATTTCTTCCAAACTTTCTAATGTATTTTGAAAAGCTTTGCGAAAGTTCAATTGACCCGGAAAACACGAACCGTCAGAAAGCCATACCGTAAGCGACTCTGAGCCCAATTCAATTCCGTGCTTTATTACCTCTATGGTGTGTTCGATAGCTTGTTTGCGTACGGCCTTATCTACATTTTGCAACGACCCAAACTTATACGTCAGAGCTTGGTCGGGCTGGTCTTGAAAAGTGTTAGAATTGACGGCGTCAAATTTGAGTCCATGCTGTGCCGCCAATGCCTTGATAGCCTTGGCATCTTTGGGAATATCCCAAGGAATATGCAGCGAAATCGCTCCACTTGCCTGATTGAGAGCGTGTAGAAGCCCTACATCTTCGATTTTTTCTTCCAATACCCGTGGCTCACCTCCCCCCGAAAAGCGGCCAAAGCGCGTACCGCCTGTACCCAGTGCCCAAGAAGGAATAGCAATCTGAAAATCAATCAATTTTTGGATGATTTGCTCGGCATTTTCAATTTCTGAAACCGCAAAATTCAAACGACGTTCATGGCTTTTTTGTAGGTCGTCGTTGTGTTGTTGTATCTTATATTTTTCGAGTTGCATGGTTTTCCGGATTTAGAGTCATATTTCATGGATAGGTATCTCAGAAAAATCTAACGCCTGAAGCCAGGCGTTAGATTCAAGTATTAAACTAACCTATGATGAAAAAACAGTCTTAAAAATCTGTTTAAGAAAAAACAGATTGATGTGTATTAGCGTACAAAAGCCATCGCTACTCCGCCATCCACATTGAGTACATTTCCGGTAGATTTACTGAGAAGTCCTCCCACAAAAGCAAAGCACGCATTGGCAATATCATCAGGCAAAATCGCCTCATTCAATAATGTCCTTTTAGCGTAGTAAGCGGGAAGTTCTTCAATCGTGATACCGTATGCTTTGGCACGGCCTGCGGCCCATCCGCCAGCCCAGATATTAGAATCGGCGATCACGGCATCAGGATTCACGGTATTTACTCTGATTTTATCAGCGCCTAGTTCGGCAGCATTCAAGCGACTCAAATGCAATTGAGCTGCTTTGGCCGAGCCATATCCCGCATTGTTGGGACCAGAGACAAGCGCATTTTTACTTACAATATTGATTACATCTCCACCAAACCCTTGCTTGCGCATTACTTCCACGCCCGCTTGAGTTACCAAAAACTGTCCTTTTACCAAAATATCGTACAGTCTGTCCCAATCTTCGAGGGTATGGTCTTCAATAGGCTTAGAAATACTAATACCCGCATTGTTGACGATGATATCGACACCCCCAAAAGCCAAGGCCGAAGCATTCATGGCCTCTTTGATACTTGGAGCGTCAGTTACATTCAATAAAGTAGTAGCGACGGCATCTCTGCCAAATTTTGCCACAAACTCCGCTTTAGCTCCTTCTAAACGCTCCTCGTTGATGTCATTTAAAATCACTACTGCCCCTTCTTCCACAAATCTTTTGGCGATTGCTTTGCCAATACCTCCTGCACTTCCCGTAATCAAAGCCACCCTTCCCGACAATGCCTTAGGCTTAG
The DNA here is from genome assembly GCF_000423565.1 of Runella zeae DSM 19591. Taxonomy (GTDB): domain Bacteria; phylum Bacteroidota; class Bacteroidia; order Cytophagales; family Spirosomataceae; genus Runella; species Runella zeae. The sequence continues at coordinate 221,144 of NZ_KE384038.1, read as the reverse complement.
GCATCCTTTGAAGTTTGGCTTCTTCTAGCAACCAATATTCAATATTAAAAGCCTCCTGACGTGGCAATGAGGTATATTCGGATACCGCCTCGGCACCTTTCATTACATTGACGGCGTTGATGTAATATTCGGAAGCCAAACGAGCCGTCGTTTTATCTTTAGAAAAAGTAAACATTCCCACTCCTGGATATAAAATAACCACCGGGTTAGGGTCGCGCATAGCTGGCGAGTTAGGATGTTTACAGTTTTCGTAATATTCTGTATAAAGCTCACGATATGCTACAAAACTTGGCAAGAGTTTTTCTTTCAAAGCTTTCACATCCGACAAATCTTCATCAGGTGCCAAATTCAACACTAGTGGGCTGATTTTGGTACGTAAGAAGTGGTCAGGGCAAGAAGTACCAAGCGGGGCCAATTTTTCTAAGTCGTTGGAATTAATAAACTCCAATACCCGCGCATCGTCTGTGAAATGCCCTACCATTGTACGATAAGACGAACAAAAACCACGCAAAACAGGGGCTAGTTGTGCAGCTTGTTTTAAGCGCTCATCAGCTGGTAAGCTTGGGATTTTAGCACCGCCAAATACAGGGCGCGTTTTACCATAATTTGCTTCTAGATATTCAGCACATTTTTCGATTACTTCGAGGGTATTGATGTAGCTATCGTAAGAAGTATCCCCCCACGTAAACAAACCGTGAGAACCTAGCATGATACCACGCAGCTTGATGCCTTTCGCAGCCGCTTCTTCTAGGCAAGCTCTTAGCTTAAGTCCCAAATCAAAGCCTGGACGCTGCCACTCTACCCATCCTACTTCTCCACCGAAGAGCTCTTCGGTGATTTTTTTACCATCTTTGGCGGCCGCAATCGCAATAGCCGCATCAGGGTGAAGGTGATCTATATGTTTGAAGGGTAAAAACCCGTGTAAAGGAGTATCAATAGAAGGGGCTTTGGAGGCTAAATCAAAAATGCAATGATTAAACAACTCTACCATTTCATCTTCAAACTCTATACCACGGTACACATTTTCTAAGCTCAACAACCGATCCATGTACAAAGCCGCACAACCTGATTTCTTGAGTGTACCTATATCTCCTCCCGAGCCTTTAATCCACATTACCTCCGTTTCTTTGCCAGTGAGGGGGTCTTTATCAGTTATTTTTACAGACGTATTTCCACCACCATAGTTGGTAAGGCGAAGGTCTGCACCGAGCATATTCGAACGGTAAATAAAAAGGGCTACTTCATCGCCTGCCAATTCGGCAGCTTTAGCTTCATCCCATAAATAGCTTACATACTTAAACTGCGAGGTAGTTGCTGACATATATAATAGAAATTTGGTAGGTCTTTTAAAAGTTTAGAATAAATCAACAATACAAATGTATATTACCACCCGTGCATGGGTGTCATGTACCTTCATGGATTTTTTTAGATTTGAGTAATTTGTAAAATTTTATTGAAGGCTTTGCCCAATTGAGCGCAGCAGAGGGCTATTTTCAGGATTCGTTATGATTAAAATTATTTTAATCCTATTTTAGTCACTTCCTCATCATCGTCCAAATTTTAGTTGTATCCTTACATTTTACATAGGCATTCATTCCTTATTCTCGTTTCAAAAGCATGAAAGCAGTCATCGTTACTCAAACAGGCGGCCCTGAAGTTTTACAGTTGATTGAGACCGCAGAGCCACTTCTCAATCCTTCGGAGGTTCTTATCAAAGTCTATGCCAGTGGTGTCAATCGCGCCGACATCCTGATGCGCCAAGGCCGATATGGTACTTCCAAACAAGCACCTTCTGCCCCTCTCGGTCTGGAAGTAGCAGGAGTAATCGTAGAGATAGACGCAGAAGTAAGCCGATGGAAAATAGGCGACAAAGTATGTGCGCTCCTTAAAAACGGAGGCTATGCCGCTTATGCTGCCGCCGACGCGCGTCATTGTTTCCCTATCCCTGATTCCTTTTCCTTTGAAGAAGCGGCTTGCTTGCCCGAAACTCTCATGACGGTGTGGTCCAATGTATTTCAGCGAATGCACTTACAAGCGGGTGAGAATTTTTTGGTACATGGTGGCACAAGTGGCATTGGTACAACGGCAATTCAACTAGCAAAAGCGTTTGGGGCACGTCCCTTTGCAACAGCTGGTACTGATGAAAAATGCCACTTCTGCGAACAACTCGGAGCTATCAAATGCATCAACTATAAAACCCAAGATTTTTTGGAAGTTTTAGAACCTGAAGGTATGGATGTAATCTTGGACTATATTGGTGGAGATTACACCCCCAAAAACCTACGTCTCCTAAAGCCCGACGGGCGTTTAGGTTTTTTGGCTAGCCTAGGAGGTGCTCAGTCACAATTCAATATTTTGGAAGTAATGACCAAGCGCCTGACCATCACAGGAAGTACTTTGGCTCCAAGAGATGCTGATTTCAAAGCTAGTCTGGCAGCAGAAGTTGAAAAGCACATTTGGCCTTTATTAGAAAACCAACAGTTCAAACCTATTCTTTTCCGAAGTTTTGATTTGGGTGACGCTGCCGAAGCTCACACACTCATGCAAAGCAGCCAACATATCGGCAAAATCGTGCTAACGGTGGAGCATTAATTGTGTACTAAGTCTTTAGCAAAAGCCGAAAAAGATTTGATTTGATACTGAGATTGGACTTTTTGATTGAGTTGCTGATACAATGATGCTTCTAAGTTTTGGAGAATTTCGGCTAAATGTGCCTCTGATTTTACCGCATTTTGGGGAGCGAGATTTATCAAATGTCGGTCATTTTGGTATTGATGGATAAAACTATAGAGACTGAGTCCTTCTCTACTGGTATAGCCATAATCTAAGATAAAAGACGGTGTTTGAGTAAAGCAAGCCTCCAAACCCATGGTCGTTCCTAGGTGAAAAAAAGCTTCGGCTTGGGTTATTTTCTCAAACTTTTCTAAAATATGTCCATCTTTTACTGACAAATCAAGCGTCTTAAAACCATCATCCATGACCACGTTTGGAAGAGCCCGAAGAGGATGATACAGTTCCCAATTTCCTTGTACCGGGTAGGGTCTTACTACTACCTTCAAATCTGGCCTTACGCTCGCTGCTACTTTGGCGATTGAAGTCACTACGGCGATTTCATCAGGTACTAAGTCTGCGGCACCTATCGCACAGCCTACGTAAAGGTACTGGAAGGAATAGGTTTTTGGGAGCGTGGCTTGTTGGCAACGATACTCCTCAATATACGCAAATTGGCTTGCTCCCACGGCTTTTACTTGTGAAATAGGAATATGCTGAAGCTCACAAATATCCTCTTTGATACGCTCATTCCAACAGATGTATTTGGCTCGTTTGGAAAAACAAACATGCTTACAAGCGTGATCCCAGCTATAAACGTATACTTTAACGGGATGATTTTCACGAACCAAACGTGCCATCAAAAAATCGTCAGCGATGGCCGTAAAACAGATAAACTGATCGATTCCAGCCAATTCTGTATTTTTTTTATACTGGAGACGATTCAAATAAAAATCATACGAAATAAACTTAGGCAAACGCTTGACCCAATCTAAAATTCGATAACTTTTTGCTCTCAAGGCCGCGTCTGGAATCAAGGAAGATTTGTAGAATTCCATCAAAAAGAAGTTATGGCGGCTTTTGGGTATTTGCTTAAAAAGCACATAAAGTTTGAGCCAAAGCGCATTCCACCATCCACTTTTCTTTTCGTCAATAAGCCGAAAATCTACATTGGGTGGGAGATGTCGCAAAATTTCGTCGCGGTTTTCGGGTTTTCCTAAAATCACTACCTCATGCTGCTGCGCCACTTCCGCAATCACCCGCCTAACATCATTTCTAAAATCAAAGAAAGAAACTACAAAACCAATTTTCATACACAAACTTCGGCATTAGATATTGAAAATGCCAAAGCGCAAAATTGCGAAAAACTGTGTATCTCCCCAAAAACTGAGTTGTGAATCCAAATTTTCTTTACTCTCGCACAAACCGATTACCAGCAGAGGAGCAATACCTTACAATGAGGGTATCATTTTGTAAGTTCATTTCCCATGTATCGCAAGCCATACAAAGTACCAGCGCACAGCTAGGATTTTGGGGAAGAGATTCTTTGGGTTCGATAACGAATTTTTGCCCATTGAAAAGTAAGCTACTAGGAGCACAACAGGCTGGAAGTCCACCGGCATCAAGTATGACGCCATCATAACGTACCTCAAAAACATAGCCATCTTTAGCAGAGATAGGCTTCCATTTTTTTTCTCCTGTAGCTTCCTCTACGGCTTCAAGTCGCCATTTACCTACCAAAGGGCTTATCTCTTCAGGGCCGAGTTTTTTATCACCGCACGATAGCAACACCACCGAAAGTAAAAACACCAGAAAAGTCTTCATTGTCTTTGTTATCTAATCTATTAAACCATTTTTTATACCTACAATCACCTTTTTTAACCTTTAAAAATCTTCAACCAAACTGTATAGTTTTCTTTAGGAGTCGAGCCTGCCCATTCTTCATTCAAATTTTTAACATCTACTCTTTCTAAGCGCACGATATAAGGCACATTATTTAATTCTACCCTCGCTTCTTTGGTATAAGCGGCCTCCATAGGAATCGGAGCTGGTAAGGAAGTCAATTGATCAAGTGTAGGTCCATCCAATCGAAGCTTTACCACTTTGTTATTGTCAAATACTAAAGTCACCCAAATATCTCCTGCCCAAACACACACTATGTTTTTTCCGATACATCTTCCGTCTTCAAGCTCGGAGAGTTCTAAAGTTGACTTGAGACCTTCTGCTTTAATGATTGTTTTGTCTTTGTATTTTAGTCCAAAAGCATTATCTACAGGAGCAGTTTTGGGAGAAATGTCATTTTTGGGCCTACATCCCCAACTTATCCCAATGAGCATAAGCACATAAGCAACATTTTTCATAAGGTCTATTTAGAGTTTAGATTTTAGTATAACGTGCTCGCCCTACTCCTCCATTACAATACCTGATTGTTAGTACATCATCCTGTAAATCCATATACCACGTTTCACAATACACACAATTGACCAAAGCACACTGAGGATTTTCGGGAAGGCGCGATTTAGGCACTATCTTAAATGTTTTACCGTTTATGTCAAGTTTGTTTGGGGCGCAACAAGCAGGTAAGCCATTGGGCCAAAGCACGACTCCGTCGTAGCGAATTTCAAATTCATATTCCTTATTTTGTGTCACATATTGCCATTCGTTTTTTCCAACAGGCTCCACCGCTACTAGCCTCCATTTTCCTACCAATGGTTGGATATCTTCAGGAACAAGGTATTTTTCTTTACAGGAGAAAACAAACACCAACAGGAATAACAACAGTATACTTTTCATCTATGTGTACATTTTCATTAAAGACGCCAGACGATACCAAAAAGTTGGAAAAATAAAAAAGCGCCCGTTGATTTTTTGAATCGACGAACGCCTTACTTATATCTCAGCCCTAAAGAAGCCCACTAGCTCCAATCTCTATCCCAAGAGTCTTTGGTGTTCCACTCGTCGGTGGGTGCAAACCATTTCTGGTCTTTCATCAAAAACTTCTTAGCAACCTCTTCGTTAAGCTCTACTCCCAAACCGGGCTTGTTGGGCACTGGCGCAAATCCATTTACTACCAGAGGTTTATTGCCAGTCACAATATCTTCCCAACCGGGCACATCTACGCCGTGATGCTCCAGCGCCACGAAGTTTTCGGTAGCGGCGGCACAGTGTACATTGGCCATAAACGAAATAGGGCTACCTGCAAAGTGCATCGCCATCGGAATCCCGTGTTCTTCGGCATAGTCTCCAATTTTTTTGGTTTCCAAAATCCCGCCTGAAGAAGCCAAATCAGGGTGAATCAAATCCACCGCTTTGGCATCAATCAACTTGATAAATTCTTCTTTCAAGAAAATATCTTCACCCGTAAGCGTCGGAGTATCAATCGCATCCGAAATCTGCTTCCACTGGTCGGTATAAAACCAAGGCACCAAATCTTCGAGCCAAGCCAACTGATATTTTTCGACGGCTTTACCCAAACGAATCGCCGTGTTTACATCAAAGTGACCAAAGTGGTCGGCAGAAACCGGAATGTTATACCCTACTCCTTCCCGAATCTTGCTCACATACTCGGCAATATAATCAAGCCCCTTGTCCGTAATCTGAATACGCGTAAAAGGATGCTTGGTAAGGCCATAGTTTCCTACTGTTTTTGTCTTATTATCCCTTTGATTGAGTTTCCACACATTGGCTCCGATGAGCATGCCGGGTTTATCAGCCAACAAACCAATGCCAAAATCCATTTTCAAAAATGTATAGCCTTTGTCCAAACGGGTTTCTTTTAGTTTTTTGGCAAAAGTAGAAGGGTCACTGATTTCGGGGGTATCGGCATAGAGGCGCACTTCGTCCCGATATTTACCTCCAAGCATCTGATATACAGGCACATTATAAGCCTTTCCTGCCAAATCCCACAGCGCCATCTCAACACCACATACGCCACCAGCAGCCCTACCATGTCCGCCAAATTGTTTGATTTCTTTGAATATTTTTTCTACGTTACAAGGGTTTTGACCCAACAAACGGCTTTTGAGCATGAGTGCATAATTGGGGCTTGCCCCATCTCTCACTTCACCCCATCCCACCAATCCTTGGTTGGTATCAATCCGAATAATGGGGCTTCTAAAAGGTACACCTTGCAAGTGAGCAATCCTTAAATCAGTGATTTTAAGTTCTGAAGGTTTTGAATCCCGTTTTACTTTTTGGGTAATAAATTCCATTTCTTGCTCAGGCTTGCCGTCGAGCATCAGTCCTAATGATAATCCTCCCAAAACACCTTTTCTCAAAAAGTCGCGGCGATTGTTTTCACTATTCGCATGGGTGGAGGGTAACTTGAATCGGTCTAATAGTTTTTTCATTGGGGTTTAGAATTAAAAATGAAAAGAAAAGTGGGACTTAGGACAACGAGTTGTGTGTCGTAAAAAAGAATAATTTAAAGATTAATCTTATCTTGGCACAAGATTAGGTCAATTTTTTCTGAAAATATTTCAAAATTCACCGTTGGAAAAAGATAGAAGTGTAGAAAAGTTAATTGTCAGACTTTTGTCTATATAATCCTTAACAAGTTCAATCTATCATGAAAAAAATTTTCTCGGCTTTTGTACTAGCCTTTATCACCTCACCTTTATTCGCTCAGATTCAAGCCCCCAAAGAGCTTATCATGTTTTATACGCAGGAATGGAAGGGCGAGCGTTTTCCTGACGGCCGTCCCAAAGTTCCTGATGAAATTGTAAAAAGGCTCGCCAACGTCTCTATCGAAGAAGCATGGGGAATCATGCGGGGAGATGGCTACAACAACCAATTTGAAGGTAATTTTCAAATCATTCACCCCGAAAAACCATTGGTAGGCCGTGTCTTGACGGCGCAATACATGCCCGCCCGTCCCGACATGGAAAAACCCATCAAGGAAAAAGGCAAGGCCGAAGGACGTAAAGGCAACACCAACTCATGGCCTATCGACGCCCTCCAAATCAACGATGTATACGTGGCTGATGGCTACGGAAAAATCATCGACGGAACACTCATTGGCGATAACCTAGGCAACTCCATTTATGCCAAATCCAAAACGGGCGTGGTGTTTGACGCAGGCGTGCGCGACTTGGAAGGTCTAAGTGCTATTGACGGTTTTGTAAGTTTTACGCGTGGCTACGACCCGTCGGCCATCAAAGACATGACCATGACCTGTATCAACTGCCCTATTCGCATCGGTCGGGCATCGGTATTGCCAGGTGATTTGGTATTAGGAAAACCTGAAGGCGTGATTTTTATTCCTGCGCATTTGGCCGAGAAAGTGGTAAATCAGGCCGAGTTTATTGCATTACAAGACGAATTTGGTCATAAAATGCTCCGCGAAAACAAATTCACTCCCGGCGAAATCGACATGAAATGGAGTGATGCCATCAAAAATGCCTTCCGCGAACACATAAAAACCCGCTCAGGAAAAGTGTACCTGACTTCCGAGCAGATTGAGAAGTTTTTGTCGAGGGAGTAATGGCGTAATTAAGGACGCTGCATCACCACCTTGAATTGTTGTCCTTCTGCATCATTCACAAATTCAGTAGCAGGGTGTTCTTTTAAAATTCGGCTGATGCCCGAGCCTAAGCCACGGTAAGGCAGCAGTTTGGTAGCATAACTCAACAAGATGGGATTGCGGGGTACTGCATTCCCATTTTTTATTTGCTCCACGGTGAGATGATTAGGAAGGGCGCCAGGACTAACAATTTCGACGCGATTTTGGAAAACAAATACCCTGATGGGGCTGGTTTTTCCATAATCGCGGTGAATAAGCGCATTTACGAGTGCTTCTTCTAACGCTACTTTGGAGATTTCCAGCATACCTTGACTGTTGAAGCTGGCTCCTTGGGGTTGTTGTTTGTGCAAATTGATCATAATAAATGCCAAACTTTGATCAAACTGACGGTCTAATCCGCCACCAATGTCGGTGCTCGAACGATAAGTCGTATCGCCTAGTTCGTTACCAAAAAAACTAACACATTTTACCTCCAATACTGGTCGGAAACGTTGCGGATTTTTACCAAAAAATAACAAACCGACGAGGTTGAGTTGCTGCTTTTGAGCAATTCCCAAGTTATTCAGAAAGGTCTCAAAATGCTGTTGGGTTTCTTCTAAATGGGCTGAAACCGATTTCCCTTCGTGCTGCGCCTCGAAATATTCATACAGTTTGATTCGGTCCAATTCGGTATCAATGGCAGCGCCTCGAATGGCCAACTCTTCAATGTGATACGAGCCACTCGCTTGAAACATCCTCGACAACTCTTCCTGCGATACGCTACGTTTGTCGGCTCCCGCTCGCATGAGATACTTGCCCGATTTGGTTCGGTAGGGCTTTTGGTTGCCCTCTTCAATGTAAATGACCACGACAGGCTTGTCATCAACAAGCAAAGTTTGGCTTTGGGGGAAGAGTGCAGGAATACAGTTTTCGGAGGCTGTGTTTGAAATATGATTGTTGAGGGATTTTAAGTTTTCTACTCCTACCACTTTTCCAGCTCCGTGGGCATCTTCGGCAATACCGATTAGGATATAGCCACCTTTTCCGTTGGCAAATGCTACCATTTCTTCCGCTAAACTTTCGGCGTTTTTGACTTCGGTTTTAAACTGAGTGAAGGTGTCTTCGCCCGTACGAAGCATTAATCGTAAATCGGTCTCGCTGATAGGAAAATTCATACGTGTTTATCCCCAATTATCAGGTTTTATAAAGTCCTGAAAGCTATTGTCTTGGAGCAAATTTACTATTCTTTGTTGTAATGAATCAAACTTTTCTTTAAACGATACACCGTCTAAGGCCGTTTTGGTTGCCCATTTTACGGCTTCTTCGCTGGCTATTTTGGGTAAGTTTTTGGCCGTTTCTTTCAATTGAGCCAATACGCCTTTGGCTTTCTTGAGACTTTCTGCTTTCTGGAGTTCGGCAAGCAAATCAATTAGTGATTGAATTTGTGCTTGATTTGCTTCAGTTAGTTCTCGCTTGATATTTTCAAATTCTTCTGCAATCTCACCGGCTTGTTGAATAATAACTTTATTTGCCCCATGTATTTCGTAGTAATTTCCATTAATGTTGAATGTTTGCTGAATCACTTTTTTTGTATCATCCTGTGTCTCAAACATCCCGAGTAGGCGATCGATGTTGTAGTCATTTCCTTCTTCGTCAGTGTATTCGATTTTGCCTTTGTGTTTTTGAGCTATCAATACCCGATACTTGACAGACGTATCATAACGAGTATCGAGCCCAATCATTTCATCTACTTTTAGTCCAGGATAGCGTTCGTGAAACTCCCGAAATAGTTGTCTGATTTCGATAAAAAACTCCCGACGATGCGTGCCTTGTACCCAAATATCAATGCGGTTTCGAGTATCCGTTTGCATGACCAACGCGGTTTGGATTTCGTCGGCTTCGTTTCGCTCAATCACAATGCCTTTTTGCCAGTAAAAATGCCCACGGACTTGACCGAAAGTGCGTGCAATAAAACTGCTGATAGCTCCTGCTGGAATGTGAGTTTCGTACCGAAAAAAGAAATGTAATGCCTCTTTTTTAAAATCCTCGGGCTGAAATCCAATGGGATAATCGCTCTGAAAGGCTTGAGGAATAAAAATTTCGTGCGTATCGGGATTGACGTAGCCCAAATAAAATCGGCGAATCATTTCAATCAAATACCCATAATGTTGCTTGGGGTATTGGAAGGTATGAGCGTCGGTTTTGTACAAAATTCGATTAAAATCTTTCTCCGAAATGACCCCATTTCGTTGGTGAGTGTATTCGGAAGTAAGAATACGATACACCCCGTCACTCAGCCATTCAGGATTCAGGATTTGTAAGTGATTTAAGCTTAGTTTATCAAAATAACGTACGGTCCCCAGTCGATCTAAAATCATCAGTAGGCTTTCGTCCGACTCTTTTTCTAGGTTTTTCTCACGACAAATGGCTTCATAACGCTCATAGGTAATGTAGGGCTCATCTTTGAAAAAGCGGCTTTCTAAATAGTTTTTTACCTCAAAATAGTTTTGGGGGACAATTTGGCGAATGTTTGGCATCAGGAGCAATTCGCGAATGATACTAGCCTCTAACGCTCGCACCGCAGGCAAAAAAAATGGGTCATTCTGTTCGTGTACTTTACGAATGGAAGTTTTATAAACATCCCGTATCATACTTTCGCCCGTCTCAGTTCTATATTCGGCTCGGAGGCGTGATTCATCAATACTTCCGTTGTTTTCATCCATACGATTGATGACGATAATCACGGGAGAATTGGGCGCATAGCTACGAATTTGTTCTAAATATTTGTCGGGCTGTTCGTCTTTACGGGCATTGAGGACGACCACGTACAACGTTTCTTGGGTTAAAAAGAACTTATGAACCGTACTTTGAATTTCTTGCCCTCCAAAATCCCAAATATTAATTCGGTAGGGCATTCCTGACTCGTCCGCAATTTCCCACGGTTCTATCCTAATCCCCTGTGTCGTTTTAGTTTCAGTAAAAGGCTTTCCTAGCAAGTAGTTCATCAACGTCGTTTTTCCCGCATCTGGCTCGCCGATGATGACCATTTTCGCTTCGTTGAGAGGACGAGTGCCTTTAGATTCTTCTTTTTCGAGGTTGTCTAAATAGTCTAGGACGGCTTTATTGCCTTGGTGGATGGCTTCGATGAGAGCGGGAGGAAGAGGGTTATTGAAGAAGTTGATGCAATACGCGTCATTTTTACTCGAATACTTTACTTGAATACCTCTTTCGATTAGATTCCGTAACGGCCTAATATCACTTATCTGATTATTAGTCAAAAAAAGTATTTGTAATTCATCTAATTTTTTTAGTGGATTAACATCAATTATTTGATTACCAGTTAAATCAAGAATAGCTAATCGAGTCAAATTCCTCAACGGAGAAATATCGGTAATTTTATGATGAAGTAAGCGAAGGTCTTTCAAGTATATTAACTCTTTTATCGGATCAAGGTCACTAATCTGCTTATCAATTAAAGTAAGATTAGTTATTTCTCCGTTAGAGTCAATCCTATAATTACCAGCCCAAATCTCAATCCCCCAATAATCCTCTAACTCCAATATTTGTTTTGGCTTCATGGTAGTTCTGTACAAATTTAACGAGTCCAATTATCAATACTAAGCTCGTTAATCCTTTGAAAGTGGTTGGTGTTGTTAGTAATGAGCTGTAAATCATTGGCAATAGCAATACCCGCAATAAGTGTATCAGTATGCCCAATCACAGTGCCTTTTTTTCGTAAATCAGCTTGAATGACAGCCGCAATTCTTGTGGCTTTGAGATAACGATTAGCCAAGTAAGTGTGCTAAGTTATTATATTTTGTATTTCCTAAAACCTCACGTCTTTAGGCTGGGGCTTCAGAAGAGTGAAATTTTTCATCACTATTTACGCACTTAATAAGAACCTCGTAATAAGTTAGGCCTGTCAAACAACTCTTTGCGACTTTTCTGTACCTCTGATGCAAACTCTTGGTAGCTTTCTTCCGACATATCACTAAAGGCTCCTGCAAAAGAGAGTATCTTTTTACGTAATCGACTGTTTTTTTTGTGGGGTGTCAAAGAATGTACATATTCATACACATCTTCCAATTTATCTACTGGAACGTCTTGTATTTCCTTCAAAATGGTATTCAGTGTGATAGTCATGTCATTGCGTAGTTTTATTGTAAACTTACATACTTCTTCCGAAAATACCCAAACGAAATCACGACCAAGATGACATAAAACACCGCTAAAATATAACCTCCGTAGATAAAGAAATCAAGAAAACTGATATTGGGCTGACCGAAGTTTTTGTAAAGCAATACCAGTACACTTCCCAAATACCCCCACCAATCGGCCAAAGTCACCACAAATCCTACGGTACTGACATATTTGAAAGAAGCCACTAAACGTTCAAAGTAAAGGCCATTACAAGGTACATACGCCAGATAAAGCCCCACACCTGTCAACGTAAACCACACTCCTGCCGACAACATTCCTTGCTGAAAAAGCCAAGTACTCACCCCTACCGTAATACCTCCCACAATCAACAGTCCATTGATAAAATAAAAAGCTCGCCAATTGTCTTTTACCCAGCGTAGCGTGCCCATCAGCACCAAGATAAACACCGAAACCGTGGTTTCGGTTTGCGTAAAAATCAGGGGATTGTCCACCCCTGCGGCGCGCAAAATTTCAGGAGCAAAATTGTCGCGAAAATCGCGGAAAGCCGATAGTAACACGTACGAACATATCAGCAGTACCAACCCCACCGAAAAAGTTTGAATAAATCGGGAGCGTTCGGCGGCATTCATGGGCGCGCGCTCGGTACGCTCGGCTTGGTCTTCAAGAGTGGGTGCGGGGAGCTTGGCCAAAGCCCAAATCGCCAACACCAACGGCACGGCAAATAATAAGCCCGTCACAAAAGGCATCCAAAACTCCGACACCCCTTCGTTGAGCAGCATTTTGCCAATGGTTTTTACAAAACCTGAAGCAAAAATAAACGAAGCCGTAAGTCCTGCGACCAAAGCGTCGGTTTGGCGACGTCCTTCCAAAAAGCCCAAGACTGTTCCATACACCATACCCAAAGGCAAACCATTCAAAAACAAAAAGGGGATATTATAAGGCGCTGGTACGAGCGCAAACCCTAGCAAAGCTAACTCCGAAATCCCAATAAAAGAAAGAATAAAAAAGGCGCGTTGGGCTGGTTTCATCTCCGATACTACCTTGATACCGATAAGCTTAGAGAGCGCATACCCCAACACTTGCAACGTAATGAGCCAAATTTTGTAATCAATCCCCCAAAAAACCATTCCTTCAAAAGTAGCGGCGGTGATTCCTTTGCGAAAAGCATACATACAAGCATAAGTGGAGAAAGCAGCAGTAGCACCCCAAACCATCAGGCGGAGTTCGGATGTTTTTTTCATGAAAAAGGGTTTAGTAATAATAAAAAAAGGGTGTTTGTTGATAAACACCCAAAAATAGTAAAATCCGTGTTTTGCAAATGTTAAGTATTTTACAAAACGAGACTTTCCAAGTCTAGAAAAACTTGGAAAGTCTCGTTTTATTCTGCTTTATTACTTCTTCACATTATCTAAATTGTAATGTAGCCCCACATTTTCACGGCGAGCCATCGCCATTTTGAGTACCAAATAAGACACATTAATCATGTTGCGAAGCTCCATAATCGGCACCGACACCTTCGACTGCCAATAGAGCTCTTCGTGTTCTTTATAAATCAATTCTACACGGTCATGGGCGCGTTTCAAACGGCGATTGGTACGGACAATGCCGACGTAGTTTGACATGATAGCTTCCAACTCCTTGGTCATTTCGGTTACCAAAATCGCTTCCTCTGGATGCGTCGTACCTTCGTCGTTCCATTCGGGTACGTTGTCTGGGATATGGGCATCGGGCAGATTTTCAATGGTTTTTAGGAAAGCTCGGTGTGCAAATACTACTGCTTCCAAAAGCGAGTTAGAAGCAAGGCGATTGGCTCCATGAAGGCCCGTACAAGCACATTCGCCAGTAGCATACAAGAAGAAAATGTTGGTTTGTCCAAACTCATTAACCTTGATTCCTCCGCACATATAATGCTGCGCTGGCACGACGGGGATATAATCTTTACGAATATCAATCCCTAAATTCTCTTTACAATAGGCCGTAATATTGGGAAAATGCTCAATAAACTTCTCGTAGTCGCAATGAGTGACATCGATATACACGCATTCATCTCCATACTTTTTCATTTCGGAGTCAATCGAACGCGCTACAATATCGCGAGGAGCAAGCGACAAACGTGGGTCGTAATGCTCCATGAAAGTTTCCCCTTTTTTGTTTCGCAAAATTCCCCCAAAACCACGCACAGCCTCCGAAATCAAAAAATTGGGTTTTTTACCGGGTTGATAAAGCGCCGTAGGGTGAAACTGAATAAACTCCATATTGTCACAAACTCCTTTGGCACGATACGCCATCGCAATACCGTCGCCGGTAGCAATGCGCGGATTGGTGGTATTTTGGTAAATATTTCCGATTCCGCCCGTGGCCAACATGGTAGTTTTGGCCAAAAACTTTTCGACTTTACCCGTTTTGGTATCAAGTACATAAGCGCCAAAACACTTAATATCGTCGCGATGTCGATAGACCGTTTCGCCCAAATGATGCTGCGTAATCAAATCTACCGCAAAATAATGCGTAAAGATTTGGATAGACTTGTGCCTCTTCACTTCGTCCAACAAAGCCCTCTCGATTTCGGCACCTGTTGCATCTTTAAAATGTAAGATACGATGGTCAGAGTGGCCTCCTTCTTTGGCCAAATCATAGTCTCCGTCGGCTTCTTTGTCAAAACGAGTCCCATACGAAATCAGCTCCATAATACGCTCAGGAGCTTCTTTGACCACAATCTCCACAATGTGGCGTTTGCTGATACCACCTCCTGCCACCATAGTATCTTCGATATGTTTTTCGAAAGAATCTTCCTCCGACCACACCGCTGCTATTCCTCCTTGGGCGTATTTAGTATTGGTTTCGTCTGCCTGTACTTTTGTAATCACTGCAATGGAGACATTCTCTTTGCGTGCATCAAAATGCCGAGCTAATTTGGCGGCATAGCTTAGGCCTGCAATCCCAGAACCTATGACTAGAAAATCAAATTGAGGCATAAAATTTTATTGGTGAAATGATAGTTTTAAGAACACGATTGGGTGTGGGTAAGGTATTCCTTTCCTGACTGCAAGAATAAAGAAATATTTAGTAATAATTTAATTTTCAGAATCATTTTGCTATTCAAAAACCAAACCGCTATATTTGCAGTCCGATTTTCGCCTCAAAATGCCCGTTTATATAGTTAATTAATTGATTTTCAACGAAAAAAGTAATAACTAAAGTGGATACACTCAGTTACAAAACCGTTTCGGCTAACTCTGCTACCGTACAAAAGGAGTGGGTAGTGGTAGATGCAAACGGTGAAATTTTGGGTCGTTTGGCTAGCCAAATTGCCAAAATTTTGCGCGGTAAGCACAAGCCGTCTTTCACCCCGCACGTAGACTGCGGAGACAACGTGATTGTCATCAATGCCGACAAAATTCGTTTGACGGGCAAAAAGATGACAGACAAAGAATACGTACGTCACACAGGTCACCCTGGTGGTCAACGTTTTGCCACTCCTCGTGAAGTTTTAGCTAAACAACCTCACAAAGTGATAGAAATGGCAGTAAAAGGTATGTTACCTAAAAACCGTTTAGGTCGTAGCATTTTTACAAATTTGCACGTGTACGCTGGTGCTGAGCACCCGCATGCGGCTCAACAACCGAAAGAAATTAAATTTTAATCATGGAAGTTACGAACACAGTAGGTAGAAGAAAAACTTCAGTAGCCCGCGTTTATGTATCTGCCGGACAAGGCGAAATCAAGGTTAACGGCCGCGAATTTGCTGAGTATTTTCCAGTAGAAACGCTTCAAATCATTTTGAAGCAACCTTTAACGACCGTCAACGTAGTAGCAAACTACGACATCAAAGTGAATGTTCGTGGTGGTGGAATCAGAGGCCAAGCCGAAGCCACTCGTATGGCGATTGCGCGTGCTTTGTGCGAAATCAATAACGATTTCCGCCCAGCATTGAAAAAAGAAGGTTTCTTGACGCGTGACGCTCGCATGGTAGAACGTAAGAAATACGGACGCGCTAAAGCTCGCCGTCGCTTCCAGTTCTCAAAACGTTAATATTTTTCAAATTAAATTAACCACGTCCAGACTGCGCTTACAGTGTCCGTCGCGCGGTGCTGCGTATTGTTTAATTATTTACAATTTTCATTTTAACACAAAAAATGGCACAATTAGAGTACAAAGACCTGTTGGATGCAGGCGTACACTTTGGTCACTTAACCCGCAAATGGGATCCACGTATGGCACCGTATATCTTCATGGAGAAAAACGGAATCCATATCATTGACCTTAATAAAACAGTTGCCTCACTTGACGAAGCTTGCCACTACGTAAAAAGCGTAGTTCGCTCAGGCCGTAAAGTGATGTTTGTAGCGACGAAGAAGCAAGCCCAAGAAATCGTATCAGAAGAAGCGCGTCGTTTGAAGATGCCATTCGTTACAGAACGTTGGTTGGGTGGAATGTTGACCAACTTCGCCACAATCCGTAAGTCATTGAAAAAAATGCAAGGATTGGAGAAATTGTTGGGTGATGAAGCTACTGCAAATAATATCGCAAAACGTGAGCGCCTTATCAAAGGCCGCGAAAAAGATAAATTGGAGCGTTTGCTTGGTGGTGTTGCTGATTTGACTCGTTTGCCAGCCGCATTGTTTGTAGTTGACGTAAAACGTGAGCACATCGCAGTAGCCGAAGCAAAACGTCTGAACATCCCTGTCATTGCAATGTGTGATACAAACTCTAACCCCAACGAGGTAGATTTTGTAATCCCTGCCAATGACGATGCTTACAAGTCTATTTCTCTCATTACGTTGGCTATCGGAAAAGCAATCGAAGAAGGATTGCTTGAGCGCAAACAAGAGCGTGACGATGCCCGCCTTGCAGAAGAAGAAGACGCCAAACGCTCAGAAGACTTAGGTGAAGAAGTTGAGACTCCTCAAGCAGCTGTAGAAGCCGCTGACGAGGAATAAGCACTCAATCCCGCTTCGGCGCGACGGTCGGCAGCGGCCGTCCTCTTATCGGATAGCCCGTAGCCTTCTAAATGCTATGGGCTTTTCCGTTTAACGATTTCATAAAATAAGTATTTGAGTTTCAACCAAAGGTATTGTGTAGTTTTACCACTTCTGATTCCATTGTAACTCAATACATTGTACTCATCTTGATTAAACTAAATAATTAAACTTTAAACAAATGGCTATCACAGCAGCAGATGTTAACAAACTTCGCCAAATGACTGGTGCAGGTATGATGGATTGTAAAAAAGCCCTCACCGAAGCCGATGGTGATTTTGAACAAGCAATTGATATTCTCCGTAAACAAGGCCAAAAAGTAGCAGCTAAACGTGCCGACAACGTGGTATCGGAAGGTTTAGTATTAGTTCATGTAAGCGCTGATGGTACTAACGGCAAAATCGTAGGCTTGGCATGCGAAACTGAACCTGTATCTAAAGTAGAAAGCTTCCAAAACTTGGCAATGAATATCATGAGCCAAGCCGTAGCAACCAATGCTCCTGATAAAGAAACTCTCTTGGCTACTGTGCAAGCAGACGGTCAAACTCTTCAAGCCCAAATCACTGAGCTGATTGGTAAAATTGGCGAGAAACTTGAATTGGTATCTTATGAAAACGTAAGTGGTGATGTAATAAGCTCTTACGTTCACTCAAACAACAAACGTGGCGTATTAGTAGCCTTCATGGGTGCTAATGGCACTGATTTGTCAGAAGTTGGAAAAGATGTAGCGATGCAAATCGCGGCCATGAAACCTATCGCTCTCGACAAAGATGATGTAGATGCCGCTACAATCGAGCGCGAAATCGAAATCGGAAAAGAACTAGCTCGTAACGAAGGCAAGGCCGAAGCAATGCTCGAAAAGATTGCACTTGGTCGTCTTAATAAATTCTACAAAGAGAGCACTTTGCTCAACCAAGAGTTTATCAAAGATGGTTCTTTGACTATCGCACAGTTGCTCGACAAAACTCAAAAAGGTCTTACTATAAAAACATTCAAGCACGTGGCTATCGGCGCTTAATGTATCTCAATATTAACCTTTCAAAACCCCTGAAAATTAATTTCTGGGGTTTTTTTATATCTATATTCTTTAAAAACACTTTCTTTACGTGTTGTTTACGGCAGCAATTAACTAACATACAGATATTTTGTAAAAATTTCATTTTTTTCTGGTCTACTTTGTTACTATAAACCTCATTACGCGTCACAATGTCTGTACACTCAATTGGACTGAGCCACTACACCGACGAACAGTTGGTGCGTTTATACGTCGATACCCAACGTAATACTTTTTTTGAAGAACTATATGAACGTTATGCGGATAAAGTTTATCGGAAATGTCTTTCTTTCGTAAAAGACCAAGCTAAAGCAGAAGATTTTACACATGATATTTTTTTAAAGCTTATTTTACGAGTAGGCACCTTTAATGAAAGTTCAAAGTTTTCAACTTGGCTTTTTTCAATCACTTACAACTATTGTATGGACCAATTACGGGTGCATAAAAAGCAAGCAGAAGACGAATTAGATGAGACAATTGATATAGCCGATGAGCCAGAGGAATTTGATGATATTGAATTAGAAGCAAAAAAATTAAAAAAAGCTTTGGAGGTATTATCTCATGACGAAAGAACTATTTTATTAATGAAATATCAGGATGGTTTTAGTATCCGTGACATTGCTGACACTTTTGGTTTCACAGAAAGCGCAGTCAAAATGCGATTAAAAAGAACAAAAGAGAAACTCAAAAAACGCTATCTAGAAACTATTGTTTTGGTAGTTTTATTAGCAAGTCAAATAGCAATTCTCATCAAGTGGTGGCTAAATCATTCTCACTAAAAAAATGAATGAGGTCTTTTTTGATATAGATCCCGACGACAAAGTTCCTGAGTCTCTCAAAAGAGCCCTCGTATCTGAAATTGATACTGTACGTAATACCTTAGAACTAGTAACTTTGTTTGTAGGCCATTTTTTCAACGTAGCTGGTTCGGCAGCAACTATGAATAACCCTTTAAATTCAACGGACTCAACCCCCAAATCAGACATTGAATGAAAGAACTTCCCAATCTGACCGAAGTTTTGATAAGTACTCTAACGAAACTCATAAACCAATTTGTTGATTTTGTCCCAAGATTCATTTTTGCGGCTTTTATCCTTTTAATAGGATATTTAGTAGCTAAAGGCATCTCGATTATTCTCAAAAAAGTATTAGAAAAAATTGGGTTTGACCGAATTGGCGAAAAACTCAATGAAATAAGTATTGTCAAACAGTTACAAACAGAAATAAAACTAAGTCAAATAGTTTCGAAGGTACTCTATTATTTTATCATGCTAGGCTTTATTACGGACGCTACTCGTACATTAGGAGTGGGCGCTATTACTGGCTTAGTAGAAAAATTAGTAAACTTTGTACCTCAGCTAATCGTAGCTGCTATCATGCTACAAATTGGCGTCTTGGTAGCAGAGACACTCAAAAATGCAGTAGTATCCATTTGTAAGTCTTTCAATGTCCCCTCAGCCAAACTTATAGGTAGTATTGTTTTTACCTTCTTTTCAGTCATAACACTTATCAGCGCTCTAGGACAAGCAGGTATCAATACAGAGCTCCTGGAGTCTAGTTTCAACCTCATCATTGGAGGCATTATTCTTGCATTTTCGGTAGGATATGGCTTTGCTTCTCGCGACGTTTTGGCAAATTTGTTAGCTTCTTTTTATAATTCTAGTCGGTTCCAGTTAGGTCAAACAATCCAAATAGACGAAATAAAAGGCCGAATAGTACACATAGATAATACCTCTATAACCCTTCAAACCGTAGACTCTCAAACAGTATTTCCGCTTCAAGTAATTCAATCTAAAAAAATAACAGTCTTTGATAATTAATCTCAAAGGTCTTAAAACCTTTGGTGTTATTACCCGATGAACATGGTTTCTGGTCGGGTTCTATTTTCACAACCATAAATATCAATCCCTATGAAAAAGTGGACTTTTGTTTTAGTTACCCTTTTTGCTTTAGCAAATACGTTTATGTCTATAGCTCAAGAGGCAGTTAAAGACACAAGTTGGAAAAAAAGCTCACAGTTTGGGCTCAATTTAAGCCAAGGTACTTTTAGCGGCAGTTGGCAAGGCGGTGGTATCACTAATATCTCTTTAGGTGTATATTTCAATACCAAGGCTGAATATACCAAAGACCGTAACAATTGGGTCAATGATTTCCAGTTTCAGCTAGGGGCTATCAGCAACAAAGAAGATGCTTTTCTCAAAAGCTTAGATCGGTTATTTTTTGATTCTAAATACGGGCGTAAACTAGGCACAAACTCAAAGTGGCTTTTCTTTGCAAACCTAAACTTTTTGTCACAAATCGCCAATGGGCGCGACTATAAAGATGCACGTCGCCCCTTCATTTCAGGCTTTTTTACACCCGCTTATATCACGGAAGCAATTGGCTTAGAATGGAAACCTCAGAAATATTTCAATATGCAATTTTCCCCAGGTGCTGTTCGTCAAACGATTTTAGGAAATAAAAACCTTTACTTAGATGTCGACCGGCTTAATCCTGAATACAAATTTTCAAATTATGGAGTAGATAGAGGTAAAGCCCTCAGAAATGAAGTAGCCTTGATGCAGTTAGTAATGAACTTTGACAAAGATATCGCCAAAGATGTCAACTTCAAATGGCGCTACCAAGCCTTTGCCAATATCAAAGACTTAGCTGCGATTGATAATCGCCTAGATGCGCAACTGACGGCCAAGTTTGCCAAATATTTCAATGTCAATTTGGGTCTCATTGCTATCTATGACCAAGACCAAATTGCAAAAATGCAAATAGCACAATCTATCAATTTTGGCTTTTTGTATAAATGGTAATTGTTTTTATGAACAAATATCTTTTCTTTTACAAATCATTTTATTAATTCACCCTTACCTTTTATACGTTATGCTCAAAGAATTCAAAACCTTTATTGCCCAAGGTAATGTGCTTGATTTGGCCGTGGGTGTGCTGACGGGCGCTGCCTTTGGAAAAGTAGTAACTGCCCTTATGGACGACATTCTCAACCCTATTCTAGGTTTGATTATTGGCGGAGTAGATTTCTCTGCGCTCAAAATAGTACTTAAAGCAGCAGACCCTGCCGCTGGCGTAGCAGAAGTGGCTGTCAGATATGGTAGCTTCTTAAACGTAATTATTCAATTTTTGCTAACTATGTGGGTTATTTACATGATTGTAAGAGCTGCCAATAAAGCTAAACTCTCAAATTCTATGGCACCTAAAGAATAGTTTTTTTATAAACAAAAAAGTTAAACCCCATTTTTGAGCCTAAAAATGGGGTTTTTCTATATAGGTATTTCTACGTGTTTTATCAAGTGGTAGTACTGATTTACACCTAACCACAAAAACATAATAAATTCAATATCAATACATTACAAACAAATACGTAAAAATACGTGTTGTGTAAGCATTTTTTTTTATATTAAGTTTGTCACGTCGATTTGAATAAATCTACTTTTTTCAACTCTAAATGACAAGCATCATGAACACGCACCCTTTACTCAACGCCTTTTCTTCAAACAATACTGTTGAAACTCAACCTCTGCATAGCATTATCATCCCCAACGGCAATCGTCAGGTGATTATTCCTACAGAACAGTTGGTATGCTTAGAGGGATGTGGCAATTACGCTTATCTCTATACTCAAGATGGCAAAAGATACTTAGTTTCCAAAACTTTGAAAAGCTACATAGGGATTCTGGATGAGCAGCAATTTGTACGAGTACATAAATCCTGGATTATCAACCTCAAGTATTTGCAGGAGTTTTGCGAAGATGAGCGTTCGCTCAAATTAAAAG
This sequence comes from Runella zeae DSM 19591, assembly GCF_000423565.1. GTDB lineage: Bacteria > Bacteroidota > Bacteroidia > Cytophagales > Spirosomataceae > Runella > Runella zeae. The sequence goes on along the minus strand of NZ_KE384038.1, from coordinate 199,118 downwards.
GGGGGAGAGAAGTGGCTATTTCGCGACGTAGGATTCGAGAAGTAAACGGAATACTAGCGCCATTAGTTAATTGCGCCTAAAGATATTAAAGACAAGCTTTTTAGTGGGTTAATTGTTGTAAACAGCCACTCTTCGATTGAGAGTGGCTGTTTTGTATGCTTAGAAAAGGACAAAACCCGCTGTCAACTGCCACAGTGATACTTTGCTGTTGAATTGAGCATTGTTTTGAAGGTTTAGTTGCGAAATATTCGAAAAGCCTCCTTCATAACGCAAATCAATATTAAAGGAACGGATATCAAGCCCTATCCCCGCCTGATACCCAAACGTAGCTTGCTCAATCGTTTTGTTGATATTTTGTGAAGTATAATCTCTCAAGGCATCTCCCAACTTATCTCCTTGAGCTACGTTTAGAGAGGCCATAGGGCCTGCATTGAAGCGAAGCGGGCCTAGTTTGAACCCAAGTAAGACAGGGATGTCAATTTGACTAAACTTAACATCTACATTGACCGGTGAGGTACTTCCATTTTTAAAAATTTCGAAAGTCCCACCTTTGGATGAAAACAATACCTCAGGCTGAATAAATACTTTACGACCTATACGAGTGTATAGCCCCAAAACATAACCTGTGCGATTGGCTGAGTTGTTCTTAAAAAAATCTACCGTAGAAGCCCCAGGCCGCGTAATGCTCAATCCTTCAGTTTGAAGTTGGGAGAAATTGGCTCCTCCCCTTATTCCAACAAAAATAAATTTACTGTTAAACTGTGCATTTGCTTGTAAAGTCAAAAGGAGCACAAAGCCCAAAAGTACTCGTTTCATGGTTGTAGAGCGTGTTTTGTGTAATAAATTATGAAATATCGTGACCGATTAACGCCCACAAAGGCATATAGATTGTTTGTTTATTTTTAATTTTCAAAATATACCAGTCCTAATCAAAAAAAACACTTCTTAAACTCCCCCAACCTTCCATAAAAATCTTTGATTGGGAGTGAATCGTAGCGTGTATTTTTGAATTGTTTAAAACAAAAATACAATCAAAACACTGATTACTAAGCATTTAATACTATCAAATTTCTTTATACATATTGCCTTTAGTATCTTTATCTTTGTGAGTAATACATAATATCGTTTTATATCTTTATTAACAATCATTAACCAAGATGAATCCACCACACGCTAAAGGCTTTTGGTCCCAATTATCGACTTTTTCAAAAGTGCTCATTTTACTACTAATCTTAGGAATAAGTGGCAGTGTGATAGCTTATATGTACCACCAACAAGAAACAGAAGTTATCACTTCTTCCACAGCGACTGATGATGCGATAGTGGTAGATTCAGAAAACGAATCGGAAAGTATTGCCTCAGCCTCTCCTATTGCTCCTGAGCCTGAAACTAAGGAAGCGCTTCCTACCATAGCTCAGAAAGATACGGTGAAGTTGTTTTCGAAAGAGACACATAAAAGAATAAAAAATCTGGTCCAAAAAATGGCTAAGCAAGCGGAGGCTCATCCCCAAGACAAAGAGAAAACAAATTGAGTACTTAGTATAACAACAGCTAGTAAGAATTAACCATCTAAAAATGCTAAAAAGCCAGTCAAAAATTGTATAATCGCAATCTGTGGCTGAAAGCACTGAAAATGAAGGTTTATTTCAACAATAGATAGTATTTTTAACCTTATTTATTTTCTAATCATGGAAAACAATCAAGCTTTAACCAAACTGAGTGATCTGCCCATTCTTAAACACTTAGAAGGCGGTGAGAATAAATTGAAGGTATTGCCCCAAAATATGGCAAACTGGAAAAAGGGCGAAAAAACATTAGCCTACCTTGTAGGTATCGTGTTGCTGCTTGCCGTAGGCTATGGTTTTATTACGGTAGTATTACCGTTACTCACGCAGCTATTGGTAGGAGTCGTAACGCTAGGCATCAAGCTCCTTCAAGCAATGATTATAGTGGGGGCGGTATTACTAGGATTTATGCTTTCTCCTTTAATTATCAAAGTATTTCGTCGTATTGTACGCAGTTTACATAAGTTTTTGATTAAAGTAGACCCCTTTGCTGAACTTGACGACCAACTCGACAAAATGAAAGACTCGCGTCAGCAGTTTGAAAAGGTAAAAGCCGAAATCAATGCTTGCAAAATTCAGATGAAGCAAGAAGCCGTCAAAGCCGAAAAACTAGCAAAAGATGCCAGTCAAAAGGTAGTGTATTGCCAAGAAGAAGCCAAATCTTTGAAATCGAAATTGGATAAAATGGTTGAAAAAGGAGGTGAAAATGCTCGCGAAACGGATGATTTTGTAGAACTTGAAGCCAAACTTAACACTGCTATTGGCGACGGGAATCGCGCGGTATCGGAGGCTGAGACTTACCGTCGTTTGGTAGATACTTTTGGGTCACGCGCCAATGTGTTTGCAAAGCTTGATCGTAAACTAGTAGTATATGGTCATGCTTTTGACGAAAAGCTCAAAGATTTTGCAACCAGTATCAATCTCCTAAAAACAGAATCAAGAGCTATGGCAGCCGCCAACAACGCCACTACCCGCGCTCGCAAGGTACTGGGACAAAGTCAAGATTGGCAGCTAGATTATGCTTTGGAAGTGATTTCTGGACAAATCGCCAGCGACATCGCCACTACCCAAGCCAATATCCGGGATTTGGATAGCATTGTCAAAGATTTCAATCCCAACGACGAACGCGCTTATGCTCGCCTTGAAACTTTTGCCAATCAAATCAAAGGAGGAGAGTTTGAAGTAAGCGACCCAAATCGCATCTCTAATCCCAACTATAAACTTACACCACAGCAAAAAAATGCAGGTGGCGGGTTAACTGATATTTTTTAATTAGATGATATAAAACAAGCCCTTCCTAGTTTAATTTAAACTGTGGAAGGGCTTGTTTTACAGATAGTTGTTAAGCTATTTTTTCAAATTAAAATAATGACTTTACAGCAGTTTTTTGACCGCATAGGCGAGCGCCCAGATTGGGTGCTCATTTATTTTGCGCTTTTACCCTTTATGGCTTTTCTGGCTGGTATTTTGGGCAAAAATGAAGGGCATTTATCCCCGTGGAATTATTTCTACACTTTTTTGATTTATTTGGCTTGTATTCCTGGGATTTTTTCGGTGACACTCAATATATATCTGTTTTTATTTGAGCGTCGAAGCATTTTTGATTTCAATATTTACACCCAAATTCTCCCATTTTTTTCAATGTTTCTGACATTGTGGTTGATTCGACGGAATGTTATTTCGTTTGATTATATTCCTGGCTTCCAGAAACTGAGTGCGTTGGTTTTGATGATTTTTGCCACAATCGCCCTCATGTGGATTGTAGATCGCACGCGTATCGTGGTATTTTCGTACCTCAAATTTGAATACGTTCTCGTGATTTTTGTTCTCTTATTGGGAGTATTGCTTTGGGGATGGCGAAAACTATTCAATTAACTATAAAAGTTTAGTTTATAATTCTTCAACCGAACCAGCTCCCAATTCTTGTAATAAGGTAGTCCAATAGGTAGTCACAGTAGGATTATTTTCTTTGGTACTGCTTGTGGGTTCAAAAGGCAATGCAATTTTGACTTCGGCGGCACTTAGGCCATATTGCTGCATTTGCTTAGCGTCTTCTTTGGCCCAAGTTTCGGCCTGAGCGTTGTCTTGTGGGGGAGTGTTATGAAAATCACGGCGATTAGCTCCTTTCATACTTTCAATCATATCACTCAAATAATACACCTTTACTTCTGCACCTGATTCGGCGGCTTTGTTGATTACGGGCAAACTAGCCCAAATATCGGTCTGACGTTGCGAAGCTCCCACATTCTGAATACCTAGTTTGGCAATAAGTTGTTTTAAAAACACCATGCGTTCGCGTTGAATAGCTAAGTCAGCGGTAGTTTCAGCGGCTTCGCGGTCAGTGGCATTCATGTGGCTCACATCATCAATCTCTGTACGACAAGTCAGGGAAAGTGCTTTGGCTTTTTGGGTGTTTTCATGAATAAAATATACTTCTAGCTTATCTCCTTTTTGGCGGATATTTTGTTCTACCAAATCCGTCAGTATCTGCTGATACTTTTGAGCTACAAAAGCTTTATTGACATTTACACTTTGGGTCTTATCCATAAAAACCAAAGTATATACTGGGCCAGCGGTCACTGGTTGTTTTTCTTTTTCAGAAGTGCAACGCGCGAAAAACAAGGAACAAACACTAATCAAAAAACTATATTGGAAGGCTCGACTCATAATTTAATGGGATTTGGCTCGAAGATGCAATTTGCGAAATAAATACGCAAACCAAAACGGATAAGCGGTATAAATATTGCAAAATATATCACAAAAAAAGCCCTTAATCAGGGAGTTAAGGGCTTTTTGAGGAGTTGTATCAATACTACAAATGAATCACTTCACCATAAGCAGCGGCGGCGGCTTCCATAATAGCCTCCGACATAGTTGGGTGTGGATGTACCGACTTGACGATTTCGTGGCCTGTCGTCTCTAGATTTCGAGCTACGACTACTTCGGCAATCATTTCGGTGACATTGGTACCAATCATATGAGCCCCCAACCATTCGCCATACTTAGCATCAAAGATTACTTTTACGAAGCCTTCGGGTGCGCCAGCAGCTTTGGCTTTGCCCGATGCGGAGAAGGGGAATTTACCTACTTTTACTTCATAACCTGCTTCTTTAGCCGCTTTTTCAGTATAACCTACCGAGGCTATCTCTGGCGTACAATAAGTACAGCCTGGGATATTGTTATAATTTAAAGGATGAACTTTTAGACCAGCTATCTTTTCAACACAAATAATGCCTTCGGCTGAGGCTACGTGCGCCAAGGCTTGACCTTTGGTGACATCGCCAATTGCATAATAACCCGGTACGTTGGTCTGATAATAATCATCCGTGACGATTTTACCTTTTTCGACTTTAATACCTGTTTCTTCCAAGCCGATGTTTTCGATATTGGCTACTACACCTGCTGCCGAAAGTACCACATCAGATTCAATTTTGATTTCGCCAGAAGGAGTTTTTACGGTCGATACACAACCTGCACCCGAAGTATCTACTTTTTCGACGCTAGAATTGACATGTATCTCAATGCCCAATTTCTTATACTGTTTTGCCAATTCTTTTGAGATTTCTTCATCTTCCACTGGCACTACATTTGGCATAAACTCTACAATCGTTACTTTGGTACCCATGCTTGCATACACGTACGCAAACTCAACACCAATAGCACCCGAGCCAATCACTAACAAAGATTTAGGTTGTTTTTCGAGCGACATTGCTTTGCGGTATTCAATCACCTTGGTACCGTCAATGGGCACATTGGGCAACTGACGAGCACGTCCACCAGTAGCAATCATGACGTGGTTGGCGGTGTATTCTGTTTTTTTACCGTCTTTTTCCACTTCTACTTTTTTGCCTGGCTTCACACGGCCATTTCCTTCAATGATGTCGATTTTGTTTTTCTTCATCAAAAAATTAACACCCTTGCTCATGCCATTGGCTACATCGCGGCTACGTTTGATGACCGCTCCGAAATCGGCTGATGCTTCGCCGACCGTAATACCATAATCTTTGGCGTGGTTGATATACTGAAACACTTGTGCGCTTTTCAGTAATGCTTTGGTAGGAATACATCCCCAATTCAAACAAATACCACCAAGGCTTTCTCTTTCTACAATGGCGGTTTTGAGACCTAATTGTGAAGCGCGGATGGCAGCTACATAGCCGCCTGGCCCGCTACCGATAATTATCAAATCGTACTGTGAAGCCATTTTTTTTTTACGGGATCGCCCGTGCGATGAGTAGTGAATATTGGGGATTGAGCAATAGAAACAAGTCTTAAATACGCCCCTGTGGTGTCTCTACCTTGTCTCTCTTGCTCAATCCTGATTTCACTGCAAAAATAGACGGAAAACTTGGTTTGACAACAAACTTCTCCGTGTTGATTTTAGCCTACTGTAGCCCCTTGTTCTACAAAAGGTTGATTGTAGAGACGCTTGCCAGTGCTTTTGAAAATAGCATTGGCAATGGCTCCCCCCGTAGGCGGCAATGCTGGCTCCCCTAGCCCGGTAGGTTCGATGCCATTATACACAAAGTGCGCTTCGATTTCGGGGACTTCGTTGTACCTAATCAAGCGATATTTGTTGAAATTGTCTTGCTGCGGTGCTCCTTCTTTGAAAGTGATGTTACCATACATAGCATGGCCCAATCCATCTACTACAGCGCCGAAGATTTGGTTACGAGCACTGCTTTCGTTGATTACGATGCCACAATCCACCGCTGCGTATACTTTTTTCAAGACAGGTTTTCCTTTCACTACAGCCATTTCGGCAATTTGTGCGACATACGAGGCATGAGAGAAATACACGCTAAAGCCTTGATAAACGCCTTTTTTCTTTTTGTTCCACCCTGCCTTTTCGGCGGCTAGTTTGATCACTTCCCTAAAGCGATTGGGTTCATAAGTCAGCTTTCCTACGGGTTTTTGTTCTGCTTTATCAAGCAGTTCTAAACGAAGCTGTATGGGGTCTTTGCCACCCGCCATTGCTACTTCATCTAAAAACGCCTGCTCTGCATAAGCCAAGAAATTGGTGATAGGAGCCCGCCAAGGGCCTGTGGTAATAGGGGATTTATGGTCATTGGATTGAATCAACACGTTTTCGACTGCTCCAGAAGGAAAATTGTCGGGGCGGGTAGAATTGCCGGCGTTGATACTTGCTCCGTGTAGCATATAGCCTGTGATATTTCCGGCTTTGTCGATAGAAGCTTTGAAACGATACCTTACCGCTGGGCGATAGATGCCCCCTGTCATATCATCCTCGCGTGACCAAGTTACTTTCACAGGGGCTTTGATAATACTCGATAGTTCGGCAGCTTCTACGGCATAGTCGGTATTGAGGCGACGGCCAAAGCCCCCTCCCATGCGTGTAAGCTCAATACTTACTTTTTCGGGAGCTAAATTGAGTAGTTTGGCCACTTGCTTTTGAGCGGCTTCGGGTGTTTGGCTGGGGCCTGCCATTTCGATGCTATCCCCTTTGTAGTGAGCAAAGAAGTTCATCGGCTCCATAGGGCTATGCGGCAAGAAAGGGCACTGATATTCCGCTTCTATGACTTTATAAGCATTTTTGAAAGCAGCTTCTACATCACCATCTTTACGGTGTATGGTGGGGGTACTGCTACTGAGCATTTCCTTAAAAATACGGTCGTGGTCGCTAGAACTTTCGAGGTCTTTGTCTTTTTCCCATTCTATTTTGACTGCTTTGCGCGCTTGCATTACCTCCCATGTAGTTTTGCCCACCACAGCCACTTTGTTTGCAAACGAAACTACATCTACTACTCCCGGCATTTTTTTAGCTTCAGTAGCATCAAAAGACTTGAGTTTTAGACCAAAAGCAGGTGGGCGCTGAATCATGGCATGTAGCATTCCCTCACGTTTGTAGTCAATTCCAAAAAGTCTTTTACCACTCAAAATATCTTTATTGTCAACACCTTTAATTGATTTTCCAATCAGACTAAAGTCTTTCGTGGATTTGAGTTTTACGTCTTTGGGAGGAGCTATCTGAGCGGCAGCGGTGGCGAGTTCACCATAGCTTAGTTTTTTGCCAGATGTATGTACCACAAACCCTTTATTGGTACTACACTCACTTGCCGCAACATTCCACTGTTTGGCGGCGGCTTCTATCAACATCACCCGTGCCGTAGCTCCGGCTTTTCGCAAACGCTCCCAAGAGTGGCGAATCGCACCGCTACCACCAGTAAGCTGACGCTCAAATTTTTTAGTATCAAGGGGAGATTGTTCTACCTTTACTTTTTCCCAATCAGCATCCAATTCTTCGGCCACAATGATAGGAAAAGCCGTCTTGATGCCTTGTCCAATTTCTGGATTGGGCGAAAAAATAGTAACTGTTCCGGAAGGCGAAATCGACAAATAGGCATTGAAATCTATGGCATCAGCTGCCGTATTTCCTAATACTTTGGGTTGAAAAGCCTCGGTTGTTAACCAACTAAACCCCAACACCAGACCTCCTCCCGCTGCTGCGGTAGATTTTAGGAAGTTTCTTCTTGATTGAATATTGCTCATAGTATATGGTACAGACGTTTGTCTGCTATTTAGAATGGTTTAGGAGTAAATTATTTTTTCATTTTAGAAGCCGCCAACTTTACTGCATCATGAATCCGATGGTAAGTACCACAACGGCAAATATTGCCTACCATTGCTTCTTCAATGTCTTTATCGGAAGGATTAGAATTTTTAGACAAAAGTGCCGCCGCTGTCATCATTTGTCCTGCTTGACAGTATCCACACTGAGGCACGTCGGTTTCGTCCCAAGCTTGTTGTACAGGATGGCTTGCAGTTTCTGAAAGCCCCTCTACAGTCGTAATAGTTGCATTTTCTAAAGAAGATACTGGCATTACGCATGAGCGCGTAGCCTCTCCGTTGACGTGTACCGTACAAGCACCGCACATAGCGATACCGCAGCCGTATTTGGTTCCTACCAAATCAAGGTGATCACGCAATACCCACAACAAGGGCGTATTGCCATCTACATCCGCCTTGTAAGTTTTTCCATTGATTTTCAGGTTAAACAATGCCATGTTAGAGAAGGTTAAATTTTGGGATATAACATAAAGTTCACTATAAAAGTTAGATTTTGCAAGCATCTCCTCCTCTTCTTAGCGACAAACAGCCTTCCGTTGACGACGAAAACCAAAGGTATTTAGTGATGCCATAAATCTACATAACTAAAGATAAGACCGTTCAATTACATTGTAACAGGTGATGTTTACCTACAAAATCGTAAATTTGCTTCAAAACTACATAAGCAGGTGAGTATTAAAGAGAAATACGTTAATCCTTTTACGGATTTTGGTTTTAAAAAACTGTTTGGTACTGAACTAAACAAAGACTTGCTAATTGATTTTTTAAATCAGGTAGTACTTCCCTCTCATCATAAAATTGCCGATTTGTCGTACGCCAAAAACGAGCAACTTGGTAATACTGAAATCGACCGAAAGGCCATTTTTGATTTGTATTGTGTAGGCACAAATGGAGAGCGTTTTATTGTAGAAATGCAAAAGGCCAAACAAAACTATTTTAAAGACCGGAGCATTTTTTATTCTTCTTTTCCCATCCAAGAACAGGCCAAACGAGGCGATTGGGATTTTAAATTGTCGGAAATATACACAGTGGGCATCTTAGATTTTGTATTTACGGAAGATAGTGATGAAAAAGAAGTACGTCATGAAGTGAAATTGAAGGATAAAAATTGCCGGGTATTTTATGAAAAATTGACTTTCATCTATTTAGAAATGCCTCACTTTACGAAAACAGAAGAGCAACTAGAGACTACTTACGACAAATGGCTCTATGTTTTAAAACATCTTCCTTATTTAGACAACCGCCCTAAAGCATTACAGGAAAAGATTTTCGCTCGATTGTTTGAAGCTGCCGAAATTGCCAAATTTACCCCCGACGAGCGAGAGAGGTATGAATCAAGCCTTAAGTATTACAGAGATTTGAAAAATGTTATTGATACTGCAATTGCGGAGGGAGAATCAAAAGGAAAAATAGAAGGAAGAATGCAGGGAATAATTGAAGGGAGATTGGAAGGAAGATTAGAAGGGAAATTGGAAGGGAAATTGGAAGGGAAAATAGAAATGGCTCGTAATGCAATTGCCGAAAATATTCCTGTGCCTATTATTATGCGCCTCACAGGACTCACAGCAGAAGAAATAGAAAATTTGAAAAACGAATAATATTTTCTATTCTATAGCTTTTCCCATTTTCAAACAAAGTGTTCGGAATCGAACACTTTGTTTGCACTTAAAAGCAAATAAAGCCCTCATTTACAGACACCTAGTCATTGGCGCAGGTATTGAAGCCATTTAAGAGAAACAGCCAAATTTTTCTCAAAAATGGACAGAAATATACCTGAAGAAACCCAAAACCAACAAAAACGTCGTCTTTGGCTATGGATTGCACTCTTGGCCTTAGTAGTAGTAGCCGCAATATGGATTTTACGCGGCACCTTAGGCAACAGTATCACTTCTAGCGATATCCGCATTGCTACTGCCGAAATAGGCGACGTAGAAAATACCCTCACTGCATCTGGTGAAGTCCAACCTGACTTTGAAGCAGTGATTACTAGCCCCATTACAGCTGTAATTCAGCAAACCTACTTAGACGCCGGGGCAAACGTCAAAACAGGCGACAAAATCCTAGAACTTGACAAAGAATTTACCCAACTCAATCTCGAAAAATTAAAGGATGAGCTAGAACTCAAAAAAAATGCCATCGTAAAACTAAGATGGGAGTTGGAAAAAAGTTTTTATGACCTCAAAATCAACGACTCCATCAAAGTACTAAAAATCAATAGCCTCCAGGCTGATATAGAAAATGCTAAGCGACTTTTTAAAGCAGGAGGCGGAACCCGCGAAAATATTGACCAAGCCGAACAATACCTGCGTATTGCACAACTCGAAAAACGACAACTCGAAAACGACATCCGCATCAAACAACAGACCATGCGGGCTGACATTCGAGAGTCGGAAATTGACGCTCAAATCAAGGAAAAAGACCTTCAAGAGCTTCAACGCAAGCTCCAACAAGCCAACATCATCGCCACCCGTACGGGGGTATTGACTTACGTCAACAAAAACATTGGCTCCAAAGTCGCAGAAGGCGAAATACTTGCCCGCTTGGCCGACCTCGGCGGATTTAAGATAATGGGCTCTATATCTGACAATTACGCCCCTCAAATCCGCGTCGAAATGCCCGCCATAGTACGTATCAATGAAACTCAAATTCGGGGTTTACTGACCAACATTCTACCTTCTGTACAGAATAATATTGTCAATTTTGATGTGCAACTCGATGATAAAGCAAACAAACTTTTACGTCCCAAAATGAAAGTAGAAGTTTATCTCGTAACAGAAGCTCGACCTAAAACCATTCGTGTGGCCAATGGAGCGGGATTCAACGGTGCTCCTGTTCAAGATGTATTTGTACTACGTACTAATGGCAAAGCCGAACGTCGAACGGTGAAAGTAGGGTTAAGCAATTTTGATTTCGTAGAAATCACCGAAGGTATCAAAGCGGGGGAGCGAGTCATTGTTTCGGACATGACTAAATTTAAAAATGCGACGGAACTGGAAATCAAACCGTAGGGGCAGGCCTTGCGTCTGCCCCCTACTCTTGCGTCTGTCTTACGTCTTGCATTTGCCACTACGCAACCCTTACATCTGTTCTTGCGTCTGCCCAAAGGCAAACCATAGGAGTAGAGCCAAACCATAGGGGCAAATTCAAAACATAGAGCAAAGCCAAACCATTGGGGCAAATTCAAAACATTGGGCAGAGGCAAACCATAGAGCAAAGCCAAACCATAGGGACAAAAGCAAACTATAGGAGCAAAGCCAAACCATAGGGCAGAAATAAACCATAGGGGCAGAAACAAACTATAGGGGCAGAAACAAACCATAGGGACAGAAACAAACCATAGGGGCAGAGGCAAGCCCTGCCCCTACCATTATCCATATATACACAGCCATGAAATACAGATTTATAGATATGTTACCAAAAAGCTACTCCAAAACTTGGTTATTGCTTTCCTTTTTGGGGGTCATTTACCAAACCTCCGCCCAAAACGTCATCAAACTTACCCTTGCGGAGGTAGTAGAAATGGCCAAAAATCAGTCGATTTCGGCTAGACAAGCCGCTACGACCAAAGAAACGAAATATTGGGAATACCGTACTTTTCAATCCAACTATAAACCTCAACTCACCCTCAACGGCAACTTACCTGCTTTTACTCGGTCGTTTAGAGAAGTGTTACAGCCTGACGGCACTATACAGTTCCAGCCTGTTCGCAACAACAACTCTGCCTTGAATCTCTCTCTCAGTCAGAGCATTGCAGCTACTGGAGGAAGTATCTATGCCACTTCGCAACTACAAAGATTTGATGATTTTGACCGAAAAAATACCCTTTATAATGGTACTCCTTTTGCCGTGGGTTATTTACAGCCGTTGCTGAGATTTAATAGTTTTAAATGGGATAAGAAAATTGAACCTCTCAAATTCAAAGAAAGTCAACAAGCCTACATTGAGACTTTAGAACTGATTTCATTGAGAGCAAGTGCTATTTTCTTTGACTTGTTGCTGGCACAAGTGAATCTACAAATTGCGGAAATCAATCTTACAAACACTCAAAATATTCTTAAAATAGCCAATGAAAAATATGAATTGGGAAAAAACAGTCGCAACGAAATCCTTCAACTTCAGCTCGAACTACTCAAGGGTCAAAAGGCGGTAGGGGTTTCGAAACGAGATTTAGAAATTGCCTCCCTTAACCTCAAAGCTTACATCGGATTACAATCGGAAGGCAAAATAGAGCTCCAAGCTCCTGCGCCCCCTGCTACTTTGGTACTATCGTCCGAAAAAGCCATCCAAGAAGCTTTTGCTAATAGGTCGGATGCTGTCGCTTTTGGCAGGCGTACTCTCGAAGCCGACCGAGCCGTAGCCAAGGCCAAAGGTGACAATGGCCTCAATGCTACGCTCACGGCTACGCTTGGATTCTCAAATCGTGGGCAAACTGTACCAGAGCTTTATCGTCGGCCACAAGACCAACAAACCGTACAGCTCGAACTAGACATTCCGATTTTGGATTGGGGACGCTCCAAATCCAGAACCAAAACCGCCCAAGCCCAACAACAGCTCACCCAATATACGGTAGAACAAGATAAACAAACCTTTAGGCAAGAAATCTATACCCAAGTAACTCTTTTTGAGATGCTTCGCGACCAACTTGACCTTACACTGAAAGCCGATAGCATTGCCTCAGAAAAATATAAAATTGCCCAAGAACGCTACGTATTGGGCAATTTGAGCATTACCGACTTAAGTATCTCTTTTACCGAAAAAGACCAAGCCAAACGAGACTATATCTATGCCCTTCGCGATTATTGGGGCGCCTACTACAAATTGCGTCAACTGACTTTATACGATTTTGAAAACAATATCTCCCTGACCCCCGAAGGGAAAACAAAGCAATAAAAACACCCCGTCGGGGGGCGGGGTATTAACAATCCCATGATACATTTAAAAAACATCGAAAAAGTCTATCGAACAGCTACGATAGAAACAGTAGCTCTCAACAACATCAATTTGAGCATCGAAAAAGGAGAATTTATCTCCATTATGGGGCCTTCGGGCTGCGGCAAAAGTACCTTGCTCAACATCATCGGGCTACTAGACGAACCCTCAAAGGGCAATGTCGAGATTGGCGGTAAATACACGATTGGTTTGCCCGACAAAGAATTGGCAAAGTTTCGGAATCATACGCTTGGCTTTATTTTTCAGAGTTTTCATCTGATCAATGATTTGCCCGTCATCGACAACGTAGAGCTTCCGCTTTTGTACCGTTCGGTATCTGGAAACGAACGCCGTCGATTGGCCTCAGAAGCTTTGGAAAAAGTAGGACTTAGCAACCGTATGAAACATTATCCCAATCAGCTTTCAGGAGGACAAAAACAACGTGTGGCTATTGCTCGAGCCATTGTAGGACAACCAGAAATCATCCTTGCCGACGAACCTACGGGAAACCTAGACAGCAACATGGGCAACGAAATCATGGATATTTTGACCCACCTTAATAGTAACGATAAAGCGACAATTGTGATGGTCACTCACGACGAAAACATGGCCAAGCGTACGCATCGTTTAATCAGATTGTTTGACGGATCACAAGTTTCATAACCATGCTCTTCAACTACCTCAAAATCACCCTCGCCGTGCTAAAACGTAGGAAATTTTTTACGTTTATTAGTTTGTTCGGCATCAGTTTTACGCTCACTATTTTGGTCGTAGCCACGGCATTTATGGATCATTTGATTGCGCCAGGCTATCCCGAAATCAACCGCGACCGTTCTCTTTATATTTGGAACATTAAGGAAAAAGATACTAAAAAAGGCGGCCAAAGCTCTGGTCCCATTAGTTTTTCTTTCATCAACAAATATGTTCGTACGCTCAAAACTCCCGCCAAAGTAGCCGCTGCCACTATTCCCAATAGCATCAATATATATCTCAACAATAGCAAGTTAAATGTATATTATCGCTATACGGATGCCAATTTTTGGGATATTACTTCTTTCGATTTTTTAGAAGGGAAAAGTTATACCCAACAAAACATCGACAACAATGATTTTGTGGTGGTCATCAACGACCACGTGCGTGATGAATACGTAGGCAAAGGCCAATCTGCGGTAGGTAAAATGATTGAAATTGACAATGTGAATTACCGTATTATTGGAGTGGTTAGGGGATGTCCCATTACTCGACTACAAGTATCTTCAGATTTGTATTTTCCTTACAATACTTACAAATCTGACTTAAAAGGCGAGCGCTATCGAGGTACATTTGCCGCTATCATTTTACCCAACAATCCTGCCGACCTTTCCAAAATACAAGATGAATTTGCCCAGGTAGCGTCCAGACTCAAACCTACTCTAGGCGACAAATGGTTTAATCCTGACAAGATATATGTCTCTGCCGATACGTATCTGACGAGTTTTACAAGGCAATTAAAAGGGGACGGCGAAAACTCTGGCAAAAGCATTTTCTTCACGATTTTGTTCGGTGTTACGTTTTTGTTCATGTCGTTGCCCGCTATCAATTTGATCAATATCAACATGAGTCGTATCATGGAACGTGCCTCCGAAATCGGTATTCGAAAAGCATTCGGAGCATCGGCCAATACGCTCGTTATGCAGTTTGTAATTGAGAATATTATTCTGACGCTGATTGGGGGGGTTATTGCTGTATTTTTATCGTTGGGGGTGATTTATTACCTCAATCACAGCGGACTCATTGCTTACATTGACTTGAGTTTCAATTGGAAAGTATTTTCGATTGCGCTCTTGGTTAGTCTCATATTTGGACTTTTGTCGGGTGTGTATCCAGCCTGGCGCATGTCAAAACTACAAGTAGTAGAAGCCCTTAAAAACTAAAAGCCATGTTAAAACACCTTTTTAAAATTATTTGGAAAAGAAAAAAGAGTAACTCTCTGATGATGCTCGAAATCTTCTTTTCATTTCTAATCTTATTTGCAGTCTGGACGCTTGCTGTTTATAATTATAAAAACTATGCTCATCCTGCGGGTCTTGAGACCGATAATGTGTGGGTAGCTTTTATTGATTTTCATGCTCCCAACGATACCGTAAAAATGCAATACAAAGAGCTAGTAAAGCAACAAATGACAAGGTATAAAGAAGTCAAAAGCTTTGCTTTTTCAAGCACCAACGCGCCCTTTACCTTCAGCAGCAGCAACAATCAGTTTGAATACAAAAAAAAGAAAGTAATGAGCGAGGTGATGTCGGTTGAACCTGCTTTTCCTGACGTAATGGGAATCAAACTAGCAGAAGGGCGTTGGTTTACAAAAGCAGACGAAGTGGGCAAATTCCGCCCTATTGTTATCACACGCCACCTCAAAAATGAATTGTTTGGCAATGAAAACGCAATAGGCAAAATAATCAATGAAGGAGAATCAGACAATACCCCTACAAAAGTAATAGGAGTTGTCGATTTTTTTAGACACAAAGACGACTTTCAGCCCCTTTCCAATTGTACGTTTGTCCCCGCAGGTAAGTGGGAAGATACCATGCTCATGAAAGTTACCGAAGGGAATGGTGCCGAACTAGAAGCTCAAATAGCCAAAGGAATTACTCAACTTGGAAAAGATTGGTCGGTCGAAATTCAACAAATGAATAACATGAAAGCCAATCGAAACAAACTAGTATTGGTACCTATCATAATTTTGTCGATTGTGTGTGGTTTTTTGATTTTCAACGTAGCCTTAGGACTTTTTGGAGTATTGTTCCAAACCATCAATCGCCGCAGGCAGGAGATCGGTGTTCGGCGTGCTATGGGGGCTACCAAAAAAGCTATCTTGATTCATTTTATTGGCGAAACGGCCGTTATTGCTACTTTTGGCCTCATCTTAGGCGTGTTTTTTGCCATTCAATTTCCGCTCTTGAATGTCTTCGATTTAGAGGCAAGTGTGTATCTGACGGGTATTGCACTGGCTGTTGTATCAGTTTATGTTTTAGTAACTATCTGTGCTTTTTATCCAAGTCGCCAAGCTTCGGTATTGCATCCTGCCACGGTATTACATGAAGAATAGTAACACAACAGTAATCCTAATAGGAAGGTACGATAGACGCAAATATTTTGCGACCTTTGCCCTATCCATCCTATTGCGTCCATTGCGATTAATATAATACAGCAAAAATGCACTTAATCATCGACGACGATATCGCCGTTTGTACGTCGCTTTCGCTACTCTTGCGCAAAGAAGGATTTGATGTGGCTATTGCCCAAAACCCCGAAGATGCATTTGCAATCTTAAAAAGGCACCCTGTGGAATTGGTATTGTTGGATATGAATTTTTCCAACAATACCACAGGTGAAGACGGCTTACAGCTTCTTCAGCAGCTCAAACTGTTGCAGCCTACCTTGCCTGTCATTCTGATTACGGGCTGGGCTACTATCGACCTAGCCGTACAAGGAATGAAACTAGGAGCGGCCGATTTTATCAATAAACCTTGGCAAAATGCGCACTTAGTACAAAGCGTTCGGACGGCTTTGGCTTTGGCTACACCCAAAGCGCCAGAAGCTTCCAATCTCAATACCGCGCCCAAAGCACAAACCAACGCGCTTGCCTCCGCTTCGAGTAATCGCCGCGCCCTCGACAAACAATTTGATTTTGGGCAAATCATCGGGGAAGATGCCCAACTCATCCAAATCCTCCAAACTATCGGTCGTATCGCTGCTACTGATGCGTCGGTGTTGATATTGGGCGAAAGCGGCACTGGTAAAGAGCTTATTGCGGAAGCCATTCATCAAAATAGTCAACGCAGCAAGCGTCCTTTTGTGAAAGTAAATTTAGGGGGCGTTTCGACTAGTTTGTTTGAATCCGAGATGTTTGGTCACGTTCGGGGTGCATTTACCGATGCCCGTTTTGACCGTACGGGGCGCTTTGAGTTGGCACACCGAGGTACTATTTTTTTGGACGAAATTGGCGAATTAGACTTAAGTAGCCAAGTCAAATTACTGCGAGTACTCCAAGATCGTACCTATGAGGTACTGGGAAGCAGTAAAACCAAATCAGTAGATGTGCGGGTCGTCTGCGCAACCAATCGAAACTTAGAAGAAATGGTGGCACAAGGTACATTCAGAGAAGATTTATTGTACCGTATCAATCTCATTATTATACAATTACCAGCTTTACGCCAACGCCCCAACGATATTCCATTGTTGGTCAATTTTTTTGTAAATAACCTAAGTCAGCTTTATCATAGACCTCAGCTAAAAGTAAGTCACGAAGCCATCAAATGGTTGTCTCAACTGCATTTGCCGGGCAACATCCGTCAGCTCAAAAATCTGGTCGAACGAACTGTCCTCATCACCCCGCACGATACCTTACAAATAGAAGACTTCCAGCAAAACTATCACACTACGCCCTCCATCCATCACAGTAGCAGTCAAACGGCTTCTTCATTGCCTGAGGTAGGTAGTATGACTCTCGAAGAAATGGAAATTCAGATGATTAAGCGAGCCATGGAATATCATCGTTATAAAGTAGCACGGGTAGCCAAAGCACTGGGTCTTACCCGTTCGGCGCTCTATCGGCGGCTAGAAAAATACCAAATCCCGTTTGAGGAAGAGTAATTTCACCCTATTCTGATTATCAAAAATTCTGCATTTGACCTAAACTAAATTTAGCCAAACTTACCGTATGTTCTGCTTTTTGATACCAATCATTATATACGAGTTCTAGCTCATTTATTTCAAAAGTCCCGAAGTCATAGCTTCTATATTTTTTTATTTTTTCTAACCAATCAAGAGGCTGTTGGGGAGGTATTTGAAACCGTACCACTGTCGAATGCGCCGTTTGAAGACTATAACGTTTGTCAATAGAATGCTGTAAATCAGACTTTTTGAAACAAACTCGTAAATCATCTCTCAGCTGATTGAGTTGGTTTCCGTTCAAAAACCCCTGAATCATCAAACAACTAGGAGAAGCGGTGATTCCTTCAAAATTGATACCAAAAGGAGGATGATTTCTTAAAGCCTCAGTGATAATTTCGATGTAGGCTTGTGGCGAAATAAGATCCAACATAAAACCCTCATAACAAGAAATAATCGATAAAATAGTAAGATGAATATCGGAGGTAGGATAATAATATTGGCGGGGTTCGCTACTTTGCAACTCGTCTAGCATTTGTTGGATACGGGTAGCTACAGCCAGAGGCGGGCGAGCCAGGAGCGTGATACCTCTCCGCCGATCAGTGGGGGTGTGGAGAAAGGCGTCACATTCAAAATTTCCACTTTCAAACAAACTGCTTGCCTGCATCCACATTTGGTCATAATGCTGTTGTAAATTCATTTTTATCCATGAAATTAAGTACCAAATTTATCACCTTTATCGTCACTATTCACTTAGTTGCAGGGTGGTTATCGTTGTATATTTTTAAAGAAAGACCTCTTTTTTTTATTGTATCTGAGGTTTTTATTCTGATTTCGTTGGCGATTGCGTGGCAGCTATATCATGATTTTATCCAACCCCTCAAACTCCTCATGACGGGCGTAGAAGCCATCAAAGACCGCGACTTCAACGTGAAGTTTCTTAAAACAGGTAAGTACGAAATGGACAAGCTTATCGAAGTTTACAACGAAATGATAGACCAATTGCGCACCGAACGTACCCAACAGCAAGAACAACACTATTTCTTAGAAAAACTCGTCACTACCTCCCCTACTGGTATTCTGATGTTGGATTTTGATGAAAACATTACTCATATCAATCCCAAAGCCCAAAAACTTTTAGAGCTTACTGCGGAGGCTACACTTCATCGTCCATTAAAGTCCGTGGCGCATCCTGTTTTGAAGGTAATCAGCCAACTCAAAACGGGAGAATCTCGCACTATCAATTTCAACGGTGTCGAAACCTTCAAGTGTCAAAAAGCCCATTTTATGGATCGTGGATTTCCGCGTTATTTTGTGATGATAGAAGAACTTACGACGGAGATTTTGGCCGCCGAAAAAAACGCCTATGGTAAAGTAATCAGGCTGATGGCGCATGAAGTCAACAATTCGATTGGAGCGGTAAACTCAATTCTGGATTCGGCACTTCACTTTTTAGACCACACGCCCGATGTACAAAATGCCGTACAAATAGCCATTGAGCGCAACGACCACCTCAATCAGTTTATGCGTAATTTTGCGGATATTGTGCGCTTACCCTTACCTCATAAAGAACTTATCAACATCGAAGAGTTAGTTATCAACATAGCACGCTTGATGGAGTTTGATGCACGTCAGCGCGATATAGTATTTGAGTTTGAGTTTGTTGCGCCTCCCCCCCAAATCTTCGCTGACCGCCGCCAAATGGAACAAGTACTTGTCAACGTCCTAAAAAATGCGTTTGAAAGTATTGGGACCCAGGGAAAAATCATTTTTAGGATCACTTCCTCTTCTCTCGAAATCATCGACAACGGCGCTGGCATCTCTGCCGAAGCAGCGCAGCATTTGTTTTCACCTTTTTTCTCAACCAAAAAAAATGGGCAAGGCGTAGGTCTTACGCTAGTCCGAGAAATCTTGCTTAATCATGGTTTTGGTGTCTCTCTACAAACCGTAGAAGCAGGAAAAACGGTGTTTAGAGTGGGATTTTGAGGGGTTTAGTTTTCTTCCTAACTTTGACCAAACGCAAACTCTATGGAAGGAATGGATAAGCAGAAGTTGCCATTGCAGGTTTTGAAAGAGCTTAAAATTTTATCGGATTTTTTTTCAGAAACTATAAAATCATCAAGTATTCAAATGTCCATGAATACTAATGAAAAGTTTATCGTAGAAATTACTCCTAAAAAGTTCGAAGATTTTTATTTTAAAATTTTTGGCTATGATTTAAATAATAGTATTTATACGGGCATTGAAGTTACTTTTAAAGTATATACATACCCAGCCTCTATAATTGGCGATACATTAAAAGTCGATCGAACTTTAGAGAAAACAAAAGAACAGTTTTTACAATGGTTAGATTTAATTATTGGATATGAGTCTATTGATATCGATACTTTCTTTGCTCTTGATGTTCGAGAATCCCCCCTTCAACCAGAAGAAGATATTTATGAAGAACAAGACAAAATTCTTCCTTATTGCCTCAAAAGCCTAGATGTTTCTAATTTTCAAGGGATTAAGCACACTACTATTGAAAATCTCCCCGTAGATACTCAGTGGGTATTTTTAGTAGGAGAAAATGGTTTTGGTAAATCGACCATACTACAATCTATACTGTTGGGGCTAAATGGAAATAAAGATGAAAACTATCAGTTAGTCCAAGACCCTAGGGTTCGTGTGCAAGTGGAATATAAAAGCAATGACAATAATCTCATCAACGATAATCGGACCAATTCTCATCGCCTACTTCAATTAGCGGCTTACGGCCCTTCACGGCTCAATTTGCAAGCAGATGCCACTATCAGTGAAGAATATAGAAAAAGTTCTGTAGCCTATGGACTTTTCAATTCTGACGGGGCTTTGCTTAATATCGAAGCCAAAATGAAAGATTGGTTGCTTCAAAAAGATAAAAAACGCTTTGAGTTGGTCAAAAAGGCTTTTTGCAAACTAATTCCATATTTGGCTGATGTTCGTTTTAATTCAGCAACAAGCCAAATAGAATACCTTGAAAAAGATATGATTGATGGTACTGAAACTTACGAACCGCTTCCTTATCACAAACTAGCTTCGGGCTTCAGGGCAATCATAGGTTTGGCAGGAGATATGATCGTACGTCTTTCTCATTCCCAACCTGACATCAAAGACCCTGCTCAACTAAAAGGAATTGTCATCATTGACGAATTAGATTTGCATTGGCATCCCAAACTCCAAAAGCAAATTCCACAGTTGTTTTCAAGCGTTTTTCCCAAAGTTCAATTTATTGTCTCTACACATAGTCCCATTCCACTTTTGGGTGCGCCGCACAATTCTGTCATTTTGAAAGTAGTCCGCACAAAAGAAGAAGGTATTAAGATTGAAAGAGTTGACGTGGAGCTTAAATACCTTACTCCCAACCTCATTCTGACTTCGGGGATTTTTGACATGGATGATGTGCTATCTGTCGAAAACGATGACATTACTAAAACTCGTACCGAAGATAGTTTTGAAAAAATGAAGCAAAACGATGAGATAGAAAATTATTTGGCTGAATTTGAAAAAGGCAATCGCCAATTTCCTGATGATTTATTTATCCCTAAAGCCGATTAGTTGTTTGTATGATTAGTATCAAAAAAGATTTTGCTCTAGCTCCTACTACCTTAACCACTGCCGAACGTGATACTTCCATCAAACAGGCATTGATAGAAAAAAACACGCATAAGTTTAAATCGAAAATATATCGAGATAGCACGTTAATTGCTCTCGAAACTCTTTACCAACGTAAATGTGCTTATTGCGAAACCGATACTACCGCAGGCGCACCTATGCAAGTTGAGCACTATCGCCCCAAAGCTAAAGTAACAGAAGCACAATTGCATGAAGGATATTATTGGGTGGGGTATGAATGGAGTAATTTGTTGCTGAGTTGCTCTAAATGTAACAACAAAAAGCGCAACCATTTTCCTATAGCAGGAGTACGAGTCAGCACACCCACCCTAAATGTAAATGGCTTTCCTGACGATGCTTCTCGATTGGCCAATTCGCCTTTTTTTCTCAATGAGCAACCTTTACTCCTTCATCCCGAAATTGATCCTGTAGAAGATTTTTTCATCTTCAAACCTGACGGAAAAATCGAAGCCTTGAATAATAATCCGCGCGCCATCGAAACTATAAAAACATGCAACCTTAACCGTAAAGACCTAATAATTAAACGCTTAAAAATTTTAAATGGACTATTTAATGAAATACAATTAGAACTTAAAGAGCTAGCCGCTGGGACGATTTCTACTGCCAATGCCCGTTATAGTATCAAGCGAATTTTTCAAAAAATATTTTCATTACAAAACACAGACAAAGAATACTCTCGTTTTGGATATTTTTTGTTTACCAAGTTTGATAATTTCTTCACAGAGCGTTTTCCTACTGCCCAACAACAAGATGCTGTCAGAAAATTATTCCAACTCTTCCTAAAAGACCAACTTTAGTCTACTTCTTCCTACTTATCTTTCTTCCCTTACGAAGTTTTTTCTCAGCTTCGAGATTTTCAATTTCTTCGAGTAGTGATTTTATGTTGCCCGACGTATCGTTGCTATAATCTACGATGCTATCGTATTCGGCTTTTGTAACTTGTAAAATAGCAATCGGCTTCCCAACTAATGTCTCAATTTCAGCCAATTTAGGCTTTTCTTCTTGGCTACAAAACGAAATGGCAGTACCTCGCTGCGTACCTCTTCCTGTACGTCCTACTCGGTGTACATAGTTTTCGGCCTCATCCGGAAGGTCATAGTTGACCACATAATCTACATTCGAAATATCAATACCGCGCGCGCTTATATCGGTCGCTATGAGCACCTTCACTACTCCTTTTTTGAAATCATTCAGTGCCAACGAACGATCCTTTTGCTCTTTGTCGCCGTGAAGGGTTTGGGTTTTTATACCCATTCTGTCCATAGCATGAGCCACACGCTCGGCTCGTACTTTGGTCCGTACAAAAACCATGATTTTGCTATCGGGATGCTCGTTGATGATACGTTCCAAGAAAAACCGCTTATCGTCCATTTCTACGGGCGTCACAAAATGGTCAATGTTTTTGGAGACAGGATCTTTGGGAGAAATTTGAATTCGGATAGCAGCTTTATTGACCAACGAATAAGCTAATTTCTTGATTTTGTCGTCGATAGTAGCCGAAAAAAACAAGGTTTGACGACGACGCGGCAAATGACGTAACAAATCGCGAATGTCTTTGATAAAACCCAAATCAAGCATATGGTCAGCTTCATCCAAGATAAGCACTTCTACGCGCTCTAGTTTAAGGTGCCCCTGACTCACCAAGTCAAACAATCTACCCGGCGTAGCGACTACCACATCTACTCCTTTTTCTAATTTGGCGATTTGGGGGTCTTGAGATACCCCCCCAAACAAACCGATGGTTTTGACCAAAGTAAAATGTCCAAGCCGCTCAAATACTTCGGTGATTTGGAGTGCCAACTCGTGCGTTGGTACCATTACGATGCATTTCACACCATCAGGACGGCGGCTATTTTTCTTACGTTCGTTGAGTAAATGGATAATCGGAATCGCAAAAGCTGCCGTTTTTCCAGTACCTGTTTGGGCAATTGCCAATACATCTTCCCCCTTCAAAATCGAAGGAATTGCTTTGTACTGAATATCGGTAGGGCGTTTGAAGCCTTGTTTTTCTAAGCTTTTTTTGATTTCGGGGGCAATGTGATAATCTTCAAATTTCATGCGAGTCGCTTTTTTGGGAGTACAAAGGTACAAAGGAGATTGGTCTTTGTAAGAAGTACTTTTTAAGCTTCATTCTCAAACCATTCGAAGAATTGCTTTTTGCCGATGTCTATCCCAAAATCCTCACAAAATTTAAGAAATTCTTCTTTGAATGTTTTCCGACGATGATGTTCTTTTTGATTCAAAATATATTTACAAACAGCATCAAGTTGTGAGCGGCTATGCGAAAATACACCATACCCATGTTGCCAGTCAAATTTGATTGTAGTCAATCTTTCATTTCTAATAAAATCATTAGAAGCTACTTTTATTTCTCGTACCAAATCGGATATTGACTCGGCAGGTTTTAAACCAAGAAAAATATGAATATGGTCAGGCATTCCGCCAATTGCCAAAAGCTTATGCCCTCGTGTTTGTACAACTCCTGTTATATATCTGTACAAATCTTCTTCCCAAGAATGATGAATCAAAGAATGACGATGCTTTGGAGCAAATACCAAATGAATATATAATTGTGAAAAAACGTCAGCCATGAAAAACAGTCTTTCTCCTAAAGACTGCCTATTCTCGCAAAAGATACTTTTACAAGAAATTTTCTTTTCACTTTAAAATATGGCAAATATTCTTGATACGGAGAAGTGTAACATTGTGCTTCTCCGAAGCATATACCAAACCAATCTCCTTTTTTCCTACAAACGTTCTCGTTCGCCGAACGAGAATTGATAATCAATAACTACTTCGGAGAAGTAAAATATTTGTAGACTAAAAACCATGCACGAAAATGAACACCACTTCGGAGAAGTGTAACATTGCGCTTCTCCGAAGCATATACCAAACCAATCTCCTTTTTTCCTACAAACGTTGCCCTTTTCCCAACCTACCGTCCTGCTTGTTTTGGGCCACTTACTGTTCGCAGGTATTTTACCAAATTCAAGACTTCGGCTTCAGACAGAGCATCAAACAAACCCACGGGCATCAATGAAGTCGGCATCACCTCCCGCGACTGAATCGCCGACTTGTTTACTACTACGGCGTCTTGTCCTACTACGCGCATGGTGAGCTGACGTTCGTTTTCGGAGACTACATTGCCCGAATACGTGCGTCCGTCGCGGGTTGTCACTACTACAAGCTTATAATCATCCTGAATTTCGCCACTTGGATTGAGAACATTGAAAAGTAGATAATCAAGACTAGCACGATTTGAACCCGTCAAATCAGGGCCAATATTACCGCCTTTTCCGTACATTTTATGACAACTACCGCAGGTGCGCTGAAACACCACTTCTCCTTTGGTAGCATCGGCAGCCGCCACGGCTTTGTCAGTAATCATACGTTGATATTTGGAATAAGCCTTTTCCAAAGAAGGTTCTTGCTCTATAGGCCCCCACACTTCGATAAAACCACTTCCTACCACACGCAGCAACTGACGGGCAGCATAGGGCGGCACATCACGTTTTGGTACCGTCTGATTTTTAAGGGCTTGCGTAAGTTGCCAACCGTATTTGGGTCTGGATGAAAGTGTCTGAATCGCTTGTTGTTTTTCGGTGGGATTCAAGTCCTTGTATTTTGAAATCAACAATTTTGCCAAAGGCTCTTTGTCGTATTCTGCAATAGCCCGAATCGCCTCCAAACGCAATTTTGAATCGTTGAGTAGCACCGGAATTTCGTCTGCCAATTCTCCTCTTTTCCGCGCAGCAAGTGCCTGTATCGCCTGTTGACGCTGGGCTACAGGCGCATTTTTGTTTTTGAGCGTAGCCATAAACTTCTGAGTAGCTTCTGTATCCCCAAACCGCTGCGCTATTTGTAAAGCCAACTGCGCTTTTTCACCTTGACTTTGACGAAGTTTATTGTACACTGCGGGCCAATTAGCAGGCGCTTTTAAGTCAAATCTTCCTTCCAGCCCATCCCGCATCCCTTCCAAAAGCCCGACACTATTAGCAGGCGTCAAGCTCGAAAATGCGGCTAGGGTTTTTACTACGCTTTCGGGATTGTTGGCATCTACCAATCGGCGCGCTACGTATTTGGCAATGAGCGGCAGCTTCGTCTGAGAAGCCAACTCAAGTGCTCGTTGAGGATTATTTTTTACCAAAGGTTCCAAACCAAACCAAATCATTTTGGGGAGGTTATGGTCTTCGGTATCCTCAACATGTTTTGAAAGGTTTTCGAGTATTTTCCAAGCCGCCTCTTCGTCTATCCGCTGTACTGCCGAGGTTAAGTAAAGTCTTACGACAGGGGAGGTATCGTCTTTTGACATCTTGACAAACATCGATTTAGCTTCGTCTGAAGGAGCCTTGTCTTCGCACAAAAGCTGAATTGCCCACGACCGTATGTATTCGTCGGTATCAGAAAGTGATTTCAACAATTCGGTAGCGGGAAGATTGTTTGTAATAAACAACCCCCACATGGCCCGCAGGCGATAATCGGCGTTGGAATGGGTCTGAAAAATAGTGCGTAAATCACCAATAGCATCTTTATCTAAAGAATTTTTGGTAGCGCGTGCTTGCAGAATTACCCTTGCACGCCGCGCATGCCAATCGCTCGGACTCGTTTGCAGCGCCACGAGTTGCTTATCCGACATTTTTGTCAAATCGCTATATCTCCCTTCCCACTGCTGAGCGAGTGATTCTTTAGGCATAATTCTAAAAACCCGCCCTGTTTCTCCATTGATTACTTCTTTACCGCAAATGTCGGCATCGTGCCAATCTAGCACATACAAACCCCCATCAGGGCCTACTTCCATGCTAAAACCCACCCATTGGGCATTGTTGGCCATGAGCAGTTCATCGCCGTGTTTGGCCACAAATCCAGAGCCTTTTTTCTGAAGAATATCCGATAAAACGGCGTGTTCGTGGATATTGGCCATGAAGATTCGTCCTTTATGTTCTTCTGGAAAAGCATCTGACTGATATACTCTAGCCCCACCATGCGCCGAACGGTGACTGTGGTCGGCGATAGTACGAATGTCACTATAAATGTAAGGATTGAAATGTTGCCCACCTTGCCGGTGATAAATCCCCCCCAAAATGACATGCCACATATGAGGAATCACACATGCACTGATAAACAACTGACCTTTGGCATCATAATCGATTCCCCAAGGATTACTAAAACCATGAGCTACGACTTCAAACTTGTCTTTGATAGGATGATACCGCCATACGCCACCATTGATATCAACTCCTTCTCCTTGCAAAATATCTTCAGGAAAGGGGTCTTTATGACGGTAAATACGGCCTTTTCCTTGAGGCTTTTTCACTTTGGAGGGAGTCGCAAATCCCTGACATCCATACAACCAGCCGTCTGGTCCCCAATGTAAACTATTGAGGGTTTCGTGGCGGTCACGAATCCCCCAGCCTGTAAGTCGGACTTCGATATTATCCATATCTGCCACATCATCATGGTTGCGGTCAGGTACAAATAGTAAATTAGGCGGAGCTCCCAAAAACAAACCGTCAAATCCTACGGCCATTGCGGCAGGAAAGGCAATACCTTCCAGAAATACTTTTTTTGTATCTGCTACTCCATCGTGATTGGTATCTTCTAAAATCAAAATGCGGCTATTGCCCGCGTTTGAGAAACCACTCCCGCGTGACTCATAATCGCGGTTTTCGGCAATCCAAAGCCGCCCCTTGTCGTCCCAACAAAAAGCCATTGGCTGCGTAATCATCGGTTCGGAAGCCCAGGTATTTACTTTAAAACCTTCTTTCAAAGTCATGTTTGCGACGGCTTCTTCGGGCGTCAAAAATTTAGCATCGCGCCCTTCTTGCTGGGCAATTCCCCACAACGAATACATCATTTCTTGGCCGCTATAGTCGCTCCAAGTTTTGTTCATGGTCACATCATTGAGCTCACCAGTGTAAATCACCAATTGATGCTTGATGACCTCTACCTTTCCTTTTTTGATTTGCCAGTCGCCCAAACGAGCGCGAGCAGGGCCAATACCTAGCTGACCATCGACTCGCCAGTGCTGCGGAAATCCTTTGTTTTCAGGATGGTCGAGTACAGCGATATGCGCCCAATCTGTACGGCCTTCGATTTGCATTCCCACATCTACCCAACCCGCCCGCTGTCCTTCGGCTTTTGCATCTTTTTGGCGAGCGGCATTGACCACTTCTCCTTTGATGCCCTGTTTCCAAGGCATCCTTACAAAAAGCCCTCCATAATCATATTTTCCAATGGTGACATCGGTTTGGGCTTCTCCTGCCCATTCTAAATCTAACAAATATCGGCCATCTTGCTCGCGCACAACCCACGTTTGGGTTTCGGTCAAAACGGCATTGCCTTTTTCGTCCAACAAATCATAGACCGTTTCCCACTTTACTTCTGGCCCTTTGGCTTTGATGATTTTGGCTGATACCCTCCGCCAATAGTCTCCTTCTGGATGGTGGAAATAATCACGCCCGTTCACTCTTGTAAATCC
This sequence comes from Runella zeae DSM 19591, assembly GCF_000423565.1. Taxonomy (GTDB): domain Bacteria; phylum Bacteroidota; class Bacteroidia; order Cytophagales; family Spirosomataceae; genus Runella; species Runella zeae. The sequence continues at coordinate 171,254 of NZ_KE384038.1, read as the reverse complement.
CCAATAAATTCCCGTTTGATGTTTGTGATGCCCCGGACTATACTCAGTCAATACCCCCTTGCCATCGGGCGCAGCAATAGGATGCAGGTAAGGTCTAAAATCGGATTTGGCATTTTGTACCAAAATCGGCTGTTTTTCATTCAGTCGGTATACCGAAATAGTCCCTTCTTTCTCGTTCTGAACAAGTTGTAAGGATGTCTGTTTCGGCGGATTTGTGATAGGCCTAAACGCAAACCAACCTAAAGTGGAAGCGACCACAAAAAGAAATAAACGAAATGAATACATGGTCAGGAGTTTTATAGAAGCGTATAACCGAAGTGGGGAAAAACGAATTTCTCTCCACTTATTGTAAAAGGCTAAACTATATTATAATTCCTGTTTTTATTTTAAAAATTATTAGTTCTATATCTTGTGTAAGGATAGATATTCGGCTACTAAAGCCCAACAGTGAGCTTCACATTCCCACCGCATTTGCACTAAGGGTGAGATGGATAATCGATACAGCAACGGGTTTTCGTAGGCCGTCAATAGCCCCGCAATGAAAAAATAAAACCCCTTAAAATCTTCATTAGAAGTAGGGATTCGACTAAGTGGAGCAGGTTGTATGCCTAATCTCATAAGCGAAATTTTCAAGACGATTTCGTCCATGATAGGGAGATTACCTAACAACAAATCTTGAGTATCTTCAATCAACTTAGTACGAATAGGCTCCAGCTCCTCAATTTCAAAAGCCCCCATAAGACGGGCAATATGATAAATAATCGGAACTGAGCGGGGGTATTGATGCGCACATCGAAATGACTCTACTAAATAGCGGTCCGTTTCTACGACTGAACGAATATAAGCCAAACTATCTTTATCATGTTGATTGAGAGGCAATTGATACTCATAAATACAGTACAACATATTGGCCAAAACACAAGCATCAAATTCGATGTACATGTTTTTGCCAAACCAAGTCGAATACGCTTTCAAAGAGCGATATTCAGGATAGGTATTTTTGATTTGTTGTTTTGAAAGATTGGCGTGTAAACTCAATTTCTGTTTAAGCCATCGAAGCTCCTCTTCAGTAGGCGAGGAGGTAAGATAAATCAACGCCGTATCGTCTATATCATCAGGGATACGAAAATGCTCAAATCTTCGAAATAAATAACCATTCGGAAAATGTTTCGAAGGTTTAGTTTTCCAGAAATTATAGGTTTTTAAACCATCTTTATTTTGAAACTGAGGATAATTTTGAATGCCTTTACGCACTATCTCCTCTACTAATTTTTGGGATTTAGGCGATAGACTCGGTTTGAGTTTTTGTAAAGTAAATATAATCACCGCCGTAAAAAACACCGTTGTGTCGGGGCGATGATAGCCAATAAGCCGGTTGGTTCGCAATGCAGGAAACAATCCCTCATCAAAATATTTCTCTCCTTTCGACTGCAAAGCGGCTATTTTCTCAATAATATTTTCTAACAACATTGTATTTTTTTATCAAATCACGAATATCGTAAAATCATCGTTCATCCCAATAACCAGCGACACACCAACCTGAAAATCAATAAATTAAAAGTTTGGCACGAATATTGATAGGGGTATACAATATCAACCTTAATCCCATAAGTTGTTATGAAAAAAGTATATAGCCTTATCATCGGATTGCTTGCCACGGGCATGAGTTTTGCCCAGCAAAGTTTCATTTTGTCGCATATCGACCACCGTGGGTTCGTAAACTTATCGGGAGGGGTGAGTATGCCAGTCAAGTCGCTCATGAAGGGCGACCCTACCGCACCCTCGGATGTGGTGGCCTTGCGGGGTACTTCTATGCAAGTATCAGCCGGCTATCGACTTACCAGAAGAATAGGCATCCAAGGTTCTTTTACCAACTGCCTCAACAATGCCGGTACTCAAAAGTTGGTTGAAAACATTGAAAAAAGTCATGCGGGTGGCAATTGGTCCACTTCAGGAGGCACTTGGAACTGCTCTCACCTTATGGCGGGTCCCTTTATGACCTTTTCGGCGGGTCTCTTCATGTTTGATGCACGCATCATGGGCGGGTATTCATGGATTCAACGCCCTACTACTGAGCTTAAAGGGAATTTCTACGATGTACCTTTATCAGTGAAAACTCAACAGATGCGCAGAGGCTCGACTACTTTAGGTGGCGGGGCTAGCATTAGATACAAAATCAGTCGGAATTTCGCCCTTGCCATCAACGCAGATTATGTAAGCACGCGAGCTAGTTTTGATAATCTCACCAGTACTCTTACTGTAGGCAAAGAAAAGGTAGATGAAAATATCCGCGAAGTTCATCCAATCGGATTGGTTAGCTTAAATGGCGGCTTGAGCTTACTATTCTAATCAGTTCATATTTTATTTATGAAGAAAGGCTACGAAAATATCGTAGCCTTTCTTCATAAATAGGCTTCTGTAGAACTATAAGGTACAATTTCTTAGGTTATATTTTTGATAAAAAAGTAGATTTAGGTTCAAGCCATTTTAGCCAATTAGTCCCTGATAATCAACCCATAACCCTCCACACATATTATTCTCTCTTTGATTTTATAGTCCAAAAACAACAAATACAGGTATCATAAATACAATTTGTTTTAGGATTATTAATAATTCTTTTTTTTAACATTCGTAACTTTGTAAGTGTTGATGTGACACTAACTTATGAGACAAGAGTAATGAGTAACCGTTATGCGTCTTTAGCGCTAGAACTAACGACTGCCCTAGATGATGAGCGGCCAGTATTTGTAGCAGGCAATTTTTGTGAATGGTTTCCAGACATACCACGGTACCAAATGCAAAAAATCGAACCCGGAAAATACCACTTCCAATTTCCTCCTGACTTCCAATTTGACCAATCACTCGAATACAAATACACGCGAGGAGGTTGGGATCAAGTAGAGTTGGATACTTTTGGCGAAGCCCCCCAAAACCGTAAGATTATCACAAAAGGAATCATACAAAAGGATTTTGTGCCTTATTGGCGTAAAAACGGTGCCGTATACGATACTTCTTTTGTGCCTATTATTGAAACGGTAGCAGAGCGTTTTGAGATTCCTCAGCTCAACCGCAACAGGCGGGTTCGTATTTTGCTTCCTTACGATTATTATACTTCAAAAAAATCGTACCCTGTGCTTTATTTACAAGATGGTCAAAATTTGTTTGGAGAAGGCTCGGCCTATGGCAACTGGGAAATTGACAAAAAAATGGCTATACTCTCAGCACAAAGCAAAGGTGATATCATCATAGTAGCTATAGACCACGCTGAGGGAGATCGTTTGCATGAATTTGCCCCTTATACCCATCCTAAGTTTGGTAAGGGTGCAGGTAAAAAATATGCTAATTTTATCGTTAGAACCCTTAAGCCTTATATCGACCGACACTACCGCACTCTCCCCGAGCGTCAGCATACAGGTATAGGAGGCAGCTCTATGGGAGGACTGATTAGTATTTATGCTGGATTGATGTACCCCGAAATTTTGGGGAGATTGATGATTTTCTCGCCCTCTCTATGGGTGTCCGAAAAAATATATTTTGACTCCATTGAGTTTTTTAATCCACTAGATACCAAAATTTATGTGTATGCAGGTGGCAAAGAAGGTCAATACATGATTCCGAGCGTAGAACGCCTCAAAGAAGCCGTTTTTAAACAAGGATGGTCGCCCGAACGTCTACGTTTTCAACTTTCTACCGACCCCAAAGGAGAGCACACGGAGGCTAGATGGAGCAAAGAATTCCCCAAAGCCCTCGACTGGCTCTTTTATGAAAAAGCTTAACTAAAGCATTTTGGCATTCAATTTGTGGTAAGGCAAAAAGCAGAAGATTCTTATTCAGCTTCTTCGCGCTTTCCCCTTATCACAAATGAATACCCATCTCAATGCATATGTTAAGACTTTTACGCTGTTATCCGCTCCATGAGCCCTATTTTTTATTCTATTGTAAACTCATCGGTATCTTTTATTTTTTAGGGATTTATGGCGGGCTACTTCACGCCCAAACCCCCGTCTTAATCAAAGACATTAATACCCAACCCGACCCTTCTTCTCCTTCTAACACCCTCAGTAGTGACCCTAGATTTTTGGTTAGCCACAAAGGCGCTGTTTATTTTTTGGCCAAACAAAATGATAACACATTAGGATTGTGGAAATCCAATGGCAAAGCCACAGGCACTCTAAAAATCAAAGATTTGCCAGGCACTGCTCATGGACTTACCAGTGTAGGAAATTTTCTGTATTTCACAGCTGACGATCTCAACACTGGTCACGAAATTTGGATATCTGACGGAACCCCCAGCGGAACCCTCCTCCTGAAAGATATAGCAAGCGGTTTTGTCGGCAGTATGCCTGAAAGTTATACAGAAGTCAACGGGACCCTGTATTTTGTAGCCACCAACGATACCCACGGTAGCGAACTTTGGAAGTCTGATGGCACCGCTGCCGGCACTGTAATGGTAAAGGATATCTTGAGCGGAAGTACAGGAAGCAACCCTCAATCTCTTTTTAACTTCAATGGTACGCTCTATTTTGTTGCCAACGACGGCACCAACGGCTATGAGCTCTGGAAATCAGACGGTACAGCGGGTGGAACAGTCATGCTAAAAGACATCCAAACAGGCTCAGGAAGTAGCATACCACAATATTTTACTAATATCAACGGCACGCTATATTTCAAAGCCGATAATGGTGCCAATGGATATGAACTTTGGAAGTCAGACGGTACAGCGGGTGGAACAGTCATGGTAAAAGATATTGCCAGCGGCGCAGCCCATAGTATGCCTCAATTTCTAACCAATGTTAACGGAACGCTCTACTTTGCGGCCAACGATGGACAAACAGGCCTCGAACTTTGGAAATCGAATGGCACAGCCAATGGTACCGTATTAGTGGCTGATATCCAATCTGGTACAAAAGGAAGTGAACCCCGCTACCTGAAAGCCATAGGAAGCACCGTTTATTTTTCGGCTACCAATGGTATAACGGGGCAAGAACTATGGAAATCGGACGGAACAAGCGCAGGCACGATTATGGTCAAAAACATTCGTCCCGGCGATGAGAGTTCGTCTAGCTTACCTTTACTCCTCAGTGAAATCAAAGGAGCTTTATATTTTACTGCTACTGATGGCACTACCAATCACGAATGGTGGAGGTCGGGCGGCACCGAAAATTTGACCACACCTTTGCCTGAAATTAGAATGGGCAATGCCAGTAGTGCCATTGGAAATGTCGTGTCTATTGCTGATACACTTTATTTTACAGCCGATAATGGTACCCAAGGTACTGAGCTTTGGAAACTTGCTGCTTGTTTGCCTCTTAATATGATTGCTTCAGATACAACTCTTTGTAGCCCCGGAGCAATTTCTTTACCCGGATTTGTAAGCAATTACAATAGTTTCAACAATCATGTCTGGCGACAGGGGAGTTGGGATGGGCCTATTGTATCTAACCCTACGAGTGTCACTCTCACTTCTTCCAAAACCGATTTCTTCCTTGTGGCACAGCTAGGGTCTACTTGTGCAAGTAGTGCTCGCATTACAATTCGTACTATTGCTTATCCAGATTATGTGGGTAGCGTAGTAGTAATGCTCGAAGGGCCCTATCGAAAAGGTTTTGGGGTAATGAGTAACCAACTAAATCAACAAGGTCTCTTACCGGGGCAATCCCCCGTAAGCCCCTTTGGACAACCTACGTCCGCCAAACAACCCTACTCAGGTGCTCCGTGGTTTTATAATGGCAACGAAAGCGTAGACTCCTATGGCACAAATGTCACTGATTGGGTACTGGTGTCTCTTCGCACTAACCGCGATGACCCCAAAACTACCGTTTTTAGAGCAGCAGCAACTATCGAAACCAATGGCTCGGTAAGCAATATCAAGGGATGTCCTAGCAAACTCGAAAACTTTACAAATTACTATGTAGCTGTTGAGCATCGTAATCACGTGGGTATCGTATCAGCTACCCCTACCCTGTTTATCAACAACCACTTCTTTTATGATTTTACAATTACTCAATCGTACATCCCAGCGGGTACTCCCGGAATAGGTCAAAAATATTTGGATAACCGATATATGATGTACGTAGGAGATATTCAAAAAAATCAGGTAGGAGATGTCAATGCGGGCGATATAGTGCTATGGCAACAGCAAAATGGACAATTTTCGCGCTATTCTACGGCAGATATGAATCTCGATGGTGCAGTCAACGCCCTGGACAATATCATGTGGTTGACCAACAATGGCCTTTTTACAGGTGCTAAATTTTAATACTCAAATAGACAATAATTTATTGAAAAACATACTAGACAATGCTCAAGCCCAATTATTATCTATTATTATTTGCAAAGTTATTACTGTGGAGTAGCTGTTTTGCACAGGGTATACCCTCTCAAGTTATGTACGAACCCGACGAAGGGGGCTATCCTCATGGGTATAATCCCGCCAAAAAACTAGGTATTTTTGATTTGTCCAACAAAGCCTCTAACGAACCCTTCCGGCACCTTATCAAAGTATTTCCAGCCCAAGAAGTAGTGTGGGAAAATGTTTCTGATTTTCGAGACTTTGGATTCATGGCAGCCTGTGTTGCTTCTTCTGAAGGTAAACCTAAATTTAACCGCTACGTAGACATCAACGAAGCAAGTTTTCGAGAAGCTTTTACGATCGACGGAGAATCTTTTGGTCTAAATCCCATGTACGCTCCCGATCCTAGTCGCGATTTTTCGGCGCAGGGTAAAACCTATACTATCATCAACGGCCCTTTTAATTCTGTGACTATTGATAACGTAGATGAGGCTGCCAAAACAAATCCCTTCATTCTCACTGAACGCGAAATAGATCGAAGAGCCAGAGCCATTGCAGATTCGAGAATCGGATTTATCAGATGGGATATTGAATCTATTTTTTTCGGAGATTGGAATGGAATCGCTCGCGGAAGACAAGTGTGGGAAGGGGGAAAATATCGTCATAATATCAACGGTGGTAGCAATCCCGAATTTAAAGATATGGATGATGGTCAGTTTTTCAATTATGTACAAGAACGTTGGAGCTACATTTATACCGAATTATACTACAAAACCCGGCTTTATAGCAAATCTAAAATATGGGCTTATGGACTAGGGCCCATTGGACAGATTGACCCAGGCAATAAACCACAGTTTGATGATAACGGCAATATTTCATCTTGGTGGAATGTCCCTAATGGAGGTATCATTTGGAGGGTTCGCAATCGTTTCAATAATCGAGTTTTAGAAGAAGAACTAGACTATATGGAGCCTACCGATTTTATACCTTACTACTATGTATGGGCGATTGTGCAAAAAAATGAGCAATACAATTACTGGTACAGTACAGATATTATTAGATTGAAGGAATCTCCCAAAACCAATGTAACAGCGGGTGTTCCGACACGCTACTATGTAACAGATTTGGGAACGGCTTCCAATGGCAACCGTCGGGCACGTGTATCTTTGCACGCCCAAGATGGCTCTTTACGAGTAGCACACAAAGAGCTTAAAGTGAGTTTTCAGCATTGGCGTGGTCATACGGAGGCTATTATTCCGGCTGGCTCTCACTCGGTAGAGCTTACCACTACTGCCCCCGAACAAGTATGGGCCGATGAAGAACAATATTTAATGCTAGTATGGAATACGCTATATTGTAGCCGTTATATAGAACCTACCAAATTAGGCTTTGCAAACTGGGAGCCTACTCCTCGCACTTTCCTATTTGGGAGCTACCCTCTATCTACTTCTGATCTTTTTGAGCAGCGTATTTATGATGCGATGATTGCTTTTTCGAATCTTCAGAATTTCGGTGTTGTACACTGGGATGCCAATACCGAAGGAAAAGTGCCACCTATGGTACGGGAAGGGATTATTTTGGCACAAAAGAAAATTGCACCTTACAAAAACCATTTTGAAGACCATAAGCTGATTTTTACAGATATAAGCTTAGATGGCGGACAAACGTGGGTAGAAGGTGGATACCCAAACGCACCTTTCCAACAGCGCTACAATGGATGGTGGATGCACAATTTATTTCAAAACAACCAACCCGCCCCTGTTATTTCGGCATCCTATAACGACAAATTGAAGACTTTTTTGATTGCGCACCTTTCGCTTAAACTTCCGTCAGGTAATCTTAATTATAAAGTACGAGTCAAAAATCCTGTTACGAATACTTCGTATACTTTTGATATTTCGTCTACTCGGGATTTAACCTATTCTGTGTTTAAAATTTAAGAGGCATTACTTTAGGCAGTACGTTCAATATAGCACCTACTGCCTAAAGCATTTATTTTACCAAGGTAGCATCGATTGCCTTCCAATCAATCTGTTTAACAACCTCCCTTGCAATTTCAACAGGAGCCGTGATAGTCACTACTATGTTTTCCACTAGTTTTCCGCCTTTTCTAAACTGTGGTTGATAGCGTATGTCTTGTCCTACTTTGACGGGCTTTGTTCTCCATCCCCCCAACAATACCACTGTCTCTTGACGCCCTAGAGCACCTTCCAAATCTGGCTTAAGACGAACTTCAAACGCAAGGGGACTGCCACTCACTGAAATCGTCTGAGAGTTTTCGACAATACGCGCACTTTCGGTATCCTGCAAACGGTAATTTCCTAAATTGATTTCCACGCTTACAGAATACGTATCTAATGCACGTTGAATCAGGGCATTGGGGTTTTCTCGATACATCGTATCGCGATGTACATACAACGACGGCTGAGTAGTGGTTTGAGGCTTTAGGGTATCTAGCTCGGCTTTACGCGCTGCCGCCACTTCTGCTTTTTCCATGATAAGATCATAGCGGTCGGTACACAAATGTACAAACCCTCCCCATTCAGAGGTTACCTCCAAAGCTCCCATAGAATGTTTTTCATCAAATACTTTCCAATTTCCACTAGGCGTTTTGGAAGTAAACTGGCGTTGTAATTCTTTAACAACACGTTCGTAGGCTTCGTTTTCGGCAGCCGTCGCTGGACGACATTGAGCTTTGATTCCTACCACAGTAAAGACCAAAAGTAGGGCAGTCAAGATGGATTTCATAGCGTTTGCTTGGTATTAACTTAATATGATTTATAATCAAATCTCGCAGGCTTATTGAATCTCAATAAACTATGTAAAGTTAATGCAAAAAAATCGTGCTAACCTCTTTTGATGTAGAACATTTTCCCCATAATAGGACTTAATGCTCTCTCCCCTACAATTCAACTTTATACCCGCGCTAGCTTAATAGGATAAGTTTGTTTGGCATTCCATTGGCAGATGTAGATATTTTCGTCGTTGTCGACACACACATCGTGGCAATGCATAAAAGTCCCCCCTACCGTAGCCGCATCCTGAACCATGAGCTGAAGTTTACCGTCACGATATTCGGGTTTTGTTCCGCCTGGATTTGAGATTACTTTATCGTTTTTATCTAAAATAGTGACAAAGCCCGAGTTATTGGTCTGATTGAGATAACGCAAACGCGACCAGCATACTCCCGCAAACAAATGATCGCCGTGAATCACAGGGCGACATACAAAAGCGCCAGGTAGAAATATGGTAGATAAGTATTTGCCATCCAATGTAAACCGCTTGAAAGCATTATGAACACGCGACGTAATGACAAGCGTAGGGTTTGATTTGTTGCGATAATCTACGGTGATACCGTGGGCAGTTGCAAATTGATCATCACCATCACCAGGGCCACCAAATTTGCGGATAAATTCTCCTTTAGAACTGTATTGCAAAATCCATTGTGAGCCATAGCCATCAGCTACATAAATATCGCCGTTGGGTCCGATTGCCGTCTCAGTAGGCAAAAACTTATCTTCGGGTTTGTAAGCACCTACTTTAGAGGGATGTTCGATGGTAAAAATTACTTTACCGTTGATATCCGTCTTGGTTACTTTGTTGGAGTTGGGGTCACAAATAAACAAAAACTCTTCGCCGTTGGCATTCCAAAGCGTAAGTCCATGCCCACCGGGGTATTCATGCCCCCAGCTATCAAGCAATTTACCCGAACGGTCATAGACCAAAATATTGTTTTTAGTTTCGTCCGTTACCATGATAAGTCGCCCTTTGCTGTCCATTACCATTTCATGGCAGTTTTTTACTGGAAATTTACTAGCATCTAATTTCCCCCAGTTGGCCTGAATTTTATAGCGATGAGACCCATGTCCTACAATAGCCCCGTCCCCATCATTGGTCTGAGCATTGACAGAAGTAATAATTGAAGGTGCCAACAAAGTAGCTGCGGTAGTTTTCATAAAGTCGCGACGCGAAGTAGAAGGATTCATGATTTTATTAAGAATATATTTTTTAATAATGCTAAACAAATGATCTTTAGATATTGAATATTTACCTAAGCAAGAAACCTAATTTTTATACTTCTTATAATATCTTGTAGTTGCTAAATCTTTCTTCATCAATCGTGTAAGGGCTCGTGAGCTTCATTTTGTTTTGGTCAACTCACACAATCAGCAAACCATTTTGAAAAAACTGGGGTTAGTATTTGGGAGGGCTTTTCCCTAACTTTGTAAGTTTAGCAACCAGCCACATGAACGTAGTTAACCAATCGCAACATTCTTCTCAAATAGACTTCGAAGCCATCAGTCCGAAGCAATACATCATCATCAAAGGTGCCCGTGTCAACAATCTAAAAAACATTGACCTAGTGATTCCTCGCAACAAGCTGGTGGTAGTTACGGGGGTGTCGGGAAGCGGAAAATCATCCCTTGCTTTTGACACGCTCTTTGCTGAGGGGCAGCGTATGTATGTTGAAAGTCTCAGTAGTTATGCGCGTCAGTTTTTGGGAAGAATGGAAAAACCCGAAGTTGACTACATCAAGGGCGTATCTCCTGCGGTAGCAATCGAACAAAAAGTAAATACCCGAAATCCACGCTCTACTGTTGGTACTACCACCGAAATTTATGACTATCTAAAATTGCTCTTTGCCCGAGCAGGCATTACGTATTCTCCCATTTCAGGGCTGGCTGTTCGTAAAGATACCGTCACTGATGTGGTGAATTTTATCCTTAGTCATGATGAAGGCACGCGTATCATGGTGCTTGCACCTCTCCTCATCAAAAATGACCGTACCCTTTCGCAAGAATTAAACATACTACTTTCAAAAGGATACACAAGAGTAGTAATTAAGGAAGAGATACGGCTCATCGAAGAGTTACTGGAAGAAGAAATCAGCACTGGCTCCGCCGATTTATGTATTCTTATTGACAGGACTGTCGTAAAAAAAGAGGATGAGGACACTCAATTTAGGCTTTCGGATTCGGTTCAAACCGCATTTTTTGAAGGCGAAGGAATATGTTTGGTAGAAGTGATTGGTAGTGAACGTCGTGAATTTTCGGATCAATTTGAGCTCGACGGTATCAAATTTGAAGAGCCAAGTGTCAATCTTTTTAGTTTCAACAATCCATACGGAGCTTGTAAGCGCTGCGAAGGTTTTGGGAAGGTACTAGGATTGGACCCTGATTTGGTGATTCCCGACAAAAACCTTTCTATTTTTGAGGGAGCCATCGCTCCTTGGCGTACCGAAAAAATGAGTGAGTGGCTTGCCCCACTTTTAAGGCATGGTATCCGATTCGACTTCCCGATTCATCGTGCTTATAAAGATTTGACCGACGCCCAAAAAACCGTTTTATGGACTGGTAATGAATATTTTGAAGGTTTAAATCATTTCTTTGAACATCTCGAATCACAAACTCATAAAGTACAATACCGCGTCATGCTTTCTCGCTACCGTGGTCGTACTACCTGTCCTGAGTGCCGAGGCTCACGGCTGCGTAAAGACGCAAGCTACGTCAAAGTAGGAGGGGCTTCTATTACAGACTTGGTGTTGATGCCGATTTCGGAAGTGCTGAGTTTTTTCAAAAATCTCCAACTTTCAGAATACCAATACAGTGTATCCAAAAGGATATTGGTCGAAATAGAAAATCGTCTTGAATATATGGAACGGGTAGGTTTAGGCTACCTCACCCTCAACCGCCTTACCAATACACTCTCAGGTGGCGAATTTCAGCGTATCAAACTTGCAACTTCTTTAGGAAGTGCTTTGGTAGGCTCTATGTATATTTTGGATGAGCCTAGTATTGGGCTTCACCCCCGCGATACCCGTAAACTTGTGGGAGTACTTGAATCGTTGAGAGATATGGGCAATACGGTCATAGTGGTCGAGCATGAAGAAGAAGTAATGCGAGCCGCTGACCAAATTATCGACATTGGCCCTGATGCGGGCAACCTCGGAGGAGAGGTAGTATGGCAAGGAAACTGGGCCAATATCAACAATCTCCAAGAAGATACGCTATCTCACACCGTACGATTTTTGAGAGCTCAAGACCAGATTCCTGTGCCCACCTTCCGCCGTAAGGCTACACATTGGCTCGAATTGACAGGAGCTCGCGAAAACAATTTAAAGGATATAGATGTAAAATTTCCTTTAGGAACACTGACCGTCGTTACAGGCGTATCTGGTTCTGGAAAATCAACACTTATTCGTAAGATTTTGTATCCAGCCTTAGCTCGTCAAAAAGGAGAATATAACGAAGAAGCTGGAAAATATACCAATCTAACCGGTAGCCTAGACCGCATCGACAACCTTGAGATGGTCGATCAAAATCCTATCGGGAAGTCGTCGCGCTCCAATCCCGTCACTTATATCAAAGCCTATGATTATATCAGGCAAATGATGAGCGAAGTACCACTTGCCAAAGCAAGGGGTTATAAGCCTTCTCATTTTTCGTTTAATGTAGAAGGGGGCCGCTGCGAAACCTGTCAAGGAGAAGGCCAAGTAAAGATAGAGATGCAGTTTATGGCCGACATTTATCTTAAATGTGAGGCTTGCGGAGGCAAACGCTTCAAACAAGAAGTGCTAGATGTACGGTACCAGAAAACGGATGGGAAGTCGGTAGATATTGCCGAAATACTTGATATGACTATCAGCGAAGCTATTGAGTTTTTTCAGGATACAGAGCCCAAGCTAGCCGACCGCCTTATGCCCTTGCAAGAAGTAGGACTGGGGTATATCAAACTTGGACAGTCTTCAAATACTCTTTCGGGAGGAGAAGCCCAAAGGGTAAAGCTTGCTTTCTTTTTGAGTAAATCAAATCCTAATCAAGGAAGGTCATTATTTATCTTTGACGAACCCACCACTGGCCTGCATTTTCATGACATTCAAAAGCTATTAAAAGCTTTCAACGCCCTTGTCAATCAAGGGGATACGGTGATGGTGATTGAACACAACGTGGAAGTGATAAAATCGGCCGATTGGATTATTGATTTAGGGCCAGAAGGGGGCGACAAAGGAGGATACATTACTTTTACAGGTACTCCCGAAGAAATGACCCTCCTTTCTGATAATTATACAGCGTCGTTTTTGAAGGAAAAAATGAAGACTATTTCACAAAAATAGCGAGCGTTGTTCCTTCATAGACACCTAAATTTGCGTCTCTTACTTGCTCCATGATGGGGCGGAGAGCGCAAGTTGCTTCGTCGATACAATCATCACACTTTACATAAAAGTGAAGGGATACACAGGGCGTGGGAGCGATAGGTCCATCAATCACCCTAATCACTTGTGCAAAGTTAACTCGTGAAGGCTCTACTCGTAAAAGGTATCCACCACCTTTGCCTTTTTGGCTTGACAATATCCCATGATTCCGTAATTCTAGTAAAATTGCTTCCAAAAATTTCTTGGGAATATTTTCCCTTTCTGCAATATGAGAAATCAAAACAGGTCCTTTTCCGTGTTCTTCGGTCAAAACCTTTAAGGCTTTAAGGGCGTATTTGGCTTTTTTAGAAATCATTTTTTCTTTAAATTAAGTTAGGAAAGTTATTCATGTAAGTTGAGGGATACTATAGGTTTGGTCAAAAGCAAATTTACTCGATTAATTTTATATATTTTAACCAATAAAGACATTTTTTATGTAGAATTACTGTCAAAATACTCAATAAAGAAAGCCATTGTACCTTAATTGTAACAATATACGTTCTCTTTACTTTCCTTTTCCAATGTCTTTACTTGACACTCACTCCCTTGTACTTTCCCTCAAGCCTTACGGTATGGATTAGCTCAGCCTGTCCTTAAAACTTTCATAGCCATAAGTTCTTACCAATTTAAATGAGTTGTCGGCTTGCCATATCCCAATCGAAGGCAGATTGACACCATTAAAAGTGGTCGTTTTGACCATAGTGTAGTGAATCATATCTTCAAAAACCAATTTACTTCCAATCTCCAACGGCTCATCGAAAGAATAATCTCCCATGAAGTCACCTGCTAAGCAAGTCATTCCACCTAAGCGATAGGTAGGCTTGCCCGCTTGAGGCTCATGATAAGCCCCCACAATGCGAGGCTTATAGGGCATTTCGAGGGTATCAGGCATATGCGCAGCAAAAGAAGTATCTAAAATAGCCACTTGTATGCCTTGGCTATCAACAATATCCAACACACTAGAAGTCAGATAGCCTGTCCGCCATGCAATCGCCGAACCAGGCTCCAAAATCACTTCAAGTCCATACTTTTGTTTGATTTTTTTGATGAGCATTATCAACTTCGGAATATCATATCCTTCTCTAGTCATCAAATGCCCTCCTCCCATGTTGAGCCATTTGGCTTGGTAAAGCAAATCTCCAAAACGACTCTCTAAAGCATCTAGGGTACGTTCCAATACATCTGAGCCATTTTCACATAAAGTATGAAAATGAATACCTTCTATTCCGTCGGGAAGCGTTGCGCCAAAATGATCCCGTGTCACACCCAAGCGCGACCCTGGCACGCAAGGGTTATACATATCTGTTTCTACTTCCGAATACTGCGGATTTACTCTAATCCCACAAGACACCTGTTTCTGAGGATGTGTTTGGTTATGATGTTTAACATACCCTTTAAAGCGCTCCCATTGGGCTAAAGAATTGAATGTAACGTGGCTACTGCGTTGCAATACCTCCTCAAACTCCGCTTCTTGATAGGCAGGTATGTAGGTATGAGATTGGTATCCTAGATAATCGTTGATAAGTTTAATCTCATTGAGCGAACTAGCGGTGGCTCCCGGCAAATACTCTTTAACAATCGGAAACACACTAAACATCGAAAATCCCTTCAATGCCAAAATAATATGACATCCGGCTTCATCCATCACTTTCCGAATCAGCGTAAGGTTTTGACGAAGTAGTTTCTCCTCTAGCACAAAACAAGGAGACGGAATCTGAGAAAAATCTATAGACATAGCATAAATGGATTAAGGCCGCAAAGTTAGAAAAATCATATTGGAAACATTTATTAAATTCATGTTGTATTATAATAGGAAACCTACTACTATACAATTCTGTTTAGCCATCCATGAATGAGGCAGGAGAATTTTCACCTACTTTTATTCTGTAGAAACAGCTCTACGTGATACTATTATTAAGATTTGGACAAAACTAACAGTCAACAAACCATGAAAATTGGATTAGTACTTTCGGGCGGCGGAGCCCGTGGCATCATGCATTTAGGGGTCATCAAAGCATTACAGGAAAAAGGCATACGTCCTGATTATATTGCAGGTACGAGTGCAGGCGCAATTGCGGGCGCGTTGATTGCTCACGGATACACTCCCGACGACGTATTGGGGATTCTACTAAAAACTAATTTTCTAAAATATATCCGTCCTTCCTTCAATGGGCCAGGGCTTTTGCGAATGCACAAAGCCGAAGAACTCTACAGAGAATTGTTGCCTCACAATAGTTTTGAAAAACTTCAAATCCCGCTATTTGTGGCAGCCACTGATATTGAGGCGGGTGAGATTGTGTATTTTGATTCAGGCGAACTTATCTATCCTCTGATGGCCTCTAGCTGTTTACCGGGCATTTTTGAGCCTATTCGTTACAAAACACAGCTATTTGTAGATGGGGCTGTCTTAAATAACTTACCCATAGAGCCTCTCCTTGATAAAAAAGTAGATATCATCATAGGAGCCAATTGCAACCCCTCTTCACAAGACAAGCCGCTCACTTCAACTCGCAATGTGGTAGAACGTAGCCTAATGCTAGCTGCTAGAAACAAAACCCAAGAGCGTCTCCGGCAATGCCACTTAGTCATTGAGCCCAAAGAGGTAGGAAGATTCGATATTTTTGATGTCAGAAAGGCCAGAGAGATATTCACTATTGGATATAGAGAAGTATTAAAATCGCCTGAGCAGCTCATGTACCTAGAAAAACTCCTCCTTTCTTAGAAAGCTCGTTCTAAAATTATTGCTAAAAGAGACAAACTCCCTTTTTCTTTAGACCAATCAAGGGTCTTCTACTCCAAAAAAGTAAAATAAAAATACTCTTTAAGTCTGAATTTATTGTACTTTTTAAAGAAATTTACAAATATTAATATTCCAGTATTTTTATGATTTTACAGTGATTTAATAGCCCAAAAAAAATACAATACCCAAGAAATTTGCTTAAAAAAGCCGTTTTTAACCATATTTTCTTCGGCATCTTACTTATTTACAGTCTATTTTTTTTGAAAAAATAGACTTTTATCAAATTTACTGGTTATTGGAAATATGATATAGTTTATTTTACTTTACGAGAACAAACATTTTCTTAACCTAACTAAATCTTTTTATGAATCCAAATTATACACTTTATCTTCTTTACTCTTCTTAGTTATTCCTACTACATCGGAATAATAACATTTTACTTAGATTTTTTTTGATTATTACATCGATCTTCCTCTTTGCTGAAGGAATTCGATGAAGGTATTCTATTGCTTTTATTTCCAAACAACTAGCGTTGTTTGTTCGGTGTGCGCTTACGCGGTTTTTAATAATAACTTAATCTAAACAAACTAAATCACCTTTATGAGGAAATCTCTATTTCTGAGCTTTCTTTTAGCCTGCGTTTCATGGATTTCTTTACAAGCCCAAGAGCGTCAGGTTACTGGAAAGATCACCTCGGCAGAGGACGGAACGCCGCTGCCAGGCGTGTCGGTAGTTGTAAAAGGTACAACCAAAGGTACCAATACAGACGCTGACGGTAAGTACTCAATTATGGCTACCAATAGCTCTACTCTTGTCTTCAGCTTTGTAGGTACGCTTACCCAAGAAATCGGGGTAGGAAATCGCTCGGCGATTGATGTAAAATTAGCTTCAGACACCAAACAACTCACCGAGGTAGTCGTAACAGCTATCGGGATTCAACGTGAGAAAAAAGGCTTGGGCTATGCCGTCACCAACGTCGGAGGCGAATCACTCCAACAACGCTCTGAGCCTGACCCACTTAGAGCTCTCTCTGCCAAAGTTCCTGGGGTAACAATCGTGGGAGGTGGTGGCGCCCCTGGTCAAGCCACTAAAATCAACATTCGTGGTTTCAACTCGTTGACTGGTAGCACTCAGCCTCTTTTTGTAGTAGATGGTATTCCTTTTGATAACTCTGTAAGTGCTGGTGGAGCAGGTAGTTTTGCAAATAATACTGGCGCGTCAAACCGTGCTTATGACATCGATCCCAACAACATTGAGTCTATGACCGTGTTGAAAGGTGCAGCAGCAGCAGCCTTGTACGGCTCGCGGGCGGTCAATGGGGTCATTTTGATTACTACCAAAGCCGGTAGTAAAAAGGCTCGTAAAGGCCTAGAAGTAAGCTATAACATGTCTTACAATACTGAAAAAATCTCCTCTTTACCCGAATATCAAAATGCTTATACCCAAGGTTCTAATCAGAACTATAGTGGTACTTTTATTGGAAACTGGGGACCTCCAATGCCTGACTACGTTGACAAAATCAACCAACAGTATTATGATGGGCAGCCTCGTTATACCAAAACTTACAGCACCTATCGCTTTGGCCCTGATGCTGGCAAACCCTACCCAGATGGTTTTGCTGAACATCAGCTCAACCTCAACCAAAACTTGTGTGCGATGTATCCTGAGCTATGTGACCAATATGGCAACGGTATTGCCCAACCTGTAATGGCGCATGATATAGTAGGTGGATTTTTCCAAACGGGTCAGTTATGGGAGAATGGTATTAATATCAGCTCGACTGGCGACAAGACTTCCCTCAATGCTACTATTTCTCGTATGACCAATGACGGTATTGTACCTAGCCAAAAATCAAGCCGTACCAACTTGAGCTTCGGTGGAAACGCCACTCTTGCCAACGGTCTCACTGTCTCTGGAAACGTTAACTACGTAAATACTACAACTGCTAACCCTCCCCTTGGAGCTGGGTATTATACTGATTATGGCGGATTCAGCAACGAAGGTTCTATCTTCGGACGTTTGTATTATTTGCCACGTAACTACAATTTGAATGGGTATCCTTTTGAAGATCCCCGGAACGGTGCCAACTTATTTTACCGTTCGGGTCTTGACAACCCACTTTGGAGTATCAAATACAACAAAGGGACGAGTGAAGTAAACCGCGCTTTCGGTAATTTAGCGTTATCCTATGATGTTACGCCTTGGTTCAATATTTTGCTCAAAGGGGGTATCAATACTTATAGTGACCGCCGTATCCGTAGTACTGCCAAAGGAGGTACTGCTCAGCCACTTGGTTTTATTCGTAACCAAGATGTAGGCTTTATGGAGCAAGACTACAACCTTATCATGAGCTTCAACCGTGAGTTTGGTGAAAATATTTCTTTCCGTGCTTTAGCAGGTGGTAACCTTAATCAACGCTTTAACCGTAGTCAAACGATTTCGGCAGTTGATATTATTTCTCGTGGCCTCGACAAAGCAAGTGCAACGGCTTCTCAAATCGTAACTGAAGACTTTACGTCTCTACGTCGTCTGTATGGTGTATATGCCGATGTGTTGATAGGTTACAAAAACATGGTGTTCTTAGGGTTGACTGGCCGTAACGACTGGTCTTCTACCCTGCCTGCCGACAATCGTAGCTATTTCTACCCTGCGGCTACTTTGTCTTTCAATTTTACGGATGCTTTCCAAATGCCTTCGTTTGTTGATAATGGTAAACTACGCATAGGATATGGCAAAGTAGGTAGCGACACCGATCCTTACCGCCTCCAAACGGTATATCCACTTGGCGTAGCGTATCGTAACTTTGCAGGACAGACGTTCTACCGTGCTAGTTTGAGCGACCGTGCCAACAATGCCACTCTTCGTCCAGAGTTTAAAAGTGAGCTAGAGGTCGGATTGGAATTAAGTTTCTTGAAAAACCGTATCTCTGCCGACATTACTTGGTTCAACTCCGACGCCAAAGACCAAATTATTGCTCAACGTGTAGCCGCTTCTTCTGGTTTTACAGAGCAAATCGTAAACGCAGGCTGGATTAACAACAAAGGGTGGGAAATCTCCTTAAATTTAGTTCCTGTACGTCTTGCTAATGGTTTTGAGTGGTCGAGCAGCTTTGCCTTTACTCGTATTCGTTCTCTCGTAAAAGATGCTGGTCCTCAAGGCTCTATCTTCCTAGGTGGAACTGGTACCTCTGCCTTAGGTACTATTCACAAAACAGGCTTTCCTTATGGTCAGATTTTCGGAACGCAAAATGCGCGTGACAAAGACGGCAACTTGCTAATCAACGAACTAGACGGCTTGCCTTATGCTTTGCCTACGTCACAAATCATCGGAGATCCTAACCCTAATTTTACATTAGGTTGGACCAATACATTCTCATGGAAAGGTATCAACTTGGGTGTTTTACTTGATTACCGCGATGGAGGTCAGATGTGGTCATCTACTGCTGCTTCTTTATTGTTGCGTGGGATGCTCAAATTCCAAGAAGATCGTGAGGCTCTGCGCGTAGTACCTGGCGTATATGGTGACAATACCAAGTTTACTACTGATCCTGCCACTGGCCAAACTTATGGTACACCTGTATTGGGAGATGACGGCAAGCCGTTGGTCAACACTACGGGTATTACGGCTTTTGACTGGCACTTCTCTCGCGGATTTGGAGCGTATGGTCAAGATGAAGTAAACGTCTATGACATTACCACTATTCGTGTTCGCGAGATTTCATTGGGATATACTATTCCTAAAAAATGGTTGACCAAGACTCCATTTGGAAGCGCCCGCGTATCTGCATCAGGTCGTAACCTCTGGTTCCGTTCACCCAACTTGCTCAAAGGTTTAGGGTTTGACCCTGAAGTACTTGGCTCATTCCCTGATTCAAATATCCAAGGGTTTGACTTAGGTGCTCAACCTTCAACACGTCGTTTTGGGGTAAACTTGAATCTCACGTTTTAATCTAACCAATGAGAATGCACATGAAAAGAATTTTAAAATATATCCAACGTACCGCCTTGGCCTTAGGGGTAATGATGGTAGTAGGTAGCTGTAACATGTTTGATCTTAACATCAATACAGACCCTAACAACCCCTCCAAAGCTGACTTTGCCTTGTTGTTGACTTCTTCACAGCTTAGTACTCTAGGATTTTTCAACAACTTTAACAACGACGCCCACGGTTTTATGGGTGTTATGTCAAGTTCTGATTCTTATAATTTGAGCAACAACTCCTACAATGGAGGCTGGAATGATTTTTATTCCAATGGAGCCAAAGACCTAGAAGAAATCATCAAAGCTGCCGAAGCTAATACCTCTGCTCAATATTATCTTGGAATAGCTCAAGTAATGAAGGCTTATCACTTCGGTCTGTTTGTCGATTTGTTTGGGGATGCTCCTTACTCAGAAGCATTTGCTGGAAACTACGAAGCTGCTAACATTAACCCTAAATTTGATGCTGGAAAGGATATTTATGAAGACCTCATCAAACTCTGTGACGCAGCAATTGCCAACTTCGCCAAAACAGGCCAAGCTACTGTAAGTGGTGACTTGTACTATGGTGGAAATATTGCTTCTTGGACTCGTCTAGCTAATACTGTCAAATTGAGATTGTTGATTAATACTCGTTTGGTACGCAACAATGCCGCCGCAATCAACGCTATCTTGACAAGTGGTAATTACATCCAAACTGCCGCACAAGATTTCCAATTCCGCTACAACCGCCTAGCCAACCCAGAAGGTCGTCACCCTTGGTTCCAAGGTGGATACGTGTCCAATCCAAGTTCATTCACTTACTTCTTACACCAGTATATGTACGAAATGTTGTTGGATGATGACCCACGTTTTCCATTTTACTTCAAGCGTCAGACTACTGCTATCTTGAATCCAAATGACCAAGGACAAGCCAATACCATTCCATGTTCACAAGCTTCAGGATGTACGTATGCTTATTTTGTGTTGAACCAAGATATCATCAAAGCGCTTTATACCGACAAAGGCAAGCCTTTCACAAACAATGACCGTTTGTTTTTGGCGGGTATCTTTGGCCGCGACCGTGGCGACATCTCGGGGGTTCCGCAAGATGTAAACTTCCGTACGTCTCCTGGTGCTTATCCTGCGGCTGGTGCTTATGATGCTTTGACATACAATGCCGCTGGTACACTTACCGCTGCTACTACTGGTAACACCGCTGCTTCACGGGCAGGGGATGGTATCACACCTCTTATCACAAGCTGGATGACCAAATACTACCAGATTGAAGCTATTTTGTCAGGGATCTCTACTGGCGATGCACGTAAGCTTTTTGAATCTGCCATGCGTGAGCAAATAGCTAAAGTAGTATCAGTAGGCTCCGCAGCAGACGCAGCGGCAATTGCGCCCACTACTGCTGCCATTGACAAATATGTCAACCTCTACTTGAAACGCTATGATGATGCGCCAAACGACGCCCAAAAGCTAAACATCGCTTTGAAACAAGCATGGTTTAGCAACTTCGGGAATGGTCATGAGATGTATACAGCATTCCGTCGCACAGGCTATCCTAACGATATCCAAAAGCCTATCGCTCGTTTCCGTCAGTTCCCATTGCGTTTGCCTCAACCTCAGCAAGAAACCGACCTCAACAAAAGCGCACCTAAAAGCCCAGTGGCGTTTGATACACCAGAAGCTGCTGTTTTCTGGGATGTGTTGAAGTTTAAGTTCCAATAATTTAAAACCTGAGAGAAATATGAAAACGACGAAGATACTAGCTTCTTTTTTATCAACAGCTCTCGTGGTAATGTTTGCCTGCGAGAAGCCCGAATTAGATCCCAACCTCACTCCAGAAGGAAATGCTAACGCTTTTGGAACGTTTATTGTAAATGGACAACCTCAGAAAACGCCATTTGCGGCAAGTGCTACCCTCAATAGAGGAGCCGATGCTTTGTCACGTACTATGACGGCGTGGGCTACAGCACCAGTAGATGCCCAAATCCGCTGGAATTCTATTGACAAAACAGTAAATATCACTAAAATTGATATTTATGTCACTTTTACCGAAGCATATTTAGCAGCCGACGGTTCGACAACTACCGCCAACCACGGCCTCAAATTGTTGACTACGCTCAATGGGCCTGCCCTTCGTACTGATGTGAAGTTTAGTATTCCTTATACTCAAATCTACGATTTGTATAAGGCCGCTACTTTCAAATATGACGGAAAAACGGATACCCAAGTTTTTGGTGCTGCTTCTAAACGTACAGCTACTGCTCCTTTCTTGGCAGGACGTACAGCTACCAACGGAAAAGCATTGGCGGGAGACTTGTTTACATTTACTTGGAGATTGACCAGCGACAAAGGTCTTGTGTATCGTAGCTGGAGCCCTTCGGTATGTACCGAAGTACAAGGTGCCAACTGCTCTATGGCCTTACGTGTCAACTAAATCGTATTCTATCTTTAACAAAACAGGGTGGGCGAAAGCTCGCCCTGTTTTGTTAAAGATAGAATCTGTAGTTTTGTTTTATTAAATCTCCTTTGGGCATGAAATTCTTCATTGTATTTTGGTTGACATTTGGCATAGCGTTTTTGGGGTTTACCCAACAAAAAATCACCTATACCGAACATATACAGCCTATTATAGCCAAAAACTGCGTGATGTGCCATCGTCCGGGGGGTATTGGCCCTTTTAGTTTACTTTCCTACGAAGACGTAGCCAAACGCTCTGAGTTTGTAGCCAAAGTGACTCAAATCAAATACATGCCTCCTTTTCCTGCCGATAAAGCTTTTCAACATTACGCTAATCAACGGGGATTGGATTCTATCCAGATTGGCCTTATCCAACAATGGGTAAATAAGGGAAGTGTGGAAGGGAAAAAGAAAAAAAACGCTTCTCCTTCATTACCAAACACCCCTCTTTCTCTCTCTTCCCGAACGCCAGACTTAACCCTAAAAATGGCCAATGCTTTTACGATTCCTAATACAGGCATCGAAGAGTTTAGGTATTTTCACATTCCGACTCATCTCACTAAAGACGTTATGGTAGAGGCGATTGAGTTTGTACCGGGCAATCGCAAAGTAGTTCATCATAGTAGAGTGATGATAGATACAAGCGGGCGTATGAGCGGCTTAGAAGGAATGGAAGCTTCTGACCCTCGGCTGGTAGAATTTCAGAAAATACCGATGGCTGACCAATTTTTATATGGATGGGTGCCTGGCAATGACCGCATACAGTTTCCGACGGGAGTTGCCAAAAAGATACCAGCTCGCGCCAACTTAGTGCTCAATATTCACTATTCTCCTTCTTCAAAAATACAAACCGACCAATCGACGGTCAATCTTTATTTTGCCAAAGCGCCCGTCAAACGCGAGATTCAGTCTATGATTTTTTATGAAGAAGACATTACCAATCCTCCTTTTTATATTCAGGCCAATGCCCAACCCAAATTTTACATGAGCAAAGGCCCGATTCAAGAAGATATTTCGGCGATTTCGGTACTGCCTCATATGCATTGGCTGGGCAAGTCATTTAAGGCATTTGCCATTACCCCTGATGGAGATTTGGTGCCTTTGATAAAAATTGATAATTGGGATTTTAATTGGCAAATGACCTATCAGTTTTCTACTTTACTTCCTATTCCGAAAGGGTCGGTCATCATCGCCGAAGCCGAATATGATAATACGGAAGCCAATCCTCTCAATCCCTTCAAACCTACCCGCGATATATCGTACGGATGGAGCTCTACATCAGAGATGATGGAGATGGTACTTTACTATGTCAAATACCAGCCCGGCGACGAAACTCTCAAGCAATAAGTCTCCTACTGATATAAAATAGCTCTTTCGACCTTAGGAGGAAGTGGCCCTACCGTGCTTATTTTGAGTGCCGCAATATTGGCTCCTGCTTGGGCACATTCGGCGGGCGATTTGCCATCAAGCCAAGCCGTCAAGAATCCCGCCCAATATGAATCTCCTGCCCCCGTAGCATCTCTGACTTCGATAGGGCGGCCGGCGATTTCGACGTATTCTTTTCCAAAATTAGAAGAAACAATGCTTCCTTTTCCTCCCAAAGTCAGGCAGACCAACTGGGCACCCATTCCATGAAAAGCACTGATAATCTCGGAATTGGAACGTGGTTCACCAAAAATACGCTCCGCATCATCTTCACTCAATTTGACAAAAGCCCCATTTTTACAATAATCGGCAATCACTTTTTGCGCTTGGGAGCGGTCGGGCCATATTTGAGGAGCATAGTTTGCATCTAAGCTCACAATACATCCGGCGGCTTGGGCCCTTTGTGCTGCCTCCACTATGGTATCTTGCGCAGGTGCCTGACTCAACGCAAAACAAGTCGTATGAAAGAAAGAAGCATTTGTCAGCAACTCATCAGTAATGTGAACAGGATGAATCATACGGTCGGCAGTACGATAGGCAATAAAATCGGGCGTTCCTTTCGTACGCGATACCAGCACTATACTCGTAGGAGCCACGCCATCGGTGGCAATATAGGCAGTATCCACGCCTGTTTCGGCCACTTTTTGGGTTAAGTAAGCACCCAAATTATCGTTGCCTACACAGGCTACCAGAGCTGTAGAATTGCCTAGGCGAGCCATATTAGCAGCCAAGTTTGCGGGGCTTCCACCCTGAAATCTCCTGAAAGTTTCGGTATCCGACAGATTTTGCGTAAATTCTGTTCCAATCAAGTCAGCGAGCAGTTCTCCCACCGCGACGAGGGCGTATTTTTTAGGTATCATAGGTTATAGGAAAGATTTCCGCAATTTATATTTAAACTTGACACGTTTGCAAAACCCTCATGGAAGATATTGAGTCTTGCTCAAAGTCAATTGTTTTTTGCGGCCTTATTAGCTATAAGCCTTGTGTTTCTCCAAGGCAGTATAAGAATGCTACCTTGAAAGAATAGCTTCGGAGAAGCTTAATCTTTGTAGCATGAGTTTTCCCTTACACCAAAGGACTTCGGAGAAGTCTAAGCTTGTATAAGTGCCCTAAAACCCACCTATCACCAAGTGCTTAATTTGAGCCATCCCTCCTTGCGTAGTAAACCTGATGCCGCCCTCATGCTTGGTCGGAAATACCCACTCTGTAAGGACTTGTTCGCCATCTTGTACAAAGACTTCAAGGATGGATTTATCGACTAATATTCTCAATTTAAGCTTACCATCTTTTAAGGGTACTTTGATGCGCTCAATACTCGAAAATCGGGGATGAAAATCGACTTGCCCAGACCGCGTACGATCCAATGATAGCTCTTGAGTAGCCACATCATAACGCAGCGTGGTAGCTTCGCTTCCACTTTCTAATACATTCAAAGCCAAGATTTTTGCTTGCACAACTTGAAGCTCTACCGTCAAGTCAAACACTTCGCCTTTAAATGGTAAAATGTAAGAATCGGTTATGGTTTTATTTTGGATGCTAAAAACCTCTTTTTGATTATTTTTTAGTTGTTTTACGGGCTGTTGAATCAGCCGAAATCCCTCAGATGTTTTTTTGAGAGACATCTCACGCGCCACCGAAAATGCCCCACGCCAGACATCACCTGTCGGAATATCGCCTGCATATTCCCAATCATTCACCCACCCAATCATCATGGGCTTGTGCGACTTAGGCAGGTTATAAAATGGAATCGCCGCATAAAAATCCTTGCCTTCATCTACATACAGAATGTCTTTTTGTTTTTGGGGAGTAAACGTTTTCCCATCAAAATCTCCTACAAAATACTGCATCGCTAAATAGTTTTTTTGTCGATGCCCGCTCGAAATCATCAAAACCCATTTTGATTCTTTGCTACCTTCTACTGGTACTTTGGTAAGCGATGGACACTCCCATATTTTGGTCATATCTCCTTGTTTGCCAAACTCACTCAGCAATGCCCATTTTTTCAAATCTTTAGATTCATAAAACTGTGCGGTATGCTCAAGCGGCTTCACAACGGTCATAATCCACGCTTTTTTGTCGGGATACCAAATCACATTGGGGTCTCTAAAATCTTTCATTCCCAAGTCTAGCACGGGATTTTTGTCATAAAACTTCCAAGTTCGGCCTTTGTCGGCGCTGTAAGCAAGGCTTTGGTGCTGGGCTTTGCCTTCGATATGCGACGTAAAAATCGCCACCATTCCTTTCTTAAAACCTTTCTCAAAAAAACCAGAGGTATTGAGACTATCAACGACGGCACAACCCGAAAAAATCATGGTTTTGGTACCATCAGGATTATCAAATTCGGGCAACGCGAGCGGTAATGTTTGCCAATTTTTGAGGTCATGGCTCACGGCATGTCCCCAACTCATATGTCCCCATTTATTGCCAAAAGGATTGTATTGATAAAACAAATGGTATTCGCCATCAAGATACACCAAGCCGTTTGGGTCATTTACCCAGTTTTTGGGTGGCGTATAGTGATAAACGGGACGATATACTTCGTGAGGCTGTGATTGAGCAATTCCAAGTATTGACTTAAGAACAAATGCGCCTATGATTAACGTTTTTTTCATAATGTATTGGCTTCAATATATGATAAAGATAAGAATGGCCGCTATCGATTTTAACTGCGACCATTCATTTTAGCTGGTTATGAATTTGACTTAATAACCTGGATTTTGTTTATATAACCCATTGGTAAACGTAATTTCGGCCTGAGGAATAGGCAAGTACTCATCACGACCTGCCGTAAACTTAGCTGTAGCCAAAAAGGTACGACTGATTTTTTCTTTGGCAATATAGGCATTGAGGGTTTGCTCGGCAATTCCCCAGCGCACTAAGTCAAAGAAACGCGACCCTTCAGTAGCAAACTCCAAACGCCGCTCCCACTGAAGCGCTTTGAATGCAAATTCTTGCGTCCAACCCGTAGCCGGATAAGGCTTTACATTGTACTTGGAAGCAAAAGTGCCGTCGAGTTTTTTGAGACGCCCTGTACTCGCGGCAGCCCTTTCTCGAATTTGATTGATAAGCGGAAGAGCATTGGCAGGCTGCCCAAGCTGAATATAAGCTTCCGCTTGCATCAACAAAACATCATCATAACGAAGTATATCGTAGTTTTTGGCGGTTCCCATAAAAGGCCCAAGCTTGAAATACGACCCACTCGTAGCCAATTGCTGAAAGCGCATCGTATGGAAATTCCCGTAGACTCCGGGGTCGCGTACCCAGCTATTACTAAACAATCTTGTGTTGTCGTATTTATAAACATGCCCATCAATCCCGACGGTATGGTCAAGGCGTGCATCTACGGTTTGGGTAGTCAGATCAGCAGGTTTGTCATTAAATGTATCAAAATTGGGCAAGCCATTTTCATTGGTAGTATGGGCATTGACGAGATTTTGACTCCCTGCATGAAACCCACAACATCCATATTGAGGGGCACCGTGAGGGTAATTGAGGCCATCTTCGTAGCTCATTCGCCCAGCAGTAGTACCGTCATTGATAGTAAACTGAATGGCAAAAATCGATTCGGGGCCATTTTCGGTTTCGGGCAGAAAGTTATCCGCAATATCTTTGCTCAAACTATACTTGCCCGATGCAATCACGGCTTGGGTAAGGGTTATTACTTCTTGCAATCTTCCTTTGTTGATATTGATTACTTTGTGCTGATTGTCTTGCTCATAAGCTTGGTATAGCCTTACTTTTGCCAAATACGCCTGCGCTGCCCATTTATTAGCTCTTCCGATTTCGGTTTGGCTCGTGGGCAGATTGTCAATGGCAAACTGAAAATCGGCGGCAATTTTATTCCACGATTCCTCATTGGAGAGATTGTTTGAGGTTTTCAAAATATCTGCTTCTGTGGCAGTTTCATCAAAAATGGGAATATTTTTGTAAAGCAATTTCATAGTAAAATAGCTATGTGCTCTCAAAAATCTTAACTCGGCCAAGCGTATTTTTTTATTAGGAAAAGTAGTTTCATTGAGCGTATTGACCGCGCGCAAAGCTACATTACAACGAGAAATAGACTTAAAGAGATTTTGCCAAGTACGTGTCACAAAAGAGCCCATGGTAGGAGTTACCAAATTATAATGCTCAAGGGCATCTACTTCCCCTACGTCTCCAGTACCCCCTCCGCCTTTGTAGCTATCGTCGGAGCGTACACTCCCATACGCCCACATGCTGTAGATAGGGCCTATCATATCGCCATTGCCGATAGCAGCATAAGCCGCCGTCACCAGACCGTCAATTGCCGTAGGAGAGGTAAGATCCGAAGACGATAGCACACCCGTTGGAGTATAGTCGAGGGCATTTTCGCACGAACTAAAAGCCAAAACCCCCGAAATAAATATAGTAGATAATATGTTCTTTTTCATGTTTAGAAAATTTTGATGCATTAAAACGACGCATTTACACCGAAGGTAAAAGTTTTGGGGATCGGTACTGGCCCAAGATCAATACGCTCAGGGTCAGGGCTTAAGTAACTTTTACTTTTGAACCAAAATAGATTTTCGGCCATCCCAAATACCCGAAGGCGGCTAAATACCCCTTTAGGGTTGATGTTGTAGCCAAGTTGGATGTTGCGCATTTTGAAATAAGAAGTGTTGACAATAAAATAATCTGATGTGCGCCCTTCGTTGTTGTTGTCTTTAAGGGTCAAAGCCGGAACTCTGGTATCGGTGTTTTGGAGAGTCCAGGCATCAAATACTCCCGGCCCTACATTCTCCCGTCCTTTCATAAGATTATTAAACAAAGTATAAACATCAAACCCTTCTCTACCAGCCACTCCTGAGCCAAATATTGATAAATCGAACTTTTTGTAGCTCATATCTACTCTGACACCGTACTCAAGAGCAGGTAGCGTAGTTCCTATCCATGTACGGTCTAGGTCATCAATTCTGTTATCATTGTTAATATCTACGTAGCGAATTCTACCGGGCGCTGCCCCCACCTGCGCTGGAGCTGCATCTACTTCTGATTGCGATTGGAAGAGGCCATTGGTTTTGTAGCCAAAAATATCAAACTGCGAATGTCCAATAATGGTATTCACGAGGTTTCCGGGATAGGCAGGGCGTACGTTTTCGGGAAGTTCCGTGATTTTGTCCCTAAAATGAGTAAAATTGGTTACAATGTTGTATTTCAAATCTCCAAATCCAGCTCCCCGATAGCCCAACACAAACTCCCATCCCTTGTTAGACTTTGAAGCGCCATTTACCGCTTTGGATTGCCCCTCGCCCAAAGCCGAAGCTACAGGAGGCGTAATCAAAATACCAGTAGTACGACGAGTAAAATAATCAAAAGAACCAAAGATTTTGTTGTTCAGAATCGCAAAGTCTGTACCTACGTTGATTTCGTCGGTAGTTTCCCATTTTAGAGCTGAATTGGCGGCTTGCGTCTGCACAAATCCCGAAGGTAAAGTGCCAGAATTAGCCCCCGACAAAGAGTAGGCCGTGCCGATATTCATGTATTGTTCCCAAAAACCTCCTACAAGCTGCGCTTGAGTAGTACCATAACGCGTATCAAACAAGCCAAAACGAGCCAAATCACCAATTTGCTGATTGCCCACACGCCCTACGCCGATTCTGGCTTTCAACTCCGAAAACAACGTATTGTTTTTCATAAATTCTTCTTGGTCGATTCTCCACCCAAAAGAGGCGGCTGGAAAGATTCCATAGCGATTGTCGGCTCCAAACCGTGAAGAGCCATCGCGACGAACCGTGACCGCCGCTAAATATTTGTCATTGAAGGTATAATCAACACGGGCAAACTGCGATAGCAATCGATGCCCTGTAGAGCCGCCTGTAACGGTGGTGTTGCCAGTCCCAGCATTGAGCGTAAAATAGGCTTCCGTTTGTAAAGCAAATCCTTCTTTTTTGGTCGTTTGAAAATCCAAATTAGTTTTGATGTACTCGGTACCTACCAAAAATTTGAAATGATTTTTGCTATCCAAATCTAAGCTATAGCGGAGCGTATTGGACCAAGTAGTGCTCAAGTAGTGATTCTGGTCAAAAAACAAGCTGTTGGTGGTACGATTGAAAGCGCCTTCCGAAAAAGTGGGTGTAATGATTTTGTTCAAAAAGCGGGCATCGTCGACTCCCAAGTTGGATTTAAAGAATAGATTTTTGAGCAGCTCGACTTCCACAAATATATTTCCAAAAGAACTCAACCGACTGGCATTGTTCCATTTAGCGATGTCTTGCATATGCAGCGGATTGTTGCGATCAGAATAACCCGCCCCCGAAGCCCCCGCATACGTCACGCCGTCTTTTTGATATACCGGAATCGTAGGTGCTAACGTCACAGCCAATGAAGTAGTAGTAGCTCCTCCCAAATCAGTAGCTGTCAAGGTCTCATTAGAGTCCGCAATTCGTAGATTAATGCCAAATTTTACTTTGTCATTAAATGCCCTCGTCATCGCACTGATACTACCACTCAAACGGTCGTAATTGGTAAAACGGAGCATTCCGGTATTTTTGAGATGACCGATATTAATTTCTAAGGAAGAGGTTTTGTTGCCATAAGATGCCGTGAGGTCATTGCGAGTCACAATACCCGTTTTGTACATCACATTCTGCCAATCGGTATCTCCCACAGGGGTATTGGGGTCGCCTCCCACAAAAGGCTTTATCGTCACTTTGTTTAAGATAGGATTCGCAAAGTTTTTATTCCAATCAAAATCATATATTTCACCATAGCCCGCCGCCGGGTCTTGTCCATCGTTGACAGAAGCTTGCCACAAAGCCCTCCCTCTATCTACGGCATTTAGCATTTTAAAACGCATGGCTTTTTCGGACTGAGCCGAAATACTGCTATTAAACTGAAATTCTATTTTTCCGTTGGTATTGCCTCCGTTTTTGGTAGTTACAATAATGACCCCGTTTGAAGCACGCGCGCCATAAATCGACTCTGCCGACGCATCTTTTAATACCTGAATGGATTCGATATTGGCCGGATTCATATTTTGAAAAACCTCTGGACGCACCGTCGGAATTCCGTCAATCACATACAGAGGGTCATTGTTGCCTAAGGTATTAGCGCCCCGAATCAAAATACGGTTATTGGAGCCATTGGGCGAGCCATCTCTTTCGATATACAGCCCTGGCACACGCCCTTGCAATGCCTGCATAGGATTGCCGGAGCTATTGTTTTTGATAGGCTTTAGTTCCACTACAGCCACCGACCCCGTCAAATCTTCTTTTCTTTGAGTGGTATACCCTACCACTACTACTTCGCCCAAAGCCCCACCAGGCGCAAGACTAACTGTGACATTGTTGGTAGAAGTAATGACTACTTCCTTGGTAGTATAACCAATAAATGACACTTTCAAGGTGGTAGCATTGTCGGGAACCGAAAGCGAAAACTTCCCGTCTCCGTTGGCGGTGGTTCCGATAGTAGTACCCGCAATCAGGATACTTGCTCCTACGAGGGGTTCGTTGTTGTCGTCGCCCGTCACCGTACCCGTGACGACCCTCTGCGCTACGACAACTTGCAACGACAGCAGCCAAACTGCTAGGCCCAGAAGATAATACTTCATAAGGTAGAGATTTTTAGTGTTCATATAAGATGGGGGGTTAAAAAAGATTGAATTTCGGAAACTGTCACAAAGGGAGTTGCGCCG
This sequence comes from Runella zeae DSM 19591, assembly GCF_000423565.1. Lineage (GTDB taxonomy): Bacteria > Bacteroidota > Bacteroidia > Cytophagales > Spirosomataceae > Runella > Runella zeae. The sequence continues at coordinate 139,526 of NZ_KE384038.1, read as the reverse complement.
CGATAAGTAGCTACCAACGACCCCATAGCGCAAGCGAATTGAAGACTCTCCGTAGGTTTTTTTCCTTGCAAGAGACAAGTGAGTAGAGCTGCCAAAAAAGAGTCACCACTTCCAATAGTGTCTTTTACCTCTACCTGAAATCCTGCGCTTTGATAAAATTGCCCTTTTGTCCAGAGCATGGCACCATTTTCACCTTTGGTGATGCAGATGGTTTGTATATCAAAAAGCTCGGCCAGGCGTACCACGGCCAGCTCCTCGTCGCCTCCGAGTCCATACCAACTAGCTATAACATCCAGTTCTTGGAGGTTCATTTTGACCATGTTGGCTTCTATCAACAACGCTTTAATGAGTTCGGAATCATAATAAGGAGCGCGCAGATTGACATCAAATACTTTGAAAGAGGCTTTTTTTAGCAAGCGAAAGAGAGTTTCGGCGCTTGTCGCACTACGAGCAGCCAAACTTCCGTATACCAGCACATCCGAGTGAGCCACCGCTGCTTCGAGGGCTTCATTGGATTGGATATAATCCCACGCTACTGGATGGACGATTTTGTAGGTGACCTCGTTTTTGTCGCTTACATTGGCCTTTACGACGCCCGTGAGGTGGGTTTCGCCTTGTTGAATCAAGTGAGTCGATAAGCCTTTTTGTGTCACAAAATCAAGTAATTCCTCTCCCAAATCATCACGCCCAATGCGGCTAACCATCGTAGGATTGTGACCTAAATTTTTGAGGTGAACGGCTACATTCATGGGAGCACCACCAGGCTGTTTGCCGGTAGGCAATACATCCCAAAGCATTTCTCCAAAACAAACAATATTGGTTTCCATATCAGCAAGTCTGTTTTATAACTTATTGTAAATCAGAGATAATTATCAAGAAAAGTATAAATACACGTGCGACGCAATGCTTAATGAGCAAAAACGGTGGGCTGGATTTTTTCGAGTGTAGAACCCTTGGTTTCGGGCATGATTTTCCACACAAAAACCAACTGAAGAAGCATCATACCAGCGAAGAATAAAAATGTATGACCTCCCCCCAAATAACTAGCGATAGAAGGAAAGCTAAAAGCCACGATTGCGGCCATAATCCAGTGCGTAAAACTTCCCAAGGCTTGCCCATTGGCTCGTACTTCGTTGGGAAAAATCTCCGAAATAAACACCCAAATCACCGCTCCCTGAGAGAAGGCAAAAAAAGCAATGTAAACAAACAACAACACGGGCACGGTGATACCAAAATCCTCGACATAAAAGGCCCGCGCTACCAAGCCCAACGTTATAATCAACCCCACAGAGCCAATCAACATCAACTTCCGGCGCCCAAAACGGTCGATTACGTTGAGTGCTAAGAGCGTAAAAATCAAGTTTGTAAGCCCAATCCCAGCCGATGACAACAATGCCGAATCTTTGCCCAAGCCTGTCATTTCAAAAATACGTGGCGCATAATAAATGATAGCATTGATACCCGATAGTTGATTGAAAAGCGCAAACAGTACTGCCAACACAACGGGGGTTTTGTATTTTCCCGAAAACAAATTGGGTGTACGGCCTACCGTATCATTTTGAGCCTCCGAAATACGCACCAAAGTTTGCTCGGCAGTGGCGGGGTCAATGATTTGAAGAATAGACAAAGCCTCCTGAGTATTGCCCTTTTTCAGTACCAACCAACGAGGACTTTCGGGGATATTGAGAACCGTAATCACAAACAGCAAGGCCGGCAGTGCCTGTACCCCCAACATCCAACGCCACGCCTCTTGAGGTATATCTTTTAGAAAATAATTGGATACATAGGCAATCAAAATTCCAAATACCACATTGAACTGGAAAAGAGCCACCATCTTGCCTCTCGAATGCGCAGGCGAGATTTCGGTAATATACATAGGAGCCGCGACCGAAGAGGCACCTACCCCCAAGCCTCCCAAAAATCGAAACACCAAAAACAAACTCCACTCATGCGCCAAAGCCGTACCCAAAGCAGAAAGCAGATAAGAAACTGCAATCCAAAACAAGGTCTTTTTACGGCCAAGACGGTCGGCGGGAATTCCCCCAAAGAAGGAGCCTATGACGGTTCCTATCAGCGCAATAGATACCGTAAGACCATGCTGAAAAGGAGTAAGCGACCAAAGTTGCTGGAGGGTTTGTTCTACTCCCGAAATGACGGCGGTATCAAACCCGAACAGAAACCCACCTAAAGCGGCCGTGATAGACCAAAAAAAGATACTGTTTTGACGACTCATTCGATAAAATATTTAGCGTTTGATTTCTATATCGCAACGGTCAAGCCTGCGATTGAATGAGTCAAAAGTAGAAGGGTATTAGGAGATTGAATTTTGGTTTTCTTTCAAATATTTACAAATTCAAAAAAATACATAAAATACTGATTCACAACCATTTAAAACAAAACCTAGAAAGAAATATTTAGAAAATGTTACATCCATTTTCAGAAATCGTACATGCTTCTAGCCCAATGATGAGCATGCGCAATAGCAGCTAATGTTTCCATTTCATTTAAGTCAAAGCCCGTTTCCTTTTCGGTATTCAGAGGGGGTTTGATTTTGTTTTTGGCGGAAGAGAGTAGTGAAATAGGCAGGCGAGTTGAAGCCAGTTTCGTAAGCAATTTCTGCGATACTTTTATTGGTTTCGCGCAGCAGCGTTTTGGCTTTATTGATTCTTATTTCGGTGATATAGTCATTGACATTCATTTGTAATAATGCCTGTACTTTTCGGTAAAGTTGTACCCGCGACATCCCCATTTCGGTGCTCAATTTTTCAACGCCAAAGGCCGCATCCGCAATGTGCGATTCAATGCGCGCCGTCAGCTCGTTTAGGAAGCGTTTTTCGGATTTATTATCGCTCATGAAAACATGTTCTGACCCAAACCTACGTTGAATCTTAGCCCGATTGTTGAGCATTGTTTTGATGGTTTCGCTAAGATGAACCGTATTGAAAGGCTTGGTCAGGTACACATCTGCTCCGGCTTTTGAACCTTCTATTTGGGCATCTATTTGGCTTTTGGCCGTCAACAACAATACGGGAATATGCGAAGTTCGGAAATCTTCTTTGACACGATGAGTGAGTTCAAAACCGTCCATTCCGGGCAGCATTACATCGCATATAATCAAGTCAGGAATCGTCCCTAAAATCCCTTCCCAGCCTTCTTCTGCATTGGTATAGGCCGAAATCGACGCCATTTTATTGAGTTTATTTACTATATAATAGCTCAAGTCTGTGTTGTCTTCAATGAGCAAAATAGTGGTGTTTTCATTAGCCACCTCTCCCGCCGACTGCATCATCGGAGGATTATCTGTTTCATCAAAGAAAATAGGAGTGATACGTTCGGTCGGTTCAAGAGACGTTTTTTCATCAACCATCAAGTGTGCATCTCCCTTGGGCAAGGTAATAGTGAAAGTTGTACCTCCATTTTTGGACGAGGCCACTTCTATATCACCGTGGTGTAAGTGTACAAACTCCCGCGATAGTGCTAGCCCTAAGCCGGTACCCAAGCTGTATTTTTTTTGCCCACTAAAATACAAATCGAATGCCCTTTCCTTCTCTGTTTCCGACATTCCTTCTCCGTTGTCTTTGACTATAATCTGCACCTTGTCGGGCGATTCTTGCAATGCCACGTGGATATATCCTCCTCTAGGCGTGTATTTGAAAGCATTCGAAAGCAAATTGAACAGCACCTTATCGAGTTTTTCGGGCTCAAACCACAAAGCCACGCGGGCACTGGAAGTGATAAATTGCAAGTCAATTTTAGATTTCTGAGCTTTTTGTTGAAAATCAGCTACGATTTCTCGTAAAAACAATACAATGTCTTGCTCAGAAGCCTGAAGGAGTTGTTTGCCCGCGTCGGTTTTGCGAAGATCGAGCATTTGGTCCACTAGCCTTAGCAGCCGATGAGCATTTTTTTGGATATACAACAAACCCGTTTTGAGGTCTTTTTGCGAAATCGCTTTCTGATTGAGGAGGTCTTCGACGGGCGTCAGAATCAAACTCAGGGGAGTCCGAAACTCATGAGAAATGTAAGAATAAAAGCGCAGTTTTTCTTCCGTAGCCTGCCGTGCTTTGTTAGATACTTCCTCTATTTTATTTTTTTGTTCGTTGATTTGTTGGTTTTGCAACTCTAGTTTTTTGTTGGACAATTGTTTTGCCCTTACCAAATACAACGCCCAAATCCCCAATAAAACCGCCAATATCAAACACGTAATAATCACATACAAAGCGTTTTTTTGGGTGGCGTAAGTGTCATTCAATTGCCCGATTTTTTGGTTCAATTTTTCAATATCTTGCTGTTGATGCAATAACTTATCGCTTTGGGCTTTGATGGCCTTAATGTTGCTGTGGTCAATCCGAATGGAACTGAGGATATACTCTCGTTTGGTGGCTTTCCCCGCCAAAATCTGAGCTGCTACTTCAATCGCCTCTTCGCCGCCCGTAGGATACAAAAAAGTGGCCGTTAGTTTTCCTTCCATCAATCCTTGAAGACCACTTTTGGGGCCTGGGAGGCCGTCTATTCCGACAAATAGAGGGAGAGGACGGATACCTGCTTCGGTGCAGACACGCTGTACACTCAGCGCCATGACATCATTATGAGCAAAAACCAAATCAGCCTGCCGTAGCAAATCAAGCTGAGCCTGAGCGGCTTTTCGAGCGGTATCTTGCTCCCACTCGCCGTCAAGTTCACCAATTAACGCAACGCTCTTGCTTTTTGCAATCTCTTCTACCAACCCTTTATGACGCTCTTGGGCAGGCGAAGAACTTCGAAGCCCCCAGACTTCTACCACTTTACCTTTGTTTTTAAGCAGATTGGGAATCGCTTCACCGACCATTCGTCCAATCTCCAAGTTGTCGGCTCCAATGAATGAATTATAAGAATCTGACGTGATTTTGCGGTCGAGCAAAATCACGGGAATACCACTTTGAAAAACGGCATCAATAGCTTCCGTCAAAACGGGAGAAGTCTCATTGGGAGAAATAATAAGTAAATCGATACCTTGAGCCACCAATTCCCTAATTTGGGTCAATTGGGTGGTAGTGCTATTGGCGGCATCTTTATACAGCAATTTAAAATGGGGATAAAGCGCAAGTTCCCTATTCATGTCGTTGAGCATTGCCCGCCGCCACTCATCGCCGCCCGTGCATTGCGAAAACCCAATGGTGTACATCTTCCTTTCGCTGGGAGACTGACATCCCCCACCCACCCATATCAAGATAATAAATAGTAATCGTAGTCGCATTGGAGTTTCTCTTCGGGTCGAAAGTACACAAAAGATACTTTTGTCGAAGGGATTTCATACCAAAAAAAGTCAAGTAAAATAAAAAAAAGTCCAACCCCTGTGGAGGTTAGGACCTTCTTTATACGAGGCGCTTAAACTTACCGCCCATCTTGAACTCTAGACAAAAGCTAAATTTTTGTTTAATTGACTCAGTACTCTATAAGGAAAAATGCAAAGATTTTTTCTAATACAACAAGGGTTCTGTATATTGAACTTTTTCCCGAATAGCTTTCTTCTCTAAAAGCACACTGGGGTCATATCCATTCAGTTCTTTCTTCATTTGTTCATTTGCAATTACTTCACTTTCTGTGATTAATGAGTCATGTACATATGCAAGAAATATATAAGCATTTCTATCAAACTTTATTTTAAACTTATTTTCTACGCCTGTATTTACAGTTGCTTCAACCAACACACTATCTTTTACAAACTCGTCGACTATAAAAATATCATAATTTGGAGTAATAGTAGAATAAACAAAATTAGTATCAACAACTTTCCGTCCTTCAACCCATACATTCATAGTAACTATAGTATCTACTCTACTTCCATTTTCAATATAAAAAGTAATCTTATTTTTTTTAGTTTGGCAGGCCACCAAAATCAACATTAGAAATACACTGAATGAATGCTTCATAAGTTCAATATTTTATCTAATTTCCTGACAAGCTACTTGCCGATATTTTTAAATACTCAAAACCGTATTATTGTTAACCATAACCCAATCCTAACCTACAACAAATATCCCACATAACTATAGTTTTTGAGTTTGGGAGTTAATAACAGTGAATCTACCCTAATGATATGAACAAATCGGCTCTTTTTATTTTGTATGCTCTTCTGTTGGGTATGTCTTTCAGGGGAGTAGCACAAGTTAGTTCTCTTACCTTACGGCAACTAGTCACCCTCAAAAACCCCTCCCCTAATGCCACTTATCTCATCACGGATGCTGGCAAGCAAGGCGAGTGGAGATACGACCCTACCGATACCCAATCAAGCCCCAATATCGGCACTATACTCCAAAGTTCGAGCCGCGAAGTCAAAGGCCGCTACAAACGCCTCTATAATCCTTCCAAAGGAGTAATGATAGAATGGTTTATGAACAACACTGATAGGAGTGTCAATGAGGCGCTTTTGTATGCACTTATGGCTTGCGATAAGATTAACTTTGGGACCAAAACTTATTTTCTCCAACCGCTCATTATTACCCCCAAAAACCTCTTTAATCCCAAACGGCTAACGCTTGATTTTGAAAATACAACTTTACAAACCCAAAACGGCGTAAATCAAATCAAAATCCTTCAACTTGAAGATATTCCCGAACTTACATTGAGCGGCTCGCTACTGCTCAACGGCAATACCCAAAACCTCAAAATCGCCAACGCCAAAAATGAAGCGGGGCAAGCATTCTTACAAATCATTTCTCCTGCTCATCAGCCTAAATCAAGATTGACCATTGGCTCTTTGACTTTCAAAAATATGCCCATGTGCGGCATCAATATCGATACCCGCGACCAAGTCAAAGACATTGGCTACAACCGTATCCAAGTGAAGGCTTTTCGCGAAATCAATGGCTTCAATTGTCTCAATATTCAAGAAGAAAACTTCGCCGTGTGGGGCGTAAATGTGCGCGGTGCACATCGAGCCGTAATCATCGATTCTCTCTACGCTCAGCAAGACCAAGAACTTTGGGGAGACGCACCTATCGAAAAGCCTTTCTATACTTTTACTTTCGAAAACCAAGTGGACCCCGAGGTGCACAAACGAAAAGATAGCTTGTACATCAAAAATATCTACGCCCGCTTCCCTTGTTCTTTGGTATTTTATACCCAAGCGGTCAACCACGTACGAGTAGACAACTACGTAATAGACGGTGCCTTACGCAAACCTGACATGGCAGACACCAAAGCCTATTCTACCATGATGAACAAAAACCTCTCGTGGGTAGCTTCCAAACATACATGGACTTCATTCAAGTCCCCTAAAAGCAGTTTTTATGTGAAAAAATTGTTGATTCAAAACACCAATCCCGTATTTATGAGCGAAGCTGCTCTCAACGACATGACGGGCTTGTGGCTCAATAAAGGCATTACGGGGGCTGTTTTTGATGAGATAGAAACCGATGTCCGTCTCAAATTTTATGGTGACGGCTATTACTTCGGTTTTCCTAATGTACCCGATGGTAGACATCGCGTGGGCAAGTTTGTGTGTCGCATCCCGGCAAAGAAAAACTATGTCCAACCTCTCAATGCCGACCTTGCCATCAAACATCTTCATATTGCGAAAGGCGCGGGCGTCAAATTTGCCATGGGCAACTGCAAAATTGAAAACATCACCCAAGAAAAAGGAACAGTTGTAGAATTTGAGAATCGAGAAAATGTCTTTAAAAACGAAAATACCCTTTACAACGGCTTCATCGTAGAAGCTTGCGAAGCGACGGATATTTTATGGAAATTCAACTGGAGCATCCAACAACCCCAAATCAGTCAAAATGAATCTATTAACGCTGGCGAAAGGTATGAGTTTAAGAACTTCTCTGGCAACAATCGCCTCCAAACCCACACTACTGTAGTGGCTCCTGACGGTCAATCTACTTATATGACGGCTTATCGCTATGACAACGACCCCAATCTTCGTAATACCGTAGAGGCATTTGTCCCTTTTGTGGAATTCAATTGGAGAAATGTAAAAATGAAACTAGTCGAAAGTTCGTCCAACGACCTCACACGGCGGTATTTGCCGGTAGCAAGCAAACAAAGCTTACTCATGAATCAAAGAAAAGAAGCACGAACCAAGGGTTGGAAAAAAACACTGAACCCCAGCTCTTTTGTCAATTGTAACATTATTCCCTAGCTATTTTCAGAAGTTTGTCGGTACCAATACCGAATCACTACTTTTTGTAACTCACGCTTAATGATAAGCTCAGCCAAAGAGCGAAGATGAGCATTGAGTTGATTAGGAATCATTTTTCTGATTTGTTTCTCGGTCAAATCAACGCGATTGAGCAGGTTTTTCAAAGTACCGCCTTTGTCCAAATGCAGTTCGATCACTTGAACCAAATGCTCACAAAGCCCTTCAAACGAATAAGCAACTTCTGCATCCAACGGTAAGGGTATTTGTGCGGTCTGAAAATCTTTTATTAATTGAAGGATTAAGTCACGGAGCAAATTGGGGGTATTGAGACACCCCTGTACCACTTCCGACGACGCACCCATCAAATCATCCGCTGCTTTTTGCATAATTTTTGTTTTAAACTCAAAAAACCTGATTAACGAAATACCTTATTACTTCATCTCTTGAGGGGATGAAACACAAAATAAAACTTTTCTTGCCAACCTTCCGTTATTTTAGAGCCACATTAATCATTTCTTGAAATATGCATTATTCCTCAACGACCCAAAAAATAGCTTACTTTTTCCTATTTTTTCTCTCGTTTACTTTATCATGGGCGCAGCCAAAGGTAAATATTGCGCAGCTAAAAGCTAAGTTTCCAGACGAAGAGATGGCATATGTCAATCGTTCGGAAAAAGTATCTATCGAAATCGTGGATAAAGCCTTGCAAATTGAGGTTTTACACCAAGAAGACCGGGTATTTTTGGATGAACGAGCGAGCGTTTGGGCCGACGAGCGCATTTATTTCTCGGATGCTTTTCAAGAAATCAAAGACTTAGAAGCTATTTCTTATATCCCCGAAAAGGCGGGTTTTAAGCGTACCCCCGTCACCAACTTCAAAACCGAACGACCTAGCCCCGGCGGGGGGATTTTTTTTGACGATATGCAAGTCAAAAAATTCACCTTCCCCGGTGCCAAACAAGGAGGAATAGGGAGTGTGTCTTATCGCGAACGCATCAAAAATCCTTATATGCTTACGGGGTTTATTTTTGGGAATTACGTACCGGTACTCAACAGCGAATTTTCGGTCACATTTCCGTCGTCAGTCAAAGTTTCTTACAAAACTTACGGCGATATGAAAGGAATTTTATTTAAACAAAGCTCCCAAAACGGCCAAACAACTTACACTTGGAAAGCCCAAAACGTCAAACCTTCGCCTCTCGAAACCGAATCTCCTTCGCTGAGGCATTATGTACCTCAGGTGTTTTTGTTTATTGAGAGCTATACCATCGACGGTCAGACGACCGAAGTACTGGGCAACGTACAAAAGCTCTTTAATTATTACAAAAGTTTGGTCAAAGACCTCAACAAAACGCCCAGCCCTCAATTACAAGCGTTGGCTGACTCGCTTACTCGCGGCAAAAGCGAACTAGACAAAATCAAATCGGTGTATTATTGGGTGCAAGACCATGTCAAATACATCGCTTTTGAAGAAGGTTTGGGGGGATTTGTACCCCGTCAAGCTGCCGATGTTTGTCAAAAACGCTACGGTGACTGCAAAGACATGGCAAGCTTGACTTCTACGCTCCTCAATCTGTCGGGCGTGCCGTCTTATTTGGTATGGATTGGCACGCGCGACATCCCCTACCGCTATGCCGAAAACCCTTCCATGAGCGTTGACAATCACATGATTGCGGCAGTGAAGTACAAAGGAGAATGGCAGTTTTTGGATGCCACCGACGACCGCATCGACTTTGGTCTCCCTACTTCTCATATTCAAGGCAAGGAGGCACTCATTATGACGTCGGAAGACAAATACGAAATCGTCCCCGTGCCGATTGCTACGCCGCTACAAAACTTCAAACGAGACTCTATTATTTTATCTATTGACGGTAAAACCCTGAAAGGAAAAGGAATGCTTTCTTTTGAAGGACTTTGGAAAACAGCCGTCAAATCGGCGGTGCAGTATCGGTCAGAAAATCAAAAAGATGAGTATTACAAATCGCTTTTGAGCAGAGGTTCAAACAAATCAGCTTTGGAGCAAAGAACCGTGTTGGGACTCAACCAACGCAATGTTCCGGTGGTATTTGATTATACTTTTCGGGTACCTGATTATGTTCAGGAAGCCGCAGGAGAGCTATTCATCAATCCTCACCTTACTCGCCCGTGGGCTGACAAACGCCAAGAAAACAATCGTAAAAATGATTGGAAACATGAGTTTACGCACGCCGAAGAAACCATAACGACACTCCCTATTCCTCAAGGGTATGAGGTGTCTTATTTGCCCACCAACGTTAGTTTTTCAAATCCTGATTTTGGTTTTAAGCTTAGTTATGAACAGAAAAACGGGCAAATCATTGTGCGTAGTAATCTTAATTTGAATACGTTGTTGGTCAAAAAAACCAGTTTTCCCGAATGGAATAAAATGGTAGCTGCCCTCAATGAAGCTTATAGTGAAGTAATTTCGTTGAAGAAGAAGTAAAAAAAAAAGAGGCTTTTGAGCCTCTTTTTTTTTTACTTCTTCTTGGGACTACCCAACAGACGATTGGCCAAATCGGGCCTTTTGAGTTTGTTGAGGCGGTTTCTTATCATGTCTTTGTACTCGGGTTTATACCAAAAGAAAAAGCGATTTTGGTTTTGTTTTTCTTCCCGCGTTTTGGCCGTATAAACAGGCTTCAAAGTATAAGGATGTACGCCCGAATAATATATCACCTCTGCCACTGTCATAGGAGTAGGTGTAAAATCTTGCACTTGCTCCAGGCGAAAACCCAAATCTTTGGTTTCGGCGGCGAGATTGGCCATGTCGGCTTCCTCACATCCCGGATGCGAAGAGATAAAATAAGGAATCAGCGGTTGATTGAGATTGTGCTTGTCCTGTATTTTATCGTATTTCTGTTTAAACAACTTAAAATACTTAAAGGAAGGCTTACGCATCACGCGGAGGGTATCATCAGAAGTATGTTCAGGTGCTACTTTTAGCCGCCCCGATACATGCCGCGTAATGAGCTGCTCCATGTATTCGTCATGATTGCCGTCTTTGTTGTTTTTGTTGAAATCATCTACTAACAAATCATACCGAACTCCTGAACCCACAAATGCTTTCTTGACCTTGGGATGCGCATCTACTTTGCGATAAAGCTCAGTGAGTGGCTTATGAGAAGTATCCAAATTGGAACAAATGACGGGATGAATACAACTTGGGCTCGAACAACGCGCACAAATTGACTCATCTTTGCCTTTCATGCGGTACATATTGGCCGAAGGCCCTCCCAAATCCGAAATGTAGCCTTTAAATTCAGGGTGCTTTGTCACTTCTTCCACCTCTTTCATGATTGACTTTTCGCTACGAGAGGCAATAAACTTACCCTGGTGCGCCGAAATAGTACAAAAACTACATCCACCAAAACACCCACGGTGCATATTGATAGAGAATTTAATCATTTCATAAGCCGGAATTGTACCCCGATTTTTGTATTTGGGGTGGGGCAAACGCGTATATGGCAAATCAAAAGAAGCATCCATTTCCTTCTCGTCCATGATTTTGAACGGCGGATTGATAACCAATAGCTGCTCCCCAATCTGCTGCGTAATACGATTGGCTTGCCATTTATTGGATTCAACTTCTACAATCTTAAAGTTTGCGGCATATTTGATTTTATCGGCCAAGCATACTTCATGACTCGATAGCTCCACGGTTTCCCAGTCATTATAGCGGGGCAGTTCGGCAGAAGAAGGCTGCAAATAGGCTACCTGATTGATGTCTTGCAAATCAGCGAAAGTCTGCCCTTCTTTCAATCGTCTCAATATTTCGCGCAAAGGCTGCTCACCCATTCCATATACCAAAAGGTCGGCTTTTGAGTCCACCAAAATCGACGGCATCAGCTGATCTTTCCAATAATCGTAGTGAGTCACTCGGCGCAAAGAAGCCTCAATGCCACCAATCAATACCGGCACCTCAGGATACAGTTGTTTGAGAATATTGGTATAAACCGTCGTGGCATAATCGGGCCTAAAACCAGCTTCTCCTCCGGGGGTATAAGAGTCGTTGGAACGTAAACGTTTGTTGGCTGTATAGTGGTTTACCATCGAATCCATGCAGCCGGCCGTCACGCCAAAGAAATATTTAGGTGTACCAAACTTTTTAAAGTCCCTTAAATCGTCTTTCCAGTTGGGCTGAGCCACAATCGCCACCTTGAAGCCTTCACTCTCTATGATACGCCCAATGACCGCCGTTCCGAAAGCTGGGTGGTCTACGTAGGCATCGCCCGATATAAGCACCACATCTACGTCATTCCAGCCTCGTTTTTCTACCTCTTTTTTTGTTAAAGGCAACCAATCTGTTATGGGTCTTTCCACCATCATTTTTTCTTAAATTTTCTTGCAAAGTCGAATGGGTACGCGGTAGTTTAACCAAAGATAACCCTAAATAGTTTGAAACAAAACAGTTCACAACCAACAATATCGTCATACTGCTTGCTGTGAACTGCTCCTGTTAAGTCTTATCCGACAGGTTTATCGGGCTACTTCAATATTTACCACTTTTCCTTTGATAGTATTGCCAGTCATGGCTTCTACTACCTTACGGGCATCGCGCTCTGGTACATCCACAAACGAGTAAGCATCAAAGATGTCGATAGAACCAATCACACGTCCTGGGATACCCGCTTCGCCAGCAATAGCCCCTACGATGTCGCGAGGTTGTACGCGGTCTTTGCGACCTACGCTCACAAACAACCGAACCATACCGGGGTCATTGCGTCTTGCGCGGTCATTGCCACCACGGCTATCGCGGTCGCCACGGCCTCCTCGGTCGTTACTACCACGGCCAGCATCTCTGTCTCTGCCAAAACGCCCACCTCTATCTTCACTTCTAGCGCCTCTATCTTTACCAAACTTACGCTCTTCTTCCCAAGCCAAATCAGTATCAGCAAATTCGCTTTTCTGAACACCCATATTGATTTTGACCAAGGCTGCCACAATCACTTCTGTGCTCAAGCCAGTTGTGTGATGCAACATGGTAAGCATGTCGTTGTAGATTTCCAAATCTCCTTCGGAAGCTGCTTGCTCTACTTGCTCAATAAAACGAGCTTTCCGAACGCCTACGATATCTTCAAAACTTGGAATCACTCCTTTTTCAATACGCACTTTGGTATAGCTCTCAATTTGACGGAGACGATATTTTTCATCTTTCGCTACCAAAGTCAACGCCTTACCTGTACGACCGGCACGACCTGTACGGCCAATACGGTGTACATAATACTCTTCGTCGAGTGGTAAGTCAAAATTGATTACGGCGTCTACCCCTGATACATCAATACCACGAGCTGCTACATCGGTAGCGACAAGGATATTGGTAGTATTGGCTCTAAATTTTGCCATCACGTTGTTACGTTGTGCTTGACGTAAATCACCGTGTAGCCCTTCTGCTTGATAGCCTCTTACCATCAATTCTTCCGTAATCTCATCCACTTTACGTTTAGTATTACAGAAAATAATGACTTGTTTGAGGTCATAAGCGTCGATTAGGCGGCAAGTTACTTCGCTTTTAGCGCGTTGTTTTACTTCAAAACATACCTGTTCGATATTTTCATTCGTAACTTCTTTGCGCGTTACTTTTACCAATACAGGGTCATTTTGAAACTTCTGCGTAATAGCCATGATAGGCTTTGACATCGTTGCCGAAAACAACACCGTTTGGCGTTCTTCTGGAATATCTTCCAAGATACTCTCAATATCTTCACGGAAGCCCATGTCGAGCATTTCGTCAGCTTCGTCAAGTACTACGTAGCTTACTTTGTCGAGTTTTAGGGCACGACGTTCCATCAAGTCCATGGTACGTCCAGGAGTACCTACTACGATTTGAACGCCTCCTCTCAACGACCGAATCTGACGCTCAATAGAGTCACCGCCGTAAACTGTTTCGATTTTAAGGCCTTTTTTAAATTGGGACAAGCGGCGTAGTTCGTCTGTTACTTGAACAGCCAACTCACGGGTAGGACATAAAACAAGTACTTGCGTGTGTTTATCATCTACTTCTACCAACTCCAAGGCTGGCAAACCAAACGCTGCTGTTTTTCCGGTTCCGGTTTGAGCTTGGCCTATGACATCAAGACCTTGCAACAAATGAGGAATCGCTTGCGCTTGGATAGGAGAGGGTTTTTCAAAACCCATTTCGGTCACTGCTTTCAGCGCTTCGTCTGACAAGCCAAGTGATTGAAAATTCAAATTTTCTTCTTGCATTTTTTAAATTAGTAATGAGCATTTAGTTGTGAGCAAAGAGTACACCACAACTGGGAAGAAAGTGCCTTTCTTTTTTCCCAATACTGAAGACTTACTCAATACTCGCGTAAAAAGCACTGCAGCCCGAAGAGTCTCTGTAAACATTTACAGAAGGCCTGCGTGTATTTCTGAGGACGACGAAGAGAGGAGAGTTTGCAGGGAGCCACTACTAGAAAACAGCTACGACGTATACAAAAACAGTGCTGTAACTATTGACTGCAAACTGCCTACTTTTAAAAGTACCCTGACACAAAAAATCGCAGAGACGAACGAGCTTGTTCGTGCAGTAAAAACTTATGCAAAAGTAAGACAAATTCTTGAAATAAGAATGAAGAGAATATTAAATTTTGTATTTTTCTTAGCAAAATAATATTTGCAAAAGGTATTAGGCTATTTCGGTGACGGCACCAGCCTCACATTTGAGAACGCGAGCGGGGTATTTCTTAAGAAAGTCATAATTGTGAGTAGCCATCAAGATAGCGGTGCCTGCGGTATTGATAGCCTGAAAAACTTGCATGATTTGCTCTCCTACTTCGGGGTCTAGATTTCCGGTAGGCTCATCGGCCAGCAAAATCTGCGGTTCGTTGAGCATAGCCCGTGCAATCACCACGCGTTGCTGCTCACCACCTGAGAGCTGATGAGGCATTTTTTTTTGAAGCGTACCTAAGCCTACTTGCATTAGTACTTCGGAGATACGATTTTTGATAGACGCTTTGTCGGTCCAGCCGGTAGCACGGAGTACAAACTCAAGATTTTCCTCTACATTGCGGTCAAAAAACAATTGAAAATCTTGAAATACAATTCCTATTTTACGTCTTAAAAAAGGAACATCCGACCGCTTTAGTTTCTGTAATTCATAGCCTACCACTTTGCCTCTGCCCGATTCGAGCCACAAATCACCGTAAAGGGTTTTGAGAAGAGAGCTTTTGCCGCTACCTGTCCGCCCAATCAAAAACACAAAATCGCCTTTGTTGATTTCAAAATTGACATCCGACAAAACAAGCTTGTTACCGTTTTGGTAAATATCAGTGTTTTCTAATTGGATAATAGGGTCCGATGAAAAAGCAGTCATAGTTCTGATAGGCAATAAAGAAGGCGAGCAATGCGCCTACACTAAGGTACATTGCTCGCTTTATAAACTAAATTATTGATTTCCTTTTTTGTAGTCGGCCAAGAATTTTTCTAAGCCAAGATCCGTAAGAGGATGTTTGAGGAGCGACGTAATCACGCTGAGGGGACACGTAACCACATCAGCACCTAGCTCAGCGCACTTGAGAAGGTGAATCGGGTGGCGTACCGACGCGGCCAATACTTCGGTCGTAAAACCGTAGTTTTGGTAAATATTCACAATCTGCTCAATCAAATCCATTCCGTCCATTGACACATCATCCAAACGACCAATAAAAGGAGAGACATAAGTAGCTCCTGCTTTGGCCGCAAGTAAAGCTTGCCCCGCCGAAAATACCAAGGTGCAGTTGGTTTTGATGCCACGATCCGACAAATGCTTGATGGCTTTGACACCATCCTTAATCATAGGGACTTTGACTACGATTTTATCATCGATTTCAATCAACTCCTCGGCCTCTTTGATCATTCCGTCAAATTCGGTCGAAATCACCTCCGCACTTACATCTCCATCTACGATATCGCAGATAGCTTTGTAATGAGCCATGATTTTGGCTTTGCCCGTGATTCCCTCTTTGGCCATAAGCGAAGGATTGGTCGTAACTCCGTCGAGTACGCCCAATTCGTAGGCTTCCTGAATTTCTTTTAAGTTGGCAGTATCAATGAAAAATTTCATTCTGGTGAGTTTTGTTTGGTTTTGTACTTGCAAAAGTAGTTAAACCGTTTATTTCTAAAAAGATATTTTTGTGTACAAAAAGATAAACAATGCTTTGGGTTTCGTCAAGACCTCCTATTTATCATTTCTTTAGGGCAATTACCTGTGCTTTATCGTTGTTTTTGGCGAGTATTAGTTGAGGCTGTCCAGACGGCTGTCTGAGAGTAGCGATATGCCTCACTTGCCCTTTTACCAAGGTACTTAAAGCCCTTACCTCAAACTCCCCCTTGCCTTGATTGAGGAGTACGGTTCCATAGTCTGCATCATAACGCCCCATTTGGATGTTGTTGTCATAAAAATTGCCCGCAATGAGCACATCAGGTAGTTTATCGCCGTTGACATCGATGATTTGCCCCGCCCGAAAAGTAGTCCATTGTGCTTTGATAGGCAGCGGTTTTAGCGTGAAGTTACCTTTACCATCATTGAGCAAAATACAATTGGCAAACTCCGTCGCTGTTAGGATTTTCATTTTCTCTAATTTATCTCTCCCAAAAAGCGCTTCTACACTTGCTTGCGCAAAATCTTTGGCATGAATGTATTGTTTTTTGATAAACGGAAACTGCTTATCGGTTTCCATTTTATTGGCAAAAAGGGTCTCCTGTCCGTTGAGAAAATAAGTCAAAATTTGATCTACCCTGTCATTTTTATCAATATCTCCTACGTAAAGCTTTACGGGCTGCTCAGGAGTAGCTTTGAGACGACTATTCAAGCCCAGATTTCCGACCAAAATATCCAAATCTCCGTCGGCGTCGAAATCGCTCGTGAGGGTAAAATTCCACCAACCTTTGGCTTCAGTAAGCATTTTTTTGGTAAATGTACCCTTGTTATTTTCCATTATACATACGCCTTGCCACTCTATAGAAAGTACCAAATCCGTATCTTTATCACCTTCAATATCAACCAATTCTACGTTTTTCACCATCCCAATATTTTTCAAGTCGGGGGCTATTTTTTCAGTTATATCCACAAATTTTCCCGTGCCGTCGTTTTGAAGTAAATAAGAACGAGGATTGTCTCCGTAAGCCTTCGGGATAGAGCGCCCCCCGATAAACAAATCCATTTTGCCATCACCCGTAAAATCAAACGCTCTTACGGTAGAGGCAGTCACAAACAAGTCCGTAAAAGCGTCCTTTTTTCGGGCAAAATTCCCTTTACCGTCATTGAGATATACGCGCGGTTGGAGGTATTCGGAGTTACCAAAAAATTCGTTGCCACCACTTGCGACTATCAAGTCGAGATGCGAGTCGGCGTTGACATCCGCAAACACCGCATCTACGTCTTCATAAGCACTATCCTTGGCGATTTCGGGTTGTTTTAAATACACAAATTTACCCTTGGCGTTTTGGAGATATACCTTGCTGACCCCGTCGCGGGCATTTCCCAAAAACACATCTTCAAGGCCGTCACGATTGATATCGCCGAGCGCCAAAGCAGGGCCTTCCGAAGAGGCCAAATGCGGAATAAGAGCTTCCCGGTCAAATTCATTGAAGTTGTTTTCTTGATGTACAAAATCCAACCCCGACGCCTCTGTCACATCTTCTACTGCTACGCTCCGAATCATCTTTGCCACAAAAGCCGCATAATCAAATACCGGCAGCGTAGCTTGATAAGTGATCGTAATGGAGCTAGGCAAATTTTTAGGGTCTATTTTTTGAAAACGTTTGTCAGGCCAAATTACATACATAGAATCTACTTCCGCTTTATTGCCAAGGCCAATCGTCAAAGGTACTTCCATACTTGCCTGAAACCCTCTTACCGGAAACTTCTCGTAAGACAGCACTTCTTTACCCTTAAATATCAAACACTTAGCTCCGATGGCATTCCGATTGTGGGAAGAGCCTTTCAGATGCAGCGTCAAAGATTGATGAGTGGGAGCATATTCATTAGCTAGGTTTTCATAGATAAAGGCTTTGTCGTTGATGTTGTTGGTAATGACTTCTAGGTCACCGTCATTATCCAAATCTGCATAAACAGCACCGTTTGAAAAGGAAGGTTTATCATTCATAATACGGTTTTGCCAGTCCTGAAATTGCAGAGTTGGAGTATTGAGATAAAACTTATTAGGTAATTTGATTTCGGGCAAAATCTCCACCACCGAAGGGTCATCTTCCGTAAATTCCCCTTTGTTCATTTTGGCCTGAATGCTTTCGTTTGATACAAATTGTATGTAATCAATGTCATTCATGCGCTTAGGAATACCGTTTGAGATAAATAAATCCTTGCGGCCGTCGTTGTCAAAATCCATAAAAAGAGGTGCCCACGACCAGTCGGTGGCATATACTCCAGTATACATCCCAATTTCTGAAAAAGCGCCTTGGGGATTTTTTTGAGCTGACAAGGGTCCTAAATTGAGCTGTAGATTGTTTCTGGCAAACTGATGATTGTAGCCTTGGCGTATTTTATATTTAAAAATATTGTAAGAGTCTTCTCCTTCCGACCGTTTCAGGATTTCTTTATCGTAGGGCAACATATCCAAAGAAATGATTTCGGGCAGGATGTCGTTGTTGATATCTCCAATATCAATTCCCATCGAAAATTGGCTTGTGTGCATTATTTGGTTTTCCAAATCTTCTTTAAACTGCCCATTTTGCTGATTGATATAGAGATAGTCATTTTCGTGAAAATCATTGCCAATGTACATATCTGGATAGCCGTCAAAATTGACATCGCCTACGCCAACACCCAGTCCATATCCTAGCACATCACTCACGATACGTGCCTCCAAAGTCACCTCTTTGAAAACAGGCTTAACCATCTGACCTTCAGAAGAATACTGACTGTCATTTCTAAAAAACTTATCGCCCGCCGTAGGGTGCATCTTGCCCTGAAATACCGAGCGGAATCCAAAAGTGCCATTTTGATGAACGGAATGATTGAGTTGAAAAAAGTCTAAATCTCCGTCTAAATCATAATCAAAAAAGGCAGCTTGCGTACCAAATCCTACCAAATCTAGTCCATATTCTTTGGCTTTTTCTTCATAAATAGGCACGCCTTCTTTGGTGATTTCCTTACAAATAAAGAGCAAATTACGGCCATTAAATCCCTGAAAACCGCCCACTTGATTGATATACAAATCTAGTTTTCCGTCTTGATTGATATCCACTACCGAAACCCCATTGGCCCAGCCTTTGGCAAGATTGATATTGGTTTGGGGAGTTACATCCTCAAACTTAAGTTTTCCACGATTGATATAAAGACGGTTTTGGGCGAGATTGCCCGTAAAACAAACATCGATCAAGCCGTCGTTGTTGAAGTCACCAGCGCCTACGCCACTACCATTATAAAAATACATATAATTGAAAATATTGAGTTCATTGGTCGCTTTCAAATCATTTGAAAACGCAATGCCCGTTTGACTCGCCTCCAGTAATCGAAAGGCAGGAACTGCTTTCTCGGCTTTTTGACAAGAAACCAATACCGCAAAAAGTAAAAAAAGATAAATAGACTTCATTAAAAACAATATTTATAAAACTTTCGAAACTCCAACTTGGCAAGTTTGGCGATTCTAATTTGTTTGATTTTAAAACTCAAAATTATAAGCTAGGCTTACAATTGGTGCGGCAAATATTTGGAGTTTTTGGGCCACACTCGTACCATTTTCGGTCTTAAAAAAGACCGAATAGACATTTTTACGAGCATACAAGTTGTAGGCCGTAAATGCCCAGTGTCCCTTAAAACGTCTATCTTTCATCCGTGGATTGTAAATATTCCACGCAAAATCTAGCCGATGATAATCCGGAACGCGTCGGTTGTTGCGAGCTTCGTAAAAGGGGAAGTAATTGTTAAGGTAATTTACAAAACCCACAGGCTCCGTATAAGGTCGGCCTTTGCTGTACATAAAAGTAAAACTGAAGGAATTGTGGTCGTCCACAAAAATATCAATGGAAGTATTGAACGTATGAGGCCGGTCGTAATTGGCAGCATACCAGTTGCCATTGTTGACACGCTCAATAGGCGCGATGCCGTCATACGTACGATTGAAGGTACGCGAATACGTATAATTGGCCCAGCCCGTTAGTTTGCCTTTCTTTTTGGTCAGCATCAGTTCTACTCCATACGCTTTACTTACGCCTTGTACGATTTGGGTTTCGGGATACTTTTGAAGTAAAAAATCAGCGCCTGGTTTATAATCGACCATGTTTTGGGTGTATCTATAATACCCCTCCAACGAAACTTCGTAAATGTCTTTGTTGAAAGATTGGTAATACCCCGCCGACGCCAAATTGCTTATTTGTGGCTTGATGTTCCGGTCGCTGGTTTTCCAGCGAGACGTTGGAATAGGCGTGGTAGTATTGGAAATAATCTGTACATATTGCCGCATCAAATTATACCCAAATTTTAAGGAAATTTTGTCGGTGATGGTGTATCTTATGCCTAGCCGTGGCTCTAGTCCACCATAGGTTTTGAGAGGTTTGCCCTTGGCTACCGCCACTGTATCAACGACCGAAAAGTCGTCGCGTGGCTCTCCTGCTTCATAATTCCGATAATCGTTGGGTCCCAAAGCCATAAACAGCGAATAACGCAATCCCAACGAAAAAGCCCACTTTTTGGAATAGCTAAATTCTTCGTCTGCATACCAAGCCCATTCATTGGCGTATTCGGTAGGGGTGGTCACGTACTTTACGCTTTCGCTCTGATTGGGCTGAAGGGTACCGGGAGCGATGGTATAATTTGTAAAAACAATTCCTGACTCTATTTTGTGATTTTCAGATTGCCAATTCAAATTAGATTTTAGTTGTTTTTGCACAATAGACGATTCCAAACGAACGGGATTGTCGGTATCTTTTTCGAGGGTAGAGATAGTGGGCGCATAGTGCGCATACACGGCTGTGGTCTGCATGTCAAGTTTGGGCGAAATCACGTGTAGCCACCGCGCCATCGCGTTGGTGGCTTGGTGTTCATAAAAGGTACTCACCCCAATCACATTGGGCAAACTGGGCAACAAATCTGTTTTGAACAAATCGTAACTTTTGTAGGCCATTGCTGTTACGGTATTGCGCTGATTTACTTTCCAAAACGCTTTCATCACTCCTTCTCCAAATTTGGCTTTGATGCCCTTGAGGCGTTCGGACGCAATAGGAAGCAAAAAATCATTGAATGCACCTCTTCCAGCCGCATATACACCTAGTTTTCCTTTGACAATGGGCGCATCCAACATCAAGCGATTGGATACCACACTGATACCTCCTTTGCCCTTCCATGTTTCGAGGTTGGGGTTTTTCAAAGCTATATCCATCACCGAAGCAGCTCTACCTCCGTAGCGTCCGGGTACATTTCCTTTGTATAAATCCAGCCCTGCTACAGCATCGGGAGGAAATACCGAAAACAACCCAAACATATGCGTAGGGTTAAAAATAGGCGTATCGTCGAGCAAGATGAGGTTTTGGTCGGTAGTTCCCCCTCTGATATTGACGCCATTGGAAGCTTCGCCTACGCTTGTTACACCCGGAAGCATCTGAATGCCTCTCAACAAATCGACTTCCCCAAATGCCGCTGGCAATTTTTGGAAAGTTTTCATATTGAGCTGATTTACTCCCAAGATTGGCTGTCGTACGGTTTGGTCAAATCCTTTGGTGGTAATCACTACTTGCTCCAGCTGATGTTCTACTTTAGAAAGAACAACCTCTATTTTCAAATTTCCTTTTAAAGAGGGGATGTATTTTGAGAATGGTACATATCCCAAATATCGAATCGCCAGAACATGGTTGCCACTACCCGCATTGATCGCAAACTTTCCTTCGGCGTCGCTGCGGGTGGCGTATAGTTTTTTGTTTCTATCCATCACAATCGTGGCACCTTCTAGGGGCGCATTGGTCAGCGAGTCACGCACAATCCCACTAATAAGGTAGCTCTGAGCTATGATTTCTAAACTTCCTAGAAGCATTATCATCAAAAGTAAAAATCTTGTTTTCATCGCCAACCAAAAGGGGGGATAGAAGTTCGGGTAAGGCTATTTTTACAAATACCCAACGGAATGTCAGGGCGTTCGTTGGAGGCATCTTCCAAGAGAGGGAGGCGATTGTTGAAAAATGCAAACAAACCATTGAGTGAGCCTCCTGTAGTATTGCGACGGTTCATCATCAGTCGTTTTTCGGACACCGACGATGCCGAAAAATATCCCAAAACCAATTCTTCTTCATTCTTACTATTTTTAATATTTCCTCTGATAGGGGCAGGAGGAGTATCGGCCAAAGTACCCGTATTAATAGATTGGTCTTGTAAAAGTTTAAGATACCGAAAAGCATTGGGCGACAATGACATCTGCTGCACACTCACCAAAGTAGGATTGGATTGTCGAAGAGGAATCTGAGCTACTAGACGATTTTTTTGAGGTTGACCGTCGGTATATACATCCGCCAAAATGTTGATATCAGGGCTATAAAAAATATCCCAACAACGGTTACCACAATAATAATCAAATAGATCGTTTGATTGGAGGGTAAGGTCTCGGTAGCAGCCTCCTGTTTCGCCCGTTTCATCTTCATAAATATAGTACCGCCCCTGACGACAGGTCTCGCACACGCGTTGAATTTCCCAATTTACCCATCTCCACCGATAAAAATTTTTGGAGTTAGGAATGTCGTCAAAGTCGATATAAATATCGTTGGTTGCGATTCGTTCGCTACTCGTCAGCGACCTTTTGATACCTACCTGATTAAACTCCTCCCGCATCTCTTTGATGTCCGCAACTGGGCTCATCGATTCTATGGAAGATTCGTACGTAATCCCGTCCGTAGTCTTAAACCAAAGCTGATATGTATTTCCTACTTTTGCCTTGAAAGAAGAAGGCAGATAATAATAGCCTGCTAGGGTTTCTTGCATCGCTATCTCGTCTTTATTGTTCACAATCAGCTTTACTTGGGCTTGAGTAACGGGCACCGCTTTTTGGCGGTCAAGATTGATAGAAGAAGTAAAATCTGAGCTTTTAAACTGAGTATCTTCGGGGGTTCTGAATATACTTATATACTGGGGTTCGTTCAAATCGGTAAGCGTGCCTTCTACCAACAAGTATCCTTTGGAAGTGGTGATATTGACCTGAAAGTTATCTACACATCCCCAAGCAATAGCGCCTAGCAATCCACTCCATATCAAAAGCTTTATCAGAGATTTCATAGGCAGTTTTTATTCTATCACTAATTTTTTACTCGTTGCTTGCCCTAAGTTGTTTTTCAATCTTAGCACTACTGTGCCTTTCAGCGTGGGTACATCAAAAGGATATACCACTTGAGTGTCTTTCTGAAGTTGCCCTAGTCGAAGTCTATTCACTACTATTCCAGCGGTATTGACTAGCTCAAGCTCATATTCAGCAGACGTATTTACTACAAAATCTAAAGTTACTTTTTGGCCTTGTCTCATCGGGTTGGGGTATACCTTCCATTCTTTGGTAGGTTCCAGGGCGGTCAAAACCGACAAGCCATCTCTAATGACCGTGATTTGAGCGGGAGAATCGCACTGCCATGCAAAACGAACCAACAATTGCGCTGAAGTCGCATCGTAAAAAGCTTGATTGTCTTTGTTAAATAAGTTTTCTTGAAAAACAACCTGAATCGTTTGACCATTGAGTATTACGGTTTTCGGAAAAGAGGTGATATTTTCAAATTCAAAGATTATCGCTCTGGCAGCCAAGCTTTTATCAAATTTTTGACGGCGCCTGATTTGCACTTGTACGGTATCGGTCACGGTTTTTCCAATAAAGTCAATAAGCTCTATTTGGTTATTTTTCAACGAATTAGGATTTTTCCCGTCATCATGAAACATCGTAAATGAAGAGTTTCTTACCGATACATCCTGAAAAAATTTGACCGTAAGGCTATCCGAAATATAAGAGTCAGTAGAAGACTTAGCCGAAGATGCCAAAGGAATAAAGCTTCCCGCCTTGGCATAAACAGGGATATTTTCGTTGGTCACTTTTTCAAAAACATTAGCGTCGCCATTGTGCAGTTGATTGGTCCAAAAATTAAACCATTTCCCTTTGGGCAATACTACTTTTCGCACCAGCATCCCGTGCAGCAAAATAGGTGCAACGAGCAGATTTTCTCCAAAAAAATACTGATCTGTGATATTTTTGTTGGTGTTTGTCAATTCAAAATAATCCATCGACAGGCATAGTGGCCGCCCTGTGGTACTGTTTTGATAAGCCAAACTATAGGTATAAGGCAACAACTCATAGCGGAGCTTGACATGACGTTTGACAATATCATAAAAAGGTTGAGAAAGATTATATGGCTCCGTACTTGACCTCTGTCCGTGCGCTCGCATGATAGGCGAAAATGTCCCAAACTGAAACCAACGCATATCCATTTCCTCATCTTTTTCTCTTTTGTCGGGACCAGTCGCAAAACCGCCGATGTCGGAATGCATATATGCCAAACCCGAAAATCCCGCATGAATCATCATCGGAATTTGCAACTTAAATCCCGCCCAATATCTCATCACATCTCCACTCCACGGCAAAGCTCCATATCGCTGCGACCCCGCCCAACCAGACCTAATCAAATTGAACAATCTTTGCTCAGGAAAATCACGGCGATAATTTTCATACAGGTTTTGTGCCCATGTAAGCGCATATAGATTATGCACCTGAGGCGCACTTCCGTTGACATGTACAAAATTGGAAGGATGCTCTTCAGGTTCGATTTTATCACACCACCAACCCGAAACACCTTGGCTAGTCAGTCGCTTATACTGTGCCCAGAGCCATTGTTGGGTTTGAGGCTTAAACACATCCAACAACCCCACCGTGCCGTTCCACATATCTACAGTTGTGGTCTGATTGTTGGTATTTTTTGTGAGATAACTCAGCGAATCCGCCAATCGAAAGTTTTTGGATTTGGTGGTGATATAAGGGTCACTTATCAATATCGTCTTTACGCCTTTGGCCGCCCAATCTTTCATCATTTGGGTAGGATTGGGAAAAGCCGAATTATTCCAGTCGAAATTACCCATAGTAGTGCCATCTCCATACCAATATAAGTCCAAAATCAGGGCATCAAGCGGAAAACCTTGGCTTTGTAATTTATTCACTACTTCTTTGGCTTCGGCCTCCGTCTTGTAGCCAAACTTTGATTGTAAATACCCTAAAGCCCAGCGTGGCACCAAAGGCTGCCTTCCAGTGAGCAAGGTATAATGCTCCAGAATTTCATCGTTAGAATTCCCATTGATAAAATAGTACGCCCATTTGCCTTGACTTTGGGCTTCCACATGGATTTGCGTAGAATCCAAGGCTCCAATGTACATTCGCATACTTCCGGGCAAATTGCTATCCAGAAGCAATCCATATTGGTGAGAAGATACAATAAATGGCACATTGAAACTTTGGGATAACTGAGTCGTATAGCCATAAATATCTTCAAAATAACTGGGGCGATACGTATTTTTGAACTCCAGCACTTTGCGGTTTAAATCAACCTCCGAAATACGCCCTCCCGAACCATGAAATACATCGGCAGGGTTGATTTTGAAATCTAAGTACACCGAATCCTGAGCGGCTCTAAAGTTATACTGTTGAATTTTGGTGCGCCCGTTAGACTTTAGAGATACTGCAAGAGGCTTTTTCGTAATTTCAATGCTACAATCTGTGGAGCTTATTTCTAAAGCTGTAGCACTTTCGACAATAAAATAAGTAAAACTTTGGGGTTTTAAAATTACTGAAGCCGAAGTATCTACCGAGTTTTCGTTGGTAGAAAGCCACTGGACCTTGAAAATTGAACTCGAAAATCCCTGAATCAAGATGTCGCCTTTGGTTCCGCTAATGCGCAAATCAGTGGCATTCTTCCGAAAACTCACAAAATCCCCTGCATTTTGAGAAAATAGACTATGCGTCAACAACCCAAGCAGAATCATCATCCCTATGCCCCTGTAGTGCTCCCTCATAGATTTTTTGGTTTCTCTGCTACCCTAAACACCTTCGGTACTGTATTGTTAATCAAGCATATGACACTCTTTTGCCCTTGGATGGTAATCGGCAATATCTGCTTTGTTTGACCATCCATTCTCAAACCACTGTCTTTGTCTGAAACAGTCTCAAACACTCCTTTTCCTTTGTTGATCAGTATTTTTCCTTTGCTGCCATCCAATCTCGAAAACTGTGGGATAAAATTGTGGTTATTGCCCCCGATGATGATGTCTTTGAGGCCGTCACCATTCAAATCAGTGCAGTAAGAAGCATTGATACACGAAAATTGCGCTTCCACCGGAAGTTCAATGATTGAAAAATGCCCTTTTCCATCATTGATTGCTACCGAAGATTTTTGGTAGTTGACTTCTTTGACAAGGCTTTTGGCTAAAACGTCTTCTTTAAAAAAGTCCTTAAGCGTGCGCGTAGCATACTCCGCGTGTTTGAGGCTTTCTTTTTTGAGAATGGGAAATTGCTCCATCATTTCACGTTTCAAAAACACCGGTGAATCTTTGCCATCCACTGTTTTGGTCATGATTTTGTCTATCAGTCCATTGTTGTCAAAATCGCTAACCCAGAGCTTGATAGGTTTATCAGCACTAGCTTGGAGCATGAAATTATCGCCCATATTGCCCAAGACTAAATCCATATCGTTGTCATTATCAATATCCACCGCCTCTACCCTTCCCCAAAATCCACCCATAGCTTCAAGTCCAGTGGTCAGCTTTTGGAATTGTCCATTTTTATAAGTCAAAATCAAGGGAGCCATCCAATCTCCTACCACTACAAGTTCTTTTTTATTATCCCCATCGAGGTCTTGCCAAACGGCATCTCTTACCATTCCTATTTCTTGAATTTCTTTGGGTAAAACGCTCTTAAAAGTACCGTCTCCGTTGTTTTGGAAAAGATAGCTTGGAGGGTTGAGGCCGTATTGCTTGGCTACGCTACGACTGCCCACAAAAATATCGATATCACCATCGCCGTCGTAGTCATGTGGGGCTACCACCGAGGTATTCATGCCATTGTAAGGCAAGGCTTTTTCTGTGTAAGTAAAATTCCCCTTGCCGTCGTTGAGGTAAAGCCGGTCTTGTAGTCCCCTATCATTGGCCGGAAATTCGTTGCCCCCCGTACCCACATACAAATCCAAATCGCCATCTTGGTCGGCATCAAAAAAGACGGCTTCGGTATCTTCTAAATAGATAAAGTCTTCAAATACTTTTTGCGGAGATTTGACAAATGAAGTGGCTGTTTGGAGATAAAGTTGCCCTGCTTGCTGACTAGCTCCGCAAATATAAATATCGTCTTTCCCGTCGCCGTTTACGTCTCCCACCGCCGCTTTGGGTCCCTCGGTAGAAAGTTTGACAGGAATATTTTTTTCTTCATAAAAATCCTCGTAGTCATTTTCTTTATGAGCCTCAAAAGGCCATTTTGTTTCTGCCAAAATGGTGGGCTTTATTTGATCAAAAGACAAAGTCCTCGTTGATGCGTCTTTGATGGAGAAGTTATGGGTTTTATCCACACCCAGTGCAGTCGCTACTGTGGCCTTTCCATTAGGCCATTTTATCCATACTGAATCAATTTTTGTAATCGCCCCTAATCCTACCGTAATAGGGTATTCGGTACTAGACTGAAATCCCCTTGAGGGCATGATATAACGGCTCAACACTTGCTTGTTGGCAAATATTTTAACTTCGGCTCCAATACTGCGGGGATTTTTTTGATCTCCCTTCAAAATGAATTTAGCAAAATGGCGATTGGGGATTTTTTCTGTATTGTTGCGATACACAAAGGCCTTTTGATTTACATTGTTAACAATCAAATCAAGGTCACCGTCATTGTCTAAGTCGGCATAAGCAGCCCCGTTGGAAAAGGAAGGAGTATCAAACCCAAACTTTTGGCCGACTTCTTCAAATTTTAAGCCGCCTTTATTATGAAAAAAACTATTGGCAATAGGCCGCGAAGGCATATTGGACAAAATAGCCTCAAAGCTTTTCTTTTCGCCCGATAGCACCATTTTTTGCGCCACTTCATTCGCAAAAAAGTCGATAAAATCTTGGTCAATCACATCATGATAAATGCCATTACATACATAAATATCGGTTTGGGCGTCGTTGTCAGCATCAAACATCAATGCTCCCCAACTCCAATCACTCGCCTCCACTCCACTCAAACAGGCAATTTCGCTATAAGTACCGTCTTGGTTGTTGAGCTGAAGCGCATTTTGCATAAACTGATTAGAGAAGCCTTTCTTCTGCTTCAGCTTAAACACATAATGATTTTCAAAGGAGGTGGTACTTTTGAGTCGCACCTCATCCCGAGGAAGCATATCAGTCGTGAAGATTTCTGAATATCCGTCATTATTAATATCAGCCATATCAGCCCCCATTGAGGCCAGACTTGTGTGACCAAGTCGTTGTTCGCTTTCTTCGCTAAAAGTGCCGTTACGTTGGTTGATGTAGAGATAATCTTTCTCAAAAAAATCGTTTGAAATATAAATATCAGGATAACCGTCATTGTTGACATCACCCACCGTGACACCCAATCCAAACCCAATCAAGCTTCCATAAATTCCGGCCTCCTCACTTACATCCACAAACTTATCATTGTCGTTTCTCAATAATTTATCCCCTCCCCCTTTAAGAAAATCTTTGACAGGCCAATCTTTTGCCCGAAGCGTGCGATTGTTGTCATAATTGAGGGTATTGACTGGAATAAAACTATTGTTGAGAATGTAGCAATCCAAATCACCGTCCAAATCATAATCAAAAAAAGCGGCGTGAGTGGTGTAGCCGTCTTCGTCTAGGCCGTATTCCGCCGCTTTGTTGGTAAAGGTCAGATTCCCATTATTGATAAACAGGGCATTTCCTTGCTTTTTAAATCTTTTGTCAATGCCCGCATTACACACATAAATATCCAGAAGGCCATCGTGATTGATATCGACCATTACCACACCCGTGTTCCAATGCCCCGAGTTTTCAATTCCTGCTTTGGTGGAAATATCTTCAAACTGAAAATTGCCTTTATTCAAGTAGAGTTTATTGGTTCCCATGTTGGAGGTCATGAATACATCAGGCAAGCCATCATTGTTGATATCACCTACACCTACTCCTCCTCCATTATAAAAGTTGCGATAATTGAAGATGTTAAAATCGGCGGTATTGACGACTTTATTTTCAAAGTCAATTCCCGAATTTTCGACCTTCTCAAAAACAGGCGTTTCTTTTTTTAAAGAACAAGCTTGTAAGCCTATTACCAAACAAAAAAAGTAAACAGCTTTATTTTTAAAACCTTGATTCACGAAGATTATCAATTTAGAATGGTTGATTTTTAGTTTTCTTTTTCGGTAAAATACACCTGTTGTTTAGACACCCCTTGTAAGATAATCTTAGGTTTTCGAGCTACGACAATGCACTTGACTTGGCTCCACTTTTCGGGGGTATATTGCATGTTGTATTTACCTACTTTTCCGTCGATATACATCACCAATTTTTCATCTGAAAGGGTTTCTACCCTGATTTCGCCTTCGGCCATCAGGTAGCCTTCTCCTTTCATTTTTTGTTTATCTATTAATCGTCCAATCATCACACTTGCCGCCACCTGATTATCTCTAAAGACTTGTTTTTTGAGGGGCTTGTTTTCATACCATTTATCTCCTCCAAAAGCTACTACTACATTGCTCTCAAACTGATCAAACATGTTGACTCTAAACAAATTATCAAATAGATGTATCTCTCCTTTAAAGATACTTGTTTGGGGATAAAAAGCAGCCCCGTCAATCAAAACTTCTATTTTGGTTTGGCCGTCTTTGAGGGTTTGGTATATCTCATCGGCTCGGTGCGAAGAATGACAAGAAAGAAGCGCAGTACCAAAAAAAACAGAAAGAAACACACTGCGCATAAAGTTTTTCATCATAGGTCTAATACTGTGGAACAAGGTGTAAATTTATAAAACAAAAATGCTCGAAGGTTCGAGCATTTTTGTTTTGAATATTACTTAAAAATGCAGATTAATACCCAGGGTTTTGTTTCAAATTTGGATTTGAAACAAGGGCAATAGAAGGAATCGGGAACAATACAGTATAAGCTTCTTTGTTGTCAGCGCCTGCACCAGTAGTAAATTTACCAAAGCGAATTTCGACGGTACGTTTACCACCTTCCCAATAAAGCTCGCGACCGATTTCGTCAAACAGTCCATCAGTAGTCAAAGATGCGATAGTTTTAGCTTTACGAGCTGTTCTCAAAGCATTGACAGTTGCGAGCGCCGCCGCAGTATTACCACCTCTAAGCTCTGCTTCTGCTTTCATCATAATTGCCTCAGCATAGCGCATCAAGATATACTTGCTAGCATTGGCAGGGTGGTATTTGATAACCCGGATACCTTTGTCGGTAGCAGCACCAGCCAAGGGCACATCGCGTGTAAACGACAATACTTTTTGGGTACGAGTATCAATAAGGTCTTTGCCTTTGTCATCGATTTGCTTTCCAATCAAGAACCCAAGGCCAATTCCCGAAAATTCGGTACCGTCTCCTTTTGCAGGTTTACCGATCCGTGGATCATCTTTTTCGAATTTATCGTAGAAGTCAGCTAAGGTAGTAAAACCATTCCAACCTGAAGGGTTTTGGTTATAGTGAAGGGTCATAAACCAGCGGTTTTGTGCTGTTCCTTCCAACGACACCAAGATAGTTTCGCCATTAGCAGTAGCCGAAAATGCATTAAAATAGTCGGTATCAAATTTATACCCGTCAGCAGTAATGGCATTTACGTAGGCGATTACTTTATCCATATCAGCTTTTTCAAAAGTGTAAGGGCCTTCTGCTTTAGCTGATTTATAAACGGCTTTGTTCAAATACAATTTGGCCAACAAGAAATTAGCGGAAGCTTTATTAGCCACTCCATTGTTGGGAGATGGTCCCACTTTAGGCAAGTTAGGAAGAGCTTCTTCCAAATCTTTTACAATAAAATCAAAAGCCTCAGAGCGAGTCATAACGCGTGGCAGCTCATCTACCCCTTGACTAAACTCTCTAAGTGGAACTTGTCCATACAAGTCCATAACATGGTACATATTAAATGCACGTAAGAATTGAGCTTGCGCTTTTTGGGAAGGGGTAGCATTTCCAGCCAAAATCTCGGTAGTTTTAAAAACGCGAGAGTTTAGGTTATTCCAAGTATCACGTACTTGTTGGTGAGTAGCATCCCATGTATGTTGGTCTAGCGTACGCCATACGCCATTGTCACCCCAGTCAACACCCCGAGTAGGAGGAATCATTTCGGCAGAAGTGTGCATTCCCAAGGCATACATGTTGGCTTGGTCGGTATAAGCTCCCAAATCTTTATAAGCAGATTCCAACAATGCAGTAGCATCTCCTGCTACGGGTTTTCCGTCGGTATTAGCACGGACAATCGAATCTTTTTCGGTATTTACTAAGTCGGTACAAGAAGTTATGGTAGCTAGGCTAAATCCTGCTATCAAAATTCCTACTATATATTGATTAGATTTCATAATTCCAATGTGTGTTTAAGTGTTTCTTAGAAAGAAATATTAGCACCAATCGTCCAAGTTCTTGCTCTTGGATACGCCGTATAGTCAATACCAAAAGAAGGAATACCATTGATAGATTTGTTGGTACTTACTTCAGGGTCTTGACCAGTGTACTTAGTGAAGGTCATTAGGTTTTGACCCGTCAAGAATACGCGAAGATTCGAAATCGTTTTGCTTTGAAGGGGGAAACGATAGCTCAAGTTCAAGTTTTGCAAACGGACAAAATCTCCTTTTTGTAAGAAACGAGTCGAAACATCAGGGGCATTGAGGGGACCTTCTTTGCTTGATACTACATCTTTGGTTACGTTACGACCATTGGCAAAAGAACCTTTGGTAAAGAAGGCATTTTCGGTATTAGAGTAAAGATAATTACCAAATACACCATTGAAGAACAAACTCAAATCAAAGTTCTTATAACGGAAATTGTTTGTCAAACCACCTGTAGCAGTAGGAAGTGGGCTTTTTCCGTTCAAGAATTGCTGGAAATCACCATTAGGGTAAAGAGAGTTACCATTTTCGTCATACCCCCCAAACTCACGCAAGAAATAAGCAAACAAAGGCTGACCAGCCGCGATACGTTGCGCAAAAGCACCTGTAAGACCTTGTCCGTTGATTTCACCCGTGTCAAATACCCCACTAAGGTTTTTAACTAAGTTTTTGTTGAAACCTGCATTTAACAACACTTCCCAACCAAAATCTTTTTGGTCAACCACGGCTCCAGTCAAAGAAATTTCTACCCCACGGTTCTCGATATCGGTATCCAAGTTTTTCCAAGTAAATGGAGTAGGTGCGGGCTGTGCCGAAACTACGTAAAACAACAAATCTCTTGTGTTTTTCTGATAAAAGTCTATAGTACCAGAGATACGGTTTTTCAAGATAGCAAAATCCAAACCGATATTGATAGAAGAAGTGGTTTCCCATTTCAAGTTAGGGTTGTTGAAAGCTACCGCATTCAAACCACCACCTTCGATATTATCAGCACCTTGGTTGATTCCCCAGCCACTATAGCGGTCACGACGGTCATACAAATTGTGAGGGATTGATTGGTTACCAGTCAAACCATAACCTACACGAACTGCCAAGTCATCAAAAAGTGCTTTTGGCGCAAAGCTTTCGTTCATGATTTTCCATTTAGCCGCAAAAGACGGGAAATATCCATATTTGTTGTTGCCCCCAAATTTGGTCGAGCCATCAGCGCGCAATGTAGCGGTCAACAAATACTTATCTTTAATACCTACGTTTACACGGCCAAAATAAGATTGGAGTTCATCAGTTTCTGAGCTTGAGTTATTGATCACATTGCTACCAAACTTACCAGCATTTGCAGAAGCGAGGTTATTGAGCATCAAATTCAAGTCTGAAGTACGGAAATTAGCCGCTGAGATATTTTTAGTTGAACGGCTAAAACTTTGATAAGAATACCCTAACAATGCATTTATGGAAATACCTTTCAGTTCTTTATCGTATGTAAAATAGTTTTCCCACAATTTGTTGTCAGTTTCAATATCTCCCACATATGCTCTACCAATACCGCCGTTACCTTCAATTACCAAGTCTCTCGAATAAGCCGCTTTGCGTGAAGAGAAAGACTTGTCAAAACCAACCACCGTTTTAAATTTCAAGTCTTTATAAATTTGTAATTCAGCGTTGATATTACCTAAAGCACGAAGTGAATTGGTATTATCTTGCGATAAAACGATGAATGCCAACGGGTTGGGCTCAGTTACACCTGGCTGAGTAAATGTACCATCGCTATTGTAGATAGCACGCGTTGGGTTGGCTTTCAAAATATTGCCCAGCAAATCTCCTGTAAAACCGATATTTTCTGATACAGGCACGTTAGCATCTTGGTTATTAGCAATATTGATATTGCTTGAAATGGTTAATCGATCTTGAATAAATTTCTTAGAACCATTAAATCCAATGCTATAACGCTTAATGTCCGACTCTTTGATGATACCTTGTTGGTTTAAGAAGCCAAGCGTAAAGCGGTAATTTCCACTAGCGTCTCCTCCTCCATAAGCCAAGTTGTGCTGATTGGTATAACCCGTTCTGAACAATTCGTTTTGCCAATCGGTATTACCACCTTGATCTTGGCCACCTGCTGCACGGAATTCGGAAGCTGAAAGCAAATCGTATCTCTTAGTGATATTGCTCATTCCCAGCGAATAACCATACTCCAATGTTCCTTTGCCTTTACCTTTTTTAGTCGTAATCAAAACTACTCCGTTAGCACCACGTGAACCATAAATAGCAGTAGCTGAGGCATCTTTAAGGATATCGATACTCGCAATTTCGTCAGGGTTTAAGAAGTTTAATGGGTTTTTAGCAGGCTGACGACCTACCCCTGAAGCACTTGCATCTGACGAGGTATTGTCACCTGCCAAAGGTACTCCGTCAATTACAAACAAGGGGTTGTTGCCACCAAATACCGAAGATGTACCACGGATACGTACGTTGATACCACCACCCGGCTCACCACTCGACTGGGTGATTTGAACACCCGCTACACGTCCTTGCATCAATTGCTCTGGCGATACTACTACTCCTTTTTGGAAATCTTTAGTACCAATTGCATTTACGGCACCCGTTGCATCTTTTTTCTTTACGGTACCATACCCTACTACCACTACTTCTTGAAGCGCTTTGGTATCATCGCTCATCGTTACATTGACGACGGTTTTGTCGCCAATCTGAATCTCCTCGGTATTCATACCTACAAAGGAAAAAACCAAAGTAGAATTGGGTGCTGCGCTGATTTTGTATTCACCAGTGACCTCAGTTTGTGTTCCTTTGTTTGTCCCTTTTACTTGTACAGTCACGCCCGGAAGGCCTGTGCCATCCGCACCTTTAACGGTACCCGTAATCATTTTTTCTTGAGCTTGAACACCGAAGTGCAATCCCACAACCATCAAAGCAGCATAGAGGATAGCTGCTATTTGCCGTCCCATTTTTTTAGGACGACTTAGCTGGTAAGCGTTGTTCATCATAGGTAATTTTAAGTGATTAATAAAATAATTACAAATAGACTTCCTCCTTTAATCAAATATTTTAAAAATAGGATTATTCTGACTAAAGAATTACTTCTAGCAGGCAAAGCTACAAAAATATATAAAGACAGTGCAAATAATTTTCAAAGAGTTTATTCAGAAATAGTGCCCATTAATCTTAAAATCGTCAGATTATATGTTTATAATAAGCTGAAGCCTTTTGTAGTATTTACGGTTTAATCATTTTAAGAGTATCTTTGTTTCAAACCTCAAAAGGAGCTTCTATTTCGACTTATTGAGCTGTTTTTTGAAGATTAAGAATACCAACGGGGTCTATAAACGTTGCCGTTAAAAGGCATTAAGATTCTGATAATTAAACAAATTGTTGTCCCATGTTGTGTCATCGAATGCTACACTCCGCCCCTCATAAATTTTATTTGATTATTGCTTTTGTAATGTCGCTCCTTAGTTGTAAACATTCATCTGAAGAAACACTCTTTGAATCCTTACCCTCATCCCAAACAGGAGTGACTTTTGTAAATCAGTTACTAGATAGAAAGGAATTAAATATTTTTAATTACCGAAATTTCTATAATGGTGGGGGAGTAGCTATTGGTGACGTCAACAACGACGGATGGGCAGATATATACGTTACATCCAATTTCGAACAAAATCACCTCTACCTTAACAAAGGCAAAAATGAATCTCAACGCTGGCAATTTGAAGACGTTTCGTCTTTGGCAGGGGTAGGTGGAACCAAAGCATGGTCAACAGGCGCTACTTTTGCCGATGTCAATGGCGATGGGCTTATGGATATTTATGTCTGCAACGCCGGAAATGTCAAAGACGATAATCGGGGCAACGAACTGTTTATCAATCAAGGACTAGACGCTAATGGAATTCCTAAATTCATAGACAAAGCCACTGAATACGGCTTAGCAGACGGCGGATTTTCGACCCACGCCGCTTTTTTTGACTACGATAAAGATGGAGATCTTGACTTATATCTGCTCAATAATAGCTTCATTCCTGTAGACAAACTACAATATCAAAATTTCCGACAAGACCGCGACCCTATGGGTGGACATAAGCTCTTTAGAAACGAAACCATCCAAGTAAAAAATAATAACGGCAAAGTTGACTCAATGACCAAACCAAGCTCCAGCAAGGCTTTGCCCCTCTTTACTGATGTATCGGCAGAAGCCGGGATTTATGGAAGTTTGATAGCATTTGGTTTAGGGATTACCGTCGGCGATGTCAACGAAGACAATTGGCCTGATATTTATGTTTCCAATGATTTCTATGAACGTGATTATCTCTATATCAACCAACGAAATGGCACTTTCAAAGAAATGTTGGAAGAAAGTATGAATCACATCAGTCTGTCGTCGATGGGAGCTGATATTGCAGATATTAACAATGATGGGCTGCTTGATATTTTCGTCACTGATATGCTTCCAAGTGATGATAAGCGCCTCAAAACAACGTCTGTTTTTGAAGGCTATGAACTCACCCAATTCAAAGAAAAACAAGGCTACTGGCATCAATACATGCGCAATATGCTTCATCTTAACCAAGGAACCTCTTCACCGCTTTCTCCTTCTATCTCTGTACCGTCTTTTACAGAAGTGGGGCAATTGGCGGGTGTACACGCCACAGACTGGAGCTGGGGAGCCCTTATTTTTGACATGGACAACGACGGCCTCAAGGATTTGTTTATTGCCAACGGCATCGTAAAAAACTTAACTGATCAAGATTACGTGGCCTTTTTGTCAGATAAAAGAAATATCCAAGCGATGATTGAGCAAAAGATGCAGTTTGACTATCATAAGTTTGTTGATATGATTTCTACGACACCCATTCCCAATTTTGCTTTCCGCAACCAAGGCAACCTCCAATTTGAAAACAAAACAAATCTGTGGGGTTTTGGGGAGCCGAGTTTTTCTAATGGAGCCGCTTATGGAGATTTAGACAATGACGGAGATCTGGATTTGGTAATCAATAACAACAATAGCGAACTAAGTATTTTTAAAAACAATACCATCGAAAAACTCAAGCCCCATTTTTTGAGGGTTAAGCTCAAAGGAAGTCCCAAAAATCTTAATGGTATTGGAGCTAAAATATATGTTTTCCAAAAAGAAAAAACACAATATCTCCAGCAGATGCCCAGTCGTGGGTTTCAATCCTCTAGTGACCTTACGATGGTGTTTGGGTTAGGAAATCAGCCACAGATTGACTCTTTGAAAGTAATATGGCCTGATGACCGTACTCAAACTCTAAAAAATATCAAATCTGACACTGACCTAACGCTTCATTATGGTGACGCCCAAAGTATTTGGAAACCTACTTATCCTAAATCTATTTCAACGCCTTTCCGAGACATAACGACAGCTTCGGGGCTTGACTTTGTGCATCAAGAAAACAACTTTGTAGACTATAATCGCGATGGATTGCTCAAACAGATGTATTCTACCCAAGGGCCTGCGTTGGCAGTAGGGGATGTCAACGGCGATGGTCTCGATGATACTTACATCGGTGGCGGTGCCGGACAGCCAAGAGGCTTGTTTATCCAAACCGCACAAGGTAAGTTTGTCAAGGGTTCGGTCAATACATTTTCAGTGCCCTCTCCAGCTGACGAAACTGCCGCTTTATTTTTTGACGCCGACGGAGACAAAGACCTCGATTTGTACGTAGTTACGGGCGGAAATGAATTCTCTACTGGTCAGGAATCTTTAGCGGATTTACTATATCTCAATGACGGTAAAGGCAACTTTACTCTTGCACAAGGGGCTTTACCGCCTGTTTTTGAAAATGGCTCATGTGTCGCAGCTGCTGATTTTGACCACGATGGCGACCTAGATTTGTTTGTCGGAACCCGAATGATTTCTGGCCAATATGGACTCACCCCTCGTAGCTATCTACTACGAAACGAGGGCAAGAATTTGCGTGGTGAACCTTTTTTCAAAGACGTGACCTCAAACTTTCTACCAAATAGTCAACTCGGGATGGTGACGGATGCTCATTTTGAAGATTTGGACAAGGATAATTTTCCCGAACTAATCCTTGTAGGAGATTGGATGCCTATTAGTATTTTAAAAAATCAGAAAGGTTCTTTTCCAGAACCCCTCCGCCAAGCACTCCCAATGTCGGAAGGATGGTGGAATAGGCTCTATGCCACCGATATAGACCAAGACGGAGACACTGATTTTATTGTGGGAAATCTAGGCAAAAACTCAAAACTACACGCCTCAGAAAACCAACCCGCTGAGCTGTATGTCAATGACTTTGATCGTAATGGAAGTATTGAGCAAATCATTACCTGCTATAATCCCGACGGCAAAACGTACCCCATGGTGCTAAAGTCTGATTTGCAAAAAGTTTTGCCAGATATCAAGAAAAGATTTGTCCGTTTTCAAGATTATGGCGGCAAAACCATTGATGAAGTTTTCACGAACGAACAGATGCAAGGTGTTCAGAAAAAAACAGTTTATCAGACCAATAGTGTCCTACTTATCAACAACGGCAAAGGAAATTTTTCAATACAAATATTACCAATGCCCGCACAGTTTTCGCCCATTTTCGGAATTACTACTTTAGATTATGACCAAGACCAGCAGCTTGATATTTTACTGACTGGAAACTTTTTTGACGTTCTTCCCGAACTAGGCCGCTACGACGGCAATGAAGGCTTAATACTTCGCAGTAAGAAAAAAAACAAAGATAGTCCACTCACATTTGAAGTTATTGGACCAACTCAGTCAGGATTTAGGGTCAAGGGTCAAGTACGCCAGATGAGTAAGCTAAAAAGTAGCAACGGAAAACTGCGCCTTATTCTAGCCAAAAACAAGGACCAGGTTCAAGTATTTGAGAATCGTTAATGATAGCCTTCTAATTTAAAGAGGAGTTTTGTGGTTTTTTGGGCAAGGATGCATTTGAAGTGAAAATCAAAACATGCACCAAAACACCGACAATAACCAGTAGGGAAAGCTCAAATGTATTTTCGGTCGCAGAACCTACCACGATTTTTTTCGAGGTCTGATTCAGTTTTTCGCCTTCTAAGAGTTGAATATTTGATAGTTCATTCAGTTGATTGGAAGTTGCCAAAAAGGATTTGTTCAAGATAGACCTCACGTCTTTGATATGCGTCTCATAATCAACTTGATACAAATACTTATTCTCCAAAAGGCGGTTTTCTTTGAGTGTTTTTTTAAATTTTGAAAACACAAGGGCTTCTTCTTGAGTCAGCTTGGTTTGGCCAAAATCCTGAATCAATTTCTCAATCGCATTATCATGAAACTTCAACATACTCTTATACTGAACAATATTAGCATTAGAAGCGCATTCATTGATAAGAATTTTCTTTTGATAAAGATGAGCCGAAAATTTATAAATGTAACTCTCGGCCAGTAAACGGTCTTCATACACTGATGAAAAAGTTTCCCCCAAGGTGGTAATATTGTGCTTATCAATCATATTTTTGATAAACAAAGAAATAAAAACAACACTCAATAAGAGGGCTATTTTAAATTTTTGTTGGAGGTTGTATGCCCATTTCATTTCTTGAAAAATTAAGTTTTAACGATATAAAAACTAAAGCTATGTTAGCCTACAGTCTCATTACTGAGGCTTTTTTGGAATACTATTGAGATTTGTTTGGATTTTTTTAATCAAATATACATATAAATTTTTGCACTGCTACCCTTCCTCTTAAATAACATCCATTAAAGTTTGTGCTCAATGGAAGATTCAAATACCGAAAACGTTTTATAAAGATTCGCCGTATATTTGTAAAAACCATTTTTATAGAAGTGAGTATGAAACAGTGGATACAAGCAGTAATACTGATTGGTTTGGTGGGATTGGTGAGCTGCGAAAAGCAATTCCTTTCAACAGAAAAAAAACACAGTGCCGAAAAAATAGACGCTACAGTAGGCCAATGTGAATCCGAAACTCCCCTCAGTCTGAGCGAAGAAACTAATCTAGAACGCGGATTCTTCAACCCTAAAGATAGTCTTTATTATTCAACATTGGTGTACGGGGTATTTTATAGAGGCGGAATTACCAACCCTTGCGAATTAGTAAAACGCCCATATGAGTACAAAAACGTCATTTCTCGTAAGTTTCGAGTCATTTGGGAAGGACCAAAAGGTACTACCGTTGATCGCAACGCCCCCCGAGCGGCTATTCGATTTACTGATATCAACTACCGCGACGATGTAGACCGTGACCTTCCTTTTGCTGATACGTTACAACCTTTTCCTTACGAAATTACGGTCAAAGAAGATTCTAGCTACGTAAACATTATCAGCAGCCGACAATATAAAGTAGCACTCCGTAAAGGTTACTCATTACAGCTCGACCAAGTCAAATGCTCAGAAGTAAGCTTGTCTAGTACGCAAGCTTTCGACAACACCCGAATCGTCTTAGAAAATGCTTCCTCGGGAAGTTGGTCTTCACGTTATTTCTTTAAAGCATCTGATTTTGCGCCCGATATACAATATATTGTAGTCCGCGAAAAAGAATGTAGTACTTGCAACGTACCTGTACCTACGCTAACTGCCGCCAAAACTACCATTAACAAAGGAGAGGAGGCGTTGCTGTACTTCGAAGGATGTCCCGTAGTCAATGGCTCACAAGGACCTTTAGAATGGTTTGCTCAGTCTCCTGGAGGCGATAAGATATTGCTACAACGTTTTAGTTACTCTGCCCGAAACGAACGTCGATTTTATCCCGAAACTACTACTACATATTTTGTGAGGTGTCAAGGCGATTGGCAGTGTAAACCACAGAAAGAAGCAAGTATTACGATTGAAGTAAAATAAAATTCCCCCTTCAATTCAATAAAGGCGCTTACCTAGGAGGTAGGCGCCTTTACTTTTTTCAATACATTTATCTCTGATAAGTCCTTCTTTAGAGAGGTTATTACTAAATTTAGGGATGTACATTTGTTTCTGAATATTAATTTAAAAGAGTTTGTTAATTTTTTTCTTTTCAAGTACCTATATTTTAAAATATTTTTTGAATATCAACTTTTTTATGTCATTTTTACAAGTAGAATATGTCTATTTGCACTATTTCGCTCTTATCGAACCTTTCTTAACTTCATGAAACCACTTAACCGTCGTCAATTTCTTCAAACGTCATCATTGGCAAGCATGGGATTTCTGGTCAAATCACCAGTATTTGCTAGCGACTTTCCACAAGTGCGAATTCCCTCCTCTCAACGTAAATTCAGTAGTGCAGCCATTGAAGCTACTATAGAGCGTATGAAGAGTAGCATAAAGGATACGGAATTGGCGTGGTTGTTTGAAAACTGTTTTCCCAATACCCTCGATACAACCGTCCATTTCAAAACTAAGGAAGGCCGCCCCGATACTTTTGTGATTACGGGAGATATCCACGCGATGTGGCTTCGCGATAGCACCGCGCAAGTATGGCCGTATTTACCTCTTATTACTAAAGATGAAAAGCTAAAGCAGTTGATTGCGGGGGTCGTCAATCGCCAAACTGAATGTATATTGATTGACCCTTATGCCAATGCTTTCAACGATGGCCCAGGACACAGCGAATGGCTCAAAGACCATACCGATATGAAGCCTGAGCTACACGAACGTAAATGGGAGCTCGATTCGCTTTGCTACACGGTTCGATTGGCGTACCACTACTGGAAAACAGCCCAAGACAGCAGCGTTTTTGACGATAAATGGCTGAAAGCTGCACAGCTTATCATCGAAACCTGCCGCGAACAACAGCGTTTTAAAAACCGTGGAAAATATCGTTTTGGCCGCACTACATCTTGGTCTACCGACACTGTACCCGGCAATGGCTACGGCAACAACACCAAGCCCAATGGACTGATTCATAGTATTTTTAGACCTTCAGATGACGCTACCCAATACCCTTTTTTGATTCCCTCTAATTTGTTTGCCGTGGTGTCGTTTCGTCAAATAGCCGAAATCGCAGACAAGGTTTACAAAAACACCACCTTTGCCCACGAATGCCGGGTTTTCGCTAATGAGGTGGAGCAAGCCATTAAGAAGCATGCCATCATCAATCACGCACAGTTTGGCCCTATCTACGCCATGGAAGTGGATGGATTCGGGAATTGCCTTTTTCAAGATGATGCCAATGTCCCCAATTTATTGAGCTTGCCTTACCTTGGAGCGGTCAATCTTAA
Organism: Runella zeae DSM 19591; assembly: GCF_000423565.1. GTDB lineage: Bacteria > Bacteroidota > Bacteroidia > Cytophagales > Spirosomataceae > Runella > Runella zeae. The sequence goes on along the minus strand of NZ_KE384038.1, from coordinate 97,699 downwards.
CGATAAAATCTATCAGAATACCCGAAGATTCATTTTGAGCGACTCTAATCCTTATTTTTTCAAAGGAAAAGCCGCTGAAGGCATTGGCAGTCCACATACGCTTGTGAATCAGATTTGGCCAATGAGTATCATCATGCGAGCGATGACCTCTACCAACGATACTGAGATTTTGGCGCAACTGCGTTTTCTCAAAACTACCCACGCTGGCACAGGCTTCATGCACGAGTCTTTCGACAAAGACAATGCAAGTCAGTTTACCCGTAAGTGGTTTGCGTGGGCAAATACTTTGTTTGGCGAACTTTTACTAAAAATCGAACGCGAACGGCCTCATCTCCTCAAACAATCGTTGTAAGAAACCACTTCAAACGCTACGCTATTGCGTCAGATTTGACAGGGTCTTTAGTTTAATTCATCCAATGAAATCACAAGAAATCACTTTTCGAAAAGCTACTACCGACGATGTCGAAACACTCGCACATCTCCGTACTGCCTTTCTTAAAGAAATACAGCCTTTAGAAACCCGCCAAATCGATGACGAAACGCTCTACGCTTCTCTAAAAAATTATTTCCTAGAAAGCCTCGGCAACGACACATTTGCGGCATGGCTAGCCGAAAGCAAGGGGCAGGTCATCGCCACGAGCGGGCTTTGTTTTTTTCAGATTGTACCAGGGTACACTCTTCAAACTGGCAAAATTGCCTATATCCTTAATATATATACACTCCCCGAATGGCGCGGAAAAGGAATAGGCAAACAAATCTTTGAATACATCCTTGAAGAGGCAAAACAACGCGGCTACCAACGAATCTCGCTACATGCAACTTCTGATGGCCAACCTATTTATGAGAAATTTGGGTTTCGACTTACCACCGACGAAATGGAACTGAGATTATAAAAGATTTTCTTAGAAGCCACTAATGACACCTAATTAGCATCACAATCAACCTAAATAATGAGAAAGTACGCCTACACTTTAGCTATCCTTTTTTTGAGCTATTCTCTTTTTGCTCAACAGCATTCTGAGCAAAACCACGATAAGTATGTCGTCCCGTCTGACCCACAAGTAAAGACCAAGTTGAATCAATGGCAAAATGTAAAATTTGGGTTGTTGATGCACTGGGGCGTTTATAGTCAATGGGGGATTGTAGAAAGCTGGAGTCTCTGCCCTGAAGACGAAGGCTGGTGCGAGCGCCGTGGCCCTTACAAAGACAATTGGTACGAATACAAAAAAGCCTACGAAAATCTCAAAAATACCTTTAATCCAACCCAATTTACGCCCGAAAAATGGGCAAGTGCCGCCAAAAATGCGGGTATGAAATATGTGGTTTTCACTACGAAACACCACGACGGTTTCTGTATGTTTGATTCAAAATATACCGATTACAAAATCACCAAATCTCCCTTTGGAAGCAATGCCCGCAGCAATGTCGCCAAAGAAGTATTTGGCGCTTTTCGCAAAGAAGGCTTTATGATTGGGGCCTATTTCTCCAAACCCGACTGGAATACCAACGATTATTGGTGGTCTTATTTTCCCCCAAAAGACCGCAATCCTTCGTATCATCCTAAAAAATATCCTCAAAAATGGGAAAGTTTCAAAAACTTCACCTACAACCAAATTGAGGAACTCATGAGCGACTATGGCAAAATGGATATCTTGTGGCTAGACGGCGGTTGGGTGCGCCCTTTTAGCTCGATAGATACGACTATTTCTTGGCAAAAATCAATTCCTTTTGACCAAGACATCGACATGGCACGCATTGCTAAAATGGCCCGTGGACATCAGCCGGGGCTTTTGGTAGTAGACAGAACCGTGAGTGGAGAGTTTGAAAATTACGTAACGCCCGAACACCAAATCCCAGACCATTATATGCCTATTCCGTGGGAAACCTGCATGACGATGGGCGACTCGTGGAGTTATATTCCAAAAGAAAACTACAAATCAGCTCGAAAACTAATCCATATCTTGGCCGATATTGTATCGAAAAACGGGAATTTGTTGCTCAATATCGCTCCAAGTCCCGAAGGAGATTTTCACCCAGAAGCCTATCAGCGTCTGGACGAAATCGGGAAATGGATGCAAATCAACAACGAAGCGATTTATGAAACCCGGGGCGACAATCAGGTAGGCAGACAAGGCAAAATGGTATTTACTCACAAAGGTGATCATACTACCTACGCTCTTTATTGTGCCGACGAAAACGAGACGATTCCTTCTAATCTTGAAATCGCTAATTTGAACTTGAGTAAGACTGCCAAAATTTCGTTGTTAGGCCAAAAAGAAACCCTCAAATGGTCTATCAAAAATGGCAAAGTGGCGGTAGAAATTCCCGAAAAATTGGCAAAAAAGATACCTAATAGCTACGCATGGGTCTTTAAAATCACGAAATAAAAAGCCTCAACAATACTAACAACTTTCTAAACCATTTTCTAAAATGCAATCGAGAAGAAACTTCATTCGCTGGTCAGCTTTAAGTTTGCCATTGCTTTCAATCGGTAAAGCTTTTTCTAAAAAGACCGTAGCCGTCACCAAACCCATCGTGGTCTCGACTTGGGACAGTGGCTTGCCTGTGAATGCCGTAGCATGGAAAGTCTTAAAACAACCCAATGGATATGCTCTTGATGCCGTAGAAGCCGGAGCAAGGTCGATTGAAGATACTATCAATTGCTGCGTAGGTCTTGGTGGAAATCCCGACCGCGATGGCAAAGTCACTTTAGATGCTAGTATCATGGACGATAAGTTCAATTGCGGTTCAGTGATGGCCTTGGAGTTCATCAAACATCCTATTTCGGTGGCTCGCAAGGTAATGGAAAATACTCCTCACGTACAATTAGTAGGCGAAGGGGCTCTTCAGTTTGCGTTGGCAAGTGGTTTCCAAAAAGAATCAGGAAAGCTTTCTCCTGATGCGGAAAAAACCTATAAAAATTGGCTTAAAAAATCAGAATATAAGCCTGTTATCAATATTGAGCAACAGCAGTCAAAAGGTCAAAAAACCAAAGGAGGGCCTTTTGCTCCCAACTTTTTTGACGACGGTACTCCCAATCACGATACCATGGGAACCATTGCGATGGACGCAGCGGGCAATCTCTCCGGGGCCTGTACTACAAGTGGCATGGGATTCAAAATGCGAGGCCGTGTAGGTGATTCTCCTATCATCGGTGCGGGACTCTATGTAGACAATGAAGTAGGTGCCGCCACTGGCTCAGGACAAGGCGAAGAAGTACTTCGAGTGGCGGGGGCATTTTTGATTGTAGAAATGATGCGCATGGGCAAAAGCCCCGAAGAGGCTTGTAAAATCGCCGTTGAGCGCATCATCAAAATCAACCCTACCAAAGCCAAAGATTTTCAGGTAGGGTTTATTGCCATCAACAAACAAGGTGAATATGGAGCCTACTCTATCCACCACGGTTTCAACTATTCGGTCACTTCATCTGATGACGGTGGCAAAGTATTTATGGCAAAAAGCCATTTCCCCAAAGGGTAATTTTCAACGCTAGTGCTGCCTAACAATTGGTGATAAATCATGCCAAAATCTTGGAGCTGCACTAGCGTTTTTTTTTCTTTCAATATCTCATGAAAAAATCGCTTTTTTTCCTTTTTTTACTCTCACAGCTTGCCACTGCCCAATACCACCCCAACTGGCAAAGCCTCGACAAACGGCCTACTCCTGCTTGGTTTGAAGATGCTAAATTTGGGATATTTATTCACTGGGGAGTATATTCAGTTCCGGCTTGGGCTACCAAATCCAATGCCGACGGTTTTGGGAGTGGCTATGCCGAGTGGTATTGGCAACGGCTTTTTGCCCCTAATCTCAAGATTCACCCTGAGTTTGTTGAATTTCATAAAAAAAACTACGGCAATCGAAGTTACCAAGACTTTGTTCAAGATTTCAAAGCAGAGTTGTTTAGCCCTGAAGATTGGGCTAAGATATTCGAGCAAGCAGGAGCTAAGTACGTGGTTCTTACCTCTAAACATCACGAGGGGTTTACCATGTGGCCTAGTCCCGAATCATGGAACTGGAACGCCGTCGATGTGGGGCCTCACCGAGATTTAGCGGGCGATTTGTCGAAGGCCGTCAAAGCTCGCAATTTACGGATGGGCTATTATTATTCTCTTTATGAATGGTTCAATCCTGTCTATAAATCCAACGTAAACCAATACGTCAATGAGCGGATGATTCCACAGATGAAAGACTTGGTGAGTCGTTATCAGCCTGATATTTTGTGGACCGACGGCGAATGGGATCATCCCGCCAAAATCTGGCGTAGCGAAGAATTTTTGGCATGGCTTTTCAACGACTCTCCCGTCAAAAATAGTATCGTGGTCAACGACCGTTGGGGCAGCGATACCAAAAGTCAACACGGTAGCTTTATGACCTCAGAGTATGGCCACGGTGGTACCGACAACAAAGAAGTACAAGGATTTGTACGGCCGTGGGAAGAATGTAGAGGCATGGGAGAATCTTTTGGCTACAATCGCAACGAAAACCTAGATAGCTACCAAACAGGCGAACAGCTAGTACATCAGCTCATTGATATTGTAGCTCGTGGCGGAAATTTATTGCTCAACATTGGTCCTACCGCCGATGGGCGTATTCCGGTGATTATGCAGCAGCGATTGCATGAAATAGGAAGCTGGCTCAAAGTAAATGGAGAAGCTATCTACGGAACACGTAAATGGGACAAAGCTCCCAAATATACCAAAGATTCGCAGGTGTTTTTTACCCAAAAAGCCAATACATTATATGCCATCAACCGCCACTGGAAAGATGAAATCGTGATCGAAAATGTGTCAAAACCTTCCAAAGTAAGCCTACTAGGATTCAAAGGTGACGTTAAGTTTTCGTACAAAGGCAATGTATTACGAATTACGGCCCCCGCCGTCACTCCCAATACCATCCCCTGCCAATACGCTTGGACCTATGAAATCAAATAATTGATAAGCGATTTTACTTTTTATTCCTGACCCTTTCTCACAATGAAAAACCTAATTACGGCAGTACTGTGCTTTTGGGCTTCTCTTAGCTTGGCTCAAAGCAACTTCACTTGGTGGAAACCCTCAGATAGCAAAGTGCCCGTCATTGATGGGCAAGCATGGTCTGATGAGATGCGTGATACCATCCAACGTTTTCCGCCTCGCGCCGAAGCCCTCGTTCGAAAAGCCGTTTGGAACCTTTCTCGTAACAGTGCAGGTCTTTCGATTCGGTTTGTGAGCAATGCCTCCCAAATCGTGGTGAGATACAAAGTCACAGGCCCCTATAACATGCCTCATATGCCTTCTACGGGTGTAAGTGGGGTAGATTTGTATGGCCTCGATAGCGACGGCAACTGGCATTGGGCAGCCGGAAAATATAGTTTTAAAGATACTGTTCAGTATAGTTTTTCGCAACTTCTCCCCAACGACAATTACCACAAACTAGGCCGCGAGTATCGTTTGTTTTTGCCTTTGTACAATAGTGTCAGAAATTTGGAAATTGGAGTACCCGAAGGAAGTATTTTCGATGTACTGCCTCAACGTCCCGAAAAACCAATCGTCATCTATGGCACTTCTATTGCGCAGGGGGCTTGTGCCACGCGCCCTGGCATGGCTTGGACCAATATCTTGTCGCGCAAACTTGACCGTACTGTTATCAATTTGGGCTTCTCGGGCAATGGTCGTCTGGAAAAAGAAGCAATCGACCTTATCAACGAAATAGACGCCAAGGTTTTTGTATTGGATTGTTTACCCAATCTCATCAGTCCTATTGTGGACAAAAAAGAATTACAAAAAAGAATCACCGAGTCGGTAAAAAGCATTCGTTCCAAGCATCCCTCTACGCCTATTTTGCTTACCGAACACGACGGATATACCGAAGGATATTTAATCCCTCATCGGCAACCTCTTTTTGAAGATGCTAACCAATACCTCCGTGAAACCTTCGCCCAACTCACGACAGAGGGCATTTCTAATCTTTATCTACTCCCCATTTCCGAAATCAACATCGACCATGAAGGCATGGTAGATGGCACTCACCCCAACGATATAGGCATGATGAACTATGCCAATGCTTACGAAAAAAAGCTAAGGGAGATTTTGAAAGCCCCCGTTGGGACGCTCAAAACCCAAATCCCTATTCGTCAGAATCGCGAACCGGGTAGCTATAATTGGGAACAACGCCACCACGAAATCCTCAGTCTCAACCAAACTGAACCTACCAAAGTCGTATTTCTTGGCAATTCAATCACCCACAACTGGGGTGGCAAGCCTCTCAACAATCGTATCAAAGGAGCGGACTCATGGCAAAAATACCTCGAACCTCTCCACGTACGAAATTTTGGTTTTGGCTGGGATAGAATCGAAAATGTGCTGTGGCGCGTAGAGCACGATGAACTTGACGGTATCTCCCCTGAAAAGATTGTTATCAACATCGGAACCAATAACTTACACCTCAACACCAACCAAGAAATACTCGAAGGGCTTCGTTTGCTGGTAGAGACTGTTCAAAAAAAACAGCCTTCGGCCAAAATTGTCTTATTGGGAATTTATCCACGCCGCGAGCAAGAAACAAGAGTAAATACGCTCAATAAAGGAATTGAGGTCCTTTCCAAATCCTTGAAAATTGGTTTTGCTGACATTGGAAAAACCCTTCTGCTGTCTTCGGGTAAAATCGATGAAAAACTCTTCTCCGATGGCCTGCATCCCAATGCCAATGGATACGAAGCTTTAGGAAAAAATCTTGCCACCATTTTGAAAAAATAATACATAACTAACCCCTCATTTTAAGATGAACACCAAATCCATTTTCGCTGTTTTGCTGACTTTGCTATGCTTAGAAGTAGTTGCCCAAACCAAACCCAAAGACTTCAAAGTCGTAGGGTATTATGTACCAAGTATCCCACCCGAAAAAATCCCCGTTGATGTGTTGACCCATATCAATTTTTCGTTTGCGATTCCGGCCAAAACAGGAGATACGCTCATGCCACTTGGCAATCCAGAGGCATTACACAAGCTCGTTAAATACATGCACCAACACAAAAAAGAAGTGTTTATTTCTATTGGCGGCTGGGGCATTGGCGACGGTGGCGGCGACGACACTCGCTTTCATAAAATGGCCGAACGCGCCGAAGGACGTCATACTTTTGTAAAAAATGTCATGGAATTTGTCAAAAACTACCAAGTCGATGGCGTAGATCTCGACTGGGAATACCCCGATGAAGATACCCCTTCGGCCGACCACTACGTAGCTCTTGTCAATGAACTAGGCGATGCCCTGCACGCCCAAGGCAAAAAACTAACAGCCGCTGTGATTTCTTATGGTAAAAAAGGCTACGGCATGAAAAAAGAAGCCCTCGACAAGATGGACTGGATCAACCTCATGGCCTACGACGATGATTATGGCCCTAACTACGTCCGTGCGCACTCGCCTTATTCTTTGGCAATCAAAAGCTTAGATTATTGGACAAAAGAGCGTGGTGTACCTGCTCACAAAATCCTCTTAGGCTTGCCCTTTTATTCAAAAAAAGGCATGGGCAACTACGGCCCCGACTACAAATCTCTCCTCAAAGACGGCGCAAGTCCTTATGATGACTATTGGATGGGGGCATTTTATAATGGAATTCATACTATCGAACTCAAAACCAAACTCGCCAAAGAGCGTGGATGTGGGGGGGTTATGATTTGGGAAATCGCTTGTGATACCAACGATGATTTTTCGCTTCTTCAAGCCATCAAAAGAGGCCAAAAAGCCAAATAGTGCTGGAGACCAAAAATCAGATTTCTTAGTCGTTTATCCTGCCATAAAAAATTGATTACCAATGAAATACTGTATCAAGATACTTTTTTTGAGCCTCTTAGTACTTGAAGGTTTGGCCCAAACCAAGGATGTTTTCCAAATTACTTATTTACGTAAAAACAACGGTAAAACTCCACCCAACCAAGACCCTATCATCGTATTGGCGTCGGCAACGGGTACGAGTGTGTTTTCCGAAAAAATTCTCAAAGGAGAAGCAAAGACACCTTATGAGGTAAGTTTTACCGACCGTAGCGACAACAGCCTTTATCAAATCGCTTTTTTGGGAAATGACAAAATCTTGATGACCCAAAACACCAAGACTTTGGGAGAACAAAAAATCGAATTTCTGCCAGACACCCAAACTATTTTGGGCTATTTGTGCAAAAAAGCCACCACCGTGGTCAATTCCAACCGCATTGACCTTTGGTACACCGATGAACTCAAAGTAAAAGGTGCCCCATCGGCTTTAGGCCAAACCATAGGCTTGGTTTTGAAAATGGTACGAAATGGCAACAGTGAAACAGAAGCCGTAAAAATCGAAAAAAACACAAATTGGGCGGCCAAAAATCAACTGCCCAAGCCCGCGCCGCCGCTCGTAGATGAACTCACTTACAAAGACGAGCTTTGGAAAAGTAGGTTTATCCAAATTCCTGTTTTCCAAAACCAAACAATCAACTTTTCGGATTCAGCACATGCGCCAAGCGAAGTTTTTCGTTTTGCCCACGGCACAGTTATTGCCAAAAAAGTAAAATTTCCCAAAGTAGGGCTTGCTTCCAATGTGTTTTTGGAACTTTCGCAATACTCCAATGGTGACGCTTACGACCGCACAGGGTCAGTATTTTTGATTCCTACTCAAAGCAAAATTTCTTTTTTGGATGCGCTTCAAAAGTCAATCAAGGAGGTTCCTGTATATGAAAATGGCAATGGCAAGCAATACCAAGGAGTTATCCAAACCGCTGGTTATCTGCCTGTTTTGGAGTTGATGCGATTCTTTACCCCCTTTGGTGTAAGGCAATACAACTATTTACAACTCAAAAACAAAACTTGGGCCGACTCCACTTATTATCGTCAAGATGTGAGCGATTTGCTGCCCGCTTACAATGGCCAAGAAGTATGGATAGCCGCTTTTATTGGCAATTACGACAAAGGAGGTCATAAAGTAAGTATGCGTTTTTCGGTGCATCCCAATGAGCGCCCCTCTACCCAAAAAGAAGACTGGGTGATGCCTCTTTTCAATACCACCAATGTCATGGAAATGGCCGGCCAAGAGTACGGGACTATGTTTAACAACGACAAAGGTTTGCAAGTAAGTTTTGAAGTACCCCAAGGTATCAAAAATCTCAAACTTCGCTACACTACCACGGGTCACGGCGGCTGGGGCAATGGCGACGAATTTGTGCCCAAACCCAATACCATTTTGGTGGATGGGAAGCAAATATTCACGATTACGCCTTGGCGCGCCGACTGCGGCAGCTACCGCTTGGTCAATCCTGCCTCTGGCAATTTTGGCAATGGTCTCTCTTCTTCAGATTTGAGTCGTTCCAATTGGTGCCCCGGTACAGTCACCAATCCTATTTGGGTCGAGCTTGGCAACCTACCCGCTGGAAAACATACCTTACAAGTAAAGATTCCACAGGGCCTTCCAGAAGGCGGTAGTTTTAGCGCTTGGAATGTATCAGGCACTTTGATTGGCGAATGGTAAAAAAACCTTGCCGACGTTTTGAACGTCGGCAAGGTTCACTAATTTTGACTTTGCGCTTTTACCTATGACTTTCCAATCCAAACTTTTACTGGTTACTCCTCCTTTTACGCAGCTCAACACTCCCTACCCTGCAACCGCCTATATCAAGGGATTTCTCAATACCTTGGGAGTACCTTCTCAGCAAGCGGATTTGGGAATTGAAGTTATTTTAGCGCTTTTCTCGACCAATGGTCTTCGTCAGCTTTTTACTACCCTCGACCAAGCCGAATACGACATCGAACTCTCCGAAAACGCCTACCGTATTTATAGCCTTCGCCAAGACTACATCGATACCATTGAGCCTGTCATTCTTTTTTTACAAAACAAAAACCCTACCCTCGCCCATAGTATTTGCGACCGTACTTATTTGCCCGAAGCCTCTCGTTTTCAGGAGGTAGAAGATTTGGAATGGGCTTTTGGTACGATGGGAACCCAAGACAAAGCACGGCATTTGGCCACGCTCTATCTGGAAGATTTGGGGGATTTTATCCAAGAAGCCCTCGATCCCCACTTTGGCTTTAGTCGCTATGCCGAACGCCTTGGTCGTACTGCTACGCATTTTGATGAACTCCACCGCTCTCTCGAAGCACCTGATACATTTATTACGCAATTACTTTGTCAAATTCTGCATCAAAAGATTGAAGCCTTTCAGCCCACAGTTGTGTGTTTGACAGTTCCTTTTCCGGGAAATCTTTTTGGAGCTTTGAAATGTGGACAATACCTCAAGCGTCATTACCCCGCTATCCAAATCGTAATGGGAGGCGGATTTTGCAATACTGAGCTACGCTCTCTTTCCGAACCGCGACTGTTTGACTATCTCGACTTTGTATGCCTCGACGACGGTGAAGCACCGCTCCGTTCGCTGTTGGCTTTTCTGGAACAAAAACGCCCTATCGAATCTTTAAAAAGAGTATATTCTCGGGTAGAGGGAAAAGTGATATATCATAATGGAGCCGCCGAAAAAGACATCGCCCAGCGCGAAACTGGCACCCCTGACTACAGTGATTTGCTTCTGATGGATTATCTGTCAGTAATCGAAATCGTCAATCCCATGCATCGCTTGTGGAGTGATGGGCGTTGGAACAAGCTTACACTGGCACACGGTTGCTATTGGGGAAAATGCTCTTTTTGCGATATATCGCTTGATTATATCAAAAACTATGAGCCGCTTACAGCCGCTCTTTTATGCGATCGAATTGAGGAAATCATCCGTCAAACCAAACAAAATGGCTTTCATTTTGTGGATGAAGCTGCGCCACCAGCGTTACTAAGGGATTTGGCGATTGAAATCATTCGTAGAAAACTCACGGTGGTGTGGTGGACCAATATCCGTTTTGAAAAAAACTTCACGCACGATTTATCCTTGTTGCTCAAAGCCTCGGGCTGTATTGCCATGTCAGGCGGACTAGAAGTAGCCTCCGACCGACTCCTAGCTCTTATGAAAAAAGGCGTAACTGTAGGACAAGTAGCCCGCGTAGCCGACGGTTTTACGCAAGCAGGCATTATGGTTCATGCTTATTTGATGTACGGATTTCCGACCCAAACCGCCCAAGAAACCATCGATTCGCTCGAAATGGTGCGGCAGCTTTTTGAAAATGGTGTGTTGCAGTCGGGTTTTTGGCATCGCTTTGCTATGACGTCCCATAGTCCCGTAGGGCTGACTCCCGAAGCTTTTGACGTCCAACGCATTGGCCCAGATTTTGGGGGCTTTGCCGACAATGACCTCTATCACGACGACCCCAAAGGAGCCAATCACGACCTCTACAGCGAAGGCCTCAGAAAATCATTGTTCAACTACATGCACGGAGTAGGCTTTGAAGTACCTTTATCCAAATGGTTTGAAGCCAAAGTTCCGGTCACTAGTATTCCGCCTAATTATATCCAAAAACAAATCCAAGAAAATGAGGAGCCTATTAGAAAAAATGCGTTTGTGATTTGGTTGGGCAAAGTCCCCACTATCGAATACTTTGAAGCTAAAGTTGGCAAAAAGAAAGTAACAATGGCTGCTCTTTATTTTTATCAAAAAAAGCAAAACCTAACGATTGAAATGCCCGCTTCTTTGGCTGATTTTTGGATGGAGATTTTCCCTTTCATTACTATTAGTGAGTTTAAGAAGCCATTTTCTTATGCCCAACTCCAAAGCGATTTTGAGAACGCTCATTTAGGTGACTTCCTAGCCTTTACCCATAGCGAAGTGTGGAAACAATTGCGCCAAAACGGGTTATTGATTTTATAGAATTATGCTAACTTAAGCCCTACCACCAAGCCCCACATCAGCAAGAAACTTATCAGCAAAGAAATGTTAACCAACACTCCCGCAATGCGTGAATCATAATTGAGTTCGTCCGCAAAAGGAAGGATTGTCATCCCGATCGGGAGTACCACGCATACAATGAGCACATTCCGAACCAAGGATGGCTCAGGCCAAAACACATACAGCAATATCACTCCCACAATACCACAAGCATACCGAATCGCCAATACCTTTGCTACCGCCAATACTTGGCTTTTTTCTAATTCAAAACTCATATAAATCCCCATCAAAAGTAGCACGAGAGGTTTGTTGGCCTTGGCCAATACATCCAAGAAATCATACGCTACTACGGGCAACTCAATCTCCAAGGCATTGATAGTAAGACCAATAAACATCGCTTGTAAGGGTGGAAGTTGAATCACTTTGCCCAATACTTTTTTGTAATTAACCTTGCCTTCTTCTCGCACGGCAAAATAGCTCCCCACCGAATATACCAACCCAAACGTAATGATAGTATTGCCGATGTCAAACATCGCGACATATACCAGTCCTTCGCGCCCCCAAATTCCCTCAATGATTGGGAAAGCAAAAAGGCCCACATTAAGCCCTCCACAAGCCATCGTCAGTACGCCACGGGTTTGGTTGGAGTAATTGGAAAACAAAAACCAAGCAATCAAAGTCATGATACACCCCAAGGATATGCACAACAAGGGTATCAAGAAAAGCGTGGGTTTGAAATCTATCCTGAGCATACTGACAATCATCAGCGCAGGAAAAGTAGTATGCATCAAAAACTTAGAAATAGATTTGCCGTCTTTTTCTGATACAAAATCAAATTTTTTGATTAGAAAACCCATAGTGGCAATACCTAGGGTAATCAAAAACACGCTATTGGTTTGATTCATTAGAAGTAACTGAAAACGTGGGTGTATACTGAGAGATACAAAAGTAATAAAGTGGATTTGATGCTATCGAAAAAACTTTGAAAAGTCTAATTTTTTTATTTTCTAATCCTTCTCTCAAAAAAGCCTTACAAAGAGAAACAAAGCGCCAAAATCTTGATTCTTTACAATCTATTTTTCTTTAAGTACAATTTTGCAAACGTTGCCGATAACGATTGCATAAAAATATCATTTAACTTCTTTGGCTAGTTTATAAAATAAAGGTAAACTTAAACTAACATTGCTTATCTTCTTACCAAGCGTTTTACAAGCGCATTAACTAAAAAATACAATTTTGAAAACCTCGAACCATCTATCGTTTGAAAAAATTTTGGTAGCCGACGAAGACATTCCTTGGGAAATTATCGATGATAAAATCCAACGCAAAATCATGTCTTACACCCAAGAGTTGATGCTCGTCAAAGTGGCCTTTAAAAAAGGAGGTATCGGTGCTACTCACAAACACCCTCATCTTCAAATCAGCTACGTGGCAAAGGGCGCTTTTGAGGTAAGTATCGGTGCTGAAAGTAAAGTTTTGAAAGAAGGCGACGTGTATTTTGTCCCTTCCGACGTATTACATGGAGCGGTATGCTTAGAAGAAGGCGTTTTGATAGACGTTTTCAATCCACTAAGAGAAGATTTTTTGTAATAGCACCCAACGGTACAGGAGGGCTATCTTGATACAATCATTTAATATTAGCTGCAAAAGTAACATCCAATTATGAAGCGCGTTCCTCTCTATTTTTTATTCCTTTTAGGCATTAGTCCTCTGGTTTTTGCCCAAAAGAAACCTTATTCTATCCGAATGGCGGAGTCTTTCATGACTTGGCATCAAGACTCCATCAGGGTCAAAGAAAACAAACCTGCTGGCTGGGATTATGAACAAGGACTGGTACTGAAAGCCCTCGAAAAAGTATGGGTACGTACCGGCGATAGTAAGTATTTTGAATACATCAGAAAAGACATCGACCGCTATGTCCAAAAAGACGGGAGCATTCGCTCTTATAAATATGACGACTTTAACCTCGACAATATCCCTACGGGGCGGGCTTTGCTGATGCTTTATCAACAAACCCAGCCCGACAAGGAAAAATACCGAAAAGCCGCCGACCTTCTCTGGAAACAATTAGAAAATCAACCCAAAACCAATGAAGGGGGATATTGGCACAAAAAACGCTACCCTTATCAGATGTGGCTTGATGGGCTTTTTATGGCAGAGCCTTTTTCAGCAGAGTATAGCCTTGTTTTCAATCATCCTGAGCACTTCAACGATATAGCCAAGCAATTTACGCTTATCGAAAAGTACGCCGTTGACGAAAAAACGGGACTCATATATCACGCTTATGATGAAAGCAAATCCCAAAAATGGGCTGATCCCAAGACAGGCCGCTCACCTCATTTTTGGAGTAGAGCCATTGGCTGGTATGCTATGGCTTTGGTAGATGTACTTGATTATTTTCCTCAAGACCATCCCCAACGTGCCAATCTTATCAAATACCTCCAACGCCTCGCTCCTGCTTTGGTAAAATACCAAGACCCCAAATCGGGCGTGTGGTACCAAATGACCACCCAAGGCACGCGTGCAGGCAATTATTTTGAGGCCTCTGCTTCTTGTATGTTTGTGTATGCCTTGGCAAAAGGAGTACGTATGGGCTATCTCCCCAAAAATTATCTAACTGCCGCCCAAAAAGGATATGCGGGTATTTTGAAAGAATTTGTGGAAGAAGAAGCCAATGGCACCCTCAGCCTCAACAAAACAGTGAGCGTAGGCGGGCTTGGTGGCACTCCTTACCGCGACGGGACTTACGAATATTACTTGAGCGAACCCATCCGCAAAAACGACCTTAAAGGCGTAGGGCCGTTTATTTTTGCAAGTGTAGAAATAGAAACCGCCGCCGAAAATACCATCGGACAAGGCAAAGTAGTAGCAACGGATTACTATTTTAACCGTGAGTTTAGAAAAGATTTTAACGGAAAAGAAGAACAATTCCACTATACTTGGGAAGACCGTCAACACCCCGGTTTTTGGTTTTGGGGAACTATCTTCCGTGATTTTGGGGCCAAAACTACGGCTATCAAAGCCGCTCCCACTGCACAAAATCTCAAGAATGTTGACGTTTATATCATCGTTGACCCCGATACTAAGAAAGAAACCCCAAATCCCAATTTTATTCAAAACACCGACATTAAAGTCATTGCAGATTGGGTAAAAGCAGGTGGAACACTCGTACTGATGGCCAATGATACCGCCAACTGCGAACACAAAAACTTCAATTTGCTAGCCGAAGAATTTGGCATACAGTTTTTGCCGAAAAATGTAAACATGGTGCAAGGTACGCAATGGCAACAAGGAAGAATTGACATTGCGCCCAACAACCCCGTCTTCAAAAATACCAAAGCGGTTTATATTAAAGAATTGGCTCCGTTGGAGTTGAAAACTCCTGCCCAACCTATCTTGACTCACCAAGGCGATGTGATTGTGGGCGTTGCGAAAGTGGGCAAAGGGCGCGTATTTGCCGTAGGCGACCCTTGGCTCTATAATGAGTACACCGATGGCCGTCGCATTCCATTGATTTATGAAAACTTCTCAGCGGCCAAAGATTTAGCAAGATGGCTAATCTCTACCCAGAAATAAAATGCAATTATGAAAAATCTATCTATTAATGAATTAGCCAATCTACGCCACAATCCTTCTGTTTCGGTTCCTGAAGATAGCCTTCTACAACTTCCTGAAAAAGTGTTACAATTTGGCACTGGCGTACTATTACGAGGATTGCCTGATTACCTCATCGATAAAGCCAATCGACAGGGTGTTTTCAATGGCCGTATTGTGGTTGTGAAATCAACTGATTCGGGAGATTCGAGTGCTTTTGACCAACAAGACGGCCTTTATACACTTTGTGTACGTGGGGTAGAGTTAGGGCAAAACATCGAACAAAATATCATTTGTTCAGCTATCAGTCGGGTTTTGTCGGCCAAATCACAATGGCAAAGCATTTTGGATTGTGCCCAAAATCCCGACCTTCAGATTGTGATTTCCAATACCACCGAAGTCGGCATTCAGTTGGTACAAGACGATATTTCTCAGTCACCTCCTAGCTCCTTTCCCGGCAAATTACTTGCTTTTTTATATGCTCGCTTCAAAGCATTTGGCGGAAGTCAAGACTCTGGATTGGTGATTGTACCCACTGAACTTATCTCCGACAACGCCACTAAGCTCGAAGCCATCGTCATCGAACTGGCTCACCGAAATGGCCTTGATTCTAGCTTTTTGGATTGGCTCGAAAATGCTAATCATTTTTGTAATTCATTAGTAGACAGAATAGTACCCGGCAAACCAGATGCATCTACATACGATGGCATTGTGAAAGAGCTAGGGTATCACGACAAACTCCTCACAATGAGCGAAGTGTTTCGCCTGTGGGCTATTGAAGGCAATGAGGACGTCAA
This sequence comes from Runella zeae DSM 19591, assembly GCF_000423565.1. Taxonomy (GTDB): domain Bacteria; phylum Bacteroidota; class Bacteroidia; order Cytophagales; family Spirosomataceae; genus Runella; species Runella zeae. Next base: position 81,546 of record NZ_KE384038.1, on the reverse strand, counting down.
AAAAATATTGTCGTTTGCGCAAGCCGATGAAGGCATTTTTGTAGAACCTGACATTAACTTGTTTCGAGAACTCAAATTGCGTCTTCTCAACGGTACGCATACTTTGAGTTGTGGCTTGGCTTATTTAGCAGGTTTTGACAATGTAATCAGTGCCATGCAAGACGATAATATGTCGGCCTTTATTGGTAATCTGATGAATTCAGAGCTTGGGCTAGCCATCCCTTATCCGATGGATTCAAAACGCCCCCAACGTTTTGGGATGCAAGTACTTGATCGTTTTCGCAATCCTCACCTCAATCACCAATGGCTCAGTATTACGCTCAATTATACTTCAAAAATGAAGATGCGTAATGTGGCGACTCTTCTCAATTATTACAAAATTTTTGAGTGTGTTCCTGCTTACTTTTCTTTGGGTTTTGCGGCCTATTTACAATTTATGAAGCCTGTAGTGAGAGAAGGCTTTGTATATTTTGGAGAAAGAGACGGAGTGCTATATCCTATCCAAGACGAAAAAGCCGAATATTTTTATCATAAATGGCAAGAGTCGCGCCCTTCACAGCTTGTAGAATCTGTTTTACAAGACAAAAATCTCTGGGACGCCGACCTTACTTTACTCGCGGGTTTTGCTCAGAGTGTGACAGAAAATTTAGAAAATATGCTGACACATGGGGTAAAACCTACACTTGATGCCTTTTTCTTAAGAAATAGCATCGCAATTCCTGAAATTAATGCTACAATCTAAAACTATTTCAATAATACCATGCTGGTGACCAAGACGTTTTTGGATGAAGATTTTTTGTTGCAAACCGAAGCTGCACGTACACTTTACCATGAGTTTGCCAAACAAATGCCCATCATCGATTATCATAACCACTTACCCCCTGACCAAATTGTGGCCGATAAGACCTTTGAAAACTTAACGCAGATTTGGCTTTATGGCGACCACTATAAATGGCGAGCTATGCGTACCAATGGTATCAATGAGCGGTATTGTACGGGAGATGCTGGTGATTATGAAAAGTTTGAAAAATGGGCCGAAACAGTACCCTATACTTTGCGCAATCCTCTCTATCATTGGACTCACTTAGAATTGCAACGTTATTTTGATGTACATGATATACTCAGCCCTCGAACTGCCCGTAAGATATATGACGAATGTTCGGAGAAATTACGCACGCCTGATTTTTCGGTGCGCAATCTGCTGAGAAAAATGAACGTAGAGGTAGTATGTACTACCGACGACCCGCTCGACTCGCTGGAGTATCATCAGCAATTGAAAGCCGAAGGTTCTTTTGAAATCCAAATGCGCCCCGCTTTCCGTCCCGATAAGTTTATTCTTATCACAAATCCCAATTTTGCTACTTATATTCAAAAGCTTGCCGCTCTTGTAGGTTTTGAAATCCAACGTTTTGATGACCTTACAAAAGCGCTACGTGCACGTGCTGATTTTTTTGCGAGCCTTGGTTGTCTTCTTTCTGACCACGGTTTAGAGCATATTTATGCCGCCGATTTCACGATTGAAGCCGCCGATAGCGCATTTCAAAAAGTGCTAGCTGGGCAGTCACTCAGTACTACAGAGGCACTCGTGTATCAATCCGCCATTTTACACTTTTTGGGTACCATGTACCACGAACTTGGCTGGACCCAACAATTCCACCTCGGTGCCTTGCGCAACAACAATGCCCGCGCTTTACGCCTCCTTGGGCCTGATACGGGCTGGGATTCAATGGGTGATTGGTCGCAAGCACAAGCTTTGTCTAAGTTTTTGGGTAAATTAGACGAATATGACCAACTCTCTAAAACAATCATCTATAACCTCAATCCTGCCGACAATGAAGTAATTGCAACCATGATTGGTAACTTCAACGACGGCTCTGTAGCAGGCAAAATTCAATTTGGATCAGGATGGTGGTTTTTGGATCAAAAAGACGGTATGGAAAAGCAAATGAACGCCTTGTCAAACATGGGGCTACTAAGCCGTTTTGTAGGAATGCTTACTGATTCTCGTTCTTTCTTGTCTTTTCCTCGCCATGAGTATTTCAGAAGAATTTTATGCAATATGCTTGGCAATGACATTGAAAATGGCGAGCTACCTAACGATACCGAATGGATTGGTCAAATCGTACAGAACATTTGCTATAACAACGCCAAGCAGTATTTTGGCTTTTAAAAAAATTCCCTAGTTTTTATATAATGCAGATAGCCAACAAAAAAAGCTATCTGCATTTTCAAATAATATGTCTACTTCACAAGAAAACCATAGTGCTACTTTGATTTGCTGTTTTGGAGAGCTTCTACTAAGATTTTCGCCCCAACTCAACGGTGAATGGATAAAAACAAGCCAAATGCCTGTTTTTGTAGGTGGAGCCGAACTCAACGTTGCCAATGCCCTTGCCAACTGGCACATCCCCGTGAGGTACAGTACTATTTTGCCCGAAAATCAGTTATCTACTGAAATCGAAACTTTTCTCGAAACCAAAGGAATTGACACCACTGGTATACGTCATTTTGGGAATCGCATTGGTGGCTATTATCTTCCTCAGGGCGCTGACCTCAAAAATGCGGGTGTTATCTACGACCGTGCGTTTTCTTCCTTTTCAGAATTAGGAGTAGGCAAGGTCAATTGGGATGAAGTGCTAGAAGGATGCTCATGGTTTCACTTTAGTGCTATTAGTCCTGCCCTTAATCAAGATGTGGCCGATGCTTGCCAAGAAGCACTAGAAGCAGCCTCACGCAAGGGAATCACCATTTCTGTTGATCTTAATTATCGGGCAAAGCTGTGGAAATACGGTAAAAATCCCGTAGAAATAATGCCTGCTTTAGCCCAATATTGTGATGTAATCATGGGAAATATCTGGGCAGCCAACACACTTCTTGGGATTCCCCTTGACAAAACTGTAGAACAAGCACACTCTCGCGAAAGGTACCTGGCACACAGCATTGACACGGCCCAAGCTATCCAAGCAGCTTACCCCAAATGCAAAGTAGTGGCCCATACTTTTCGGTTCGATGCTTTTGAAGCAGGAATTCAATATTACACTACTCTCTATAAAGGCGGACAACAGTACGTTTCGCCCGAATTCAAAACCGTCAAAGTAGTAGATAAAGTAGGTAGTGGCGACTGTTTTATGGGAGGGCTTATCTATGGATTAAGCCAAAATCATGCCCCCCAAGACATCATTGATTTTGCAGCGGCGGCCGCATTTGGCAAACTTCAAGAATACGGAGATGCCACGCAGCAAACCATCAAAGATATTAACGAAACGCTCCAAGGCATTCTCAATTAGTTTAATCCATCCTGAAATTATATGGCACTAGCCCCTCATATTGTCTATCAAACATTGGCTGCGGCACCTATTGTCCCCGTGTTTTACAATGCCGACCCAAACCTCACTTGTCAAATCATCAAAGCTTGCTATGAAGGGGGGATTAGGGCATTTGAATTTACCAATCGTGGCCAAAATGCCAAAGAAGTTTTTAAAGTATTGCGGGAATTTATCAGTACAAATTACCCCGATATGGCTTTAGGTATTGGGACTATTTTCAATGCAGCCCAAGCCGAAGAGTTTATCGCCCTCGGAACAGACTTTATCGTTCAGCCCGTAACATCAGCCGACGTAGCCGAAGTCTGTAATGCACACCAACTTGCATGGATGCCAGGCGCTATGACCGTCACAGAAATATACAACGCTACGCTTTTAGGAGCTGAAATAGTAAAAGTATTTCCGGGCAACGTCGTAGGGTCAGGTTACATCAAAGCCCTTAAAGGCCCAATGCCTCAGGTAAAAGTAATGGTGACAGGTGGCGTAGAACCTACTCCTCAAAGCCTCAAAGAATGGTTTAGTGCAGGAGTCACTGCTGTCGGGATAGGTTCGCAATTATTTCCTAAAGCGGTGGTGGAAACAGGTCAATTTGAAGAAATCACCCACACAATAAGTTCTTTAATTAGTTATTACCAAACCCTTGCTACTACCTAGCTGTAGCCAAACACCTTATCTTACATGGAAAAAATAGGGAACTATCGCTGGACTATTTGCGGTCTAGTTTTTTTTGCAACTACCATTAACTACCTCGATCGGCAGGTAATCAGTCTTCTGAAATCTACCTTATCAGAAGAGCTCAATTGGAATGATGCCGACTATGCCAACATCGAAATCGCTTTTAAACTTTTTTATGCTTTCGGGATGCTGGGAGCTGGTCGATTGGTGGATAAACTAGGTACTAAAATTGGCTATGCCGTAGCAACTACTTTATGGAGTGTGGCAGCGGTAGCGCACGCATTAGTTAGTTCAGTGTTTGGTTTTGCGGTAGTTCGCTCAGCTTTAGGAATCACCGAAGCTGGAAACTTTCCGGCTGCTATCAAAACAGTAGCAGAATGGTTTCCCAAAAAAGAAAGAGCTTTTGCTACCGGTATTTTCAATTCGGGTACCAACTTCGGGGCTATTGTAGCTCCTCTTTCGGTTCCATTTATCGCGGCTGAGATGGGTTGGCAATGGGCTTTTATTATTACTGGAATGTTGGGTTTTATATGGCTAGTGCTATGGCTTATGTTTTATGAAACTCCCGCCAAAAGCCCCAAACTTTCAAAAGCAGAATACGACTACATTCACTCTGATGCCGCCGAAGTAGAAGCCGACAAAAACGACGTAAACAAGCCTCAAGTATCGTGGTTCAAATTGTTGAGTTTCAAACAAACTTGGGCTTTTGCCTTGGGCAAGCTCCTCACCGACCCTATTTGGTGGTTTTACCTCTTTTGGTTGCCCGATTTCTTGCAGAGCCAATATAAGCTATCGGGTACCGAAATCGCCATACCCGTAGCGCTTGTTTATACATTATCTACTTTTGGTAGTGTAGCGGGTGGGTATCTTCCCATGTATCTCATCAAAATCGGCTGGCCGGTGTTTAGAGCCCGCAAAACTTCCATGCTTATTTATGCACTATGTGTTTCCCCTATTGTTTTTGCCCAAATCCTCGGGGGAGTCAATATGTGGCTTGCCGTATGCGTAATTGGGTTTGCAGCAGCGGCTCACCAAGCTTGGAGTGCTAATATTTTCACTACCGTTTCTGATATGTTTCCCAAGTACACCACTGCGTCTGTAACAGGTATCGGAGGGATGTTTGGAGCATTAGGTGGGATTTTATTGTCGGCTTTAGTACAAAAAAACATGTTTGTATATTATCGCTCTATCAATCAAATCGAAACGGCTTATTACATCATGTTTTTTGTGTGCGGCGCGGCTTATGTATTGGCATGGTTTATCATGCATCTGTTAGTACCTAAGATGAAACAAGTTGACCTATAATCTCAATAAATGATGAAAAAGGTATTGATTTTTTTGTTTGCAATTCAACTTTCGGCTTTTAGTGCGTTTGCGCAGTCAAAAGAAGAAGCTGCCGTAGCTGCCGCCGTCGAAACCCTCCGTAAAGCCCTTGTTGACGCCGACAAAGCTACCTTGGAAAACATCGCCGCTGATGCCCTTGACTATGGCCACTCAAACGGTAAAGTAGAAGACAAAGCTGAGTTTGTAAGAGCAATCGTAAGCGGTGAATCTGACTTTGTGACGATTGATATTACAGATCAAAAAATCCAACTATCAGGTAATGCCGCCGTAGTACGTCACAAATTGAGCGGTACTACCAACAATAAAGGACAGGCACCTGGCACAGTCAAACTTGGGGTTTTGCAAGTATGGCAAAAACAAAAAGGCGGCTGGAAACTCCTCGCTCGCCAAGCGGTCAAGATTTAGCAAAACTGGTATCTTACTCCAAGAAAGCCCGTTGAGCCATGCCCAACGGGCTTTCTTACTATAAAATCTATTTACGGTATTATATCCCACTTTTTGCGCCCTTCAACCTGCCTAAATTTTAAAATATAATCACTATCCGAAATAAAAACAAGGTACTAAGTAAGTATTTATCCAACCGTAAAACCTATTTTTGTCCTGAAAATCAATCTTTCTTTCAACCCACTTGAATCCTATGAAGACCGTAGATTCGTACAATTTTGCAGGCAAACGTGCCCTTGTGCGCGTTGACTTCAATGTTCCTCTTAATGAAAAATTCGAAATCACTGACGACACACGCATCCAAGCTACCCTCCCAACTATCCGCAAAATCTTAGCTGATGGTGGTTCTTGTATCTTAATGTCGCACCTCGGACGTCCCAAAGACGGGCCTACCGAAAAATATTCCCTTAAGCACTTAGTCAATCCTCTTTCGGTTATTTTAGGGATTCCTGTCAAATTTGCCGACGACTGCATCGGCGAATCTGCCGCCGAACAAGCCGCAGCTCTTCAATCTGGTGAAGTATTGTTGTTAGAAAATCTTCGTTTTTATAAACAAGAAGAAAAAGGTGACGTCGCTTTTGCCGAAAAACTCTCAAAACTTGGCGATGTGTGGGTCAATGACGCCTTCGGAACCGCTCACCGTGCTCATGCTTCTACTGCCGTGATTGGGCAGTTTTTTGAAGATCGTATCTGTGGCTATGTAATGCAAGCCGAAATCGACAATGCTCAACGTGTACTTGAGCATGCCGAGCGTCCTTTTACGGCCATCATGGGTGGAGCTAAAATCTCTGACAAAATTCTTATCATCGAACGTCTCCTCGACAAAGTAGACAACCTCATTATTGGCGGTGGTATGACCTATACTTTTACGAAGGCACAAGGTGGCAAGATCGGCAAATCGCTCTTAGAAGCTGACAAACAAGATTTAGCTCTTGAAATTTTGGAAAAAGCAAAAGCGAAAGGAGTTAATATCATTATGCCAGTTGATAACGTTTGCGCTGATGCTTTCTCCAACGATGCCAATCGTCAAATCGTGGCTACAGGCGAAATTCCCGACGGATGGGAAGGCTTAGATATCGGCCCCGAAAGCGTCAAATTATTTGAAGAAGTCGTTCGCAATTCCAAAACTATTTTGTGGAATGGCCCTATGGGAGTATTTGAATTCCCTAACTTTGCCATAGGTACCAATGCGATCGCAGAAGCAGTGGTAGCAGCGACTGAACAAAATGGTGCCTTTTCGCTCATTGGTGGTGGCGACTCTGCCTCAGCTATCAACAATGCCGGTTTTGGCGACCGCGTAAGCTATGTTTCGACGGGTGGAGGAGCCTTGCTTGAATATATGGAAGGTAAAGTACTTCCAGGTGTAGCGGCACTCGACTAAAATTTAGATAACAAAAAAAAGGGCGCCTAAGCGCCCTTTTTTAATACGACTTCTTTCTCCTCATTTTTACTCACTGTCGTATTTTTCGATAACTCTCAAGATATCCTCTTCTTTTGAGAGTTTAAGTTTTTCGTCTTTGATAAAAGTGTCAAGTTCTTTTTGTTTATCACCTAGCGCTTCCAACAACGTTTTTTTATCTTTTTTCAAACGAGTTATTACGCCATTTTTTACCAAATACAAGGCATCTTCTTTCACAAAACGCTTGATAGTCGTGGCTGAATTGTAGGGTTTTTCGGTCTGAATACGTGCCGATAAACGCTTAAGTAACTTTACATTACCATCATAAAGCACATGATAAAACTGCCGTTCGGTTTGGTTTTCTATGGGTGGGAAACCATTTCTAAAAACACCATTCCCTGTCGAAAACTCCGTGATTTCTTTGCCAAACCGATACTTCTTTTGATTCTCTTCGTATTCGAGTTCATCTTTGTAAGTATCATAACGCATCTTGGCCAATTCGTAAGTTTTCCCGTTTTGCTTTGATTTCACGGTTCCTCTTGACCATTCTTCATTCAAATAAGGCGAACCCTCAATTTCGACGTACGAAGTTTCGAATATCGGACGGCCATTAATATCTTGTAAAAACATACTTTGGGCATGAATCGTCAAGCTTCCAAAAATCAATCCTGCACAGAGTAATGACTTTTTCATGATGCGTTGTACTTTTGTTGGCATAATCAAAGGTTTTATGGTAATCGTTTTATTGTCAAATTAAGCAAGAAAACTTTAGAACCTCTAACTTCCAAAACATCCAAACATTGCGACTCAAAGACCATCTCTATCACGTTATTCAAAGTATGCCCAAGTTTTTGCCAGAAATATGGCTAGCGGGGGCTTTTCTCCTCATTCTTTTGGGTGAGATTATATTTAGAAGGCGCGTTCCTTCTATTAATTTTCTTCTCAGAGTTTTGACGTTTGGATTTGGCTTGGTAGCACTTGTTTTGGTATTTCAACAATGGAACGCCACAAATGGCTATTTATTTCATCATTTACTGTATCTCGACAACAAAGCAGTTTTTTTTAAACTTGTTATCATTACGGCCTTACTTCTTGTGTTGATTCACATTCATATTTCTAAAGTCTCCCTTGCTGCCGAATTTTACAGTATTGTATTGGCTATCACGCTCGGCCTTTGCTTAATGACGATGTCGGTCAATGGCCTCAGTGTTTATTTATCTTTAGAATTGGTTTCAATTGGTTCGTATCTAATTGCTGCTTTTGGCTCAGAAAAAAAATCAGCCGAAGGTGCCCTAAAATACTTACTATTTGGGGCGATTAGTTCGGCACTTATGCTTTATGGCTTGTCGTTTTTGTATGGCATGACTGGCACTCTCGATTTTACAAGTCAGCATTTTAGTCGCCAATTATTTCAAAATCCCTCCGCAGTATTAGGCATCGTCAGTTTTCTGACCCTTGCGGGTGTGTTGTTTAAACTATCGTTGGTTCCTTTTCATGTTTGGGCACCTGATATGTACGAAGCAGCACCTACGCCTATCGTAGCATTTCTTTCTACGGCTCCCAAAGCCGCTGCTCTACTGGTTTTAATGCGTCTAATGAGTGCATTGCCCAGCGACCTACAAAAACTGACCGCTTTGTTGTCTTTGATTAGCATTTTGGTAGGCAATCTTTCGGCACTTTGGCAAAACAACCTTAAACGCCTCCTTGCTTACTCGGGTATTGCCCAAGCAGGTTTTATGCTTGTAGGGATTGTCGCTTTTAACCAAAGTGGATTTGAAAGTGCTAGTTTCTATGTTGCGATTTATGTATTGATGAATATCGCCTCCTTTGTACTGATTGATTTAATGGCAAGTAAGGAGACAGATTTGGCTTCGTTGGCAGGTAAAGGTAGCAGCGAACCTTTGCTTGGGGTATGTTTTACTATCGTTATGATAGCTTTGGTAGGCTTACCTCCCACCGCCGGATTCACTGCCAAATTATTTGTATTTTCGGCTTTGTGGGAATCATTACAAGCTACTGGCGATACCTTGCTCATTGTGTTGCTAATTGTGGGCTTACTCAATGCCATCATTTCACTTTTTTATTATTTCAAAATTCCTTTTTACCTCTACTTCCGAACAGCTACTGACAAACCCCATACTCCCACTACTGTCTACCAAAAAGCGTTTGTATTTTTCCTTACACTTCTTATAGTAGTTTTATTCCTCAAAGCAGACTGGCTTATGGCCTGGGTGAGGACAATTGGGTAATTTTTGTAGGGGCAGGCCTTGCGTCTGCCCTTGCTTGCGTCTTACCTTTTTTTGGGGGCGGGCAGACGCAAGGCCTGCCCCTACGAGGTTTGGAAATTGATTAACGCGCGTCGAAGACGCTAATCCATTGTAGCCCCCCGATTAAAGTGTAAACTCCTGTAAAACCGTACTCTAGCAAGACCCACTTCAAAATTGAGCTTGTTTTTTTATAAATAAAATTCAATTTAAACTAAGTAAATTACCAGTATAAATACCCAAGACTCAACAAACAGTATGCTTCACGAATAATTTTGCGACTAAGAGAACAACGGATGATTCATCCCCTTATATTTGCCAAGTTTTTTTTAAAACTTACTGACAAGCCACGTTTTACAGGAAAAATTTGATGTTTTTTTAATTTAATATATGCTTTTTACTAAAGCTTTTTAGTAGACAATTTTTTTCATGGAACAAGGTCACGGTCAGTTAGATAAAGTCACAGGGGCTGGGCTGTTGGTAGCCCTTGGAATTGTGTATGGAGATATTGGGACTTCTCCCCTTTATGTGATGCAGGCTATCATTGGTAAGTCTCGCATCAACGAAGAAGTAGTACTGGGGGCACTCTCGTGCGTTTTCTGGACTCTTACGCTTCAAACTACCATCAAGTATGTCATCCTCATATTACGTGCCGACAATCGCGGTGAAGGTGGTACACTGGCCTTATTTGCCCTAGTACGCCGTCATGCCAAATGGCTTACAATACCTACTATGATAGGCGGAGCGGCATTGTTAGCAGATGGAATTATTTGTCCACCCATTTCGGTATCCTCAGCCATTGAAGGCCTTGAGATATTGTACCCTAAGATTCAGACAGTTCCGATTGTTTTAGTCATTTTGAGTGTTTTATTTATAATTCAAGTATTTGGTACTAAAGTAGTGGGAGGGGCTTTCGGACCTATCATGTTGGTGTGGTTTTCAACCTTAGGTGTTCTTGGTCTTTCAAACGTAGCTGACAATCTACTTGTATTCAAAGCTTTAAATCCTTATTATGCCTATCAATTGCTAGCAGAACACCCAGGGGGATTTGCTTTGTTAGGGGCGGTATTTTTGTGCACCACGGGAGCCGAGGCTCTGTATTCTGATCTTGGGCATTGCGGCCGAGGCAACATTCGAATGAGCTGGATTTTTGTAAAGTCTTGTTTATTGCTCAATTATTTTGGGCAAGCAGCGTGGCTTATGCAGCATGATGGCCAATTTCTCAATGGCCGTAAGCCTTTTTATGAATTGATGCCCGATTGGTTTTTGTTGCCTGGTATTGCTATCGCTACTATGGCTGCTATTATTGCCAGTCAGGCTTTGATTACGGGGGCATTTACATTGGTAAGTGAAGCGATTCGTTTGAATTTTTGGCCTAAAATCAAACTCAAATATCCTTCCGACCAAAAAGGGCAACTCTACGTGCCAAGTATCAATGTATTGCTCTTCATTGGATGCGTGGCCGTAGTGCTTTATTTTAAGCGCTCTACCAACATGGAAGCAGCTTATGGGCTGGCCATTACCCTTACTATGCTAGTAGATACCCTTTTGATGGCGTATTTCTTATACACTCACCGCAGCAATATGTGGTTGGTAATTGTATTTTTGGTTGTGTATTTTGCGGTAGAAGGCGCGTTTATGTTGGCCAATCTGGAGAAGTTTACTCATGGAGGCTGGGTTTCTGTGCTGATTTGTGTGATTTTGGCAGGGGTCATGTTTATATGGTTAAAAGCAGGTCAAATCAAAGCCCAACTGACCGAATATACCAAACTTTCCACCTACATTGACGCCCTCAAAGAACTGAGCCGAGATGCAAGTATTCCCAAATACGCCACTCACTTAGTGTTTATGTCCAATGCTTCCCGCACTAGCGAAGTAGAGTCAAAAATCATCTATTCTATTTTTGAGAAAAGACCCAAAAGGGCCGATATTTATTGGTTTGTGCACGTTGATACCACCGACGAGCCTTATACTATGCAATATAAAGTGGATGTCATCGAACCAGATGATGTCATTAAAGTGACTTTCAAATTAGGATTCCGAATTGAGCAACGTATCAATCTATACCTCAAGAGAGTGATTGAAGATATGGTAAAAAACAAAGAGGTAGATATTACGAGCCGCTATGAATCCCTCAATAAACACAACGTAATCGGTGATTTCCGCTTTGTGGTGTTAGAAAAATTTCTTTCGTTTGAAAACGAATTACCTATTTTTGAACAGCTTATCATGAAAGCCTATTTCTTCATTAAAGGATTTACAACCAGTGAAGATAAGTGGTTTGGATTAGATAGTAGTGCCGTAAAAATCGAAAAAGTACCTCTCATTATCCGAGCCGTGGACCGCGTCAAGTTACAACGTATCTACGGGTAAATTTTAAATTCATGGAAAATAATGCCCATCACGCCCCTACCAACAAAGTGTCGGCGGCAGGTTTATTGATTGCCTTAGGAATCATCTATGGAGATATTGGCACCTCTCCGCTCTATGTGATGAAAGCCGTCACCGGTACTACGAAGCCTATCATCGAAAACGAAATCTTAGGAGCTTTGTCGTTGGTATTTTGGACACTTACCTTACAAACTACCCTCAAGTACGTCATTCTTATTTTACGAGCCGACAACCGCGGCGAAGGTGGGATTTTTGCATTGTATGCTTTGGTGCGCCGCCATGCCAAGTGGATTACTATTCCTGCTATGATTGGAGGTGCGGCTTTATTGGCCGATGGTATCATTACCCCCCCTATCTCAGTTTCGTCGGCAGTAGAAGGTTTGCAGATTATTTATCCTGACCTCAAGACCATTCCCATTGTCATTGCTATTTTATCAGGGCTTTTTCTCATACAAGCCTTCGGAACAAGCGCCGTTGGGCGAGCTTTCGGGCCTATTATGCTTTTATGGTTTTTGATGTTGGCAATTTTGGGCCTAAGCCACATCGACGATGCTCCCCAAATCCTCAAGTGTTTCAATCCCTATTATGGTTATTGGCTATTGTTCGAATATCCCGAAGGATTTTGGATTTTAGGGGCGGTATTTTTGTGTACTACGGGAGCCGAAGCCCTTTATTCTGACCTTGGCCACTGTGGTAGAGGCAATATTCGCGTAAGTTGGATATTTGTCAAATCTGCCCTTTTTCTCAATTATTTGGGTCAAGGTGCTTATCTACTCACCTTAGTAGGGCAGCCCCTAGGGAGCCGCAATCCTTTCTATGATTTGATGCCTGATTGGTTTTTATTGCCAGGAATCGCCATTGCAACTCTTGCGGCTATTATTGCTAGTCAAGCCCTGATTACAGGCTCGTTTACGTTGGTGAGTGAAGCGATTCGTCTCAACTTTTGGCCCAAAGTACGGCTTCGCTATCCTAGCTTACAAAAAGGACAGCTGTATGTACCGAGCGTCAATTGGCTGCTGTGGCTAGGTTGTATTGGGGTCGTTCTTTACTTCAAAGAATCTTCCCATATGGAAGCAGCCTATGGCTTGGCTATTACGCTTACCATGCTCATGACTACCCTACTGATGTCGTATTATTTGTATGCCAAGCGCTACTATCCTTGGGGAATTGTGTTGTTTATAGTGGTTTATTTGGCCATAGAATTGTCATTTTTAGTAGCCAATCTTATTAAATTTACCCATGGCGGGTGGGTATCGTTGATTATTGGCGGAGCCATTGTGACACTCATGATTATTTGGTACAATGCTTCTCATATCAAACAACAATTGACCGAATATGTCAAATTAGATAAATATTTGGAGCCTCTCAAAGAACTCAGTCGCGACAATTCTATCCCTAAGTATACTACTCATTTGGTGTTTATGTCTAATGCCTCAAGAGTTAGCGAAATCGAATCCAAGGTGATTTACTCCATCTTCCAAAAACGCCCCAAACGCGCTGATGTATATTGGTTTGTGCACGTTGATACCACCGACGACCCGTATGCTATGGAATATAAAGTAAATGTACTCGAACCAGATGATGTCATCAAAGTCAACTTTTATTTAGGCTTCCGTGTCGAACAAAAAATCAATCTTTATCTCCGTAAAGTGATTGAAGAAATGGTCAAAAACAAAGAGGTAGATATTACAAGCCGCTACGAATCGCTCGGTAAACAAAACGTGGTAGGCGATTTCCGATTTGTAGTACTCGAAAAGTTTTTATCTTACGAAAACGAATTACCTTTGTTCGAGCAAATCATCATGCAGTCTTATTTCTTTATCAAGCAGTTTACAACAAGCGAAGATAAATGGTTTGGGTTGGATGCTAGTGCTGTTAAAATTGAGAAAGTACCCCTCTTGATTCAGCCCGCCGAAAATGTTGTTCTTAAAAGAAGATATAATTAATATTCCATGAAAATTCTTATTACCGGTGGAGCCGGCTTTGTAGGCTCCTCATTAGCTATTGCTCTCAAAACCAATTATCCCACCTACGAGATTTTTTGTTTAGACAATCTCAAACGTAAAGGTTCAGAGCTAAATGTCAGCAGGCTTATGCAGCTCGGAATCAATTTTGTGCATGGTGATATCCGTAACAAAGAAGACTTTGATTCTCTCCCTAAAGTTGATAAAATCATTGAGGCATCGGCTGAGCCTTCCGTTTTGGCAGGATTAGACGGCACACCTGACTATCTCATTAATACCAATCTTTTTGGAACGGTCAATTGCCTCAACTATGCTCTCAAACACCGCGCTGATTTTATCTTTTTATCTACCAGCCGCGTGTATCCAATCAAAACCATCGAAACGCTCAATTTCGTAGAAACAGATACCCGCTTTGCCCTTACTGATGAGCAGCCTGTAACAGGTGTATCGTCCAAAGGCATCTCAGAAGCCTTTCCACTCGACGGCGCTCGCTCGCTCTACGGAACTACCAAACTCGCCTCAGAGCTGTTGATTCAAGAGTACAATGAGTTTTATGGCTTACGTACAGTAGTCAATCGCTGCGGAGTGATTACAGGCCCGTGGCAAATGGGCAAAGTAGATCAAGGCGTGATGGTACTCTGGATAGCTAAACACTACTGGGAGCAGCAATTGGGGTATTTTGGATACGGTGGCACTGGCAAACAAACCCGCGATATGCTTCATATTGCTGACCTATACCGCCTTATCGATTGGCAACTTCATAACCTAGACCAAGTAAACGGGGAGATTTTGAATGCAGGTGGAGGGGTGGAAAGCAGCACTTCTCTTCAAGAATTAACAAAAATCTGCCAAGAAGTAACTGGAAAAACGATTCCTATTAAGCAAGTCCCAGAAACTCGGACTGCTGATATTCGCCTTTACATTACCGACAATAGCAAAGTGACTCGCCTTACGGGTTGGTCGCCGCAGATTGGTGTTCGGCAAATTGTGGAGGATATTACGCTTTGGCTCGACCAAAACAATGCTGCTCTAGCACCTATATTGAAATAAATGTTATGAATTAAAGGGATATATCACCATTATGTTTTTATCATCCCCTTGATACCAACTCTTAAATCATCATTCCAATGCACATTCAAGTTCGGCACGCTACCAATCCTACGGATTTCAAAAGTTATGATACCCACCGTATCAGGGAAGAATTTTTGATGGAAAAGCTTTTCGTTCCTGACCAGTTTCACTTTGTATATTCACATTATGATCGCATGATCGTGGGAGGTATCAAACCCGTGGGCCAATTGCACAAACTCCCCGTTTATGAAGAACTGAAATCAGACTATTTCTTAGAACGACGCGAGCTAGGTATACTCAACGTAGGGGGGGACGGCTTTGTAATGGTAGGCGAAGAACTGTACACTCTCCAAAAGCGAGATTGTTTGTACATTGGAAAAGGCAACAAAACTGTTTCTTTCAAAAGCTTAGATGCAGAGTTTCCGGCAAAATTCATCCTTATCTCGACACCTGCCCATCGAAACGTGCCTACGGCCCTATTGAAAGCCGCTGATGCTATGCCTGTTGATATGGGAACACCCGAAAATGCCAACACCCGCACCATATATAAGTACATTCATGCCGACGGGCTCGAAAGCTGTCAGTTGGTAATGGGAATGACTGCCATGAAATATAGCAGCGTCTGGAACACCATGCCTCCCCACGTACACGATCGCCGTTCTGAAATTTATGTGTATTTTGACATGGATGAAGACCAGCGTATCTTCCATTTTATGGGAGCGCCAGAAGAGACACGTCATATCGTAGTTGCCAACGAACAAGCTATCATTTCGCCTCCTTGGTCGATTCACTCAGGTGCCGGAACTACCAGTTATTCGTTTTTGTGGGCCATGGCAGGAGAGAACTATAGTTTTACGGATATGGACTTCCTGACTATGAATGAATTAAAGTAATTTTTCAAAAAAACTGACTCTAATACTTGATTTTCTAAAAAAAAAGACACAGTTTAGATTTACAATCGTTGAAGGTGATCTTCACATTTTGAGATAGCGGTCTGATTTTGACAGGCCGCTATTTTTCCCTTTTTGATGTCACAAATACGGTTGCAAATCAATGTTTAACTAAAACTGTGCGTAATTATGAGACTGCAAATGCACGCAATCCACTTCGACGCAGATCCGAAACTGCTCGCTTTTATTCAGAAAAAACTTGAGAAACTTGAGACATTTTATGACCGAATAACCAGTGGGGAAGTATTTCTCCGATTAGATAAAAGTGAAAGTAGTAAAATCAAGAATAAAATTTTAGAAGTCAAAATCAAAGTTCCTAATGCGGAGTTGTTTGTAAAAGAAAACGCTACTTCATTTGAAGAAGCCACCGACTCGGCAGTAGAAGCATTGAAAATCCAACTCAAAAAATACAAAGCGAAACGCCAAGGCGTAGAAAATCAAACAATAAGGGGCGTCACCAATAATGGCGAGGTAGAAGAAGAGATTGAAATTGACGAAATCTAGAATAAACTACCACTAAAAAAGGCGAATACCTACAAGGTATTCGCCTTTTTTATGAAAAATATATCTAATCTTCCTTAAATTTGAGATAGATTCCCTCTCATCACCAAACACCTAGCTTCGTATGAAAAAATCGTTACTTTTCTTATCTCTTTTTTTACTACAATCTCTTTATCTATCAGCCCAAATTCAAAAAGCTCCAAATCGCGCAGAAGGCGATGGGCCGCACAATCGACTCATCATTAGAGGGGTCACTATCATCAATAGTACTGGCTCCCCCCCAATCGGGCCAATGGATATTTTAGTCGAAAAAAACCGCATCGTACAGATTCGCCAAGCGGGCTATCCGGGTGTGCCAGCTGATCCTAAAAATGGCATTAAAGCCAATGCCGGCGATAAAGAACTCAATTGCCAAGGCATGTACCTTATGCCCGGATTTGTAGATATGCACGGTCACATTGGCGGAGTACAGCAAGGAGCCAATGCCGAATATGTTTTTAAACTTTGGATGGCACACGGAGTGACTACCGTACGTGATCCAGCTTGCGGAAATGGCCTAGATTGGGTACTTGACCAAAAAGAAAAAAGTGCTAAAAACCTTATCACAGCGCCACGCATCAAAGCTTACACGGTATTTGGACAAGGAGCCAAAGATTTTATTAGCACTCCCGAACAAGCCCGCGAATGGGTACGACAAAACGCCCAAAAAGGTGCCGACGGAATCAAATTTTTTGGTGCAGAACCCAATGTATTTAAAGCAGCCCTCGAAGAAAACAAAAAACTGGGTCTAGGCTCAGCCGCTCACCACGCCCAAACAGAAGTAGGACGGATGAATGCCCTCGCTACTGCTCAAGCAGGACTGACGAGTATGGAACACTGGTATGGACTTCCTGAAGCACTTTTTGACGACAAAACCCTCCAAAATTACCCCACCGACTATAATTACAACAATGAGCAAAATCGCTTTGAGGAAGCTGGCAAATTGTGGAAACAAGCCGCCAAGCCTTATTCGGACAAGTGGAATCAGGTAATGAACGACATGATAAAACTTGATTTTACGATTGACCCCACTTTCAATATTTATGAAGCCAACCGCGAACTAATGCTAGCTCGCCGCGCCGAATGGCACGACGAATATACCCTGCCTTCGCTTTGGCGGTTTTATGGCCCAAGTCGTATTTCTCATGGCTCTTACTGGCACAATTGGGGCACGGAGCAAGAAGTAGCTTGGAAAGAAAACTATCGCCTTTGGATGAGTTTTATCAACGAATACAAAAATAGAGGAGGACGGGTGACGGCAGGTTCGGATTCAGGTTTTATTTATCAATTATACGGCTTTGCCTATATTCGTGAGCTAGAGCTTCTTCGCGAAGCGGGTTTTCATCCAATGGAAGTCATTCGCGCCGCTACGCTCAAAGGCGCCGAAGCCCTGGGAATGGACAAAGAAATTGGGTCAGTAGAAGTGGGTAAATTAGCTGATTTTGTGATTACCGAAGAAAACCCCCTTGCAAACCTTAAAGTTTTGTATGGTACAGGGGCTATTCGTCTCAACGACAAAAATGAAGTAGTAAGAGTAGGCGGGGTAAAATACACCGTTAAGGATGGTATCGTTTATGACGCCAAAAAGCTTTTGGCCGATGTACGTAAAATCGTAGCAGAAGCTAAAAAACAAGAAAACTTTGAAATCACCCAGCCAGGAATGCCTACTAAGACTGGAAAAGTATCTGGAAGCAATTAGAACGCCCAGAAGTTAGGAAGAATTCTTAACTTTGTAGCAACAACCAAGCACTCCGTTGTTAGCATAAAGCTCAGCAATGGAGTGCTTTCTTACAGAAACCGATTAACTCAAACCAATGCTAACCGAACGCGTCAAAGCCATATACCAAGAAATTGAGCAATTTGCTGTCACCAACAAAGAGCAATTAGAACAATACCGCCAACGATTTGTGGGTCGTAAAGGTGTAGTAGAAGCCCTTTTTGAAGGCCTCAAAGACATTCCAAAAGAAGATAGACGCGCGGTAGGGCAAGAATTAAACACCCTCAAAAATTTTGCTAATGACCGCTTTTTAGCTTTTCAAGCAGACTTTGAAGCCAACGACAATGGTAGCAGCGGTCCCGCTGTAGACCTTACGTTACCGATTGCGCCCAATCAACTCGGGAGCATTCATCCTCTCACTTTAGCGCGTGCCAAAATCATCGAAATTTTTGAGCGAATGGGCTTTAGCGTAGCCGACGGGCCAGAGATTGAATCCGATTGGTATAATTTCACGGCGCTTAATTTTCCCGAAAATCACCCTGCTCGCGAAATGCAGGACACCTTTTTTGTGGCCAAAAACGCCGAAGACCCCACTCAAGATATGCTCCTGCGTACTCACACATCCAATGTTCAAATACGGATGATGGAGCGCCAGAAGCCCCCTATCAGGGCCATAATGCCCGGTAGAGTATATCGCAATGAAGCTATCTCAGCTAGGGCTCACTGCTTTTTTCATCAAGTAGAAGGCCTTTATATTGACAAAAACGTAAGTTTCAAAGACCTGAAAGACACGCTTTATCATTTTTCTAAAGAGATGTTTGATAAAGACGTCAAAATCCGTCTTCGTCCTTCGTTCTTTCCTTTTACGGAGCCTAGTGCCGAAATTGATATTTGGTTGGGTACTGATACCGAAGAAACCTATCGCCTTTCCAAAGGTACCGGCTGGGTCGAAATCGCCGGTAGCGGCATGGTAGACCCCAATGTACTGGCCAACTGCGGCATTGACCCCGAAGAGTATACTGGCTTTGCCTTCGGAATGGGTATTGAGCGCATCGCTCAGTTGCGATATGGCGTACGTGATTTACGTCTTTATTCCGAAAATGATGTACGTTTCTTACGACAATTTGAGGGTGTTTAATAGCAACAATTAATGAGTACAGAAAACCTCAGTCACGAAGCTCATGCCAACTGGTACGAGAAAGTGTATGCTGGCACCGAGGCCCAGCAAAAAGCAATCTCTGATTGGAAAGCCCAGAAAATCAATCCGACGATTGGGTCATGGATGCACCAAAGACTCAATGAACTTGCTACTCCCCTGCTAGAACCCCACAAAAGCTGGCTTACGGTAGGAGATGGATATGGATTTGATGCTAATTTTTTTTACGAAAAAGGCCTCAATGTGACGGCTACGGATATTTCTGATACTTTTTTGCCTCTTTCCAAAGCGCACGGAATCATCGAAAATTATTCGGTAGAAAATGCCGAAAAATTAAGTTTTGAAGACAATTCTTTCGATTACGTATTTTGTAAAGAGGCATACCATCATTTTCCTCGACCTTATTTGGCTGTTTATGAGATGATTCGGGTAGCCCGCGAAGCCGTAGTGATTGTAGAGCCTCACGACCCTATCTCAAAAATGCCCCTTCTACTTGCTCTGCGCAATATATTCGACCGTTTTGATACTACCCTTTTGCAACGATACTGGAAAAACCGCTACTCGTTTGAAGAAGTTGGCAATTATGTATTTAAACTTTCAGAACGCGAAATGGACAAACTTGCCAATGGTATTGGCCTCCCAGGAGTTGCTTTTAAAGGGATAAACAACAATTACTTTTCTCCCAAAACCGTAGCCGAACCCGCTACGGATGCTTCAGTGGCCTTCCAGAAAATTAAGCGTAAACTCGCTTTTCATAATTTTTTATCTCGACTGAGCCTCATGCCTACTCACGTACTTTGTGCCGTGATATTCAAAAAACTCCCTTCGCCCGCTACCCGCCAGAAAATGGAAGAGGCAGGTTTTCAAGTACATGTCTTCCCTCCGAATCCTTATTTGAAGAAATAGCGTTAAAAACAATTCAATTTGTAGCGTTTAAAATCCTCCTCCTATCCATTGTTCATCATCAAAATCTCCTTCAATGTGTCCCGATTTAGAGACAAACAATGGACGAGCTTTGACAGGGTGTTCTGGTTTGACAGTCATGAAATTGCGGTATTGTTCATCTGAAATTACTTCCAATGTCAATGCTCTTTTCAAAACTACAAAAAAAGGAACCCTGAAAAAGTCTGCAATATCCATGGCCAAGGAGGGGGATATTTTGGTGATGCCCCGATGAAAAAAACTCTGAACTTCGCTCTCAGGAAGCAAGGCATCGAATATCAATTTTTCGGCTCTTTGGTATAATACATCTACCTTGGGATAAGCCATGTATAACCCCAAAGAAGCCACCAGAAGTGAAGTGTAATAGTATCTCTCATGCTCATCGGCACGAGCATTGATAAATACCCATCCTTTGTCTTGATAGAGCGCAGAAAAGCCCACAAATTCCGTTTCGAGCCGGTGCAATTGAGCCACTTTCACCGTTTCGGGATAAGATAACCTACGTCCTAACTGACGAATAATATCTTGCCCCGACGACACATCGGCTACTTCTCCCGCCGGTTCGAGTAGCCACTCTTCATTTAACAAAGCTTGGAAAAGCTCCTCTCCCTGGCGTTGAGCCGCGATTTGGCCTAGATGCAATAAAGTTCGGTTTTGTAATCGAAAATCAATTGCAAACTGATTGATAGGTTGTTTTTTCTTGCCCATTTTACCCTAAAAGCTTGAGTATAAGACAAAAGTAAATAAAAACTTCTAGTAAATATGCAGATATAAGTAAGATTTAAGGCAGCTCCCAAAACATGATTTGTGACAAAAATCTTCTACAAGCTTCCAATATGGCGAATAGCTTTGCAGGAACTACTATCTTTGCACTATTTCATTTTCTAATAGACCAATCATGACAGAACAACACAAAACCGTTCCTCTTCACAATTTACATCAAACTTTAGGGGCAAAGATGGTACCCTTTGCTGGATTTATGATGCCCGTACGCTATTCGTCTGATTTAGAAGAACATCACTGTGTTCGGAATGGAGTGGGGGTTTTTGATGTTTCGCACATGGGAGAATTTATTTTAAAAGGTCCCAAAGCACTTGACCTCATTCAGCGGGTATCGGCCAATGATGCCTCGGTGTTGGTAGACGGCAAAATTCAGTATAGCTATTTGCCCAACAATGAAGGAGGAGCCGTAGATGACTTATTGGTATATCGTATCGACGCTGAAGAGTATTTTTTGGTCGTCAACGCCTCGAATATAGAGAAAGATTGGAACTGGATTGAAAAACACAATACCGAAGGGGTACTGATGATTAATGCTTCTGACGACCTTTGCCTTTTTGCGGTACAAGGGCCTAAAGCCGCCGAAGCTTTGCAAAAGCTAACGCCTATCAACCTCTCGGAAATGGAATACTACACTTTCCAAAAAGGGAATTTCGCAGGATTGTCAGATATTATCATTTCTGCTACAGGCTACACTGGTGCGGGAGGTTTTGAGTTGTACATCCCCAAGCATCAAGCCCTTCATGTATGGCATCACATCTTCGAAGCAGGCAAACCTTTTGACATAAAACCTATCGGTCTTGGGGCGCGAGATACGCTACGTTTAGAAATGGGCTACTGCTTGTATGGCAACGACATAGATGATGTCACCTCTCCACTCGAAGCCGGTCTAGGGTGGGTTACGAAATTTACCAAAAACTTCACTAACTCTGAGGCTCTTCTCCAACAAAAACAAGCCGGTCTTCAACGCAAACTAGTAGGTTTTGAAATGATTGATAGGGGAATTCCTCGGAGCCACTATGAACTCTGTGATGCCGAAGGCAACACCATAGGCTATGTGACTTCTGGCACTCAGTCTCCTACCTTATCTAAGGGTATTGGCTTAGGATACGTACCTATTGGCTATAGCAAAGCAGGAAGTGAGATTTTCGTAAAGGTGCGCGACAAGCTGTTGAAGGCTCAAGTAGTAAAACTTCCTTTTGTGAAACCCACGGTTTAATCCCAAAATGAAATGATTTCACAAGCTAGTTCCTTCTAAAGGTTTTGTTTGTTTTTAAAAAGAAAATATGAAATCTATTGACGTTTGTCTTACCCCTGATTTATTACATCTTCACAAGATTGATAATAGTATTGTAGTTGTCACCGATATTTTTCGCGCCACGTCTTGCATGGTCACAGGCTTAGCTTATGGTGTAGGGAGCATTACGCCAGTAGCTACCGTCGAAGAATGCTACGCCCTCCAACAAAAAGGGTACATCGCCGCCGCCGAACGAAACGCCATGAAGGTAGAAGGATTTGACCTCGACAATTCCCCTTTTAGCTATATGGACGACCAACTGATCGGGGCTAATATCGCTATGACGACTACCAATGGTACACTTTCTATCACCAAAGCTAAATCCTCCGCGGTAAAAGTACTCATAGGTGCCTTTCTTAATCTAGGGGCAGTGGCCAATTATCTACAAGCACAGCCTTACGATATACTCGTGCTTTGTGCAGGCTGGAAAGGCCGTGTCAATTTAGAAGATACTTTGTTTGCGGGTGCTTTGGTCGAAGCCCTCAAAGAAGATTATATCATCGCCGAAGACAGTGCTTTGATGGCTATGAGAGCGTATCAACAAGCTCAAAATGATTTGATTGGCTATGTATCCAACTCCTCGCATGTGCGTCGATTACAACGGCTAGGCATTCAGAAAGACATCGCATATTGTCTTCAAAAAGATTTGTATGATGTAGTGCCCGTATTAAGAGGAAGTACTTTAGTCAATTTGTAACAACCGTACTTTTTAAACATAAGTCATCCTGAATTTAGATGATTCAAAAAACCTTCTGATGCTATTTGAGTAGATACAAACTCTCAAATGCAAACAGAAGGTTTTTTGCTTATCTATTCAATTGAGCTTATGTTTGACTTCTCCGAAGTCATTTGTTTTTTGTGGGACTTGTTAGCTACAAACATTGAGCCTCTCCGAGGCAAAATCCTGGCATGAAAGAATAGCTTCGCAGAAGCCTAACCTTTGTAGCATGAGATTTTCAGCCTCACACCAACGACTTCGGAGAAGTCAAACCTAAACCTTGTTAGCTACAAACTTTGAGCCTCCATCTAGCAACTTTTGTATGCTAGCTGGGAGATAACTCATGTTTGTTTACATTCGTTCTGGCACTCCAATACCCATGAGGTCAAGCGATTTTTTGATGGTATCTCCTACCGCTTTTGAGAGCAAAATTCTAAAATATTTTAGGGATTCATCAGGCTCATTCAGTACCGATACTTCAGCCCATAAGTGATTGTATAGTTTGGCCAATTCATAGACATACTGTGAAATCAAGGCTGGCGAATAATCACGCGCCGCATCGGCTACTTTGCTCGGAAAATCGGCCAAATGGAAAATAATCTCTTGTTCTATTTTTGCCAACGAAACCACCGAAGCAGCTTTTACAAGCTCAATATTTTGCTGGTCTGCTTTGCGCATCACCGACCGAATCCGCACATAGGTATATTGAATAAAAGGCCCAGTATGCCCCTGAAAATCAACCGATTCTTCTGGATTAAAGAGCATTCGCTTCTTTGGATCCACTTTCAATAAGAAATATTTTAAAGCTCCTAAAGCAAGCGTGTGATAAAGCTGTTGGGCTTCTTCGCTATTAAAATCTTCAATTTTGCCAAGCTCGCGGGTACGGGTTTCGGCGGTAGAGGCCATTTCTTGAATCAAATCATCAGCATCTACCACGGTACCCTCGCGAGATTTCATTTTACCAGTAGGCAAGTCTACCATTCCATAGCTTAGGTGATGACATCCTTCAGCATATGTACGCCCCAAACGCTTCAAAATCGCAAACAAAACTTGAAAATGATAGTCTTGTTCATTGCCCACCACCCAAATCGATTTGTCGTTGTGAAAGTCTTGGAATTTGAGGTCGGTAGTACCCAAATCCTGCGTCATGTACACCGAAGTGCCATCACCTCTTAGTACGAGTTTTTGGTCAAGGCCGTCCTCTGTCAAATCAATCCATACTGAATTGTCGTCTTTACGAAAGAAAACGCCCTTCTCTAACCCTTCTTCGACTACATCTTTACCCAACAAATAAGTATTTGATTCGTAGTAAGTTTTGTCGAAACTCACGCCTATTTTTTGATAGGTATCATTAAAACCAGCGTAGACCCATTCGTTCATCTGCTTCCAAAGTGCCACCGTCTCCGAATCTCCCTGCTCCCATTTACGCAGCAACTCTTGGGCTTCTACCATCCAAGGCGCTTTTTTCTCAGCCTCTTCTTTTGAAACGCCCTCAGCCACTAAAGCCTCAATCTGACGTTTATATTCTTTGTCAAACAATACATAGTACTTCCCAATCAAATGGTCGCCTTTGATTCCTGAGCTTTGGGGCGTCTCTCCTTCTCCTAGCTTTGCATAGGCCAACATCGACTTGCAGATATGAATCCCACGGTCGTTGACCAAGCAAGCTTTTACTACTTCATATCCACTGGCTTTTAGGATACGAGATACCGAATCTCCCAAGAAATTATTTCTTAAATGCCCTAAGTGAAGCGGCTTATTGGTATTTGGTGAAGAAAATTCAACCATTACCGACTTGCCATTGACCGGCCAAAAACCAAAATCAGCATCAAGCGCAAGTTCGTTGAGGGCTTTTACCCAAGCTTCGTCCGCAATACTCAAGTTCAAAAAACCTTGCACTACATTAAAACTACTTACAATACCCGATTTTTCAAGTAAATATTCCCCAATAGCATTCCCAATTTCGACAGGAGGTTTTCTTAAACTTTTGGTATAAGGGAAGGTTACAAATGTATAAAAACCCTCAAAGTCTTTTTTGGTGGGCTGAAGAGCTATCTGGTTTTCTTCAACGTTATAGATCTCCTTTAGAGCCTTTTGAATATGCTCCTGAATGATTGCTTCTAATTGCATGATAAATAAGTTAACTATCTAACTATGAGCCAGTAAAGAAAGAAAAAAAACAGAGTTTGCTGTTTTTTAATCAAAAAGATAAATCCTTCTTCAAGAAATTTGGCAAAAGTACTTCAATTTCGGGAAGCAATTCACAATTTAACAGTATTTTCGTAACTTCACATTCTTACTGGTAATAAAGAAGATTGGAGATTAAAAATGGTTACTTTTCTCTCAGAGTGAGCCCCGCTTAAAGTCAAAAAAGAGCAATCAACTGTGCGACAGCACTTAACAGTCAAGAAATGAAGCCTTCAAAATATTTAATCCTGATATGGGTAGGAATCCTAGCCTTCTCTTTTCGAGCCAATGCTCAACTTGAGCAATCCGTGCGTTTAGAATTTAAAGTAAATCAAAATGGAGACGAGTACTTCGACGTTACTCCTTTGGATAAGGGTGGAATTTTGGTCACACAACGGAAAGAAGAGTATTACGGCACCGAAAAATGGACATTCTATCGCTTCGACAACGCCCTCAAACAACAATGGACTACGGATTATAAAATTCCTTATGATTTGCACCCGCTCAAGACCTATCATAATCACCAGTATCTTTTTTGGCTTTTGCAGGAAACAGACAGCGAAAAAGTAAGCGTACTGCGGGTAGACTTGCAAAATGGAGAAATCGAAACCTTCAAAGGTGACCTACTCACCCGAGCCGATATTGTGCATTTCAAAGTCTTAGGCAACATGGCTTTTATTGGAGGCTATCACCATAGTAGACCTGTGGTAATGGCTTTTTCGTTTTTTGATAAAAGCATCAAAGCACTTCCCTATCTCTATAGCAGCAATACCGAAATCAGCAATATCGAACTCGACGAAAAACGCAATCAACTCAATGTATTGCTTTATACCATGAAACGGGGCAATTGTCAGTTTACTATCAAAACTTACTCTTATGAAGGTAAACTTCTCAAAACCACTACCATGCCTTTTGAAGACAACAATGGCTTGATTTCGGGTAAAATATTACCTCTCGATGAAGCTTCTTCGCTCATCGTCGGAAACTATGCTCAGGGTTGTACTCAATATTCGCAGGGGCTGTATTTTTCGCGCATCAAAGACTCCGAACCCGAAAAACTCCAATGGGTAGATTTTTCGAAACTCGAAAATTTTTTCAATTACCTCAAACCCAAGCGTAAGCAAAAAGTAGTAGAAAAAATCTCCAAGCGCAAAGAAGAAGGCAAAGAACCTAAATTTCGGTATCGCCTATTGGTGCATGATATTATGCAGAATGAAGACGAATTTGTCCTAGTTGCGGAGGTGTATTATCCTATTTACAAAAATGGCACCATCTACTATAGCAACATGCCGCGTAACAACAACCGTGAATTTGACGGCTTCAGATATACCCATGCCATAGTGTGTGGTTTCGACAAAAGCGGTAATCTTCTCTGGGACAATTGTTTTGCTCTCGAAAATGTCGAAAGCATCGAACTCTTACCGATGGTACAAGTTAGTCGCCAAGAAGGGTTGTTGGTTTTGGGTTATCCCAAAGACGGCAAAATCCATACCGAGGTAATCGATAAAAACAAAGTAATCCGTGAAAAAGAAGAATTTGAAATCAAAACCAGCGATGAAGGCGAACGCATCGTAGACAATGAGAAAGGACTTTTGGCCGCTTGGTACGATAGGTATTTTTTAGCCTATGGGTATCAAAAAATCGGTAGCGAAAAATGGATAGGAGCCCCAAGGGAGGTATTTTATATCAATAAACTTTCTTATGACCCTAGCGCTCCACGCCCCGATAAAGAAGACCTAAAAAAAGGGAAAGCTTCTGAAAATAAGTGACGACCACAAAAGGGGCTCTAAATCGCCGTCACTTTTTCATTAAAGGCCCTCACAGCCTGTGCTAATTCGGGAAGAAGGTCGGGATTTTTTTCGATACCATTCCCCACTACAATCACATCAGCACCTGCTTCTAAAGCAGCTTGGGCTTTTGCTACCGAATTGATACCGCCCCCTACAATGATTGGCGTATCTACCGATTTACGTACTGCCGCAATCATCTCTGGCGAAACGGGGTTTTGGGCGCCACTGCCGGCATCCAAATACATCAATTGCAATCCCAACAGCTCTCCGGCCATTGCGGTGCAAGCTGCTACCGACGGCTTGTCATGTGGAATAGGAGTGGTATTGCTAATATAAGAAACAGTAGTAGATCGGCCACTTTCGACCAACATATAGCCCGTAGGCAGAACTTCTAAGTTGCTACGCTTGAGCAAAGGTGCTGCCACCACGTGCTGCCCAATAAGCAAGTCGGGATTGCGGCCAGAAATAAGCGACAAAAACAAAATAGCATCTGCCGAAGGCTCTATATGCAGGCTGTTTCCGGGAAAAAGAATAGCGGGAATATGGGTATGTTTGTGAATAGCCGCAATGATCTCATCGGCGGCATACCGTGTGATGAGACTGCCCCCAACAAAAAAGAAATCTACTCCGTACCTAACACTCTCCGCCAACATAAACGGAAACGAAGAAAGCTCCACCTTATCAGGGTCGAGCAATACGGCGAATGATTTTCGCCCTTGTTGGAAATTATTTCTAAGTTTCGTGCGTATTTTTGACTTCATCCCTATTTTGCTGTGCGGCCAAAAAATCAATTAATTTTTGCCGAGCCACTCCCAATGCCCACGTTAAGGCATAAGAGGTTACGGCCTTTGTAAGCCACGATGCTTTGTGTTCACGATGCTCAATCACCACGGGGGCTCTATTGATTTCGCTAGCGCGAGGCTCGGGTTCTTCATCTGGCAATACTGCTTCTAATAGCAAATATACTGCCGAAATAATTCCCCCAATGACTAATGCCTGCTGCCCAATGTGGCTGGCGTTGGCTTTTATATCTTCAAATTTTTCTTCCAGCAATTGACGATAGCCTTCAGAAGTGTCCTTCAGTTCGATTTTACGACCGTTGGTATCTCCAAAGGGTTCCTCAAAAGTTAGTATATTTTTGGGAAGGTTGGCCATAAATTCTCTTTGTTATGGTAATTTGGAAGATTTTTGCTCACGTTTTAAGGATATTTTCTCAAAATCAAACAAAATCTCTTTAAAATCGCGACTCAAATTGGTTTCAAAAATGCTAAAAACCTGCCATAAGCCCAAAACAGAATCTAATTTTTCAAGAAATTGTAATACAAACACGTCTAAGCGTGTACCTTTGTAGATTAGTAGATAGAACCTAACCAAGCCGTAAGTTCATAGTAGCTTTGTCTATTTAAGTACTTACACCCCCATATACAATTAGAGTCTGACTCTATATCATTCAATAAAAATTTTACTTACAACCAATGCCACTCGACCAAGAATTTGAAAAAGAATCAGCCAACGGTGATGAAATGACCTTCATAGAGCACCTCGAAGAACTTCGTTGGCACGTTATTAGAGCTGTGGGCGCCATTCTTATTTTCACCATTGTTGCTTTCATCTACATTGAAGAGATTTACAATAAAATCATTTTAGCTCCTTCTAAGGGGGATTTCTGGACCTATCGAATGCTGTGTAAATTAGCCGATTTTACGGGAGCAGAAGGGCTTTGTATTCAGAAATTAGATTTTGAGCTGCAAAGTCGCGAAATGGCCGGTCAGTTTACCATGGCCTTGCTTTCTTCAGTAATACTGGGTTTGTTGTTTGCTTTTCCATATTCATTTTGGGAAGTATGGCGTTTTATCAAACCCGGCCTCAAATCGTCAGAACGCAAAGCCGCCCGAGGTGCCGTTTTTTATGTAACATTCTTGTTTTTATCGGGCGTCCTGTTTGGTTATTATATTGTAGCACCTCTCGCTATCAACTTTTTAGCTAATTTCCAACTTGACCCGAGCATCAAAAACCAATTTGATATTACCTCTTATATTGGTTTGATTTCCATTCTCACATTGGCTTGCGGTCTCACTTTCCAATTGCCCGTAGTAGCGTTTGTTTTATCCCGAATTGGCTTCCTCAATCCACGCTTCATGCGCGAATATCGTCGTCATGCTTTCGTCGTGATTTTGATTTTGGCAGCGGTGATTACTCCTTCTCCTGATGTACTCAGTCAGGTATTGGTGGCGATGCCTCTTACTTTACTTTATGAAGTAAGTATCTGGGTATCAGGATGGGTAGAACGCAACAAAAAGGAAGAAGCCGAAATAGAAGCCAAAGAAGAAGAAGAAGCCGGAGCAAGAGGAGATACCTCTTGGAATCCCGAATCTGATATGTAAACCTGATGATTCAATTTATCGACATATGCAAATCCTTTGATGGGCGCATGGTGCTAGAGAATGTCTCTAGCGCTTTTAAGCCCGGTGATACAAGCTTGATTATCGGCGGTAGTGGGACGGGCAAAAGTGTCCTGCTAAAATGTCTTATTGGGCTCGTAAAACCCGACAAAGGGCAGGTGCTATACAATGGCCGTGATTTTTGGAACAGCGAAGAAGAAGTGCGTAAGCAGATTCGCCGCGAAATGGGAGTGTTGTTTCAAGGAGGGGCTTTGTTTGACTCCAAAACCGTAGCTCAAAACGTACGCTTTCCGCTCGAAATGCTCACCGATATGAGCGAAAGCGAAAAAGACGACCGAGTCATGTTTTGTTTGGCGCGGGTAGGACTCGAACAAGCCGCCAATCGAATGCCTTCAGAAATCAGCGGTGGGATGAAAAAACGGGTGGGGATTGCACGAGCTATCGTGATGAATCCCAAGTATTTGTTTTGTGATGAACCCAACTCTGGCCTTGACCCTCTTACTTCTATCAAAATCGACGAGCTCATCAAAGAAATCACTGACGAATATAATATTACGACGGTGGTGATTACGCATGATATGAACTCAGTGCTCGAAATCGGAGAAAAAATCATTTTTCTTTACAAAGGTCATAAACTTTGGGAAGGCGATAATCAAACCATCACCAAATCGAAAGTAGCCGAGCTCAATGAGTTTATTTTTGCCAACAAACTTCTAAGAGAACTAGAAAAATAGTCTCACGATTTTGACTTGAAATAACGGCGATAAATCGGTTTGCGATAGGCAAATTGCACCCACAATAGAGGATAAAACAAATAATCGGTGAGCACACTAGGCGTACGGTATTCGATTTCGTCGGCAATGATAGCCGAAGAAGTGGTTTGTTGAATGATACGGTGGCGGTGGCGCCAATACCTCAAAAAAAAGGGTAGTTTTGTACCCTCATCTACAAAATAGATTTCGTCGGTGCTTGCTTGTTGCTCCACAATGAGGCTAGTCCAAAGCTGGCGAAAAAACAAAAAATTGAGTTCAAGCTCTACAACATCTCCCTTTTTACATCCATCAAAACGCACCACGCGTACTGGCGGAAAAGGAGGGCTTAGTTTTCGAAAAAGGGCTTCGTCAAAACCTTCCCATACTTGCTGATAAGATTGTGACACTGATGTACGTAGATGGAGCTTCATACGTTTTTAACTTCCCGCACTCAAAAAAGTTTTCTACTTTGCACACAAATTCAAATTGTTTGTACATAAAAATGGTAACTATCTACGGCATCCCCAATTGTGATACTATCAAAAAAACGCTCACCGCGCTCAAAGAAAACCACATCAATTATACTTTCCACGATTATAAAAAAGAAGGTATCTCTCGCCAAAAACTAGCAGAGTGGCTCACCCAACAGCCCCAAAAAATCCTTATCAATCGTGCGGGCACTACTTGGAAAAAACTCACCGACGATCAAAAAAACTCGCTTCAAAACTCAGAAGATATCATTACTTTAATGCAAGAAAATACTTCCCTTATTAAACGCCCCATTATTGAAAAAGAAGGTAAAATCATAGTGGTAGGTTGGAAGCCTGAATATATTCATCAGCTTTAAAACTTCCTTTTTATCAATGAAGCTACTGACTGTTTTTGGGACGCGGCCGGAGGCCATTAAAATGGCTATTTTGGTGCAAAAATTACAACAAAACCCTTACTTTGAGCATAAACTGTGTGTGACGGGTCAGCATCGCCAAATGCTCGACCAAGTATTGGCTTTGTTTGAAATCACGCCTGATTTTGACCTCAATATCATGCAGGCGGGGCAAGACCTTACCGATATTACTTGTCGAATCTTGGCAGGATTGAGAGAGCTATTTCAAAGTTACCGTCCCGACTTAGTGCTAGTACATGGCGATACTACTACCTGCATGGCTACTTCGTTGGCAGCTTTTTATGCAGGTATCAAAATAGGGCACGTAGAAGCGGGATTGCGCACGGGCAATTTACTTTCGCCTTTTCCTGAAGAAGCCAACCGACTCATCACCGACCGTTTGGCCAACTACTTTTTTGCACCTACTACGCGCAATGTTCAGGCTTTGATAGAAGAAAAAATTGTACCGACGGCTATCGTCAAAACAGGTAATACGGTCATTGATGCTTTGCTGTACGTAAGCAATAGAGTAAGCCATTTTTCTCCTCAGATTCCAAAAAAAATCCAAGCGATTTTTGACAATAACAAAAAAATCTTGCTAGTAACGGGGCATCGACGCGAAAATTTTGGAGATGGTTTTATTCAAATTTGTGATGCTTTATCTACACTTGCTCACCGCTATCCCACCCTCGAAATTGTTTATCCCGTACATCTCAACCCCAATGTTCAAACGCCTGTTTATGAGCGGCTGGGTCATTTACCCAATATTCATTTACCAGCACCGATGGATTATGCTGATTTTGTATATGCTATGAAAAAAAGCTGGGTGATTCTGACTGATTCGGGAGGAGTGCAAGAAGAAGCTCCTAGTTTGGGAAAGCCTGTCCTCGTGATGCGCGATACGACAGAGCGCCCCGAAGCCATTCAGGCAGGTACAGTAAAACTAGTAGGTGCACACAAACAAACAATCGTAGAAGCCGTGAGTCAGCTTTGGGAGCGTCCTGAGGTATATCGTCAGATGTCAGAAGCTACCAATCCTTATGGGGATGGCTTGGCAAGCAATCGTATCATTGATTTTTTACAAACACTTTGAGTCAGTTTTTTGGTAACACCACTACGCCTGTTTGCTCGTAGTTTTGAAGCCATTCTTTTTTAGGACTCTGAATTGTCAGGTAAAAATCATAAAATGGTTTCATGTCTTTTACATAATCTCCCGTCACATTCACAGTCCCACCAAAAACAACCGCCTTGCGACCATAGTCAAACCCCACAAGCACAAGAGGCACTTGTGCTTTGAGGGCCATGTAGTAAAAGCCCGTTTTGAGCCTAGAAGTATTGCTGCGAGTGCCTTCAGGAGCAATAGCAATATGAATGGTATCGTTTTGGTGGAAAGTCTCCGCTACTGCTTCTACCAAATTATTAGACTTTTCGCGATACACAGGATAGCCCCCCAATGCTCTAAAAAACCAACCTGAATACCATTTAAAGAGGGTACTTTTGGCTAAGAACCCCATTTTTACTTTAATGGTTGCGCGGGCACCTATCCCAATAAAAAAATCACCGCTATTCCAATGAGGACAGACTGTCCATATTGCTTTTTTAAGGTGTCTGGGGGGAGTTCCAATGATAGTCCATCCAAACAAGCGGTACAAAAATGCAAAAAGCCAATTCATAAATTGCCAAATGTTAAGTTCGCCAAATTTAGAAACTACTTTTGATTCGACAACTACTTTGGGCTTATTTGTACTTTAGCAAGGTATTGTTTTGCGAAGCAAAGAAAATGATTTAGGAGTGGCCTACATACAAACCAAATTCGTTTTCTTTTTGTATTCGGTAGGCGTTTGTTCGGTGATTTTTTTAAATGCTTCAAAAAAATCCATTTTAGAATCATATCCTACTTTTCGTGCAAGTTCACTCATTTTTAGATTGCGGTATTCGGGACTTACGAGCATGCGTTTGGCTTCTTGGATGCGATAGGTTGCTATCAAATCCATAAAACTTTGTTCGAGATTTTCATTAATCACCTGTGCTAATTGACATGCCGAAACCCCCAAGCGAGAAGCAAGATAATCAATAGAAACGGAGGTATTGAGATAGGGTTTTTCCTGATTCATCAACCTAAAAAGCCTATTAAGCAAATCTACTCCATAACGCTGGCGGGCGGTTTGGCGAAAGATAATACGTCTCAAAAACGTAATAAAAGCATTGTTAGGAATCCGCGACAGAAGCCGTTGGGTAGCGTTTCTCCATCTTCCTAAATCTTTCAATACAACTGGTCGTTTCATCTTTTCAGGCTGGGTAGTTAGCTATAAGATGATAAAAAACCTCCCCACGTTGCATCAATTACTTATTTATTTTTTTGCCTATAGTTATCTGTTTTACGAGATTTTGAAGATTTTCTAGAAACGCTACAATATTTTTTAAACTTAAAAGGGCTGTTAATAGGAGACTTTGAACAGTACTACTATTGCTTCACAAAAATGCACCCTATTTTTACAAATACCAGAAAATCAGGTGTTAAAGTATGTTAACAGACCTAGTTTTACACATATACAAGATTTTCTAAGCTAACACTATTGAAGATACTTCTTTAGCCATTTGATGGTTTCATCTGCAATCTGCGGATGGAAGTTGCCTTTCAGGTACTGCTGTTCTCTAAAATTTTTAACTGCTTCGGGCCAATCTTTGCTCTTCATCATAAAGTGGTCGAGGTCTGGGATGGTAACCCAAGTGGCATAGTTTGGATGCGCCTCATTGACAGCTTGCTGAATCATGTATGGTTCTACCAATGAGCATTGTTCATAATCGGCGCCGCCATGAATCACTAACACTGGACAATTGACTTTCTGCCAGCTTTGGGCGAGATTGAGAGAATCAAGTTGCTGCCAAAATCGCCAATGACGCCCCCACATATTGTTGTTCCTGTTTTCTTTATAGCCTAGTTCACTCGCTACTACTGCTTTATATTCAGGATTTTGATAAAGCTCAGCGGGAGATTTTTTCAGAACAAAAAATTCATAATAAACTTTCTGGATAGTTCGAACAAAAGTCTCGGTTTGTTGATAATTAAGGCCGTCAAGCAAAGGTTTTTGGACACGGTGCATTTCCAACAAAAATTCACTCCAAGGCCGAAATACACAGCCAAACACCATCACACCTTTGGGCTGATGCCGCTTGGCTATTTCGGGTGCAATCGTGCCTCCCCTGCTGTGCCCCCAAATGAAAAGCTGGGTTTTGTCCACAAAAGGGAGCTGCTCCATGTAGCGATACCCCGCGTCAAAACTCTCAATATCGGTCACTAAATCTACCTCAGCACACGGCACACATCCATAACTATCGCCTACGCCTGATTTTTCGATGGTCACTACCGCGTAGCCATTTTTGAGCCACTCATCCATGAGCTTGCCATTGTAGCTAGAAGCGTAGTTTTCGATAGAGCCGCAGCCATAGCCTGGTATGAGCAAAATAGCGGGCACAATCGTCTTGCCTTTGGGAATACGAGTAATGGCTCGCAAATAGCCATTTCTAAATTTTACCCAATCGTACTTTACTTCTGCGATGTCTGACTGCTCCAAAGCCCTTGCCACCGCTGTAGTGGTAGCTGCATTTCTTTTGCGCCCCCGCGAAAACATCACCGAAACAGACTCTCCAGCTCGGATATTGGAAGCAATAGCGTTAAATTCGAGCATGGTGGTGACTGACTGATTGTTTAGAGACACAATCAAATCCCCTTTTTGGATTCCGACCGTCGCCAAAGTTCCATTTGCGAAGACTGTATCTACCAAAATCCCGTCTGCGGTATCTTTTCCCCTCATCCCCATAACGGCCTTACGCTCGGGGAGTTGAGCATAAGCAATGGCCGATAGCAGCATCAATAGAAAACATCCAATCTTTTTCATAGGTCTCTTCATTTTTCAATCCTACCATTTTATCTCCCCTTAAAGTCTAAACTAATTTATTTTCAAAGGAGAGTGATACAACCCATCGGGAGAAGCACCTGCTCTGATGGTAGCCACAACCTCCCAATTGGCGGTATCTATTACGGCAATGGTTCCATAATTAACCGCAGCGATATATACGAATTTTCCACTTGGATGGGTGGTAATCCCAACAGGTATAGGCGGATTTTTAAGGTCTTTTGCTTTCCCTAGTCCCTCAATACCTTTATCTAAATTGAACAAATCAATGTCTTTTATGAGCCGACGGGCGGCTACGTCATAAACGCTCACATTACCTGTTTTGGCATTGGAAATCAAACTATATTTTCCATTGGGTAAAAATTTGACTCGAATTGCATTTTGATGCGCATACAGCAATGCTTCTTCTTTGAAAGTCTGCGCGTTGATAATCGTAACCGTACTATCAATTTGGTTGGCGACCCACAATTCTTTTCCGTTAGGCGAAATATCTAGCCCCTCGGTACCAGGTTTGAGCACGATAGTTTTGAGCAACTTATTACCTTTTACATCCACCACCGACACCGACCCTGAGCGGCGATTGGCCACATAGGCTTTGCCGTCTGCTTTACAGTAGGCCACAATATGACTCCCTTCTTGATTGGTTTTGACAACTTCGGTTACGGCGTCGGTTTTGATATTGACCTTAATCAACACTTGTGCTACTTCGCTAGTCACAATTACCTCCTCTGGAGCGATAAACTCTATGCCATGAGGACGTTGATATATACCCAAGTCAATTTTTTTAATACTAGATTTTTGGGCAATATCAATGATAGTAAGGCTATTGTTGGGAGTTTGATTTCCGTAGTTACAAACCACCGCAATTTTACCATCTGGTGATACGGCCACTTCGTGGGAGCCTTCACCAGTCGGAATCCGCGTGAGCTCCGTATTCAAATCAAGGTCAAGAATCGACATAGTATTCCCACCTTTGTTGACCACCATCAAAGAGCCTAGCGACTGAGCTAAGAGCTTGGTCGAAAGCAATGAAAACCAAAGTATTACCAACCACTTTTTCATCGTATTTTGTTTTATTGATTTTATACGAAGGTACATTAAGTTGGTCGTTTTTTTATGTACAGTTTTATTAAGCTTGGCTGCGCGGCGAGCACAGCCAAAATTAAATTATCCATTACCGGCGCGCTGTTTTTCTTCTTCCACACCGCTCGAACGCCGGCGACTTGCTGCCACTTTGGTATTTCCAAACCGATACGAAAAAGCCAAAGTGGCCACTCTTGTTTCACGATTTGCTTCAAATTTTTCTACATAATCGCGGAAAGTAACCGTAGCTCGGCTGTTGTTGGTATAAAAAATATCGGTCACGTTGAGTTTAAGGGAACCTTGGCGTTGCCAAAACGATTTCTGAATCCCCACCGATAGTTGCCCCGTAGGCATTACATCCATAAAACCATAAATTTCGCGGGCACGATACACCACCGTCATTTCGGCTGTATATCCTTTTTTGCCCAATACGAAACTGTTGTTGCTGTTGATATTATAATTGAAATTTCCGTTTTGTAAAGGAGTATTGGCGATGTTGCCTCGATAAACTCCGTAATAGGTATTGAGGTTGTTGACACTATTCCACCATTTTGTGACTTGAATAGGAGCAGAAATGTTGACTCCCCAAAACTCAAATTCTGCTAAATTCCGATTGGTCTGAACCGTGATTTTGTCTTGACCCTCTACGGGCATAATCACCTGCGTGATGTTGTTGGTAGTACGGCTGTAAGACAATGTGGTAGTAATCTGCTGCTTATAAGTATGCGACACCTCAAACGAATACGTAAATTGGGGTTGGAGATAAGGATTGCCCTCACTATAAGTAGTATTGTTGATAAAAAACCGAAAGGGATTCAATTGCCGATAACTCGGTCTATCTAAACGACGGCTCACCGAAAACCCCCATTCGTGCTTTTTGGAAAACTTATAATTGACAAAAGCACTCGGAAATAAACGTGTATAGCTACTATCAAATACGGCATTGGTAGCCAGCTGATTGCCTTTGATGTGAGTTTGCTCCACCCTTAATCCTAATTGAAAATTGATTTTTTTGTATTCTTTGGCAAAGTTGGCGTAGGCCGCGTTGATGTTTTCGTCATAAATAAAGTGATTGCTTTGCGAAGCATCAAAAACGGGCTGTTCGTTGCTAGCATCGTAATATTTGAGGTCGTTGTCGGCTCTTACAAAACTGCTTTTTAAACCCGTTTCTAGCTTGGCTTTGTTTTTGAGCGGGTGTACATAATCAGCCTTGATAGATTTGATGTCAAGTCTGCCCAAAATATCACCTATCAATACATAAGTGGGTAAAATCTTATTTCCTTTGACATCTACAAAATCAGTGGTAAAACGCTGATCCGTTTTATTACCATAATAAGCATAGTCCAAGTCTACGTTAAGCTCTCGTCCCGTAGAATCAAAAGTATGCTTAAGGTTAGCATTGGCCGCGTAGTTAAACCAATTTTCCTTCGAACGATTGCTGTTTAAATCATACCTTATGAGTTGGGAATCTTGGTTAAGTACTTCTGTGCGCGTATCTCCGTTGGGTTTAAAGCCATTGGAAAGGCCACTAAAAACTACCCCTATCACTGTTTTTTTGGAAAGCGTATAATCCGCCCCCAATCGGGTATTATGATTTTTGAAGGGTATCGTAATATAATTATCTTGTTCAAAAACCCCTTCTAAAACATCGTCTTTGTAAAACTTTCTATCCAACACTAAATGACTAAAAACTTTACGATACGAAAAATTGTAGCTTCCAAAAAGGTTTAGGTTTTTGTTGCGGTGGTTGAGGGTTATTCCTTCGGCTGTTTTGGCATACACACCTTGTCCATAGCTAAGGTTGACACTTCCGTTGGTGCCATACCGTTGGTCTTTTTTCATGACCAAATTCAAGATACCAGCGTTACCTGCGGCATCGTATTTGGCGGAGGGATTAGTAATGATTTCAATTTTTTCGAGCGTATTGGCGGGCAAGCCACGTAGGTAATTAGCCAAATCTTGCGCCGCTATCACCGATGGTTTTCCGTTTATCATCACCACTACACCTTGTTTACCTTTCAAGCTGATATTGTCATTTTGGTCTACTACCACACCAGGCGACCGCTCTAGGACTTCCAAAGCATTGCTACCGGCACCTACAATGCTATTTTCGACATTGACGATGGTTTTGTCTAATTGCCGCTCAATAAACGGTTTAGTACTACGTACCGTAACCTCATTGAGATTTTGGGCAGCAGATACAAGTGCAATAGTCCGAAGATTGACGGAGGGGGTTTCATTGCTAATTACAAACGAAGGGGTGGCTAAACGCTCATACCCTATCTGCGAGACCTGTACAAAAAAACGCCCTTGGGCGATTTTCTCAAACACAAAACGGCCTTGTTCGTCACTCAGTGCGGCCTTGACCAAGGCAGAATCGGCAGTACGGTGGAGGGTTACGTTGGCAAATTCAATGTTCTTGCCGATTTCATCTACGATTTGTCCAGAAACCGTTTGGGCTTGAAGGGCCGCATTTCCGATACAAAAAATAATAAGAACAAATACAATTTTAGACATGGCTGGCAGTATGAGTTGGTGAAACTGATTCCCAAAACTACAATGTAGTAAGTAGGACAACCTTCACCCAAAGGGGGTGATTTGGATGAATGGTAGCGGTTTTGACAATTTTTTTCGCACTCATTCTTTACTTTAGACAGGGTACATATTACTCTGACGAAATACTCTTTTATGAAGCCTATCCGCATCTTTTTCAAACAAAACCCTATTTTTGTGTCTGACACTTTCTACCATCCTCAAATTGCTAAAACGCTTGAAAAAGTCTATTTTCTTCCTGCTCCTTGTTAGTACTACTACCTTTGCCCAAACATCCGAAGATTCGCTCATGATTCGCAAGATTTATGACGAAGTACTCTCCAACGGACAAGCTTATGAATGGCTCCGATATCTCTGCAAACAAATCGGCCCTCGTCTTAGTGGCTCAGTAGGAGCGCAAAAGGCCGTAGCTTATACCAAACAGCTCATGGAGCAAGAAAAATTTGACCGAGTGTTTTTACAAGATGTGAAAGTACCTCACTGGGTGCGCGGAGCCAAAGAAGAAGCTTATTTCAAAATTGGTAAAGAAAAAACAAAAGTACCGATTGCGGCGCTGGGCGGCTCTGTGGCAACTGCCCCCAAAGGACTAGAAGCAGAAGTGATAGAAGTAAAAAGTTTTCAACAATTGCGGGAATTAGGCAAAGACAAGGTCAAAGGCAAGATTGTATTTTTCAATCGTCCTATGGACCCTACCAAAATCAATACCTTTGAAGCCTATGGTGGGGCAGTAGATCAGCGTGCCAACGGAGCCACCGAAGCCGCAAATTTAGGCGCTGTGGGGGCTATTGTGCGCTCCGTTACCACGCGCCAAGACGATGTCCCTCACTCTGGAAGTATGCGCTATGGCACAGGCGTGCCCTTAATTCCGACCGCAGCTATCAGCACCAATGCCGCCAATCTACTCAGCCAAAAACTAAAAGAACATCCAAATCTTACGTTTTATTTTCGTCAAAACTGCGAAACGCTCCCCGATGCTGATTCGCATAATGTAGTCGGTGAAATCAAAGGCCGCGAAAAACCTGACGAAATCATCGTAGTAGGTGGCCACTTAGATTCATGGGACATTGCCGAAGGTGCCCACGACGACGGCGCAGGCTGCGTTCAGTCTATTGAGGCAGTACGGCTCCTGAAGGTCCTTGGTTATCAACCCAAACGAACAATCCGGGCGGTGATGTTTATGAATGAAGAAAATGGGTTGAAAGGGGGCATCAAATATGCTGATTTGGCCAAACAAAACAATGAAAAGCACATTGCGGCGATTGAGTCAGACAACGGTGGTTTTACTCCTAGAGGTTTTGGTATCGTAGGCAAAACTGACCAAAAAGCCAAAATCATCGGCTGGAAGCCGCTACTTGCACCGTATGGCCTTCACGAAATAGGCCCTGGAGGTGGTGGAGCAGACATCGGGCCTTTGGCACAACACGGCACTGTACTGCTTGGTTATAAGCCTGATACGCAGCGCTATTTTGATTATCATCACGCTGCCAACGACAATTTTGAAAATGTTAGTAAAAGAGAGCTTGATTTAGGAACTGCCTCCATGGCTGTTCTGATTTATTTATTGGATAAATACGGCATCTAAACCTCCCCCTTTATGCGTTCACTGTTTTTGATGATTAGCTTTGTTATTTTACTTTCTGCCTGTGGTTCTGGAAGCGATAACCCCGACCAAGACCCTATGGTAGCTTCTTGGAAAGTAAGCAAATATGACCTCGACGAAACTATCGACAATGTAGTTTCCAATG
Source organism: Runella zeae DSM 19591 (assembly GCF_000423565.1). Taxonomy (GTDB): domain Bacteria; phylum Bacteroidota; class Bacteroidia; order Cytophagales; family Spirosomataceae; genus Runella; species Runella zeae. Next base: position 41,259 of record NZ_KE384038.1, on the reverse strand, counting down.
ACTTAAATCTTATTACTTCCCTAAAAGACGGTTTTTTGCGTTTTTATCCGAATCAAACTTTGGTGGTATGGCAAAAAGACCTTGGATATTCTATTAACCGTTGGGAGTATTCCAACAAAAACGGGTATTACTTGCTAAGTGGTCCTATTTTTACACAAGGGCTTTCGCTCAAAGAGCTCAAAAGAGAAGAAAAACAAGCCAAGTTTAGGCTCATTGATTCGCAAAATAAAGCTGAAGGTATAGACCTATTTTTGGCCGCCGTACCTCTTTACGAGGTAGATTCTATTGACCTTCTCCACCCTTCCCACAACCAATGGCGCATCAAACCTTCCCAACCCGAAACCCCTCAACAACTCAAAAAGAGAGTGCTAGGTATGGTGACATTTATTATTGATTATTTTGAACTTACCGACAAGAAAGAACAGCCTTATTTTGAAACTCCTATCTTACAAAGTCCTTTTCTGTTTTATAGTGGAGGTATTGGCGTGGCTTCTTCTGAAGACCTTCCCACTGAGTGGACAAAAACTTTTTTTGACGAACAAGATGCCCTCAAAGGGCATAAAATATTGCTAGATGCGTTTGATACCGACACCGAATATCCTTCTAATATCAAAAAGCACACCGAAGGCTATCTTAAAGTACTCAAAGCAGTGAAGTTCAATCTTGAGTAGTATCAGGCCAAAATCGGCTTGATAACTTTCCCTGCTACATCGGTCAAGCGGAAGTTACGGCCTTGAAAAGGATAGGTAAATTTTTCGTGGTTGAAGCCCATTAAATGCAAGATAGTAGCCTGTAAATCATGCACATGCGTACGGTCTTTAACACCATAATAGCCCAATGGGTCGGTTTCACCAAGTGAAAATCCTTTTTTGACACCGCCGCCGGCCATCCAAACCGTAAAAGCATCCAAGTGATGGTCGCGTCCTGAATAGGGCAGCACTTGCCCATCACGGTTTTCTTGCATGGGCGTTCGGCCAAACTCTCCACCCCATACCACGAGCGTTTCGTCGAGCAACCCTCTCATTTTGAGGTCTTTCAACAAAGCCGCTACGCCTTGGTCAGAGGCTTTACATTTGTTCATGAGGCCGATTTCTACCGAACCGTCTTCGCTTGTGCCGTGCGTATCCCAGCCCCAATCAAACAACTGTACAAAACGAACGCCATTTTCGACGAGTTTGCGCGCCAGTAGGCAGTTCATCGCAAATGACCCTTCGCCAGATTTTACACCGTACATATCCAAGATATACTGCGGTTCTTTGCTCACATCCATAACCTCAGGTACCGACATTTGCATCCGAAAAGCCATTTCATATTGGCTAATGCGGGTCAAAATTTCGGGGTCTTTTACTTCGTCGTAGGCTTGTTGATTGATGGTATTGATAGCCTCAATTGTTTGTTTTCGTATATCCCGATTCATACCTTGCGGGTCAGAAACGTACAAAACAGGGTCGCCACCAGTACGGCATTGTACTCCTTGATAGACCGTGGGCAAAAATCCACTTCCCCATACCGACTTGCCAGCGTCGGGCTGCTTTCCTCCAGAGGCTAGTACGATAAACCCCGGAAGGTTTTTGTTTTCTGAACCCAATCCATAGACCGTCCAAGCTCCAATACTAGGTCGTCCCAAACGTGCGCTTCCCGTATGCATCAACAACTGAGCGGGCGCGTGGTTAAACTGGTCGGTATACATGGCTTTTACAAAAGACACGTCATCAGCAACGGTCTGTAAATAAGGCAAATAATTGGAAATCCATGCCCCCGACTGTCCATGCTGTGCAAACTGCCCTTTAGGGCCAAGCATCTTGGGTACTCCTTTGATAAAAGCAAACTTTTTGCCTTCCAAAAACTCCGCTGGACAATCTTTGCCGTGGTATTTTTCGAGTTCGGGTTTATAATCAAAAAGCTCCAACTGCGAGGGTGCTCCCGCCATATGGATATAAATCACTTGTTTGGCCTTGGGCGCAAATTGAGGGATTTTCACACTCATGGCATCGAGCGATTGGACTGGCGCAGACGATGCGGTCTCATCTTTACCTAAATACCCACAACTCCCCAAAAGCGAACCCAGCCCCAATGAACCAAGCCCTGTGCCCAAGGTTTGAAGAAAATACCGTCGTGTTTGCCGCTCCAAATCTGCTCGCTGAAGTTCTTTTAATAACTTGTCCATGCTAAAATCCTGCTTCTGCGTTAATGGTGATTTACTTATTATAAAGTGTAAGCCACCTAAAAGTTACTCTCCTCCCTTCAACGCCTTCTGATACACTTTCAGACATCGCTCTCTTGCAAAAGCATGGTCTACAATTGGCTTGGGGTAGTCGAACGTGTTAAGTTCGGGTACCCATTTTTTAATATAAGCCAATTGAGAATCAAATTTTTGGGTCTGCGCGGTGGGGTTAAAAATCCGAAAATAAGGCGCGGCATCTGTCCCAGAGCCAGATGCCCATTGCCAACCGCCATTGTTGGCCGACAAGTCAAAATCCAATAGTTTTTGGGCAAAATACGCCTCCCCCCAACGCCAGTCAATGAGCAAATGTTTGGTCAAAAAACTAGCCACTATCATCCTGACGCGATTGTGCATAAAGCCCGTAGCATTGAGTTCGCGCATCCCGGCATCCACTATGGGGTAACCCGTGCGACCTTCACACCATTTCTTAAACTGAGCTTCATCCTGCCTCCATTCTATCTTGTCATACTCCGCCCGAAAGGCTTTGCCTTCACCCACGTGCGGAAAATGCCACAAAATCTGCATGTAAAAGTCCCGCCAAATCAACTCATTCAAAAAGGTTTCGTTGAGTTTTTGGGCTTTGCGAGCCAATTCCCGAATCGAAATAGTACCGAAGCGTAGGTGTACACTCAAACGAGACGTACCCGCAACAGAAGGAATATCACGTTGCTCTTTATAATTTTTTATTAATTCATCTCTAACACTTTTATGAGGAAATGGCAATCCTACTTTTTCAAAACCCATACTTTCCAAAGAGGGAATTGCGGAAGGAGAAATTTTATAAAAAGAATCAAAATATTTTTCGGTAGGATACGACTTCAAATAAAAATCATTGAGGGTTTCTTTCCATTTTCGGCTATAAGGCGTAAATACTGTATAAGGAGTACCTGCGCCGCTCAGCACCTCGTTTTTCTCAAAAATACACTGGTCTTTGTGGGTATAAAAAGCAATACCGTGGCTATTCAAAAAAGACCCAATCGCCTTATCACGGGTTTTAGCATAAGGCTCATAATCATGATTGGTGTGAACCTCCCCAGTGTTGTACTCTTCTATGAGCTGTTGCCATACTTCCGAAGGCGTACCGTATTTTACCAAAATCGCACTTCCTAGTTGAGTCAATTGCTCTTGAAGCTCGCTCAACGCTTGATGAATAAACTCAACACGCCGGTCGTTTTTATCTTCTAATTGATCAAGGATTTCTTTGTCAAAAATAAAAAGAGGTAAAACGGAATTACCCGCCGTAAGGGCTCGATACAGTCCTGCATTGTCGTGCAAACGCAAATCACGTCGAAACCAAAATATCGTCAAAGGTTGATTCATAAAAAAGCCTAATTTGTATCATTACAAACTAGGCTTAGGAAAAAATTGTTTTGAACCTTAGTACTGTTCAAGCATATATTTGATGACATCGGTGGTAGTGACAATCCCCGCCAATTCTCCATTTTCGATAACCGGCAAAGCGTGATATTCTTCCGTAGCCAGAATCTCCGCTACCTCTCTAATGCTCAAAGACACATCTACTGTACGGGGTTTTTGGGTCATTACTTGTGGAATACTTAGCATCTCTAAAATAGCCTCATCAGCACCTTCTTGATTATCAAACAACGAGCTGAATGTCAATCGATTAATATCTGTTCTACTAATTATACCTACCACTTCTTTGCCTTCCAATACGGGCAAATGACGGATGTGGTTTTTCTTTACGATTTCAATCGCTTCGTGCAAATCATCGCTTACATTGACAGTGTGCACGTTTTTGGTCATGATGTGCGAAATAGGTTCTCTTTTTTTCATTTTTGTTCGAGGTTTAATTTTGATACCTCAAAATGCGCCCCTTTTTTATCAAATTTGATGACAAAAAACATCCTTAAAACTGTTTTTTGTCAGTTTTAAAGACCAACAAAAAGGGTGATTTTTATTGCTAAAAATCACCCCAACGAAACCTTAAAATCACATTTAATATTAAGGCAGAATTACTCTATCTATAACATGGATAACGCCATTGGTAGCCACGATGTTGGCACTTGTTACATTGGCATTGTTGGTACCATTGCCCGCACCACGTACTTGCACACCCGAACCAAGCGTCACCGTAATAGGAGCATTACCAGCCGTTACGACATTACCAGCCGTTAAATTGGTAGAAAATACTCGTCCTTGTACTACGTGCGCCAACAATACACTGGTAAGGGTAGTGAGCGTAGCACCACTTGCGGCATTGATAGCGTCGATGCTGTTAAAAGGAGTAGCTTGAAAAGCGGTATTGGTAGGTGCAAATACCGTAAAAGGAGAATTACCCGTCAATACTGAAGTAACCGTAGCCCCTACCGAAGGATTGGCTTGAATGACTTTGTTGAGAGCTGCCACCAAAAAAGTAAAGTTAGGATTGGCTTGTGCTACTTGAAGAAGGTTTCCTGAAGGTGGCATGATTACTCGGTTAATCACATGAATCACACCATTATCTGCTTTTACGTCAGCAGTGATTACTCTTGCTCCATTGATAGATACTCCGCCGTCATTTTTGGTAACATACGCATTAGCACCCGCTAAGGTAGGCACTTCGGTGTTGTTGGCAGTAGGTACAGCTGAAGCTGCAATTGTAGTTCCCAAAACATGATACTGCAACACCGTTCTCAAGGTATTAACATCCAATGAATTGACGGTGCTCAAATCTAGGCCTGATGCTGTAAATGCTGCATCGTTGGGCGCAAATACTGTCAGTGTACCGCCTTTGAGAGCATCAGCTAGCCCTGCCCGTGTGACGGCTGCCCGTAAAATACTAAAATCGTTGTTGGCTAGTACAATATCAGTCACAGTGTTAGAGGTAGGTGTAGTTTCGTCGTCTTTACAGCCTACCAAAGTAGCACCTGCCGCTACCATTACCATTACTACCATTTGGGCTTTCGCCTTTCTCCAAAAAGTTTTCATAGTCGTTATTTGAATTTTAGAGGGTGGAAAATTTTTGTTTTTAGAACAGGTTAATAACTTTTCAATATTTCATTTTGTTTAATCTTTTCACAAAAAAATTAAACAAAATACCCCTCTAATGACTTTTCCCATAAAAAACCAAGATTACAATCTACTGATAATCAACAAAAAAACCCTCAAAAGAGGGCTTTTTTATAAAACTTAATATTGAAAGCTAAAACTACGCTTCTGCATGTACATACTCTTCTACAGGAAGACACGCACATACCAAATGACGATCGCCATAAGCCGAATCGATACGGCTTACACTTGGCCAAAATTTATTAAATCTCAAATGAGGCAAGGGGAAAGCCGCTTTTTCGCGACTGTAAGGACGCTCCCAGTTTTCGGTCAATACCACACGTGCTGTGTGGGGGGCATTTTTGAGAACATTGTTGGTTTTATCGGCTATTCCTTCTTCTATGTCACGGATTTCGGCACGGATACTCAGCATTGTGTCACAAAAACGATCAAGTTCAGCCTTAGATTCTGACTCCGTAGGCTCAATCATCAAAGTACCTGCCACAGGAAACGACAACGTAGGGGCGTGGAACCCATAATCCATCAATCGTTTTGCTAAGTCTTCGGCTTCAATACCTACCGCTTTGAAAGGACGACAATCCACAATCATTTCGTGCGCACAGCGACCGTTAGCGCCTGTGTAGAGGATTTCATAGTCACCATTACCCGACAAGCGCTGTTTGATATAATTGGCATTCAAAATCGCCATCTTAGTAGCATTGGTCAGCCCCTCGCCGCCCATCATTGCGATATAAGCGTGAGATATGGTCAGAATACTCGCAGAACCATAAGGTGCCGCTGATACTGCTCCTGCTTTTTGACCTTCGGTAAGCTGAACGTGACCAGGAAGATGTTCTACCAAATGCGCCGCTACGCCGATAGGCCCCATGCCAGGGCCACCTCCACCGTGCGGAATACAGAAAGTTTTGTGAAGATTGAGGTGACATACATCGGCTCCAATCGTGGCAGGACTTGTAAGTCCTACTTGGGCGTTCATATTGGCACCATCCATATATACTTGTCCACCATGACTGTGGATAACTTCGCATATCTCAATGATACTTTCTTCAAATACGCCGTGAGTAGATGGATAAGTCACCATCAAACACGAAAGTTCATTGCTATATTGTGCGGCTTTGGCTTTGAGATCTTCAACATCAATGTTGCCGCGCTCGTCGCATTTGGTAACCACCACTTTCATGCCTGCCATTACAGCCGAAGCAGGGTTGGTACCATGCGCCGACGACGGAATCAAGGCTACATTGCGGTGGGCATCGCCGCGTGCTTCATGATATGCCCGAATCACCATCAAACCAGCATACTCACCTTGCGCGCCCGAATTAGGCTGAAGTGACATAGCAGCAAAGCCTGTGATTTCGCAAAGCCAATCGTTGAGGTGTTTAAACAGCAACTGATAACCCGCAGCTTGATTGGTAGGGGCAAAGGGATGCATCTTTCCAAACTCAGGCCAAGTAACGGGAATCATCTCCGCCGTGGCGTTGAGTTTCATGGTACAGCTACCGAGCGAAATCATAGAGTGTACCAAAGACAAGTCTTTGTTTTCCAATGATTTCAAATAACGTAACATATCATGCTCGGTATGATAGGTGCTAAAAACAGGATGCGTAAGATAACTAGACTGACGCGCCAAGTTTTCGGGAAAAGCTACTTCTATTTCACTCGGAACGGTCATTTCTACACCTTCGCCCGAAGCGGTCGCAAACAAGTCCAAAATACCAATCAAATCCCCAAACGATTTTACTTCATCGAAAGAAACCCCTACGGTACCATTGGTATTATAGCGCAAATTGATACCTCTTTTTTCGGCTTCTTCGCGCAAGGCATCGGCATTTGCGATTTGTACTGTGACAGTATCAAAATAATTTTTAGTCAAAACTACATAACCCATCTCCGACACTGCTTCCGCAAAGGCTTTGGTTAGACCGTGCGTTTTGGAAGCAATCGTTTTCAAACCTTCTGGCCCATGATAAACGGCATAGGCCGCCGCCATTACCGAAAGCAATACTTGAGCCGTACAGATATTGGAAGTGGCTTTTTCGCGACGAATGTGCTGCTCACGGGTTTGGAGTGCCATGCGCAAGGCTCTATTTCCTTCGGCATCTACCGATACGCCAATGATACGCCCCGGAATCTGACGTTTGAAAGCATCTTTGGTAGCAAAAAAAGCCGCGTGGGGCCCGCCATAGCCCATCGGAACCCCAAACCGCTGCGCAGAACCTACCACCACATCAGCCCCCATTTCACCAGGAGATTTGAGTAGGGTAAGGCTCAACAAATCGGCCGCTACTGCTACCGATATGCTCAACTCGTGAGCTGTAGCAATAAAATCTGTATAATCTATCACTTCGCCATCTGTAGCCGGATACTGCACCAATACCCCAAATATAGCGGGGTCGGTCAAGTCCACTTTGGCATGGTCTCCTACTACTACATTGATATTGAGTGGAGTAGCACGCGTATAAATCAAATCAATCGTCTGAGGATGGCAGCGCTCCGACACAAAAAAAGTTTCGGCTTTTTTGCGTGCCGCAGGTCGTAGGCTATGCAACATCGTCATGGCTTCGGCAGCAGCGGTAGCTTCGTCCAACAACGAGGCATTGGCGATTTCCATGCCCGTGAGGTCAATCACCGCCGTCTGAAAGTTCAACAACATCTCCAAACGCCCCTGTGCAATTTCAGCCTGATAGGGCGTATAAGCCGTGTACCAAGCGGGATTTTCGAGAATATTGCGCAAAATCACATTTGGAACAATCGTATCATAATAACCCATTCCAATGAAAGATTGAAAAATGCGGTTTTGACGAGCCACTTTCTTCAAATCATTCAAAAAGTCAAACTCTGACTTAGGTGCTGGCAAATTGAGCGGTTGTACCCTGCGGATAGCCGCCGGAACGGTCTGTTCTATCAACTCGTCGAGCGCATCAACGCCGACTGTTTTTAGCATTTCTTGTAAATCTGTAGGACTTTGGCCGTGGTGACGGCGCTCGAAGGATTCTTGTTGGTGAAGACTGATTTTCATCCGATGATCAGAGCGATATATGTGTAAGAATCCGCAAAAATAGTCAAAAAATAAGCTGATTGTTGCGGTGTTTTCTTGGAAAAACAAAATTTGACCAGTAAAGTTTATTTCACGGCTCTGATTCTACAAAAAAGTCATACTTCGAAAATACTAGCTAAACCGTTTGAAAATCTACGTAGATTCTCAATCACCTCCAATATTAGGATTCATATTCAACATTTTATCCACAAAACGCCCTCAAATCAATCGCTCTTTTCGAGCTTTTTCAATCGCTTCTGCCTTAGAATGTACCTCAAGTTTCCAATAAATATTCTTGATATGAGTCCGAATCGTCTCTTTGTCCACAAACAACTCATCAGCAATGGTGGTATAGCTTTTCCCTTGGGCAATACGCTCTAGTACTTCTGTTTCGCGCGCAGTAAGAGGCGAATGATGATTTTTCTGAAACGACGCCACCACCATACGTGCAATATTGGTACTCATCGGGGCCCCTCCTTGGCGTATCTCTCGAATGGCGTCAATGAGCCTACTAGGAGGCATATTTTTAGTGAGGTACCCACCCGCCCCTGCACATAGTGCTTTAAATACCAATTCATCGTTTTCATAGACTGTCACTACAATGAGCTGCGTTTGGGGACGAAGTTTTTTTGTTTTTTCAATACCTTCTACCCCGCCCATGCGCGGAAGCTCCAAATCCATCAATACCACATCGGGGCGGTCAACAGCAAGATTGCGCAGATAGTCTTCACAATTTGCGTAAGTATTGACCACCCGAAAACCTTCGGTATTGTTCAACAAATCGGCAAACGCTTCTCTGATAAGATGATCATCTTCGACCAAACACAAACGGGTTATCATTTTTGGAATTAATAAAATTATGGATACACACTCATTATTGCCCTATGCTTGCTTCTGAAAGCCGGGGATTTTATGCCCCCTCGTCCCGACATCAAAAGCTCACTTTCGTGCTTCTTCATTTATTTTTTTTCGAAACCTTACACAAGTACCCTTTTTTTGGAGTGAATCAATCACCACCATTCCCCCAATCTTCTGAGCACGCGTGTGAATGTTGGTCAATCCGTTTCCTTGGCGAACTTGATCTATTTCAAAACCCTTTCCATCATCGTACCACTCAATCGTCATTTCCCCTTTTTCAAACCCAAATCTAAGCTTTACTTCACGGGCTTGGGCGTGTTTGAGGGTATTGCTGATAGCTTCCTTAAACAACAAAACCAAATGCCGACTTTCACCCATATAAAGATTGACAGAGCGGAGGTCGTCGTTGAGACCTTCTACCGAAAATCGTATTCCTGTTTTGTCAAAGGCATCATCACCAAAGTCCTTCAATCGAACTGCTATCTCATAAAAATTGTCGTGCTCAGGATTGATAGCCCAGATAAAATCTTTGGTACCCTGATACATCCGATTGGAGTTGTCGCCGATTTTGGTGAGCATCATCCCGATTTCGCCGTTTGCTTGGCCGTTGAGTCGGGTTTTGATGATTTCGGTCAACAATGAAATTCGGGTAAGGGTGTTTCCAAATTCGTCGTGAAGGTCTTGGGCTGCCAATTTCCGAACACGCTCATTTTCTTCTAATTTCACTCGTTCCAAATCAAATAAATATTTTACCCGCATTCGCACCCGATAATCATAAAATACCTTGATAGCTGTGGCCAATATCAAAATTACTACCACATAAAACCACCAAGTTTGCCAAAAAGGTGGTTGGATATAGAGCGGAATACTCAGCACATCTTTATCATTCCAAAGCCCTTCATTGTTGGCTGCTTTTAGGTGCAATGTATAATGCCCCGGATTAAGATTGGTAAAACTCAAGTACCGCCGCGTGCCAGCCAAAATCCAATCTTTGTGAAATCCTTCTAAGCGATAAGCAAATTGGTTCTGAGAAGGATTCGTAAAATCTAAGGCAGCCAAATCGAAAGAAAAAAAGTTTTCGTCTGGCTCGAAACTAATCGGCTGCTGAGAAGCAAGCAGACTATCAATATCCCATTCTTTTTCAAATTTTTTGAAAGAAGTCACTGCGACTTTTGCTAAATGACGATTAGGGATAATTTCGTTGGGCCAACAACTCAACAACATACCATTGCCCCCAAAAAACAGCTCTCCCTCAGCACTTTGATGAAAGCCGCCAGAATTGAACTCAGCCCCTCCGAGACCGTCTTTGGCGGTATAGTTCCGAAAAGTATGCCGGTCGGGGTCGAAACACACAATACCGCCGTTGGTGGTCAACCACATTTTCCCTTTTGAATCACTCAGTGCCCCATATACAAACGAATTGGACAAGCCTTCTTTTTCGGTAAAATGTTCAAACGTGATTTTGCCTTTCTCATTTATTACTCTACTCAACCCTTTGGTAGTGCATATCCAAACCCGCTGTTTGGAGTCGACATGAATGTCTAGTACCACGTTATCAATCAACGACTTAGGATCACGGGGATTGTTCTGAAACAATTGTGCTTCGGTGGCTTCATCGGGCCAATGTACCAACCCTTGCCTCATTCCTATCCAAAGACCACCTTTGGCATCTTTCTGAATCGCCCCTATGTTTCGGAGTTCTATTTTTGTGTTTTTGGGGGCAGCTATTTCTCTGATGACTTGGGTTTTGCCTTCGGCATCTATTTTGGCTAGATAAGACCTTGTTCCTATCCACATTTGGTGTGAGCTATCGTTATAAATCCGAAACACCCACGGTCTTACATTGTCAAAAGTAGGCAATGGAAAAGCCGCAAATCTATCGCGTAGGCGGTCGTACCGTAGAAGCCCCACATTTCCGCCCATCCAGAGCGTACCTTTGGCATCTTCTGCGATAGTCTCAATCAGGGCATTTTTAGTGAGTTCATATTTGCGGATTGCCTGCGTACGGCGATTGATACGATAGAGATTTGCGAAAGTACCTGCCCACAAAAAGCCTTCTTTATCTGTCCCAATTCCGAAAAAACTTTTTCCGGCGGCGGTTTCTTGCTTCAAAAGTCGTTCCCAATGACGAAATGTATTTTTAGAACGAGCATACAACTGAACCCCTGCTTCTCTTGTGCCTACCCATACTATATCTTCTTGGGGCTCATTACCTTCGTAAATACAAGTAATATGACTGCTTTTAAGACCATTTTTGGCCAATAAATCCTCCTGATAGGCTCCTACTCGAAGCAGTTGGCGGGTGATTTTATTAAACCGAAAACGATAAATCCCCTTGCCTTGCGTGCCTACCCAAACCACTCCCAAATGATCAGTACATACCGAAGACACCACCACATCAGCAGGGAGTGCAGAGGTAAAATCGTCTATTTCACCAACTTGAATATTCAACAATCCAAATTGCTTTGGTGTACTTACCCAGACGCCTCTTCCTTTGGCGTTCCAAACATGCGTAGGCAGATGCTCTTTTTGGTAAAGTGGCAAAGAACTATTTCGAGCGTTTTCGAAGCGAAGCACGGAGCCTGCCAAGACTTTATTCAATCCTTTGGCCGTTCCTATCCATAGACTTCCCTCGCTATCTAATGCCATACTACCCACGAAATCGTGCGAAAGAGAAGAAGCATCATCGAGATTGTGGCGATACAAAAAATATTGAAAATCATTGTTTTTAGGACGCAATACCCACAAGCCCGCCGAAGTCCCTACCCAAATAGTATGATTTTTATCTTCCAAAATATGAGTGACGATTCCTTCAATTTGGGGGAAATTTTGGAAAATATTTTTTTGTGCTAATTTACGATTCAGCCCTTTGGTAGTACCCACCCAGAGATGATGTGCACTATCTTCGTACAAAAAGGTAATATCGTCGTGGGTAATAGTAGTCGAATCGAAGGGGTTATGACGGTATTTTTTGATGCTTTGTCCGTCGTAGCAGTTGAGGCCATCCTGTGTACCAAACCACATCATTCCGCGATGGTCTTGCACGATACTTCGGATTTCGTTTTGACTTAGGCCTTCATTGAGCGCAAGATGATCCCAATAATCGGTGATAGGCGTAGTAGTATGGGCCATCACTACTCGGCTCGCAATCCACACCAACAACCACAGGTATTTTTTCATGACTTAGGGAAGAATGGCCTTAAACACCCAAAAAAGTTTTTTGTGCAACAAATGTAGGTTACAACTCTTTCTAAATACTTCACCCAAAATAGGGGATTATTTATCCATTCCTTTTTTGGTTAGGTTTCTATCAGCAATGGAAATAATAAGTTTAAAAATGAACTTCCTATTTTCACACATTGATAGTGTTACGAAACCTTCAGATGTGAGTCATTAAAGTTAATAATTTTTCCGTATCAATTTTTTGTCATTTTTCGTTTACAAAAAAAAGATTCACTATGCATCACTATTTACGTTTTTATCTTTTTGTATTGTGCATTATTCCAGTTTTGAGCCAAGCCCAACCCCGTCCTTTGTACTCGGTGGACCAACAGCAAAAACTCCAAAACACAAAACAAGATATTGAAAATCACTATAAAACGCTCAATCTTCGGCTTCAAAACTTAGCACGCCAAAACAACTGGCCTCTACGTCAAAGCTTTGCGGATGGTACAGTGATTATTTTGAGCGGCGTCAGCGAAACAGGGGAGCCGCTCTATGACATCACCACGACCAATCGAGGCGCCGCCCTCACCACCCGTACCGACGCGCTCTATGAAGGAGGCGGCTTAGGTCTGAATCTGACTGGTGGTAGCGATGCCATGAAAGATCGGTTGGGAGTTTGGGACGGCGGAAAAGTAAGAGATACCCATACCGAATTAGCCAATCGCGTAAGGCAAGTCGACAATGCAACGACTATAGATGCCCACGCTACCCACGTAAGTGGCACCATGATTGCGACCGGTGTCAATCCTCGTGCCCGTGGTATGGCACCCGCTGCTACATTGCTAGCCCATGATTTTGGTAATGATGCAGCCGAAATGGTCACTGCGGCTCCCAATTTACTGGTTTCTAATCACTCATACGAAGCTCTCTCAGGCTGGCGTCTCAATACAGCCCGTAGTGGAACCAACAACAACTTGAAATGGGAATGGTACGGTGATAGTACCCTCAACGACCAAAAAGACTATAAGTTTGGATTTTATGACGCTCGTGCTCGCGAATGGGACAGAATCGCCAACACTGCTCCCTATTATTTGATTGTAAAAGCAGCTGGCAATGCCCGTGGAAATAATGGCCCACCCGCTGGTACGCCTTATTTTTTAGGAGGAAGTTCTCGTACCTCTACTACCGCTAGAGCCCCCCAAAATGGCTTTGATTTGATTGCAACTTATGGCACTGCCAAAAATATCCTGACCGTGGGTGCCATAAGTGTATTAAACAATGGCTATAACCAAATCAGCGACCCACAAATATCAAGCTTTAGTAGCTGGGGTCCTACTGACGATGGTCGTATCAAACCAGACATAGTAGGCGTAGGAGTAAGTGTATTTTCGACTACCTCTACCAGCAACAATGCTTACGCTACCCTAAGCGGTACTTCTATGGCTTCACCCAACGTTTCGGGTTCGGTGTTTTTATTGCAAGAATTGTACAACAACCTCAACAAAACCTTCCTTCGCTCTTCGACTCTCAAAGGACTCGTACTTCATACGGCTGACGACGCAGGCGCATTAGGCCCAGATTACCAGTACGGATGGGGCTTGCTCAACGAACGAAAAGCCGCCGAAGTAATCCTTAACCGTGATCAGTCTCACTTGCTTTCCGAACGCACCCTCGCCACCAATGAAATCTACACGATACAAGTAGTAGCCTCTGGCAGAGGCCCATTGATTGCCACTATTTGTTGGACAGACCCAGAGGCACCGGCTACGACTGCCACCATAGCCAATGTTGATAATCGAAGCCCCAAATTGATCAATGACCTTGATTTAAGAATCAGTGATGGTACTACGGAAAATCTACCTTGGATTTTGGATCCTAATCAACCAGCAAATCTTGCCACAAAAGGCGACAATATCCGTGACAATGTAGAACAAGTATTGATTCCAAATCCAGTACCCGGCCGCACTTATACCATTACCATAAAACACAAAGGAACGCTTACCAACGGAACTCAACCCTATGCGCTAGTCGTGAGCGGCATCGGAGGAAAAAACTACTGCGAATCACGCGCTTTGTCAAATGCCGACTCCAAAATCACGAAAGTAACGCTTGGTAGTCTTTCTCAAATGGCCAACGAAGGATGCCAGAGTTACAGTGATTTTATGAATCAAGCCATAAGCGTATCTGCGGGGCAATCACTCCCTTTAGAAGTATCGATAGGCTCATGCGGTGCCGATTTGACCAAAGTCGTTAAAGCTTTTGTAGACTGGAATCAAGACGGGGATTTTGATGATGCAAATGAACTCATCGCCACTTCTACGCCTATGAATTCGGGGGTATTTTCAACCCCCCTCAAAGCTCCTTCAGGATTGGTAGCGGGCAACTATACTCGTCTGAGAATTGTGTGTTTGGAGTCTTCTGACCCTAATACACTCTCTGCTTGTGGTACTTATCCTAAAGGTGAAACCCAGGAGTTTTTGCTCCAATTTACCCGCCCACTTAGAGACATAAGTTTGACGACATTGGTCAATCCTAGTGATAATTTTTGTGGTAGCCAGCTTTCTTCTATTACTTTAAAAGTCAGAAATACAGGTTTACAAACTGTACAAAATACGCCCCTAGAAGTAACTGTAGTTGAGCCTTCTGGCGAAATTGCTGGTAAAGCTACAGGTACTCTATCAAGATCCTTGTCAGCATTTGAAGAAGCCACCATTTCACTATCTGCGCCATTTTTAAGTACTTTAAAAGAAGGCGTTCGTTACCAATTTGTCAGTCGCATCACACTACCCGACGACCAAGATACGCTCAATAATATTTTGCGTGAATCCAGAACACTGTCAGCCACACCTACCGTTTCAAAAGCTACCGCTACTTATTGCAATACCGACCCTTTAGCACTTATTTCTAAAGATGAAGGTACTGCGTTTTGGTACAATAGTCCAAATGGAAGTACTCCTTTTGCCGTAGGCAATCTAACGAGCAGCTCTGTGCAATTACCTACTGGAAATGTATACGTCGCTTTAAATGATTTTAGTGGCACCCTTGGCCCCGCTACCAAATCTGCATTTTCGGGAGGTTCTTATTCAGGTAATTTTGGTCCTAGCCCCCTTTTAAAAACTGAAGTGCCCCTTCTTTTAGAAAGTGCCAGACTTTATACTTCTGCGGCCGGAAAAATCACTTTCACGGTGTTGAGTTTAGACGACAAATTCATCTCAAGTTCTACGGTAGATGTAGTAGCAAGTCGTAATCCCGATGCTCCTAATCAAGGAGCACCTTCGGGGCAAGTAGCCGATGACCCCAACGACCAAGGACGCGTATATCCTCTTAATTTAAGCATACCTACTGCTGGAAGTTATAAAATCACAATTGAGTATGAAGGCGGCGCGACCATTTATCGAAGCAATGTCGGCGTGAGTGGTTTTCCTTTTAGTATCCCAGGCATAATTGCCCTTAAAGGAGCCTTGTTTGCCCAAAACAATACCGTTGATACCCTTACTAACGCTTACTACTATTTTTATGATTTAAAAATAAAATCGCTAGGCTGCCCCAGCCCACGCGTCGCCATCACTCCTCAAACTACCACCAATACCACCCCTACTATCAGTTTTGAGGGTAACAGTAATATTTGCGAAGGTAGTTCTCTCAATTTACGTACCTCTTCTAACTCGGGCGTATACCAATGGTTTTTAAACAATCAAGCCATCCAAGGAGCGACTAATGCTACCTTAACGGCCACCACTCCCGGTAGCTACACTGTAAGCACTTCGGTCAACAATTGCTTACCGAGCTTGTCTACTCCCGTGACGATTACTATCCGTAGACCCGAAAAACCCACCATTTCGGCCAATGGTATTGTGCTTACCTCCAATGCCACCTCCAATATCCAATGGTTGTTGGAGGGAGTTCCGATTGCGGGAGCTAACACGCCTACTTTTACCGCTATCCAAACCGGAAACTATTCGGTCAAAGCGAGTGTCAATGGCTGTGGCGAATTGGTATCTGACGAAATCCGAATTGTAATTACTTCGTTAAATCAGGCTTCTACCCTCTTGGATAAAACACTTAAGATTTATCCCAATCCCGCTTCATCTTTCGTTGTTTGTGAATATGCTACCCTTACAAAAACAGGCACTAAAATCAAAGCCTCGCTTTATGACCTTCAAGGCAAGTTGATTGTACAACAAAGTATGGAAAAATTTGAAAATTTTTTCCATACTCAGTTTAACCTTAGCTCTCTACAAAGCGGTACGTTTTTTGCTATAATTGAAGAGGAGGGTACATCGACGCGCACCATCGGCACCATTATCAAGCCATAAAAAGCTCGCAGTACTGAGAGAGGCATGTATTTTATTTTACCCCTTTTTTCATATATCTCAAGCTACAATCTGATAAGCAGGACATTAATAGCCTGCTTATCAGCGGTTTGCTTTTTCGGATATGCTCAGCAAAAAGATTCTACCTTTCACACTGACTTATCGTTCAATCAAACCTTCAAAAAAAACCTTAAAGAAAGGTATCTCACCAACCGCCTCGAAGCCTTCAAAATAGCTAAAAAGAAAGGATGGCCTCTCAGCAAAAAATATGCCAACGGACGAGTACTACATTTACAAGGAATTGATTCTTTTGGCCTGCCTGTTTATTATAGCACCCACAATGTGGTTGCTTCTACTGGAACTCATACTACCAATCTCTACCAAGGAGGGAGCCTAGGTATTGATCTCAAAGGAGATTTGCCAGCCCTAAACGGCCGCCTGTGCATTTGGGATGGTGGCAAACCCCGAATCACGCATGTTGAGTTTGGAGGACGTATCAGACAAAAAGACCAAAACTCGGTGCTTAGTGACCATTCGACGCACCTATCTGGTACGATTGCGGCGGCCGGCGTCAACTCACAAGTAAAGGGTATGGCTTTTGGAGCTACACTAGATGTATGGGACTATACCGATGATTTGATTGAAATGGCACAAGAAGCTTCTAAAGTGTTGGTATCGAATCACTCCTATGGCCCTGTTTCAGGATGGTATTTTAATGCTAGCCGCCCCGGCAACGACCCCAAACTAAAATGGGAATGGTGGGGCAATCCTTCCATCAATGCTATGGAAGATTATCGTTTTGGTTTTTATGACGAAAAGGCTCAAGACCTAGATAAGCTTGCCTACAACAACCCTTTTTATCTTATTGTAAAATCGGCTGATAATAAACATTCCGAAACAGGACCTCCCGTAGGCACTCCTTACTTTCTAAGAAATACGAATCAAACAAGCCTTTTGGAACGTAGTCGCAACGACGCCTATGATGTAATCCCTTCCGAAGCCAATGCCAAAAATATATTGACCGTAGGAGGTGCCAACGTCAATCTTCAGAAAGGGTTTGTCAGTGATTTTTCGGTCGCAGACTATAGTGGTTGGGGACCCACTGATGATGGCCGCATCAAACCTGATATTTTGGGAGTAGGTACCAATATCATCTCGTCTATTTCGAGTGCCGACAATGCCTATGCGACACTTTCAGGAACTTCCACTGCTTGTGCCAACGTATCAGGCACCTTGATTTTATTACAAGAACTGTTTTATCGTCGTCAAAACTACTTCATGCGTTCGGCCACCCTCAAAGGTTTAGTGCTTCATACAGCGGACAAACCTACTGGCAAAATAGGCCCAAGCTATGACTACGGATGGGGGTTGTTGAATGCCGAAAAGGCTGCCAAAGTGCTTCTCAATCAAGACAATAAACATTTACTGATGGAGCGTACTTTGGGTCAAAATGAAACCTTTCAACAAAAAATCATCGCCAGCGGCGGAGAACCCCTCATTGCTACCCTTTGTTGGAGTGACCCTGAAGCCTCGGCCACAAGAATTGCTTCCCAAACGGTAGACGATTTGACCCCCAAACTTATCAATGACTTAGACATAAGAATCACTGACGACCAAGGAAATACTTGGTTTCCGTGGGTGCTAGACCCTAAGCAACCTGCGTCTGTCGCTACGCCTGGGGATAACATCCGTGACAACGTCGAACAAATATTGCTCAATAATCCAGTCGCAAGAAAAGTATATACGCTGATAATTAGGCATAAACGTACTCTCCAAAACAATGGGCAACCTTACTCAGTTATGGTGAGTGGAGTACGTCCTCAAGATTGCAATAATGCCATTCAAATCCTACAAGGAAAAGACACCACTTTATGTGGCGATAGTAAGCTCCTATTTCAAGTCAAAGGTGATAATGCACTCACTTACCAATGGTCTAAAAATGGCCAAACAATCAGCACTTCTAATACCCCTAGCCTCGAAATTTCCCAAGAAGGATTATATAGTGTGAAAGTCATTGGTTATCAATGCTCCGCCGAATCTCTCCCCATTAATGTTAAGATATTTAATCTTTCTGCCCAAATTACCCCCCAAGGCAGTGTTACCATTTGTGCAGGTAAACCCGTTCCTCTTAGTGTCAATGCTGGAATCGGCTACCGTTATCAATGGTACAAAGACGGAAAACCCGTGGTAGGTGCCAGTACGCCTACCATCTTTCCAACTGAGGCAGGTAACTATAATGTCGTAGTTTCGTCAGGGGTGTGTTCGGTGACTTCCTCTGTTACTCAAATTCTATCGGCGCTTCAGCAACCCGTCATCTCAACCAACGCTGGAACAGTAATCCCACCTAAAGGTAGTATTCGACTAACTACTATCTCAGGAGAAAACATGACTTATCGGTGGTTTTTAGATGGCACTCCCATTCCTACAGCGACTGGTGCACGACTCGTAGCCACTGTGGCAGGAAAATATACGGTCGAAATCACTCAAAATGGATGCTCGGTACTATCCAAAGCCTTGGAGCTTACTCACGTCAAATACCCAACAGAAACCCCGGCTGCGATTCCCGAGATTTTAATCGTCAAAGAGCATCTCAAGCTTTTTCCTAACCCCACTGTAGATTTATTGACTGTCGCCTACGAATCTGACAATACCTACAATCTTACGGCTTATATCGTAACACAAACAGGAAAAATACTTCCTAGCAAGCTCCTTTATGACAATGGTAGTGTGTTTATCAATCAGTTTGATGTTTCAGAGTTATCGCCAGGACAACATTTTATCAGAGTTAGTGACGGACGTCGCTCTATCACTAAACCTTTTATCAAACAATAACGTTTGTCTTTTTGGTACAAAAACACGTTATTCGTCGTTTGGTTATTTGTGAAGTTTATGCCTGTTGTTTCGACCCATACCCACCAACCTCCAGCGTGGTTGCCCAATGGCCACTATCAGAGTATTTATCCCGCTCTTTTTAGGAAAATAAAATACCCTTCCCAACGCGAACGTCTCAACACTCCTGACCATGATTTTCTGGATATAGACTGGAGCTTGGCCAACGCCTCTCAGCCTTCCTCCAAACTTGTTATTTTATCGCATGGTTTAGAAGGAGATAGTACGCGCCAATATATCAAGGGAATGGTAAAACTCATGACTGCCAATGGATATGATTGTTTGGCGTGGAACTATCGAAGTTGTAGCGGCGAACTAAACCAACAGATACGTTTTTATCACAGTGGCGAAACTTCTGACCTAGACTTTGTGGTCCAATACGCCCTTAAAAAAGGGTATTCAGAAATCTATTTGATGGGCTTTAGCCTTGGCGGCAATGTTACCCTTAAATACGCAGGAGAGCAAGGCAAAAATATTCACAATGCCATCAAAAAAGTAGTTGTTTTTAGCGTTCCGATGGATTTGTTGGCTTGTAGTCGCAACATCGAAAAGCCTGAAAATCGCATTTATTTATGGCGGTTTTTGAAAACACTAAAACCCAAAATAGAAGCGAAATCTTTTCAGTATCCTGAGCATTTTGATGTTCAAAAATGGCAACAAGTCAAAACATTTTGGGATTTCGATCACCTTTTTACGGGGCCATTGCATGGATTTAAGGGAGCAGATGATTATTATCAACAATGTAGCTCCAAATACTTTGTGCAGGATATTGCCATCCCTACTCTCATCGTCAATGCTATCAACGACCCTCTTGTGCCTTACCAAAGTCTACCAGCAGATGTGATTGAGAAGCTGCCAAATGTGTGGCTGGAGCTTACCCAACACGGCGGCCACTGCGGGTTTAGACCTCGTATTCCCTACAAAAACGGAGCCTATTGGTCAGAAATGAGAGCTTTGTCTTTTATTCAAGGAGCATGAAAGGATTGGTATTGGCAGGCGGATATAGCACTCGTATGGGCACCGACAAAAGCCTGCTTCATTATCACGGGGTTGCGCAGTGGCAACACTGTAAAAATATATTAGGAAAGGCTAATATCGAGAGTTTTATATCTTGTCGAGCCGAACAAACTTCCTCTTTTCTGGAGGCACATCTGCTCATTGACCCTTATCAAGTTGGGCCGTTGGGCGGAATTTTGTCGGCTTTTGAACGTTATCCTGATGAGCCTTGGCTCGTAATAGCGTGTGATATGCCTTTTGTGGATGAAGAAGCGATTGAATTTTTGATTCAAAATCGTCGTCCTTTTCAAATAGCAACGGCTTTCCAAAATCCAGAAAGCTTATCGCCCGAACCATTGCTCACGATTTGGGAGCCTCATTCCTACTCTTTACTGACCAATGCCTATCAGGAAGGGAGACGTTCTCCCAAAAATATTTTAGAACAAGCTGCCATCAACTTGCTACCATGCCCACATCCACAGTGGCTACGCAATATCAATACCCTCGCCGAATACCAAAATAGTTTTTAATTCAATTCTGATTTCCTATGGCCAATTTTACGCTTTTATCGTCTGAACAATCATTATCACCTTTCAAAAACTTTCGCATTGGGCACATAGATGGCGCCCAAGCCCAAACTTTGCCTCTTTTTTATGACGCCATTGAAAAAGCCTTGAGTCTTCCAGACTTTGAGCCAGACATGGAGCTACTAGATAGCTTACTCAACGACTTGACATGGATAAAACAACCTAACGTAGCTATTTATATCACTAACTTTGACGAGTTTTTGGTCAAAGAAAAAAAAGAAAAAGTATTGGTGGAGCTTCTCAATCTTTTGGATGCCACTGCCGAAGACTGGAAATGGCTCGATGACGATGACGAAATGCCAAAGAAAAATTTTAAGATTTTGATTCAAACCAGTCCACGAGCTATTGAGATTTTGGAAAAAGAAGAAATTGCTTTTAGCACTCTATAAAATCCTCAATAGAAAGCATCTTCGATATGATGAAGACGAGTTTGGTGCGGTGTAATTACCACCGACACTACATCAAATCGGATGTCGCCCTGCCAGTCTTGGTCAAAGATATATTGCTCCGCAGCTTTCATGATAAGACGACGCTTGGTGGCATCCACAAACTCTTCGGGCATTCCAAAACTGACATTTGTGCGGGTTTTGACTTCCGCAAAAACCAATATTTTGTTTTTCTTAGCAATGATGTCAATTTCGGAATGACGGAATCGGTAGTTTCGCGTTAAGATTTCATATCCTTTTTCTTCCAAAAAAGCAGCGGCTTTGTCTTCGCCTAGCTTACCAGTGTCAATATGTTCGGCCATGAGTTTGAGAGAGGTTTAGATTAAATACTATCCTTCCGCCCTCATATATACCTTTTGATATTGTAAAGGAGACTTACCAGTCAGGTTTTTGAATTGGCGGTTGAAGTTTGAGACGGTATTGAACCCACTTTCGTAACATATTTGTGTCACCGAATATTTTTCTTGTACCAAAAGCTTGCAGGCATATCCGATGCGGATTTCGCTCACAAAGTCTGAAAAGGTCTTGTTGGTACGGCTTTTGAAGTATCTACAAAAAGCGGCTTCGGTCATATTGGCTAGCGTCGCCACCTCATTGAGCCTGATTTCTTCTTTAAAATGCTTCATCACATACTCATACACCCGCTGCATACGCTCAGTTTCGGAGACTTTGTGCGTATTGACATAGCCCACACTCGTAATATAGTCTACTTCTACCGCCGATGATAAATAATGCAGCGTATGTAGCAACTCCAAAACCGCTTCAAAATCATGCAAATGCACAAGTTTTTGGAGGCTTGTACGCACCCGCTCTCGTGTTTCTCCACTAATATCTAGTCCGCGTCGACCTTTGATGAGCAATTGGCGTAAATTGTACATTTCGGGTTTGTCAAAAAAACCTTCTCCCAAAAAATCTTCAGTAAAATACACCACAATTCCGTGCGTTTTGAGGGCAGGATTCCCCTCAAAATACGCCCGGTCGCTACGCCATAAATGTGGGATATTGGGACCTAAAAAAACCGTATCTCCCGCTTCAAAGTGCAGAATATTGTCGCCAATAAATCTCGTCCCTGTCCCTTCAATAACCGTAAAAAGCTGATAATGAGGATGAAAATGCCAATTTGGGTCAAAATACGATTCTTCAAGCTCTATGGTGGTGAAAGATGCCGAAGGCGCGTTTAGTTCTTTTCTTAACGGAATCCGCATTGTGGTTACTCATTGGGGTATGCCTGTACTACTACTTGCCGTAAGTGCTCACTATCCCAGCTTAAATCAGCTTCTTCTTTGGTAAGTTTGAGGTCATTCTGCAAAATTTGCTCTTGCCACTGAATCTGCTCTTTTACCGACAAGGCATAGTCTTTGGTTTCGTGGCGAGTCTTAGCGAGCTTGCGCACCGATACTTCATCATAATGAATAAACTTCTGCCCCTGCCGATTGGCGGTGTATTTGCGGAAACCTAGCTGCACCATCGCATCTACGCCTAGCCGTACCGCAGCATCGAGTGTTTCGCGATACACATTGTCGATGTTCATATCAATTAGCTCATAAGCGTCGTAGCGATTGCGCGCCCGCGCAAATATCTTCAGATTAGGGAATTTTTTCTTTACAACCTCAATCAACAAGTGATTTATCTCAGGTGGGTCAATCGCCGCAATCAAAATCGTAGCTTCGGCGGCTCCCGCAGCTTCTAGCAAATCTACGCGTGTGGCATCTCCAAAATATACTTCAAAGCCCATGCGGCGCAACAAATCGACGCGGTCGGAGTCGTTGTCGAGAATGGTAGCTTTGACACCACTAGCCCGTAAGAAACGTCCAATAGTACTTCCAAAATGACCAAATCCGGCAATAATCACTTTATGTTGTGTATCAATCGTATCTGATTCGGGTTGGGGATCGCCTTGGGTTTTTACGCCAAAATAAGGCTCTATTAACTTTTCGTTTACGAGTAAAACAAGCGGAGTAGAAGCCATCGTAATCGCTACCACCGCCATGAGTTTGGCGTTCCAGACTTCATCTAGTAGGTTGATTTGATTGGAAAATGATAATAATACAAAAGCAAATTCTCCTACCTGGCTCAGTCCAAAAGAAAAAATGAAATTTTGGTCACTGCTCATTTTGAAGATTTTGCCCGTAATCATCAAGACACCAAATTTTAGAACCAACGACAACACCACCAGAAGCGCAATGGTAGAAGGGTCGCTGGTAATTTGATTGAAATCAATAGTCGCTCCTACACTCACAAAAAACAATCCCAAAAGCAGCCCCTTGAAAGGCTCAATATCACTTTCTAACTCATGACGAAATTCGGTATTGGCCAAGACCATTCCGGCCAAGAATGTACCCAAAGCAGGGCTAAGGCCTACAGCTTGCATGGCCGCCGCTACCCCCACTACAATAAACAACGCTGCTGCCACAAACAACTCTCTCATTTGGGTTTTGGAAACAAAACGTAGAAAAGGCACAACCAAAAACTTCCCAACCACCAAAATCAACCCAACCACTCCCAAAACTGATACTGCTTGTACCCAAGCCGGTTGACCCTCAAACAACGACGAAGAATGCTCACCAGAAGAGGCTGTATGGGCGCCCAAGAGCGGCAAAAGCGCCAATATCGGAATCACCGCAATATCCTGAAATAGCAACACCGCAAATGAAGCCTCACCGGCCACTGTATGCGAGAGGTTCTTTTCTTTTAGGGTTTGTAATACAATAGCCGTCGATGACATTGAAAATGCCAAAGCTACCGCCACACACATTTGCCAAGACCAACCCATCAATAAAAAACTAATAAACAGCAAAAATGTAGTGGCCAATACCTGTAAGCCTCCTAACCCAAGAATGGCTTTGCGCATTTCCCAAAACTTTTTTGGGTTTAACTCCAATCCAATCAAAAAGAGCATCATTACCACGCCAAATTCGGAAGCGTGCATGATGTCTTGGCCATTTTCCCCCACAAATTTCAACCCAAAAGGTCCAATCACTACCCCCGCTACCAAATACCCAAGCACCGAACTCAAACCTATTTTTTTGGCAATAGGAACAAGCAAAATCGACGCTCCCATAAATACCAATGCCTGAAATAAAAATCCTGTGCTCATTTGTCGTTCGTAATTTTTTTGAGAAGATCATTAATATAAGTGTGCTGATACAAATTGGGGCGATATTGTATATCCTGCCAATTGTCCAAAAAAAGCACTAGTTCTGAGCTATACTCCATGAGTTGTTCGCGACTCAGGCGGTGAGTACCATGAATGACAAACGGTGGGAAATAATTCATCTTGCAGAGGTTGGCAGTCTGCTCAAAAGGGCGTAAAAATTCTCTAATAGGAAAGCGATTATAGCCGCTTTCTTGGTAAGCCTGATAGCCTCCACCTACCGTAATGACCTGCATTATTGATTTTCCTTCTAGAGCATCTCCGTCAGGGCCATAGGCCCACCCTACTTCCAGTACCATATCTATCCATTGTTTAAACAAAGGCGGACAGCTATACCAATAAAAAGGATGATGCCAAACAATCATTTCATGCTGCAAGAGTAGTTCTTTTTCGTACTCCACATCAATGTTGAAGTCGGGGTATCGCTCATACAAATCATGAAAAGTAATATCGTCTCGATTGAGATATGATTTTAAGACTAGACGATTGGCGCGTGATTTTTCTAATAGTGGATGCGAAAAAAGCACAAGCACCTTATTTTTTTCAGGAAGCATAAAAAAGCTTAGAAATTAGGTTAGGTTGAGTAAAGGTTGAGTTTAAAGTTAGATTTTTTCTGGTATATCGCCAAGCGCTTCTTTGTTTTTGAATTTTAAAAAAATTACATCCATTCCCAAGCACTTACGTAAGCGTCCCTTTTTTCGGCATATTCAATAAAATCTGCGTAAAACGCTGATTGGGCCAAAGTAGCACTGTCGCCTACTATTACAAGCTTCTTCCGGGCGCGCGTCATGGCTACATTCATGCGCCTAATATCCGCCAAAAACCCAATGATTCCGTCGGTGTTGCTACGGGTCATGCTGATATAAATCACGTCTCTTTCTTGTCCCTGAAAACTATCGACGGTATTGATAGCAATAGAAGACAGATAAGGCTGTAGGGCTGGCACGTGGGCGATTTGCTCCGTAAGTACCCGAATCTGCTGTTTGTAAGGGGCAATGACACCTATATTTGGGAAAGGGCTCTTTTTTGCGCATTCTTCCGCCAAAATCGCAAGATGTTTGAGCAAGAGCGCTGCTTCTTCGGGATTGGTACTACTGGTTCCTTCTAGTTTTTCTTCAAATCCACATCCCGCTGTATCAATAAACAACAGCGGTTTGTCGCCTTCAAAAAGCAATCGCTCAGCTACCGAAGCATAGGCTTTGAGGCGATTGTGATAAAATACCTGCGACGAATAGCCCATAATCTGCTCATTCATACGGTATTGCTCTTCAAGGAGCGTCACGGCTTCGGGATGCAAGCCCACACATTTTTCGAGCAAAGTAGTACTTAGCCCGTTTTTGGCAGCTACTTCTGACTTGATAGTAGGAGGCAGCTGACAGTGGTCACCGGCCAAAACTACTTTGGGGGCTTTCAGAATCGGAATCCAACAAGCCGGCTCAAGCGCTTGGCCTGCTTCATCAATCACTACGGTGTCATAGCTCAGGTTTTTAACAGTATAATGATTGGCTCCTACCAAGGTAGCCGTCACTACTTGCGCTTTGGCCAGCAAATCATCGATGATATACTGCTCCGTATTGCCTACTTCCTTCATGATTTTATGGGCTTCATCAAAAAGCAGCTTACGCTGGTCGCGTTCGGATTTCCCAAAATTACGCTTGTATTTATGCGCCATATTTTTAAACTCTTGCGCCTGCTTTTTGAGCCTTTTCGACTCTTTCATTTGGGGATGTTCAGCCATTTTGGCATCAAGCGTCAAAGACATCAACCGCTCGTTTACGCGGGCAGGATTACCCACTCGCAACACATTCAGGCCTTCTTCGTGTAGCTTCTCACTCAACAAATCTACCGCTGTATTGCTCGGTGCTACTACAAGCACTTTTTGATTTTGGGTCTTTACCAAAGCCTTAATCGCCTGTACCAACGTAGTGGTTTTGCCAGTACCAGGAGGGCCGTGTACAACAGCAAGTTCGTTGGCTTTCAATATTTTATCGACTGCGGCTTGCTGAGATTCATTCAATCTGACACCAACCAAAGGAGGTACTTTTTCCTTAAAAGTTGGCTTTTGACTTCCTGTCAAAATAGAAATGAGTTTTTTATCTTTGTCTGGGCTTTTGGCTTCAATAGCGATGACTTGCTTCAAAGCCGACTGCATTTCTTCGTAGCTATTGTCATCAAAGAGAATATCAATCCCTAGCTTTCCATCCCTCGTCCATTCGGGCAGCTCGTCGGTGCGCAGCGTGATTTTGAGTCGATTGCCGTTTTGATGCGTTATGGTTCCCTCTACACGGTCGTTTTTGGCATCATGATTTCCAAAAAACACGGCGGGCATCCCAAACCTAAATTGGTGTGCAATATCTTGGTGAGTGGTACGCTCCAACTCTACTGTTAGATAATCTCCTCGGCTCATTTCCGAACCTCTGATAGCCACCGGATACCACGTAAGGCCATTGGCTCTTCTTTCGGCTACAGAACTCTGCTCAGTAAGTTTGCGATACTGATTGTGGTCTTCTTCGCGTTCTGTTTTTAGTAAATCAAGTAAATTTTTAAAATAATCCATAGACAAAGGTACGCTATATCTACCAAAGAGGCATCGCCATAAAGAGCAGATTGTGGGTTTAAAACAAAACTTTCACTAACTTAATTTTAACAATATTTTATTCTTTTCTTTATTTTTAGGTCAAAATACAGTCAAAAAAAGCAAATGCAAGGGAAGTTTTTAGCATTATTTTACTATTATTTTGTATTTGAATTTTTCTACTCCTAAGCCATCTCTTATATATCTATATGAAATTCAGCATGAACTTGCTCCTTTGGGGCACGCAAATTGACGAAAGCCTCTTTCCTACTCTTGATTTAATCAAAGAAATCGGCTTTGAAGGCGTGGAAGTTCCTATCTTTAATACAAATCCAGATGATTGGCATAGTTGGCGTAAAAAACTTGACGAACTAGGCCTGCATAGAGAATGTGATACTTTTTGCGGTCAAGCCGACAATCTCATCAGTCCCGACCCTGCCGTGCGTGCTTATGCACTCGCAAGCCTCAAAAAAGTAGTGGATTGTGGTGCGGTATTAGGAGCTACTAAGCTCATGGGGCCTTATCATTCGGCACTGGGGGTATTTACGGGACAAGCCGCTACTTCTGACGAATGGAAATGGGGCGTAGAAGGCATCCAACACTTGGCCGAATATGCTCAAAATCAAGGCATTTTATTGGGTCTTGAATACCTCAACCGCTTTGAGCTTTACCTCACAAGCTGTGGCGACGAACTCATTCGGTTTGTGGATGACGTAAACCATCCCAACTGTCAGATTATGTTTGATACATTTCACGCCAACATCGAAGAAAAAAACATCGGTGATTGCATCCGTAAAATGGGCGACCGTATTGCTTTCATCCAACTTTCTGAAAATGACCGCAGTACGCCCGGAAAAGGCAACGTGGACTGGGTAGGTACTTTTCAAGCAATCAAAGACATAGGCTACGACGGATGGCTGAGTATCGAAGCATTTAGCCCTAAGCTTCCTGCGGCCAATATATGGCGCAAAATGTTTGATTCGGAAGAACAACTCATGCGCGACGGCTTGGCTTTTATTCGTAATTCATGTCAGCAAATAGGTCTCTAAAAGAGTAAAAATTTTATTCAAAAAATAGTTTAAAACATAACGAACCCTGTGGTGCTGCTTTGCTGCAACACCACCCTACAAACTGCTTCTGCTATGTCTAAAAAAATCAACATTGCTATCGTTGGGCTCGGTTTTGGGGCCGAGTTTATTCCCATTTATCAGCGTCACCCCCACGCCAACATGTATGCTATTTGTCAGCGTAACGTCGAAAAACTCAACGCTATCGGCGAAGCTTTCAACATAGACGTGCGCTACTCAGACTATGATGAGCTACTCAAAGACCCTAACATCGATGCTGTACATATCAACTCTCCCATTCCTAATCACGCCGAACAAAGTCTCAAAGCTTTGCGGGCAGGAAAACACGTAGCTTGTACGGTGCCAATGGCAACCTCGGTAGAAGAATGCATGGAAATCGTCAAAACTTGCAAAGAAACGGGCAAGAAATATATGATGATGGAAACAGTAGTGTATGCAAGAGAATTTTTGTTTGTGAAAGAACTGTACGAAAAAGGAGAGCTTGGTAAAGTTCAGTTCTTGAAAGCTTCTCATCAGCAAGACATGGACGGCTGGCCCGACTACTGGCCTGGCTTACCTCCTATGCACTATGCTACTCACTGCGTAGGTCCCGTAGCAGGCTTGCTCAAATTGGAAGCAGAGTACGTATCTTGCTTTGGTTCAGGCACAATTCGCGAAGAGCTCGCCAAGATTCACAACTCACCTTTTGCAGTAGAGTCGGCACATATCAAATTTAAAAACAGCGACTTGAGTGCTTATGTATATCGTTCGTTGTTTGATGTAGCTCGTCAATACCGCGAAAGTTTTGAAGTGTATGGCTCTAAAAAATCTTTTGAGTGGCCCCTCATAGAAGGCGAAGAAGCGGTGATTCACACTGCTAAAAAAGAAGAACACGAAATCCCTGAGCGCGTAGCAACGCCTGATTATGCGCATTTGCTACCCGAAGAAATTCAACAATTTACGACCCAAGGAGTGTATGACATTGCCGAAAATACCCATCTTTCATTTACACAGGGTGCGGGCCACGGTGGTTCGCACCCCCACTTGGCTCATGAATTTTTGATGGCATTGATTGAAGACCGCGATCCTTTCCCTAACGCCGCTCAATCTGCCAACTGGACTTCTGTCGGAATTTTGGCCCATGAATCGGCAATGCAAGGTGGAAAGATTTTGCAATTACCAGATTTCTTTAATGCCTAATTGGCCAAAATTGTTACAAATATTACGCCGCGCTGCGGCTTTGGGGTACATCAAAGGTGCAGCGCACCGTAATATTTGTAGCGCAATATTTGTAACACAAATCAACCACAAAGGTGCAGCGCACCGTAATATTTGTAGAAATGTTTGTGACGTAACCAAACCAACCACAAAGGTGCAGCGCACCGTAATATTTGTAGACGTGATATTTGCAAAACCATTTGTGTAACCCATGGCCAATACCTATACGCAGCTTTACATCCAAATTGTTTTTGCAGTGAAAGGACGGCAAAGTCTTATCCGTAAGGTATGGGAAGAAGAATTATACGCATATATAGGTGGCATTCTAAAACAACACGGGTCGAAGCCATTGGCAATCAATGGAACCTCAGACCACATCCATATTTTTATAGGGTATGGTACCTCAGTATCTCTTTCCGATTTAGTAGAAGAGATAAAAACCTCCTCCAACAAATTCATAAAAATACATTTTCAACACGCTAATTTTAATTGGCAGCGCGGTTACGGCGCTTTTTCTTACAGTAAATCTCACATCGACGCCGTCATCAAGTACATTAATAATCAAGAAGAACATCATCGCAAAAAGACCTTTCGCGAAGAATATTTAAAAATGCTAACGGATTTTGGAATAGAGTTTAAAGAAGAATACCTATTTGATTTTTTTGAAAATAATGAAGAGTACGAATAGCAATATAACATAACTCTTATTTGATTTTTTCCAGCAACAAATAACTTTTCTAACCATACAATGAAACGCTTTCTAACTATTATTTTGTCGGCGACTTTGCTGTGGCAATGTGCTACGCAAAAAACCAACCTCGGCAAGGGTTCAACCCTTGCCGAGGTTACTCCGCGTCGCCTTGAAATTCTCTTTCTGGGCGATAACGGCCACCACCGCCCCATCGAACGTGTGCCGACTATCATGGCGGCATTAGGCTCTAAGGGAATCAATTTTACGTATTCTGACCAGTTGGAAGATCTTAATCCTTCTAATTTGGCTAAGTACGACGGAGTGCTACTGTATGCCAACTGGGATACTATCAGCAAGCCCCAAGAAAAAGCCTTGGTAGATTATATCGCTAGTGGTAAAGGGTTTATTCCTGTTCACTGTGCGTCTTACTGCTTCCGCAACTCTGAGGAATTGGTAAAAATCATGGGAGGGCAATTTTGGCGTCACACTTGGGACACCATTCGCCCTATTTGGACCAATCCCAACCACCCTGCCATCATGGGTGTCAAACAATTTAAGACATTGGACGAAACTTACCTTCACAGTAAACTCCAACCTGACAACCTTGTCTTGACGGAGCGTGAAATTCAGCCCGACCAATACAAAGACAAGCCCAATACCAAAACTGAGCCTTATACATGGGTACGTACGCATGGTAAAGGACGGATTTTTTATACAGCCTATGGACATGACGACCGCACTTGGAGTCAGCCAGACTTCATCAACCTACTCGAAAAAGGAATTCGTTGGGCTGTAGGAGACCAAGCTATTAAGAATTTGACCGCCCTCGACCCTCGTCCGTTTACTTACAAAGAAGCCAAACTTCCTAACTACGAAAAACGTTCTGGGCCACAGCTTCAGCAAAATGCCGTTTCGCCGGAGGAATCCATGAAACACATCCAGGTACCGACTGAGTTTACGCTGGAACTGTTTGCCTCTGAACCCAATGTGATGCACCCTATTGCCATGAGCTGGGACGAGCGCGGACGTTTATATGTACTGATTACGAAAGATTATCCCAACGAACGCAAAGACTCAGGAGGAAGTGATTATATCCTGATTTGCGAAGACACCGATAAAGACGGCAAAGCCGATAAATTCACTCGTTTTGCCGATGGTCTGAGTATCCCAACGGGAATGGTATTTGCCAACGGCGGTCTTATCGTAAGTCAAGCCCCTCACATTATTTTCTTAAAAGATACCAACGGTGATGACAAAGCAGACGAGAAAAAAATCTTGTTTTCGGGCTTCGGGACGGGCGATACACACGCAGGCCCTAGCAACTTGCACTATGGATTCGACAACTGGATTTGGGGATGCGTAGGATATTCGGGATTTGAAGGCAAGCCTAAAGACAACGCTGATAGCCTCAAATTCGGTCAGGCATTTTTCCGCTTCAAACCCGACGGGTCTAAAATTGAGTGGGTTACCAGTACTTCCAACAATACCTGGGGATTTGCCTTCAATGAAGCAGGTGATGTATTTGGCTCTACCGCCAACAACTCCCACGGCTGGTACATGGCGATTCCTCACCGCTACTTCACAGGCAGTGTAGGTATGGGCCGCGACAATGGTAGCCGTGGCACGGATACCCACAAAGACATGAAGCCAATTACTCCGCGTATTCGTCAGGTCGATGTATTTGGAGGGTTTACGGCAGCGGCTGGACATAATTTCTATACCGCCCGTGCTTTCCCTAAAAAATATTGGAATCAAATCGCATTTGTCGCCGAGCCTACTGGGCACGTATTGCACCAAAATCAGCTTATCAAAAAAGGCACCGATTATGAAGACAAAGAAGCCTTCAACCTCATGGCTGGCGCTGACGAGTGGTTTTCACCCGTTTTTGCAGAAGTAGGCCCTGATGGAGCAGTTTGGGTAGCCGATTGGTACAGTTTTATCATTCAGCACAATCCTACTCCTCAAGGGTTTGGCAATGGAAAAGGAAATGCTTACGATACCGACCTGCGCGATTATACTCACGGACGTATCTATCGTGTAGCCTACAAAGAAGCACCTGCTTACACCCCTCTCAGCTTGAGCAAAGACCGTCCTGCTGAATTGGTTGCCAACCTCAAAAATACCAACATGTTCTGGCGCAATCATGCCCAACGGATGTTGGTAGAGCGCGGCAACCAAGACGTTGTACCTCAGCTTATCGCCTTGGTCAATGACCCCTCAGTAGATGAAATTGGTTTAAATCCAGCCGCTATTCATGCCCTTTGGACATTGCAAGGTTTAGGTGCTTTGTCAGATGACAATACCCTCAAAGCCGTAGTAGGTGCGCTCAAACACCCAAGTGCTGCCGTACGTAAAAACGCCGTGCAAGTGTTGCCTTCCACTGCGGCTACTGCGCAAGCACTCTTGGCCAACAATACCCTCAATGATTCGGAGCCTCTCGTAGTGCTCAACTCATTGCTCAAATTTACCGAAACACCTCTTACTCCCGAAATAGAGAAGGTTTTACTGGCTCGCTTCGAAGCTTCCAATGAAGCCGACGACCGTTGGCTGCCCGATGCTTTCTCTGTGGTATTAAATTCGCACGGAGGTAAATTGATGCAAACTTATTTGGCTAAACGTACCGTCGGCCAAAAAGCAGAGACAAAAGCACCGGCTCCTATGGCACACGACCATAGCGCTATGCATGGCCCCAATGCCGCTGCCACTGAGCACAATCATAGCGCCATGACCACCGCCACCAAACCTGACTTGGCTATTACCAATATTACAATCAATCCTGCTGTGCCTTTTGTACGCGAACCCGCCGCTATTACGATTGAAATTACCAACAAAGGGGTGGCTATTCCCAAAGAAACCGTTCCTGTGGTGAAAGTAGGAATCGAAGGACTAGGTCTAAAAATCAACTATGTAAGCTACCAACTTAAAAACGGTATTGGAGCCGGCGAAACCATTCAATTGGTAGAAAGCAACAATGGCCCCTGGGTAGGTCGTATGGGCTTTACAGCGGAGCAAGCAGGCAAATTGCGCATCAGTGCAAGCATCGACGCTGACAATCTAATTCCGGAAGAAGATGAGGTAAAAAACAATGCTTTGTCTAAAACTTTTGAAGTAAAACGCCCCGCCAAACTTTCGGATTTTGCTCTTGAACGTGCCGCACGTAGCTATGCTTCTTCACTCAGTATGAGCCCCGATTCGGTCATAGCCTTGATTGCCAAAGCCAATACGCTAGATAGCGATGCACGTTATGCGGTATTGAAGGGAGTCGTGAACGGTTGGAATCCTCGCCGCAAAGTAACCACTAGCGACGCTGGCAAAATGCTCCTAGTAAGTACCAAAGAGACTATCGCCGACGATTTGAAAGCTAAATTTACGGGGGTAATTGAGTCATTTGGTGCGAATGCTCTTGTACCCGTTGACCCCAATCTCCAAGTCATCAAAATCAAATCTATCAAAGAAGCGATGAAGTTTGATGTAAAAGAATTTACGGTGATTGCAGGTAAACCTGTAGAGTTGGTTTTTGAAAATCCTGATGCTATGCAGCACAATCTTGTGATTATCAAGCCAAAATCTACCGAAATCGTGGGAAATGCGGCGGATAAAATGATTACCCAGAAAGATGCCGCTGAGAAAAATTACGTTCCTAACTTGCCCCAAATCGTAGCTTATACACCTTTGGTCAATCCCGACCAAACGTACCGCCTTACTTTCACCGCTCCTACCGAACCCGGAAACTACCCTTATCTATGTACTTTCCCCGGTCACTGGCGCTTGATGAGTGGTGTTATGAAAGTGGTAAAAGACGAAAGCAAGACCACAAGTAAGTAACTCAATGACAATTTATTACGAAAAAGAGAGACACCCTATGGCGTCTCTCTTTTTTATAATCTAGTTGCCTAATACAAATTCTTCAATGATTGGCCAGAGAGCTTCACCTCACTGCTATCCGACTGAGTAGTCAATCGAATTTTTTTTACGGCTGTACCAACATCCTCTAATCCAGCTTTATCTGCCAAACTCACCGTCAAATGATTGATTTCGCTGCCCTCTACCAATCGGAGTTTAGAGATGTCTTCTACCTGAGCGTTTACATTTCCCCACGTTCCTTTTTCTAGCGCACACACGCTATTTTTCTTAATCAACAGCGATGCATCCATTGGCTTGGTAGTAACGATGGTCACATTTGAATTATACAACTCAATCGCAGGCATTTCGGAAAAATACAATTCACAAAAATCGACGTTATCATCCCGCCCTGTTGCAGCTGAGATTTCGAGCGTATCTCCTTTTTTACTATAACTAAAACCTACTCGTCGGTAATCGTGGCGGAATCCTTCTTTCTCTCCTCCCAAATGCAACACAAACCGAATCCCTTTGGCTCTCAAAACTTTGGATGATGCCTTCTCCTTATCAAAAGTGCGAAAAACCGTATGCGCTTTTTCTTTTTTGGTGGTCAATTGCTCCAGATAGGCACTTTTGTAGCCAAATACTAAAAGCGCCTGCACAACCAACGTGATAACGACCGTCGCACTTAGCAATTTATTAGATGTTTTCATGTTCGTAAAATCGTTTTTCGAGTTCTTCAAAACTCATTTTTAGTAAGCGAATTTGTTTGAAAAAAATCGGCAATTCGTTCTGAATAAACGTCTCTTTACGCCAGTTGAGGTAATTTTGTTCGCCGTTCGGAGCTACAAAATAGCCCAATCCGCGTTTGGTAAAAATTACCTCCTGCGTTTGTAAAAAATCGTACGTACGCTGCACCGTGTTGGGATTTACTTCCAATTGCACCGCCAACTCCCGTATAGACGGAATTTTGTCATCGGGTTTCCAACGTTGGGTCAGAATCTGCTCGCCGATGTGTTCGGCGATTTGCAAATAAATCGGGATTTGATTATGAAAATTCATGGCTGTTAAACTTCTTTTTCTTTGATTTTCAAATACGTAACTACCCATAAAATGACGGGTAAACACCCCACCCACCAAACCAAGTAGGGCAATTCAAAGGTAGAGCCAAATTGGAGGTGAAGTTTGGAAATGGTTCTTACACTTGCGTATATAAACCCTGGATAAGGGGAAGTTTCCACTTTGTCAGCATTTGGTAAAATTGCGGTTAGTGCTTTTTGCTGAAATGTGTAAAGGAGTAGTACCGTTCCTACGCCAATAGCCAACGTTTTGAAAAAACTATATTTCCTAAAAATCACACTTCCCAACATAAACGTACCCGAAATACCCAAAACCCCAATCGCTAAAATTGTTTCGACTACATTCCGAAATGCCTTCGCATAATCCATTCTGATAATTACCTTAGGAAAGGTTGAAAGGATAAAAGGAGTTGCAAACAACCACGTTACTCGCCATAAAATAGCCGTTATTATCAAGCTTAAAGGGATAGTAAGAAGCCAAGCGAAACAAAATCGTTCAAAGGGGGAAACGGGTAAGGTTAGAGAAAATAAAGTTTTGGAAGAAGAAGAAAAATAAGAGTAAGCGTAGCTTCCTGCAATCCAGGTGGCTATTACGGCAGAGTTAAAAAGCCCAGCAAAAGGGTTTAAATCATAACCTTTCAACTGGTCATAATAAAATTTATCCTCCAACGGTTTGCACAGCAGATAAATGAAAACCAACTGCATCACCACCACACCTACGGCAAACAGCGCATACACTTTCCAGTTTTCACGAAATTCTTTTCGGGCATACCACCCAAAACGGCGAATATCAAATATATCATTCATAATTAGTGAAATTGAATAACTTCTTGGAACAAATTTTCGAGATTAGGTTGGGCGGTGGCCTTATCGGCTAAGGCATTCAGGTCTTCGTTATAGACGATTTTTCCTTGGTGAAGAATCAAAACGGCGTCTATCAAACTATCCAAATCGCGCACTTGGTGGGTCGAAATCACGATACTACGTTCATCGGTCATTGCCCCCGCTACGATTCTTCTAAAAGTACTTTTTGAAGGAATGTCCAGTCCATTGGTAGGTTCGTCCATCAATACCAAGGGTACGTTGGTTGCCAAGGCAAAGCTAATGACTACCTTCTTACGTTGTCCAAACGATAGTTTAGAAAAGACCTGTTCGGCAGGCACTTGAAACTCTTTTAGATAATCTAAATACAGCGATTTATCAAAATTTGGATAAAAAACACCGTAGGTATCCGCGTACCGCGCCGCCGTTGAATGCGGCAAATGAGGCTCATCAGCCACAAAATACAGCTGACTCATAAAGGAAGGTTTGCGGTGACGAGGCTCGTGCTCCAACACCTTGCACATCCCTCCTTTGGGAAAAACCAACCCTGCCAATAGTTTAAGCAAGGTCGTCTTACCCACCCCGTTTGCCCCCAAAAGCCCATAAATGTGCCCTGACTGCAAGTACATGCTCAACCCCGAAAATAGGGGTTTCCTTTCATAGCTGAACGAAACATTGTCTAGATGAATCATAGAATCTTTGAGATTTAGTGTACTACTTAACTAATACACCACAAACGTACAAAAACCTCTCCATAGATGTCAATAGAGAGGCTTATTTTTTTTAGATGACTAGTGGAAGCTAAATTTTTTTCATACTCCTACACTTTGATAATAACTCCTTTCTTGTACATCACGTACAGAATCACAAACCAAATCGTAACAAAAGTAAGTGCGCCTGCCAACGACGCATTATAGGGATTGCTAAACCATACTCCAATCAGATTTTTTTGCATCCATTGCTGCGAATTAATCGTTCCTTCGGGAGTTTCAACTTTGATAAGTGCCAGCGTGCGTGGAATAATCCCCGACAAGAAAAATACCGTAATGGCATTTACCCCAAAGGCCACAAAAGGCGTAGTCCAACGGCGATAGCCCTGTACGTCAATCAGCCAATAACAAACCGCAAGCCCTACCATACTCCACCCACCCGCATACAACACAAAAGAACTAGTCCAGAGGGATTTATTGATAGGAAAAAACAAGTCCCAAATCAATCCTGCTACGACAAGAAGATTACCAACCGTAAACAACCAAGCGATTTTTTCAGCTACAGCTTTGTCCGAACGTAGCCATTGCCCCGTCAGCACGCCCAATAGTCCCGTAGCAACGGCAGGAAGCGTACTAAACAGGCCTTCCGGATCCCACACTTTTGCGGCTTTCCACAAATGCGCAGTAGTGAGAACACTTCGGTCAATCCACGCTCCTAAATTAGTGGTAGGTTCTAGATTGGCATAGCCCACACCGGGCACCGGTACGAATGTCATCAACAAATAATAAACTACAAGCAGAAAAGCGGTTAACCTTAGTTGGGTCGCATGGGTTGTTTTCACAAAAACAATCGCACAAACCAAATATACCAACGCAATACGCTGCAACACCCCCGGAATACGTACTGTTTCGAAATTGAATTTGGGGTATAGATTCAAAAATAACCCTAATCCAAACAAAATGGCACTACGCTTCACAATCTTACCTATCGAAGGTTTTTTGGACTTGCTCATCGCAAATGAAATAGAAACCCCCACAATAAATAGAAAAAATGGAAAAATAAGGTCAGTAGGAGTACAGCCGTGCCAATGCGCATGGAGCAATGGAGTATAGACATGTTCCCAATCGCCGGGGTTATTGACCAAAATCATCGCGGCGACCGTAATACCCCGAAAAACATCTAATGAAAGTAGGCGGTTTTGCATAGCTTGTAAAGACGAAGTGTTGTTTTGCTACGCAAGTTAAGACAAATATTTTTAGCGAAGGTTGCCCCCTACGGCTAATCCACTCGGTACTTTTTCGGGAATAGAGCGATCAAACTGCTCATCGTTGAGGGTATTCAAAAATTCGACAATCAAGGATATATCTTTAAAGTCGACCTTGAGAACCTCCACGATAGGATCGATTTGAGAGGGTTTCACTTGTGAATTACGGATTTTATCCCCAGCCAAGTCTTCATAAAACTCCAGTACTTGTTCTAAGGTCTTGAGCTTACCACTGTGCATATACGGCGCAGTATAGCGCAAGTTGCGCAAACTAGGCGTTCGAAACTTGTACTGATTATCTACACCTTTATCAGATTCGGGTAGTTTTTCGTTGTCGGGTGCTCCTAAAGCATGTAGCTGAAAATCCGACAGCATAGGGCCATGATGACATTTGGCGCAGCCTGACTTCAGGAAAGCTTGCATTCCCTCTATCTCATTGATAGATAGGGCGTTTCTGTCTCCTCGCAGGTATTGATCAAAACGTGAATTGCCTCCTATCAAGGTTCGTTCATAAGAAGCAATCGCTTGGGCAAGATGATCAACCGTAACCGTGGGGTCGTTGGGAAAAGCCCCTCGAAAAAGTGAGGCATACGTGGTATTTTTCTTTAATCGATTCAGTACGCTATCAAGTGCCGCTTCTGCCGAATACCTCCGCCCTCGCATTTCTTCTAAGGCTTTGATTGGCTCTAGGGATTGTTTTTCTAAACTCTTTACCCTCAAATCCCAAAACATGGGTGCTTGCGTTGGATTGGCATTGGTCAAGAGCGTGATACCATTAAAAGCCGCATTGAGTATGGTTTGAGAATTACGTTTTACAAAAGGAATATCGTTGGGCATATTAAAGGCTCTATTGCTTCCCATACCGTGGGCATTGGTACCGATGGATATTTCCAGACTCTCAGCAAAACCAAATTCGGGATGATGACAAGTAGCACAAGCGACGTCTTTATTGCCCGACAAAATAGGGTCAAAAAACAATAGTTTTCCTAAGGCAATTTTTTCTTTAGTGAGTGGATTGTCAGCAGGTACGGGAGCTTCTAAAGGAAGAGCGGCTAGTTTGCTTATATCATCTTGTTCCTGAACTTTTTTCTTTTGCTCTTCTTTTCCACAACTCCACACACTTATCCACAAACCTATTCCTACTCCTAGCTTTAAGGTATATTTCAACATGCTTGCTTTTTACTTTTAGAAAGCAACATTAGAAAATTTATAATATTAATACAATGATTTATATCAATCAGCTTTGTGTTATGCCTGATCCAAACTTCCCAACTTATCAAGCATCAAACTTTTATACTTCCCAGTTTTCAACACGGCTCTTTCCCAAAAGCTTAAAGACTCAAACTTGGGAAGTTTACGCTTAGTCTAATTGAAAAGTACGCCTGAGCCAAACTTCCCAAGTTATCAAGCATCAAACTTGGGAAGTTTGCGCCTAATCTAATTTGTAGGTCACAAAAACAAGTCGCTTGCTATCGGGCGACCAGCATGGCACGCTAAGGGTTCCTTGTCCGCCGACAAATGTCTCAGTCAAATCTTTGATTTGATTGGTTTTGAGATTCATCAAACGAAGTTTTACTTCTTTCCCCAGAGGGTGTTTGCCTTTTTGATCTTCGAGATACGACATAAAAACAATCCAACGTCCATCAGGACTTGGATGTGGATACCAATTGTCAAACTCATCATCGGTAAGTTGCTCTTGAGCCGAACCGTCGGGTTTCATCCGATAAAGCTGCACCCGCGCCGTACGGTAAGAGTTGAAATAGATAAATTTGGAATCATGACTATATTCGGGGGCGTCGTCCAAAGCCGCATCATTAGTTAGACGAATTTCTTCGCCGCCAGCCGTGGGGATTTTATAAATATCCCAATTCCCATTACGAAGACCAGCATACAAAATATGTTTTCCCGAACGGCTCACGCCATGCCAAAAAGAAGGGGCATTGGGCGTCAGCAATGTTGGCTTTCCTCCTTCTATGGGTACTTTGAAGATGCGAGAATTGTTGGTAAGCCCTGCTCTAGTGTCATTATGGCTAAAAAAAACGGTTTTGCCGTCATAGCTGATTCCATGTGCGCTAGTACATCGGTTAGCAAAATCGGTATCAATCACGCCCAAAGATTCTCCTTCAATCGACATTTTTTCGAGAACACCTTTGCGATTGAGAATCAAAAATTTTCCGTCTGGCGACCAATTGGGCGCTTCCATGAGCCAATTGCCCGTCAAAATCACCTGTCGCTTACCATTTTTAATGTCTAGCACTTCCAAATTGCTCGTTATCTTGGGAGAAGGAGATTGACCTATGGCCAGTTTAGATACCAAAAAGGCAACTATCAGTAAATAGTTTTTCATAGTAAGTGGTGGAAAATAGGCTTAGATGCCAAATTTACGATGATATTTAATGCTACCCAAACTCATTTTACGACGATTTAATATCCCAAAAACACAATGGGAGTTTAGGATTCTGTTCCCAAACTCCCATGATGATGTAATATAAGGCCCAAAAGACGGTTTTAGCTAAAAAAAACTATCAAATGGTTGTTTAATCGTTAGAGGTGGTATATCAACCCACCAAAGAGTATCGTAAAACAGCGGCAACAATGTATCTTATCCATTGTTCCAGCGATTTTAATTTTTCGTACAATGCCTCGGTTGCTTCTGCATAATTTTTGAAACTGTCTGGGTATTCTTTTTCTGCCTCTCTATAACTGATTATTCTATTCTCAATACTGTGCTTTAAATCATAATTGTTGTTGATTCTATAATCAATAATTATTTTCCTCAGTAGTGTAGGGTTAGCAAAAAAGACAGCTATTTGATCCTCATTCATTTTTTCACTGGCTTCAAAGACATTATTGAGGGTTTGGTATTTATCTACAAAATGTATCTTAGCATAGTCAATGGCTTTTTTGATTTCGAACAACGCATTTTCTATTTGTACTTCGTCTTCTAGGCTAATGTCTTGGCTATCGCTGATAAGGGAGTGATTGATAGTAGGAATATTTTTGAATGGTATTAATTCTTTGATAGTTGAAAAAAAACCACAGTCATAAACTGCCAATACAAAATCACCTTGTCCTATCTTATATTTTTTTAGAATAGGTTGCAGTAATTTCTCTACC
Source organism: Runella zeae DSM 19591 (assembly GCF_000423565.1). Taxonomy (GTDB): domain Bacteria; phylum Bacteroidota; class Bacteroidia; order Cytophagales; family Spirosomataceae; genus Runella; species Runella zeae. Next base: position 197 of record NZ_KE384038.1, on the reverse strand, counting down.
TCTTCAAAGCGTTTAAGAGCTATCAGCTTCTCTCGAAATCTAAAATCAGTCAGATAATAAGTGAAACCCATACAAAAAGCGTGGCTTTTATCTTTGGCTATCAGTGTTACTCCTTTTTTTGAGAAATCAACAATAAATTGCTGCCCAAATTGTTCTTCCAATTTCTTTTTTAAAAGTTCCATACTTCAAATTTAATT
>NZ_KE384037.1:338950-486933 GCF_000423565.1 Runella zeae DSM 19591 | reverse complement strand
ATAGTGGCCTTACAGAAGTGATTATCTTATGAAAAGATTCTTTTATTTCTCCTTCCTGCTAAGTAGTATCTGTCATGGACAGACGCCTGTTGTTCAGGAAATGTATGTGCCAATTAAATTATTTTATCCAAGTGATAATAAAATAGATTGGGCAGACCCCGAGGGTATCGCCTTTGATGATAATTATATCTACTTCAGGGATATTGAGATTGCTACGATTGGCGTATTAAATCGCCAAACCAAACAAATCGAATGGTATTATCGACTTTATGATACAATTCCTCGTACGAATGTTGTCATCAATGATATTCAAGTATCAGACAATAAACTCTACGTACTGGACAGCAGCGGCACGCTGCATATTTTTGAGCGAGAAATTTAATCAGTGTTTTGGTTTACAACGAAGCAAACCCTATCCAATAAACACGTTTTAACAATCAATCCACCGCTGCTTCGGCGGCATAATCATTTTTTATGAAACATTTTTTCACTCTTACCTCCATTGTCATTGTTTTAGCCTGCCCCTTTTGGGCTTACGGACAAATCGAAAAAGGGAATAAATACATTTGGGGCAGTCTCACAGTACCCGAGCATTATTTTGACTCAGATATACCGGTATTGGAACTGAACCCGGGTATTGACTATACTCACTTTGTAGCCAAAGGCTTTGCACTACACTCTACCGTAAACCTTCTGTTGAATCGTAGCTCTCTAGGCCTAAAATATACTCGATCATCAGTGCAATTATCGGCCCGAAAGTATGTGTCAGTCGGTGCTAAATTGTTTGTTTTTGGCGGGGCGGGTTTATTTCTGACCGAAAACGTTGATTATCGATTTAATGATTTGGATGATAAAATTAATGTATCTCACCACAAAAACACCCAAGGCCAATTAATGTTTGAAGTAGGGGCAATGTATCCCTTGGGTCGGCGAATATGTTTAATTGCAAAAACCGCCTCTGTTGGCTTTCCGCTTTCCATGAGCGGTTTGTCCTTTGGTTTTACCTACTCGCTCAGGCCATTATCTATCAAAGATACTGCCACACAATACTTGGCCCAAACCCAACGGGGCAATTGGATGGTTAGCGGCTCTTTTTCAAGAAATACGGTAAACCAATATAAATATTCATCTTACCTTTTGTCGTCTGATAATTCAACAGAAACACAGGATATTAGTTATGATTCTTATGGAATCGGATTGGGATGTTTTATAGCAACAAACAAGCTATTAGGCTTTGATTTATCTGTTGATTATGAAGCTGTGCAAGAAACATCCCATACCTCTGCAGATCAATATTCATCAGAAACAGTCCGAAAGTACATGTATATGTATCATGATTTTTTGCCTTATTTTAAGCAGTTTTATGGTAAAGGGCGCTTGAAACTATATACACGGGTTACGGCGAATATTTCATTCTATAAATCTAAATTATTTTATGATAGCAGTACGCATAGTTACTATGATAGCAGTACGCATAGTTACAACGATTCTGATGAAGCATTTTATTACGGGGGAGGCTTAGATTATGGCCTGTCGTACTTTTTGGGGAAGCATTTTATTTTAGAGTCGCAATTGGGCCGTTTTTATATCAACAAAACCAAAGAGCAGCCACGTCGGATGGGGTGGCACTTACTTGTGGATAGCCCTTACATCACACTTAATTATGTGTTTTTGAAAGCTAAATCGAAATAATTCTGCTTTGTTATTTGATGATTATACACAATGCGTAATGACTCCTCATAAGAATCACTTACTTAGTAGCCCTACAAGCCGAGGGCATGGATGTGGTGGATGCCTACAATCTGTCTTTACCAGAAGGCTTTTATACGATTTCGGTGCAGGCTTTTGAGGCATCTACGGGTCAGGTGGTTTCCAACACGAGTGTCACTAAGTGGTTTTTCAGTGGACACCACTTGGTTTCGGTACGGTCAGCCCTGCGTTCCACCTATTTTTAGCATCAAATCCGTATCATCTGACCGGGTACAATTACAATGGCAAGCCGTGTCGCAGGCCCAATCGTACCTAGTAGAATACCAAGCCGAGGGGGATGTATCGTGGACAACCCTGAAAACCACGGCTACGACGCAGGTGGTGAGTGAGCTATTGAGCCGTCAGACGTATTTGTTTCGCATGCGCACCGATTGCGGGAGCTTAGTGCCCAGCGAAGCGAGTGAAGTGCAGCGGTGGAACATCGCCGAGGAAAGAATACGAAGCGATCTGTTTGCTCAACAATTATGATAGTTTCTTCGATCATGAAGAAGGCTTTGTAAAAGTTTGGGGAGTCGTTTCCAAAGAACTTTGAGAAAAGATATTTGCTAATGGTTTGCATTTGGCGATTGTTCATAGTGGCACTTTTTATACCCAACTACCCCTTTTAGCAGATTCATTTTTTAATTTGTTGTCAAAAACAGTTAAAGAGTGTTACGAAATTGTAAATTTGCGCATTAAACCACTCAAATTTATAGCACTACCTCCATCAAACGCACTTTCTGTCAGATGCTTAACATTGTACTTTTTGGCCCTCCGGGTGCGGGCAAAGGCACTCAAGCTGCTAAACTCATCGAAAAATACCAATTGGTTCACATTTCCACCGGAGATTTGTTCAGGATGCACATCAAAGAGCAAACCGAGCTGGGTAAGCGTGTCAAAGATTTACTGGACAATGGTATCTTGGTGCCTGATTCAGTGACCATAGATATGCTAGAGGAAGAAGTACAAAAAAATCCTGATGCCAAGGGCATTATTTTTGATGGATTTCCGCGTACGGTACCACAGGCAGAAGCCTTAGATGCTTTTTTAGCTACCAAAAATGCCCACATCAAGACTGTATTGCAATTGGATGTGGACGAAGCCGAGCTAAAACGACGTATTGCCGAGCGTAAAAAAATCAGTGGCCGCGCTGATGATGACGAAGAAAAATTGGTAAAAAGAATCGATGAATATTTTAATAAAACGGTTCATGTTTTGCCTTATTATGAATCGCAAGGTAAGCTTACGGTCGTGAACGGAATCGGTCAAATTGAAACTATTTTTGGGAATTTATGTGAGGCGATTGATGCCGAATAATAAATTTAACCCGTAGATTCATATATACTCTGCTATTTCTTTGCGAAATTTGTAACTCGTGTGGCCAAAATTTAAGGTAGCCACACGAGTTTTTGTTTATATTCACACCTATCTTTAATCAATTGATAACGAATAAATTGTGCTTTGGCACATCAATATGGCTAGTTCAAACTTTATAGATTACGTAAAAATAAATTGCCGTTCAGGAGCTGGAGGCGCAGGATCTGTACACTTTCGTCGTGAAAAATTTGTAGATAAAGGCGGCCCCGATGGAGGTGACGGAGGACGGGGGGGGCACGTTATATTAAAAGCAAATCCTCAATTGTGGACATTACTACACTTGAAATATCAAAAACACATCAAAGCCGAAAATGGTCAAGCTGGAAGCGGCGCCCGTTGCAACGGAAAGCAAGGAAATGACGTCATAATAGAAGTACCCCTAGGCACAGTAGCCAAGCATTCCGAAACAGGTGAGATTTTGGCGGAAGTAACTGAAGCTGGTCAAGAAGTGATTTTGTTGAAAGGTGGTCGCGGAGGATTGGGAAATCATCATTTCAAATCGTCCACCAATCAAACGCCCCTTCATGCTCAGCCGGGCGAAGGTGGGCTAGAAGAGTGGGTGGTGTTGGAGTTGAAACTTTTGGCCGATGTAGGTCTGGTAGGTTTTCCGAATGCTGGTAAATCTACGCTGCTGTCGACAGTTTCGGCAGCGCGTCCCGAAATCGCCGATTATCCCTTTACGACGCTTGTGCCTAACTTGGGTGTTGTGTCTTATCGCGATTTTAAATCGTTTGTGATGGCCGATATACCCGGAATTATTGAGGGCGCGTCGCAAGGTAAGGGCTTAGGGTTGAGGTTTTTGAGGCATATTGAACGCAACTCTATTTTGTTGTTTTTGATACCTGCCACGAGCGAAGACGTCGGAAAAGAATATCGCACGCTCCTTCACGAGCTTGAAGTGTATGATGCGACATTACTCGATAAAGCTCATCTGTTGGCTATCTCCAAAGGGGATTTGGTAGATGAAGAAACAAAAAAAGAGGTGTTGAAAAAAATACCTTCGGAGGTGCCTTACGTATTTACATCGTCGGTAACCCAAGAAGGAATCAATGAACTAAAAGATTTGATTTGGAAAACACTGAATAGCTAACTCCCTCATAGTTAAAGGCGAAGGAAGTTTTGGGAAATGGAGTTGGTATGGTTTGTGATGCCTATTATTAAAATGATAATATATTCCACCAAAATAATTACAAATGAAATTGAACAATTACTTTCTTCCTTTTTTGCGTAGTTTAGGTTGCCTTCTTTTTCCTTTAGCCGTTTGGGGGCAAATCAACATTACTTTCCCTACGAGTAGAATTGTATTTCAGCGTGATAATGGCGGCAACGGTACCATTTTTGTTACAGGACAATATTCTCAAAATATAGATAGAGTAGAAGTCAGGGTGGTACCAATGAGCGCTGGCCAAGGCGAACAAACCGACTGGCGTGTGCTTCAAAATGCCCCTCAAGGGGGATTTTATTCAGGTAAAATTCAGGTAAGAGGCGGATGGTATGAATTGCAAGTACGTGGAATATTCAATAACAATGTCATCAGTACTGCCGAGCTTCAAAGGGTGGGTGTAGGAGAGGTGTTTTTGGTGGCAGGCCAATCCAATGCCCAAGGGTTTTATAATTACGGAGCCCCCGGGACAGGCGACGACCGCGTCAATTGTGTTAATTATCGTAACGTAACCAATCAAAATAACAGCTTTCCCCAGCCCAATTTTGTGAGAATGGGAGACAATAGCGACATTGGTCCTAGAGGTCTTTCTGCGTGGTGTTGGGGACGCTTAGGGGATATCCTAGCAAGTCGGCTAAATGTCCCTATTTTGTTTTATAATGCAGCTTGGGAAGGAACAGCCTCCAAAAACTGGAGTGAAACCGTAGATGGCGGAATCACCAATAGTATTTATGTCAATGACTCTTATCCCATAGGGCAGCCTTACGGAAATCTTCGGATGGCGCTCAACTATTATGCAAGTACTACAGGGTTAAGGGCGGTGCTGTGGCACCAAGGAGAGGCTGATAATCAGCTCAATACTTCTGCTGGAACTTACCGGAACAACCTTCAAAACATAATCAGCAAATCCCGTCAGCATTTTGGTAGGGACATCGGATGGGTGATTTCGAGAGTATCTTATTATAATTCAAAAGGAAGTAATCAAGAAGTTATCAATGGACAAAATGAGCTAGTGACAAATACTCATGCGGTGTTTTTTGGCCCTAATACTGACGGAATCCAAGTCCCTCGCCCCGATGGGTTTCATTTTCAAAATCAAGGCTTATCAGATTTAGCCAATGCTTGGAGCAACTCTTTGGATGATAACTTTTTTAATTCGTGTTTTCCTCAAACAGGAAATTACCCTAGCTTCTCGGTGAGCTGTGTGAGTGGCAATCAGCTCAATATCAATGTGCAGGGTGTGTTTACTTCGGTACAATGGAACAACGGAGCACAGGGATCATCGGTCAATTTTGGGCCAGGCAATTATCAAGCTACCATACGAGATGGAGCTGGGAATGTATATTTCACGCCCCAAATCAATGTCCCCAATGATATCCAAAGTGCGGCTGTAAATATCCAAGTAGATGGCAAATTGCCACTTTGTCAAGGTAGTAGTGTGACCCTTATTTCTAGTAATCCTTCTAATAATCAATGGAATACAGGGTCTACTAATCAACGCTTAGAGGTGAACTCTTCGGGAACTTATACAGTCTCTACCAAAAACTTATATGGCTGCTCTGCCCAAGCGAGTATTACGGTTACTTCTTTTACGGGTGCTCCCCCCGCAAAACCGACTATTTCGCCTTCGGGAGCAACTACTTTTTGTCAAGGGGGGGAAGTCACGCTTACAGCCACCGAAGCCGCCGAATACCGTTGGTCTACAGGCGATAGAGGTCGGAATGTGGTGGCGCGAAACACCGGAAACTATGAAGTAAGAGTCCTAGATGCGCAAGGTTGTATTTCGGAACCTACTAGTTTGAGTGTACAAGTAAACAGCCCCCCTGCTGCACCGAGTATTTCGGCTTCTGGAAATACTACTTTCTGCGAAGGAGGAAAGGTACTTCTTTCGTCCAATTATGCTTCAGGAAATATCTGGAGCACTGGACAGCAAACTAAAGATGTTGAAATCAGTAGTTCGGGTACTTACAATGTGCGCTTTAGAGATGCTAATGGCTGTGACGGAATTTCTAATAATATTACCGTTACCGTAAATCCTCTCCCAAGTACTCCAATCATCACGCGCGAACGGCCTACTACTTTTTGCGAAGGTGACTACACTGTTTTGGCTGCTAGTAGTTCTGCGATTTATAATTGGAACAATGGCGAAAAATCAAGACGCCTCACTATTTCCAAACCGGGGGATTTTTCGCTTACAGTCACTGACGCCAATGGTTGTACCTCGGCTACCTCTGAGGTGGTAAATGTCAAAGTCAATCCATTGCCAGCAGCACCTACTATTACAGTCGACCGAAACCCAGTGATTTGTGAAAATGAAGTTGTAACACTTACTTCTTCCGAGCAGTCAGGTTATATTTGGAGTAATGGTCAAAATACTCGAAGTGTAACGGTCAATATCAGTAGTCAGTATTCGGTCAGAACGGTGGATGCCAACCAATGTCAGTCATTGCCTTCCAATGTAATCTCATTAAGAGTCAATCCCCTTCCAGCCAAACCAATCATCACAGCGCAAGGCCCTACTACCTTTTGTGACGGGGGGCAGGTGACCTTGTCTACAAATTATGATAGGGGAATCAACTGGAGTAGTTTTCAGACAACCCAAAGCATAGTAGCTACCAAAGGAGGAAATTATAACGTAAGCTACGTTGATGATAATGGTTGTCGGTCGGTTTCGGATGCGTTTGTGGTGACAGTCCACCCTTTGCCCGCAGCACCCACTATAACCAACGAAAAGCCTACTACCTTCTGTATGTTTGATAATACGGTACTCACTATTACTTCGCCAGGAGAAGTGTTTAATTGGAGCAATGGAGGCCGAGGAAGAAGTATCACGGTGTTTTCGGCGGGGCAGGTAAGTGCTACCGTTTTCGAACCCCGAACAGGCTGCACCTCACCTGCTTCACAAGCGGTACAGATTGTGGTCAATCCAATTCCCGATCGTCCTACTATCACTGCTACAGGCCCTACGGCTATTTGTGCCGATAAGACTGTTACACTTACCGCCACCGATGCTAGTGCTTATCAGTGGTCTAATCAGGGCAATACCAAGAGTATATCTGTCAATGTACAGGGTAATTATACGGTAGTAGTACGTAATCAGTTTGGCTGTGCTTCTGCTGCTTCTGAGCCTATTTTTATCAAAGTAAATCCTTTGCCTAACGCACCTACGGTGATAGCTGAGGGGCGAACTACTTTTTGTGACGGTGACCAAGTAGCATTGCGGGTAGATGCTCCTCTGCAAGTAATCTGGAATACCAGCGAAGAAGCAGCGCGGATTATTGCCAAGCAGTCGGGCAATTATGCCGCTAGACTCAGAGATGAAATTGGTTGTCAATCACCATTTTCTAGCTCGGTACGGGTAGATGTAAAGACTTTACCCGCCACACCTGTCATTGCAAAGGTAGGTGTGTATAGTCTCCAAGTGGATAATATCACTCCCACAGCTACTTATACATGGAAAGTAAACAACCAGAATATTGGAGATACACAGCCTTATCTCAAAACAGGGCAAGTGGGTAGCTATACGGTTTTTTCGTCGGTTCAGCATAGCTCTACCTTGACTTGCGTTTCCAAAATATCCACTGCTTATGCGTTTGAGATTGATGCCTCAAGTACGGGATTGGGTGTTTATCCTAATCCTTCTTTTGACGGTAAAGTGATTGTGGAGACGCTCGAAAATTTGAAAGATGCTACGGTTGTGGTGTATGATGTGACTGGAAAAGTAGTAAGTACGGCAGAACTTCCTTCTCTTAATACACAAGTACAATTTGATTTTAGGAATTTAGCCATCGGAACCTACTATTTGCAGGTTTTGTCCAAAGAATTTAAGCAAACCAAAAAGATTGTTATTAGTAAACCATGAGATTATTTGCCCTGATAGGTTATCCTTTGACCCATTCGTTTTCTAAAAAATATTTTACCGAAAAATTTGAAAAAGAAGGTATTGCCGAGAGCAAATATGAGCTACTTGAATTGCCCGACTATCATAATTTTCCCGCACTCATTGCGGCTCATCCCACTTTAGTGGGCTTGAACGTGACGATTCCTCATAAACAAAATGTAATCCCATTTTTGGATGAATTAGATGAGGCTTCGGCGGCGCGGATTGGGGCCGTAAACACGATCAAAATCTTGCCCGATGGCCGATTGAAAGGATTTAATACCGATTATTATGGTTTTAGGCTTTCTTTGGAACAATGGCTTTCGGGCTTGCAGCTACAGGCTACGTCGCTCAAAGCATTGGTGTTGGGCAATGGCGGTGCGGCCAAAGCTGTTTTGACTGCTTTGACAGATGTAGGGATTGAGTATCAAATTGTATCTCGTCAATCAGCAAGTACGACGCTAGGATATGACCAACTTACGCCCGAAATAATGGCAACCTATCGTCTGATTATAAATACTTCGCCCGTGGGGACTTATCCGAAAGTGGATGAATGCCCCGCTATTCCGTATCAATATGTAGGAGAAAATCATCTTTTGTATGATTTGGTATATAACCCCGCTGAGACGCTTTTTTTACAAAGAGGAAAACAGAACGGAGCACATACTCACAACGGCTTGCCTATGCTACATCTGCAAGCCGAAAAGGCTTGGGAAATTTGGAATGACTAATTTTTTTGTTTTGTTAACAAACTTCCGCACCAAAAATTGCGCGTAAAACCGTTTCTTTGAGAAGAATTTAACAAAACACTTCATGTTAGGTCGTCGCAAATTTTTACATCTTTCGGTGGGCTTGTTGGCTTTTGGCTGTCAGCGGCTTGCCCGATCTTCTTCCAAGCTTCGTTTTGCGGTAGCTTCAGATGGGCATTATGGTCAGCCCAAAACGGATTATAAGTCATTTTATGAAGCAATCGTCGCAAATCTCCAAAAAGAACGCCTCGAACGAGGACTTGATTTTGTGGTTTTCAACGGAGATTTGTTTCATGATGATGTAAAATTTTTGCCCGAAGTCAAGCAAGCACTTGACCGTCTCGGATTTGCCTATTATGTGACCCGTGGCAATCATGACCACGTTACGCCTGAGCAGTGGAAAAATACGTGGGGGTATAGTCTTGATCACTCGGTAGAAATCGGCAAAAATGCCATTGTTTTGGCAGACACTTCTAATGAAAAAGGCGAATATCTGTGTCCTAATATTGAGTGGATAGATAAAGAACTAGCGCGTTTTTCGAAGAAAGAAAATGTGTTTTTATTTATGCATATTCCCGCCAAGATGTGGTCAGAGCACGGTACTACTTGTCCACAACTGGAAAGCACTATTTCCAAATATCCTAATTTGAGAGCGATGTTTCATGGACACGACCACGCCATAGACAGCGGAAAATCAACTTCAAAACCTGCTTTTTTTGATGGGCATTTTGGCGGTAGTTGGGGGGTAGATTATCGAGGATATAGGGTGGTAGAGGCGCAAAAAGACGGGAAATGCTACACCTATCAGTTTAACCCTATCACGCAAAACAAAGTAAATGAGCAGGTATTTTAATAAATTATCGAAACAATGCGTTAGAGTAGCGTGTTATATATACGTTCGTCGTAATTTTGTGATGCGATAGAGCAACCCATTTTATATTATCCATCTAGAACGCGTAATCCTGCTCTCACGGCATGAAGACCTTCCACATTCCATCATTTTACCGAAGCCATATCATTGGACCTATCAAAGAGTTTCGTCGGAAAAACGATAAACTCAAACGCGATTTTTCGCCGACTGTGCTTGATTTTGGTCCTGTCAAATTTCTGATTGCGCGTCATTTTGGCTTTTGTTATGGGGTTGAAAATGCTATAGAAATTGCCTACAAGGCGATTGCTGAAAACCCCGGCAAACGTATTTTTTTGTTAAGCGAAATGATTCATAACCCCGACGTAAATCGGGATTTGCATGAAAAAGGAATTCGGTTTTTGATGGAAACAACAGGTCGGCAGATTATTCCTTGGGAAGAACTCAAACCCGACGATGTGGTGATTGTTCCGGCTTTTGGAACTACGATTGAGATTCAAAATCGCCTACAACTGCTTGGGATAGATGCTTATCAGTATGATACTACTTGCCCTTTTGTGGAGAAAGTATGGAATAGAGCCGCGCAAATTGGACAAAAAAATTATACGATTGTCGTACACGGCAAACCGTTACATGAAGAGACGCGCGCTACTTTTTCACACAGTAAAGAAAATGCACCTACGATAGTAGTAAAAAATATGAAACAAGCCGAGCGCTTGGCACGCTATATTGTAGGCGAAGGACAAAAAGAGGATTTTTATGAAGAATTTAGCGGACAGTATTCGGTAGGGTTTGACCCTGAGCAAGATTTACAGCGTATTGGTGTAGTAAATCAAACCACTATGCTAGCCTCTGATACTCAGGGAATAGCTGATTATCTAAAAGGGGTAATGATTAAACACTACCAATTGGCACCCCATGAAGTAGAAGACCGTTTTGCCAATACCCGTGATACACTTTGCTACGCTACCAACGATAATCAGGATGCTACGTATGCATTACTTGAACATGAGGCTGATTTTGTATTGGTGGCAGGCGGCTACAATAGCTCCAATACTTCTCACATTGTGGAGCTTTGTGAACAAAAACTTCCTACCTATTTTATTGAATCAGCCAATAAAATACTAGACCGAAATATTATTAAACATTATAATTTGCATCGAAAAAAAGAAGAAATCACCGAAAATTTTATTCCTCAAAAAGACCAAGTAACTATCATGCTTACATGTGGTGCTTCTTGCCCTGATGCTATCATTGAAGGTGTTTTGACGCGGATGCTTTCCTTCTTCCCCGATGCCAAATCTATTGACGACGTAGTGAATGTTTTATCCTAATCGCCGTCACCGTCACCCGTAGAGACGTTGCATGCAACGTCTCTACACCGAATATTCCGTCATTTTTGATAAGAAATCTTGGTAGGTTATTTTGATGCCTTCTTCGAGGCTGTATTTGTGTTTCCAGCCCATTTCATGCAAACGCGCCACATCCATGAGCTTACGAGGAGTGCCGTCGGGCTTATCGGTATTCCAGTGGATTTGCCCTCCATATCCTACTGTTTCTTTGATAAGCTCGGCTAGGCTTTTGATAGAAATATCTTCCCCTACTCCAATATTGACAAACTGCTCGCCGTCGTAATTTTTCATCAAATAAACGCAAGCATCCGCCAAATCGTCGGCATGGAGAAATTCGCGCAGCGGTGAGCCTGTGCCCCAAAGCTCAACAAAAGGCTTTCCTTCAGTTTTGGCCTCATGAAATTTCCGAATCATTGCCGGCAAAACATGCGAATTGTTGAGATCATAGTTGTCGTTGGGACCGTAGAGATTGGTGGGCATTACCGATATAAAATCGCAGCCGTATTGTTTACGATAAGACTCACACATTTTGATGCCCGTGATTTTGGCAATAGCGTAAGGCTCATTGGTATATTCTAAAGGGCCAGTTAGTAAATAATCTTCTTTGAGAGGCTGAGGTGCCATTTTGGGGTAAATACAAGAAGATCCCAAAAACATCAATTTTTTGGTGCCGGTGGCATAGGCATTATGAATGACGTTGTTTTGGATTTGGAGGTTATCATACAAAAACTCTGCTCTATAGATATTGTTAGCCATGATACCCCCCACTTTAGCAGCTGCTAAAAACACATATTCAGGACGCTCCGCTTCAAAAAACTCAGTGACTGCTTGCTGATTTCGCAAATCTAGCTCACGAGAAGTCCGAACGATGATATTTTCATATCCTTCCGACTGCAATCGCCGTACAAGTGCTGAGCCGACCATGCCCCGATGACCCGCTACGTATATTTTAGCATTTTTTTCCATAACGCAAATTTAACCCAAATGAGGCAGCTTTCCGAAGCAAAAACACATTTTAAACTTCAAACCACGTGCGAAATTGGGCCGCCTTATCTTTGCTAATTACAATCTCTTCCTTGGCAGGGATGATAAGGGTGAGTTCGATTTTGCCCATATAATGCGTGCGATAGCTTTCGATGGCATCTTTCCGCACGATATATTGGCGATTAGCTCTAATAAACTGCGCTGGGTCGAGCATATCTTCTACTTCGTCCAAAGAAGCATAATCGGTGATAAGGCGCTGATTTTCAGTGGTGACTAGCCATATTACTTCTTCTCTCACAAAATAAGCGATGCGAGTATCGACGACAGCTACTACTGCACGCTGATGATGTGCCGTAAAGCGATGTTTGTATTGCCGAACATTACGGTTTTCTAAATCATGAAGCAAATTTCGTAATTGCTCCGAGAAAAGCTCAGTAGGAGAATTTTGCTGCCAACGACTAAATTTTTCAAAAGCGCATTTAAGGTCGTTTTTATCAATGGGTTTTAGCAAATAATCAATGCTATTGAGCTTGAAAGCTCGGATGGCGTATTCGTCATAGGCGGTAGTAAAAATGATAGGGCATGAAAGGCTTAATTCTTGAAAAACATCAAAGCTCACACCATCGGCGAGCTGAATATCAGATAAGATAAGATCTGGCTCAGGGTGTGTTTTAAACCAAGAGAGGGTAGTTTCAATGCTTGCCAAAGGGCCTTGTATGAGGGCTTGGGGAAGGAGTTGTTGGACAAGTTTTTCAAGGTTTTTGGCTACAAGTGGCTCATCTTCAAGAATTAAAATGGTCATAGTATGGCAGAATTATTGGCTAATAAGTGGTACATAAGCCACAAATTTGCCATTGTGTTCAATGGTTTTAAAAGGAGTATCAATCAAAAAACTGTATAGAGTTTTGAGATTGTGTAAACCCTGTCGGTTAGAAGTTTCGACCTGTTTTTTGGGTTGGAAATTGTTTTCGACTTTCAAAAAAGTATCATCTGCACAAATGTGAATATGAAGTGGTCGCTCTTGGCTTATGATGTTATGTTTGAGGGCATTCTCCACCAAAATTTGCAGCGTTACTGGGGCTATTTTTTTGTCGAGGCTTTCTTCTGGAATGTGGAAGTCGATTGTTAGATGATTTTCAAAACGCGTATGCAGCAAAAAAACGTAATTTTTGATGAAGTCAAGTTCGGTATAAAGCGGCACCAGTCCTTTGTCTTTGTGTTGTAAAACGTACCTAAATACCTTGGAAAGTTGCTGTAAAAACTGTCGGGCCAACTCAGGATTTTCTTGAATAAGGCTATCTAAAGAGGTAAGGCTATTAAATAAAAAATGAGGATTGAGCTGATTTTTTAAATTGTCAAATTGAACCTGTGCTTTTTCTTTTTCCAGATGAATGGCACGCGTGGCGTTTTCGCGCCATTTATGAAATAAATAATCTGAAAGATGTAAGACATTGATAAGAACGACAACCAAAAATTGGGCAAAATAACCCGCCATTTTGGCCAAATCGGTGTATTGTTGTGCAATAATACCATCCATTGGAAAAAAGTTGATGGCCCAATTGATACTTAATTGAGAAATGACTAGCACAAAAATAAAAGTAAGCAATACTTGTGGAATCATGCGTGCAATGATGCCACGCTCATACGGAAAAAAGGTATCAAAAAATCGATGTATTTTGCTAAAAAATACCCATGAAAGCGTCATTACGGTTCCTGAAACTGAGGCAAAGAAAAGATTGGAGCGCCAAGGAATCCGAAAAACATACCACCGCATTATATAAGAACATACAATAAGTACGATAATGACGACGGTAAAAATGCGAGCTTTTGAGCGCAATAACTTTTGCATGTGATTTTTTTGTCAAAACAATAAAGTTGGTGAATAAACGCCAATTTTTAAAATCTAAAACCGTCAAAAACAAACAGGAAACGGAAATAACACAACGGGACTATTATCTTTGTGGCAAATAGGTTGACTTAAACTTCTTCAAAATCGACGCTCATATGGCTCTCATTAAACCTGTGCACGGGATTGCTCCCCAATATGGTCCTCATTGTTGGTTTGCCGACAACGCCACCCTGGTTGGCGAAGTAATCATGGGGGATTATTGTACAGTATGGTTCAACGCCGTGGTGCGGGGCGATGTCAATACTATTCAGATGGGCGATTATGTCAATATTCAAGATGGAGCGGTGATTCACTGTACTTACCAAAGGTCTAAAACTATCATCGGCAATCATGTCTCGATTGCTCACAATGCCATTGTGCACGGCTGTACGATTGAAGATAAAGTGCTCGTGGGTATGGGTGCCATCATCATGGATGGAGCGCATATCGGTACGGGTTCGATTATCGCGGCGGGGGCGGTGATTACCCAAGGAAAAGTAGTGCCTCAGGGTACGGTATGGGCGGGCAATCCAGCCAAATATTTGAAAGATGTAACCCCCGATTTGGCCGAAGTGTTTATGCGTACTGCTAACAACTACGTTATGTATGCAGGCTGGTTTAGAGATGAAGAAACTATCTGAAAATTTTTTCAAGAGGTGCTTCAAATCCTTCAAAAATAACTGACTGAGCGGGAGATTGGTCATAAATGCCACCCAACTGATACTGCCCGTCGTGGAGATAATAAACTTGGATGGTTTTTTCGCTCGGAATTGCAATCCAATATTCCCGAACGCCGGCTTTTTCGTACCAGTTAAATTTTTCGTTGAAATCCTTTTTGATAGTTGAGCGCAACGTAATCTCGACTATCAAATCTGGTGGGCCAAGACAGCCGTCTTCGTCTAGTTTGGTTTCATCACAAATCACACAAATATCAGGCTGAACAACTGTATAGATTTTTGCAGGATTTTTTTCACTTCCAATCGGTAAGCGTACATCAAAAGGGGCTTCAAATATACTACAGGGGCTATTTTCTAGGTATTTACGTATCAAATACGACAGTTGTCCCGACACCCATTGGTGCGCAGTTTTGGGAGTGGGAGACATCAAGTAAATTTTTCCTTTGATGAGTTCGACCTGCTCTTCAAATCTCCATTTGAGGTAATCAGCATAACTATAAGTACCGTTCAAATCTAAAGCATTGATGTTTGTAATCATACAGATGTGCTTTTTTACAAAAAGAAATTGTACTTTTCAATTTTGAAACACCTTTAGATAATCCAAAAACGAATATTGAATTTATGGAATTGACACCCCCCAAAGCTACGAAATATCCCCACACGTTTGACTTACACAATGACCTCCGAACCGACGATTATTATTGGCTACGTGAGCGCGAAAACCCCGAAGTGATAGATTACTTAAATGCCGAAAATGCTTATACAGAGGCTGTACTAGCACCTGTTAAAGAGTTTAGGGAAAAACTATTTGAGGAAATGAAAGGCCGTATCAAAGAACAAGACGAATCGGTACCTTTCAAAATCGGTAATTACTACTATTATTATCGGTATGAGCAGGGCGGTGAGTATCCTATTTATTGTCGTAAATTAGAGACGCTAGAAGCCGCCGAGGAAATCATGCTCAATCTCAACCAACTTGCCGAAGGTCATACTTACTACAGTGCTACTTTTCCTGAGGTGTCTGATAATGAAGAGATTGCGGCTTTTGGTGAAGATACTGTAAGCCGTCGGATGTATACCTTGAAATTCAAAAATCTTAAAACGGGAGAAATTTATCCTGACGCCATTCCTGATACCGAAGGTGGCAACTACGCTTGGGCAGCCGATAACGAAACGGTTTTTTATATCAAGAAAGACGTCGAAACGCTGCTGGGTTATCAAGTATGGAAGCATCGTTTGGGAACTGATACTCACGAAGATGTGCTGATGTATGAAGAGGCCGACGATCAGTTTTATCTGAGTTTGTTTCGGATGAAATCCAAAAAATATATCGCTATCGTATCTGACCAAAATGGCCTCACTACCGAATACAACCTGCTGAAAGCCGACGAACCAGAAGGTAAGTTTGAGCCTTTTTTGCCTCGCCAACGTGG
This sequence comes from Runella zeae DSM 19591, assembly GCF_000423565.1. GTDB lineage: Bacteria > Bacteroidota > Bacteroidia > Cytophagales > Spirosomataceae > Runella > Runella zeae. The sequence continues at coordinate 470,814 of NZ_KE384037.1, read as the reverse complement.
TCATGAATACTTTGTTGAGCACTTGGGAGAGCAATTTTTTGTCAGAACCAACCTTGACGGGGCTTCTAATTTTAAACTCATGACTGTAGCCGAAGCTTGGGCGGCTGATGTAGCGAAATGGCAAGAACTCATTCCTCACCGTGCGCAAGTGTATTTGGAAGGGATTGAGGTATTTAAGCGGCATTTGGTACTTCAAGAGAGAGAAATGGGCTTGCTTCACATCCGTATCATCGACCAAGTGACTCAAAAAGAGCATTATCTCAATTTTGGAGAGCCTGCTTATACAGCTTATGTAAGTACGAATCCTGATTTTGATACGCATATTCTGAGGTATGGCTATACATCACTCACAACACCCAATAGTACTTTTGACTATGACATGAATACAGGAGAGAGGCTGTTGCTAAAGCAGCAAGAGGTGTTGGGAGGCTTCAACAAAGAGGATTACCAAACCGAACGCCTTTTTGCGCCTGCGCGTGATGGCGTGCTGGTTCCTATCTCTATCGTTTATAAAAAAGGTTTCCAAAAAAATGGTACGGAGCCTTTGCTTCAGTATTCGTATGGTTCCTATGGATACTCCATGGATCCGAGTTTTAGTGCAGGGCGATTGAGCTTGTTAAATCGCGGTTTTGCTTTTGCAATTTGTCACATCAGAGGAGGGCATGAGATGGGACGCGCTTGGTACGACAATGGTAAAATGCTTCATAAAAAGAACACTTTCAACGATTTTGTAGATTGCTCTTTGTTTCTCATTCAAGAAAAATGGACTTCGTCCGAAGGGCTTTTTGCGATGGGAGGTAGTGCGGGAGGGCTGCTTATGGGAGCGGTGACCAATATGGCCCCGCAGTTGTACAAAGGAATCGTAGCGCAGGTGCCTTTTGTGGATGTAGTCACTACCATGCTCGATGATAGTATTCCGCTTACTACGGGCGAGTATGAAGAGTGGGGAAATCCTAACGAAAAAGTGTATTATGACTACATGAAATCCTACAGCCCTTACGATAATGTAACCTCTCAGCCTTATCCCAATATGCTCATCACTACGGGATTACATGATTCGCAAGTGCAGTATTGGGAACCGGCCAAATGGGTGGCCAAGCTACGTGAACTCAAAACCGACGCCAATCAACTATTGTTTCACTGCGATATGGAAGCAGGGCATGGAGGGGCCTCAGGTCGTTTTAAACGTCTAAAAGACGTTGCGCTTGAGTACGCTTTTATGCTGAATTTACTGGGAATTAGAGAATGAAAATTTTTAACCACGGAGAAGCTGAAAAAGTACAGGGGGCGTTTCTCCGTGGTTAAAATGAATACTTTAATTTTCCTTACCCCAAATAGCAAGCGCGATACGGAGTTTATAATATTCATAAACTTCTTCTAAATGCTCAAAAAGGGGCTTAAGAGCCGCGCCTTGAGTAATTTGAAGATGTTGGGCAGCTTCCCTAATAGCCCGATATTCGCTTTTGGTGAGGTATTGCCAGAGGTCAATCTCGTTGCCGTCTTCGTACAATTTGGCCAAATGCGAAAAAATCGTCAGTTCATTCAAATTGCGGCGTTGTGCAATCTGACTTGGCGTAAGCCCTTGTTTGTACAAATCCAGCGTTTCGATGTAAGTCATGCCACTCACTACACGTGTACCGGGTTGGGTTTTGGAGCGAGCATATTCCAAAATCTCATTGATAAAATCAGCGCCATAGTGCGCAAATTTAGCCTCACCCACGCCCGATACTTGTAGCATCTGAATGCGATTAATGGGGCGTTTTTCGGCCATATCGGCCAGTGTCGCATCCGAAAACACTACGAAAGGAGGGACATTTTCTTGTTCGGCCAACCGTTTTCTTACCTTGCGTAGGCGCTCAAAAAGCTCATCTCTGATTGTCTCTTTCTTCGTCTTCACAGGTTCGGCCTGTTCTTCTTGGCGTTTGCGTTTTTCTTCGTACGATTCAAACCTTACCAATTGTACCTTCCGTTCGTTGCGTAGCACTTGCCAAGATAGGTCGTTGAGTTTGAGGGCGTGGGCTTCGTCGTATGCAATATCCATAATCCCCGAATTCAGCATTTGGGTGAGGTATTCGGCCCATTCTTCGGCGCGTAGGTCGCGGCCTACGCCAAAAGTCTTGATGCGGTCGTAGCCGCGCTCGGTCACATTGCGGTTGTGCGAACCACGAAGCACATCTATCAGCAAGCCCATCGCGATTTTTTGGTCAGTGCGGGCAATGGCCGAAAGCGCTTTTTGGGCCGAAACCGTCGCGTCAAATTTAGAACGAGGGTTGCGACAAACGTCACAATTACCGCAGTCTTTGTCAACGGCTTCGTTGAAGTAGCTGAGTAAAATACGACGGCGGCAGTGGTCGGCCTCGGCGTATTGTTTCATTCGGTCGAGTTTGGCAAACTGAATATCTTTGAGGTGAGCGGGAAGTTCCGAATTTTCAATCATTTCGCGGCGCATCATCCAGTCGGCAAAGCTGTAAAAAAGCAGTGTATCGGCGCGGAGGCCGTCGCGTCCTGCCCGCCCGATTTCTTGGTAAAAACTCTCGACATTCCCGGGCATATTGTAGTGCATAATCCAGCGCACGTTGGATTTGTCAATTCCCATACCAAAAGCAATCGTAGCCACCATGATTTGCACATCATCTTTGATAAACGCGTCTTGTACTTGCGAGCGCTCGTCGGCGGGCATTTTGGCGTGATAATATCGCGCATTGATGCCTTTTGCGCGGAGTTTTTGGGCAATATCTTCGGTCGTTTTACGGGCCAAACAATAAATGATACCCGATTGATTGGGATGATCGCTGATAAATTGCTCAATGATTTTCAGGCGATTACGACCTGGCAATACATTGAGTGATAAATTAGGGCGGTCAAAAGAAGCCTCAAAAATTCTTGCTTCAGGGATTCCCAATTGCTTGAGTACATCTCGGCGCGTCACGCGGTCGGCGGTGGCGGTGAGGGCAATCATCGGCACTTCCGGAAAAGCTGCTTTGAGAATATGAAGTTGGGTATATTCGGGTCGGAAATCATGCCCCCACACGGAGACACAATGTGACTCATCGACGGCCACAAGGTTAATCTTGAGGGCTCTCACAAAATCCAACGAACTTGCCGATAGGAGTTTTTCGGGGGCAATATAGAGCAGTTTGATAGCTCCTGCATGGCATTGCCGCTCAATAGCGTATTGTTCGGCGGTGGTAAGCGTACTGTTTAGGTAGGCGGCTTCGATACCATTGGCGCGGAGGGCTTGCACTTGGTCTTTCATGAGTGCTATCAATGGCGATACTACGAGCGTGATGCCCTCTTTCATCATGGCCGGGACTTGATAGCAGACTGATTTTCCGCCACCGGTGGGCATCAAGACCATGCAATCATTGCCCGCCGAAACCCAATCGATGATTTCGGCTTGGAGAGGGCGGAAAGTATCATACCCGAAATATTGTTTGAGAATGTTTTCTTTGCTAAGAAGTGTATTGGCCATTGTGAAACTCATGCGCTGTGGTATCCATAGTTTTGAAACGCAAAGAACGCTAAGAAGTCACATAATTTACAAAAATTCTAAGGAATAAGCCTTGTGAAGACTACAATAAAAAATCGCTGTCGGCAATACCAACAGCGATTTCTCTCTCTAACAGCCATAAAAACGAATACGATTATCTATTCTATGTAAACTTACGCTGGATTGCGAATGTTCGTTGCAAAAGCCAATTAAAAATTGATTAATCTTTGGCGGCTTCGAGTTTAATATCATTCAATAGCCCTGATGGCATAGCTTGCCATTTGGAAGCGTCAAAAGGCTTATATTGAATATCTACCATGTTGATTTCTTGGAATTTTTTCCAATCAGGTTTTTGAGTATCCCTTAAGCGCATATAGTTGGCCGCCAAATTTGTGACTTCTATTTGGAGGGTGTTTTTGTTGGTTTTGAGCGTGTTAGCAGGGATTGCTAACCTAAACGGTAAGCACCAAGCCGTCCCGATTTTTTTACCATTGATAGTTACGTCTGCTACTTCGCGAACGTCTCCCAAATCAAGTACAAATTTGCGATTTAGCGGAAAGTTGGGGGGTAAATTAAAAGTTAATGAATAGCGGGCAGTCCCCGAAAAATAACTCGCCGAATCGGAAAGGGAAGCCCAAGAGGTGGGTTTGTCCATGACCGCTGCTTTAGGAAGATAAGGCCTTCCTTCCAAAAACTCAATCTTCCATTTTCCATCTAAGCCAAACGAAGGCACAGGTAGGCGAGGGGAGGTGGCCGTGGTAGAGCTGGGAGTATCATTAAGTCTCAAAAAACAAGATTCTCCCGAAAGAAGGCGCAGATATACTTGGGTTTTGCCTGCTACTGTTTGGGTAGGCAAAGGCCGCGATTCATGGGTCAAAGGATTATAAAGATTCACGCCTTTGGCCGCACTAGCAAGGGTAATCCAGCCTTCTTCAAAGGTTTGGTTTTGGTTGGCAATAAAATAAACCACTTTCCCATTTTCAGTTTTGCGAATATAGCGTAAGCCATTTTTTGCCCATTGTTCTTGTTTGATATTCAAAGAAGAAAGTGTTTTTTCAAGATTATCAAAAGTGGGTACTATCGAAGGTGCATTTTGTGTCCAATTTTTCAGATTTTTTTGAAAGATTTCATTCCTTTGGGTCTGTTGCAAAAAGCCGGTAGGTTGCATCGGTAAATGTTCCATAAACACCACCTTTACACCTGCTTGTGCCAACGCCTGAAGACGCACAAGGGTGGTTTCGGGCAGGTAGGTAGTGGCAGGCACAAGGATAGTTTTGTATTTGGAAGGAGCAGAAGGATTCCATTTTTGAAGCTGATTGTCAGAAATAAAATCAAAAGAAAAGCCATTTTTCCAAAGCCAATCGCTCAGTTGTCCAAAAGGTAGTTTGAGTAGCCACTTATCCACATGATGTACTTCCAAAAGGTGGATACCTCCGCTTGCGCGGGCTTTGGTGGCCCACAAATCATGAATAGGAAAATACACCAAAAGGTCGTTGTCGGGTTGGGTGTTTTGCAGAATTTCTTGGCACCGCTCGATGTATTTGTTTAACAAGGGATAGTGTTTCCAAAAATGAGAATGTACGCCGTAGTTGGTAGAAGCATAAAAAAGCCACCCTGGATAGGCTTCATTTTTAGGGGTGTAAGTAGTACCGTGGTAAAAGACATGATTGATACCCGCCGTAAAAAGTTCGTCAATTTGCGGTTTGATTTGCGAAAGCGATACCTTGAAATGATTGGCAAGCCAAGTGGTACTTTCCGAGCTCACCCATTTTTTGCCCGTAAGGTGAGCCGCCGAACTCGCAAATTTCATCGCCAAGGCGTTGGGCGTACCGTAGCGATCTACTTCGTATTGCTCATCTACTCGCAATCCCTTGATAAGCAGCTGACTACTGCCAAAAGACTCGGTTTCGGGAATGTCGGCTTCGGCATAGAGGTCTAGTAAGTTTCCGGGGGAGCCGTGTGCTTGATAGCGCGTCAAGAAGCCTTTGGTGCGCGACCAATCTGTCCATTTTTTGGCGTAATTTTCGTGTAAAAGCTCCGCAAGTGTTTGATGATAATCGATTTTGACCAAAGCGGTGGTCGTATCAGTAAAGGCCGCCCATTGGTTTTGCAAATCATAGCCACGACGTTTTCGGAATTGTTCCAAAAAATCGGTAGTCCAGTTGGCCCCATACACTTCGTAAGAGTCGTTGTACATGGCACGGGGGAGTTCTTTGATGGTTGCAAAAGCTGAATCAAACCGCTGAACATAACGGGGGATTGCATTTTCGAGAAAAGGGTCAAGTACGAGTCCTGCACCACCCGGCGCGGCGCGTTTGACGGCCTGCTTGGTAAGTACGCTTTCAAATTTGCCGTTGGTATACTGCCATTTTTTAGCCGCCAAGTCAGGTGTTACGTTGGGGCCGCCAAAGGGCCATCCCGTACCCGTGGTCATATCTACCCCCAATCCAAGGCGTTTGCCTTCGCGGATGGTATGCGTGAGTACTTGCATCCAACGCGGGCTCAGGAAAGGAATTGCCTGCTGTTCGAGTCCTTTGACCCCATAAATAGGAATGATATGTACGCCACCCAGCCCTGCTTTGGCAAAATTTTCGAGCTGCCACGTAATATCGCTTTCGGTGACGGTACTGCCCATCCACCACCAATACGTCCAAGGTTTGGCGGTGTTTTGGGCGATGGACTGCTGACTTACAAAAGCCAAAATGAAAAGGAAGGTTTTTGAAAATTTCACTTGACAAATAAGTTGATTGGGAAATTTGACGAATGACACTATCTGCTACTAAATGCCAATAACCCTCACTATCTACCTTAAAATTTTAGGCTAAGTAGAAAGCATGGGCTTTGGAAGGCAGTAGGTAAAGGTAGAAAAGCGGCCCTATCTAGGCTTATATAGGGCTTTCTGTGAAAAAAAGAATGAACCTAGATTGTGATGGTATTTTACAAAATGGTGGATATTATCTTTAAAGCGAAGAAATAGGAGAGCGAAACGATCCACTTACTTGTATATTATCAGGAAAAACCTTGTAATATTTATAGCTTACTACCAACGATACGTTAAAATGCCCTCTGATTGTATTGGCGACGGTGTCAACCGATGTGATGGTTACTTGATTGGGTTTGTGATTGATTTCAACAACATCATAGGTCGCATCCCTTTGGTCATAGTGCATCCAATTACAAATAGAAGACACTGTGTTACAGTTACGTTTGTTATCCTCTTTTTCAATTAAGTAAGTTCCTACTTTAGTAGGTATGTGTATGATATCTAACCATTCCAGATAATCAGTAAAAGACGTATTAGTAATGAAGTAAAGCCCTATTGTGTTTTTTAATGGGCTACAGTAGCTCATGTAAGTGGTTTTCAATTTGGGTTTTTCCCATTTTTTCCCGTTACGCATCCCCTCAATTTCTCCATCATAATCTGAAAAATCAAACTTAAAAGTAGGTTCTTGATGGCAACTGAATAGTAGGAATATTGCTGCTAAAATGGCATACTTGATGTACATTTTCATGGCTTTTGTCAGTTGAGTATTAAGGTTTTTTTAATTAAAATTAACGTTGCAGTTGTTTGATAATTTTAGCAAAGCCATTAGTTTTTTCTTCTAAAAACAATCAAAGTCAATTCTACGTTTTAAATTGCGCTATTTGTCCCAGTCTTGTGGGTAAATATAATAATCACTTGTACGGAAGAGAAATAGGAGACTGAAACGTGCCACTTAGCTGTATGGTATCGGGGAAAACTGGACGATCTTTTTTGGTAGCTATAAAAAACAACTCAAAACTACCTTCTACTGTATTGGCAACTGTATCAATTTTGGAAATTGTAACTTGATTATATTTGGTTGGGGTTTTATAAACTTTATAGTCGGCTAATGATACATCAATGTTGACCCAACTATTGTTGGCAACTACTTGACTACAATTCTGTTTGAAGTCATTGTTTTCGACTGTATATATACCTGATTTAGTAGGAATATGGTAAATACTTACCCATTCATCTAAATATGAAAAAGAAGTATTAGCAGCAACAGAAAACCCGATTTTTTCTTTGGCAGGGCTACAATAGTGTAAGTAGCTAATTTTTATTTTAGGTCTTAACCAGTCCTCCCCGTTATGTTTACCCTTAATATAGCCAGGATATTCAGGGTCTGTTTTGTCTGCTTGGCAATTCGTTAGGGAAAAAAGAACCCCTAAAAAGATTGATTTTAGAACTGTTACAGTTTTCATGGTTCATTAGTGGTTGATTTCTGCTTGTGACGTGATATATAGTGCCACAAGCAGAAATGGATTTAGTGAGCAACTGAAAATTTTTGAATAGCTTTGTTAAAGTAGATGTGCGGAATACTGATTTGTGCTCGTTTAGATTATATTATCCCTAAGTTAGAGGTCTCTACAGTCTAGGTTTATAACATCATTGAAATTTATAAATGTTTTCTATGGATCAACGGCAATTAGTGGTGAAAATTTTAGAAGAGATACTTGGAGTTACTTCTAAAAAGAATCAATATTTTAATTGGTGTGTTAATAGAATGTTCTTGATGGATACATTATATGAAGAAAATTTAATTGGAGAGTCTGCTATTATGTTAAATTGGACCCTGTCAAAAGCACAGCCTACCAATATTCCTTATGATGGCTATTTGCCAGGTAAATATAATTGTCTTTTTGTTTATGATGATTTTTTTAAGTTTTCGAGTCATCGTCTGAAAACTTTAAATTTGTATCCAGATAGCTTGCGCCTAAACTTTGATTTGAATCTTTATAAATCTTTATGTCATGTTAATTCTAAAATAGCAGATAGTTATCAGAGAAACAATGTAAGAAAAGACTTTAATTTCATTGGTGGTGCGAATGCTAAAAGAGCGCTACACGATGTTATGCTAGATGTTAGGCCAATTCACCACGGACTAAACCCGACTTTTAGACTTAATTATTACAGTGTTTTTGAAGAAAATAGTGGTAATGTCGCTAAAAATATAGAGTTAGCCGTGAAAAGGAATCTAAAATAATAAAGATGTTTGGAAGATTTGATATAATGGGTAGAATAAGTCAATTCATGCTCATTAAAGTGGGCTCCCCGGATGCAGGGTGCATTTGGTAAGAAACTATCCTATCAGGGGCGGTTTTAAACTTTTTGTTAGGCAGTTACTAGCAATTGCGGTAAAAAATCATTTAAAAATGCCTCTAAAGCGTAAACTAAATACATTGTTAAGTCAATAGTTTTATTTTTTGCTCGCAGAGGTGCGCTGAATAATACAAACGCAGATTTTCGCTGAAAAAAGGGGGCATAAAGCCAATAATCTGCGTTTGTCTGCGATTTCAATCTGCGCCAATCAGCGGGTAAAATTTAAAGAAACTTAGCTAACACTGTACTAAAATACTCGGTTCTACTCGGTAGCTTTCATTGACCTGAGCAATTACAAATCCTTTTTAGGACGTAATCAGCTCCATGAAAATCAAAAATTAAACTTTGGATTTTCATGGTAAAAGTAAGTTTTTGAGCTAAATCTCAAGCGATACAGTTCCATTTTCCAACGTATCTTCTAAGTCAAGCAGAATTCTTATGTACCTTTCTAAGTATTTGTGGCTTCATGCTAAATACAGATACACGAGTCGAATATGCAAATTCAGACTCATTCCAAATTTTGGTCGAAACCCCCAGAAATAGAACAATATTGGCCCGAAGATTGTAATATTGTTGAATAATCAATGTAGAAAACAAAAATTTAACGATACGATGAAAGATCTGATGCGTCTTCGGACTTCCCTCAAAGAAGAATTGCAAATCGCCCTCAATGCCCAAGTAAAAATGGAAGCAGAGTCTTCTTCTAAATACTTGGCGATGGCGGCTTGGTTGGACCGTAATGGCTACTCAAACAGTGCCGATTTTTTCTTCACCCAAGCCGAAGAAGAGCGTGGGCACATGCTCAAAATATTCAAATATATTAGCGATATGGGTGGCGTAGCTATCACTCCCGAAGTGACTAATATCCCCCAAGAATACCCCACTTTCCGTAGTGTGTTCGAAACGGCTTTGGAGCAAGAAATCGCTGTTTCACAGTCAATCAGCCGCATCGTTGGATTGACTCGCCGTCATGACGACTATGCTACCGAAAACTTCATGCAGTGGTTTGTGAAAGAGCAAATCGAAGAAGAATACATCGCTCGCCGTCAGGTCGAATTGTTTGATGTGATTGGCGAAGAAGGTATCGGTCGTTATACGATTGACCAAGAGATTGCTAAGGTCACTTATCCGGGTGCGGCGGGAGAAGCAGAAGCCGAATAATAAAGGAGGTGCTTTTCAATCAATAAATTCTCGACAACCCACCCTAGCAAGCGCGCTGTAAATTTTACAGCGCGCTTTTATTTTTGACTTAATGTAAAAAATGTTTGCTTAAATGTAAAGTTTGTTTTACATTTGAATCGAAAATTAAAATCAACCTATTAACAGCTATGGATACCAAATTACTTTTGCCCAATCGTTTCAAACGCCTCGGATGGCTTATCTTTGCACCCGCATTGATTTTGACTATTTTAGGTATGTTAGAAGTAAGCTCTGCGCTTAGTTTTTTTTCTGGGGATCATTTTTTGTCGGCGTGGACTACCATTAGAGTGGCAGAAAAAGGTAGCTTGAGTGAGTTTTTGGACGGCCCTACCAACGACTTGGCAGGCGAAATTTTGATGGCTTTGACGGCGATTGGTTTTTTCTTTGTGGCCTTCTCACGCGAGCGTACCGATGACGAGTGGATTATGAAAGTACGGCTCGAATCCCTGCTTTGGGCATTTTATGTACACTTAGCCGCGTTTTTTCTGTCGGTGTGGTTGTCGTATGGGTTGGCATTTTATGTGGTATTGTCGTGGAATATGCTCACGGCTCCGTTGGTATTTTTGGCGCGTTTTCACTGGATAGTGTACGTGAAGCCTTATTTGGAAGAAAGGAGGACTGCCGCATGAAAAATACGATTCACGTAGAGCGTGCCATCAAGCGGATTACGCAAGCTGATTTAGCCGCCGCCGTAGGCGTATCGCGGCAGACCATCAATGCCATCGAAGCCAATAAATACGTTCCGTCGGCGGTGTTGGCGCTCAAAATTGCGCGCTATTTTGCCAAGCCCGTAGAAGCTATTTTTGAACTGGGCGAAGACGACTGATTTTTCTTTGACCACCTCATTGTAATCCTCCAAATAAAAACCTAGATTTGTTTGAAGATGATTGACTATGAGGTGGTTTTAGTGTGAAGTAGAAGGAGTAGGAGATTGATAACACCATCTGAACCTTTACCAACATGAAGAAAAATTTACTCATACTTATTTGCTTACTGTCGCTGCTTTCGTGTCAGAAAGAAGCGCCGATTCCTTCAAAAATTGAACTGTTGACTTCCCAAAAATGGAAATGGGTAGGAGGCACTATTTCGCCTTCTTATGATATTTTTAGCATAGGGGTTTTGATCGGAGATGATTATTTTACGAGGACTCCCGAGTGTTGGCGCGATGATATTTGGGTGTTTTCGGTAGGGAGCAAATTTACCCACGACGAAGGCGCTACCATATGCAACATTGGAGATTCGCAGATTTATGCCCAAGGAACTTGGAAATTTGAAAATCAAGAAGCTTCCATTAGAATCATCGAGCAGGGAAAGGATGGGAAGAGCAACAACAATTTTGTTTGGAGTATTCAAGAACTGAGTGCTACTTCATTGAAAGTAATGGAAACTTTTAAAGATGAGGGCAAAACCTACACTATTCAATACTCCTTTGGGCACTAAAACTGCGCTAGAGGCCCACATTTTGCCATTTTCCTCCCAACAATACCCGCATTTCTTCATAGCCTGCTTCTTTGGCCGTGGCGAATGCCAAGGAATAAGAAGCCGTAATTTCCTCTGGACGATGGCTATCGGAGTTGATACAAATAGGGATATTTAAGTCTTTCATTCGTTTGATAATCCAGCCCGAAGGGTATAGATCTAGGCCGCGTTTGTAATTGCCACGGGTGTTGATTTCCACAATCAATCCCGCCTTTTGAATCGTTTGAAGCGTTTGTTCTACTTCTTCTACGTACCATGCTTCTGTTTCTTCAAACAACAATCGCGCTTCATTGTGCATTTTGATTTTGTCCAAATGCCCCACTACTTGTGGTGGGTCGGTTTCGACCATTTGTCGGATGATGCCGTAATATTTTTTAATAACCGACTGAATATCTGAATGATACAAGCTGTCGAGACAAGCTAAAAACTCCACCGAGCTACCGTCTATTTCCCAAGGCTGCCCAAACTGATTAAGACCTACGTAGTGAACCGAACCTACGCAGTAGTCAAGCGTCGGAAAATGACTGGGGCCAAGGGGTTGTAGACCGGGGTCATTGGGGATAAAATCGACTTCAAGCCCTTGATAAAGCTCGATTTGGTCGGCGTATTTGAGTTTGAGGGCTTGGGTTTCGGCCAGGTATTGGGGTAGGCGCTCGGCTTTCATGCTCCATTGATTGTCGAACCAAACGGGGCAATGCGACGAAAACCCAAAGGCGCGAAGCCCCTGAGCTATCGCGCCTTGTACTTGTTCTTCCAACGAACCTTTGCCGTCACAATAATGGCTGTGACTGTGGTAATTGGTAAGCATATGATGATTATGATAAAGTGGCTAGTGCTTTTTCCAAGCGAGTGATGACTTCTTGTTTTCCTAAAATTTCCATAGTAAGCATCAAATCTGGACCATGTCCAGCGCCTGTTACGGCCAAGCGCAAGGCTTGCATTACCTTGCCCATCTTCACCCCTACACGCTCTGCCGCAGCGGCCCAAATTGCCTTGGCAGATTCTGCTAAGAAATCACCTTCAAATATTTTAAGGTCTTCTATGTAAGCCGCAACGGCCTTTTGGGCATCAGCATTCCATTTGCTAGTTGCCACGGCTTCTTCGTAAGTAGCAGGAGGCGTAAACAAAAACGCGGCTTCGCTCAAAATTTCCTGCGGGAAAGTGACGCGGTCTTTCATGAGGGCCACCACTTTGTCTAAATCCAAGGAAGTATCTGCGGGCCATTGGCCACTGCTTTGGAGGATTTCACCCAATGCTTCGTTGGAAGTGGCTTTTAGGTATTGCTGATTAAACCACTTGGCTTTGGTAATATCAAAACGTGCCCCTGCTTTATGGATACGCTCTAGCGAAAAGGCTTCGATGAGTTGGTCCATGCTAAATAGCTCTTGGTCGGTGCCGGGATTCCAGCCTAAAAAAGCCAAGAAGTTCACAACGGCATCTTTGAGGTAGCCATCTTCGCGGAAGCCTCTAGCCACTATACCCGTATTGGGGTCGGTCCATTGGAGCGGAAATATCGGAAATCCACCCAAATCGGCATCTCGTTTGGAGAGTTTGCCATTGCCTTCGGGCTTGAGCAAAAGCGGCAAATGCGCAAATTGGGGGGCTTTCCAGCCAAAATATTGGTACATCAACACGTGCAATGGTGCCGACGGAAGCCACTCTTCTCCTCTGATAACGTGCGTGATTTCCATCAAATGGTCATCTACGATATTGGCCAAATGGTAGGTAGGCATACCGTCTGATTTAAGAAGCACTTTATCGTCCAGCGTAGAAGCATGTACCGATACCCACTCGCGAATGATGTCTTTGAAACGAATTTCTTGTTTGGGGTCGATTTTGATCCTAATTACGTAAGGGTCGCCCTTGGCAATGCGTTGTTGTACTTCCTCAGCCGACAATGTGAGCGAATTTGTCATTTGAAGACGCGTGATGGCGTTGTATTGGGCGGCATCAGCTCCTGCCTCTTCGAGGCGTTTGCGCATGGCTTCGATTTCGTCGGCGGTATCAAAAGCATAATAAGCCTTGCCTGCCGCTATGAGTTGTTCGGCGTATTGGCGATACATCTCTTTACGCTCAGACTGACGATAAGGGGCGTGGGGGCCGCCTACGCCTTGTCCTTCGTCGATTTGGATACCTATCCAGGCCAAGGCTTCCAAAATATAGGCTTCGGCGCCTGGTACGTAGCGGTTTTGGTCGGTATCTTCGATGCGAAGAAGCATCTTGCCGCCATTTTTGCGGGCAAACAAATAATTGTATAAAGCCGTACGAACCCCTCCAATATGAAGAGGGCCGGTAGGACTAGGAGCAAAACGAACTCTTACTGACATGAAGTTTTGTAAATATTGGTTGTTTTTGTTGGATTGTTTGAGAATGGCTTTTCTTTAGAAAAGCGTTGGTAATCAATGAATTTCAGAAATGATTGATACTTTCGGGGCTTCTAAATATTGATTCCAAAACAAGCCTTCACTTTTGAAGGTGCAAAGTTACCACAAAAAGCCAAGCTCAGTGTTTGAAAAGTGATTTGATAACCTAAAAATGACTATAATTATAAGGTGTTTTTTGATTGTCAGTAGATTACGTTTTTTTGATGTCACAAAAACCTTCAAAGATTTTTGCTTGTTTTACCATCATCAGGGGTTTTTATAAAATGTTTTTATTGACGAAAATTGATTATTTTTAGATTTTATATGTAAAAAAATACAGTATAGCCATGGGTCGGATGATTGTTTTTTTACTTCTCATTTTTATTGAAAGTGCTTTTCAATCCAAACCTTTGGATTATCATCGGCTTTCTTCGGAAGAGTTTGTTCGTTTGCGTGTTTTGCAACAGCCCATCAATGTCTACGAGCCCGACTATGAGCTTCTTGATGCTACGATTTTTCATTTGACAAATCAAGAACGGATAAATAGAGGCTTAAAACCCCTAAGTTATGCGGTGGGACTGCATCTATCTGCCCAAAATTTTGCGAAAGATATGATTCAGATGGACTTTTATGGACACAATCATCCTTACAGTCCAGCCCTTGCTACACTCAATGAAAGAGTAGGTTTTCATACGTGGGAGTTTCCACGAAAATCCGAAAACATAGGCCAATACCAAGTAATAGATACCCCTGAGCAGTATTGCTGTCGCCGCAAAAGAGACGGTAGTTTTGAGTACATGGATTGTGATTCCAAACATCTTTTTTACCCTTATACCTATGAAAAATTTGCTCAATACGCGGTTGATGAATGGATCAATTCTCCGCCTCACCGTCGGGCTATGTTAGATTCTACTTTTACACACATGGGCTGTGCGGCTCGTCTTTCAAAAAAACCTTACCAAACTTGCAAAGCCCCTTACGGGCGTTTTGTGCAGAATTTTGGACAAAGGAAAGAGTCATTAAGCCAAAATTAAGACAGAGATTACAAAGAAAAATTGACAAGTAAGCCCGTTGGGGAATACCACCTTTTTTTCAGTTCTTTGCGGTATCATTATGTTCACCAAACCATGTCTTTGCTCGATTCTTTCCTCTATGAGTTTTCAAAAGAACCCTTTTTGATTTCTACCGACAAATCAAAGTTAGACATTGATTTGATTCACAATTATCTCTCATCGCAGTCGTACTGGGCCGAAAACATTCCCCGCGCTGTGATTGAGCGTTCGATACAAAATTCGGTGGTGTATGGCGTCTATGAAGGGGAGCATCAAATTGGCTTTGCGCGGGTGGTGACTGATTTTGCGACCTATGGCTATTTGGCAGATGTATTTGTGCTGGAAGCATACCGTGGACAAGGGCTATCGAAATGGCTAATGGATTGTATCTTTAATCAAACCCCCGAATTTCAGGGATTTAGGAAATGGTCGTTGGCTACAGCCGATGCCCACGGGCTGTATGAGCAGTATGGGTTTACGGCTTTGGCTCGCCCCGAACGGATGATGGAAAAAGTAAACTTTACGAAATATTAAGTACCCTTATGCTTACAAAACGTATCATCCCTTGTTTGGATGTAAAAGATGGACGCACCGTCAAAGGCGTTAATTTTGTGAACCTCCGCGATGCCGGCGACGCCGTAGAGCTTGCCGCTATCTATGCCGAACAAGGTGCCGACGAATTGGTGTTTTTGGATATTACGGCCACGGTTGAGGGGCGTAGCACACTTTTGGAGTTGGTTCGTCGGGTGGCGCATACCATCAATATCCCCTTTACCGTAGGAGGGGGTATCTCTTCTAAAGCCGATGTATCGGCCTTGCTCAATGCAGGAGCTGATAAAGTCTCTATCAATTCGGCCGCAGTACGCAATCCCGGTCTTATCAATGAGTTGGCGTTAGAGTTTGGAAGTCAGTGTATTGTGGTGGCAATAGATACACGCCGTATCGCTGTTCAGACCGAAAATGGCGAAGAAATGATTGACATTGTGCATACACATGGTGGCCGCAAACCTACCGAACTCCGCACCTTGGCTTGGGCCAAAGAAGTAGAAGAAAGAGGCGCTGGCGAGATTTTACTAACATCGATGGACACCGATGGTACCAAAAATGGTTTTGCCTTAGAGCTCACTGCGGCGATTTCGTCAGCGGCCAATATTCCCGTGATTGCTTCGGGTGGAGCAGGTACAATGGCTCATTTCTATGATGTTTTTACGGCAGGATATGCAGATGCTGGTTTGGCGGCAAGTATTTTCCATTTCAAAGAAATCGATATTCCTGTCCTTAAAACATACCTCCGCGATCAAGGTATTGCGATGAGAATGTCGCGCTAAAAATAAATGTAACTACACCTTTATTTTGGCAAATGGCAGAGGTATTTTGTGAAATAGTCGATTTGTCGAGAAGATAAAACGTATATTGTGCTTGATTTGCACATTACAATTTTTTCCTATTTTATCACAAAACCTGTATAACCAATGAAAAAAATCACTTTTGTAGCGGCCTTTTTGGTGTCATTTGCCTCTTTTGCGCAAACTTGGAATGTCGATAAGGCTCACTCGAAATTAGGCTTTACGGTAACGCACTTGATGATTTCGGAAGTAGATGGCAACTTCAAAACTTTTGATGCTACTATCAAATCTTCCAAAGAAGATTTTTCGGATGCCGTTTTTGAAGTATCGGCTGATGTCAATAGCCTTAATACCGATAACGAAAATCGCGACAAAGACCTCAAAGGTGCGAGTGGATTTGACGTAGAGAAACATCCAAAACTGACTTTTAAAAGCACTTCTATTTCAAAAGTAGATGCTAAAAAATACAAACTAACGGGCGACTTGACCTTAAAAGGCGTTACCAAACCTGTGACTTTGGAGATGACGCTCCTTGGTATGGGCAAAAATATGCGCACTCAGAAGCCCAAAGCAGGTTTCAAAATCACAGGTACTATCAAACGCACTGACTTTGGTGTAGGTGGTATGCCCGCCGCCGTAGTGGGTGAAGATGTAGAACTCAGAGCTGTCGGCGAGTTTGAACAACAATAGGTATCTCTTAAAAATTAGTTTAAAAAAATTCCCTCCCTGCAAGGAGAGGGAATTTTTTTATATAAAATCTCGCAACAACCCTTTGTCTTTGGCTCTAATCCCTTTTTCGGTTATTTCTACCGTGCAGCAGTCAAAGAGTGGGTCATGGTCAAAAAAGAGCAGATAGTTATGTTCCAAGGCTTCTTTTAAAAGTGTTTCTTTTTCTTTCATCGTTTCGAGCGGTCTTACATCATAGCCCATCACATAAGGCAGTGGCAGATGCGCGTGCGACGGAATCGTATCTGCCATAAACACCACCGTTTGACCTTTGTAGGCTATTTTGAGCATGGTCATTTTTTCGGTATGCCCATCTACGTAAATAGGGGTAACGTGGGAGCCAAAAGGATTTTCAATTTGGTCCGAAAATCGAAGCTGTCCTGCCTCCTGAATCGGTAAAATATTTTCCTTGAAAAAAGTAGCTTTTTCGCGAGCGTTTGGAAAATTAGCAGTGTTCCAGTGGTCCGAGTGTGTCCAATACTGAGCTGTGGGGAAAGTAGTTTGGTAGCCCGAACGGTCGGCTTTCCATTCGACCCCACCCCCGCAGTGGTCAAAATGTAAATGCGAAAAAATAACATCCGTAACTTGGTCTACTCCAAAGCCTGCTTTCTGTATTGATTTTACCAAATCTCCTTCGCCGTGGCGGTAGTAGTAAGCCTGCCATTTGGGGTCTTGTTTGTTGCCCATACCGGTATCTACTAGCATTAGACGATTGCCGTCTTCAATGAGCAAACACCGCATATCCCAGCTACAAAGATTGTTTTCGTCGGCAGGAATCATTCGATTCCAAATGGTTTTGGGTACTACACCAAACATCGCGCCGCCGTCGAGTTTGAAATGCCCTGCGTCTATAACGTGTAATTGCATATTGTGGAGCGTTTGAGGAATGACTTCAAAACAACTAATTTCTGACAAAACTCGTTATATTTACCGTATAAAAAATGCTAAAGGATGTAGAATGTACGGAAACTATTGTGAGGTCAAATGAATTCTCTATAGAAGGATGGACGATACTAAGTCGGGCGTTTTTGTAAATAAAAAATAAAGTGGATTGTTAACTAATATATGACAGCCTAATTGATGAACAGCGAAATAAAAAAAATCCTAATTGTAGAGGATGACTCACGCATTGCTCAAAACATCAGTAAAGGCTTGCGCGAAAAAGGATACGATACCGAGGTAGCCTATGATGGACTGATAGGTAGCAAAATTGCCGCTGCTCATCACTTCGATTTAGTGATTTTGGATATCAACTTGCCCTCCATGAATGGCTATGAGGTATGTAAAAATATTCGGCAGCGCGACCCCAACGTGCCGATTTTGATGCTAACCGCTCTGGGCGAAGCAGATGATAAAATCGAAGGCTTCAATGTAGGCGCCGACGACTATATCGTAAAGCCCTTTGATTTCAGAGAACTTCTGGCAAGGGTCAATGTGTTTTTGAAACGCTCTCAATCTGATGGCGAAAACGTGAGTGGCAACTTGCTTCGCATCGCCGATCTTGAAATCAACCCTGATACCAAAACCGTAATACGCGCAGGACATACTATTGACCTCACTCCCAAGGAGTTGGCTTTGCTCGAATACCTGATTCGTAACAAAGGCCGAGTGGTATCCAAAACCGACATTGCCGAAAAAGTATGGGATATGAATTTCGACAGCGGCACAAACGTGGTGGAGGTTTATATCAATTTTTTACGTAAAAAAATTGACCGCGATTTTGAAACCAAACTTATTCACACCAAATCTGGAATGGGTTATGTTTTGAAAGAAGATTCTTGATTGTTAGGGAATTAGCTTAGATTTGTTTCCGTTTTGGTAAATACTCTCCCCTCAATTGGGGGAGGAATTTTTGGAATACAAGTATTAACTTGCCACTTCATTAAAAACTAACCGTTCTTTCATCCCATGAAAACCAAATCTCTATTTTTTGGCTTGCTGCTGAGCAGTAGCATGGCCGTTGCACAAAACACCAGTAACATGAGTTCAAACCCACTTTTACAGCCCTTTGATACCCCCCATCAAACGGCCCCTTATGACAAAATCAAACCCGAACATTTTTTGCCAGCTTTGAAAGAAGCAATGGCGCAAGGAAAGAAAGAAATTGATGCGATTGTTGACAACAAAGCCAAACCTACTTTCGAAAATACCATCATTGCGCTGGAGCAAGGTGGCGAAAATGTAGGCAAAGCCAGTTCGATATTGTTTCATTTGAATGGGGCTGAAACCAACCCCGAAATCCAGAAAACAGTACGCGAAGCCTCCCCGCTACTTACCGAATATGGCAATGATATTACGCTCAACGACAAGCTTTTTGCGCGTGTAAAAGCAGTGTGGGATCAACGCGATAAGCTCAAACTTGATACAGAAAGTGCAATGCTTTTGGAAAAAACCTACAAAAGCTTTGCCCGTAATGGTGCCAATCTCAACGCCGCTGACAAAGAAAAACTGCGTGGTATCAACAAAGAATTGTCGCAATTGTCGATCAAATTTTCTGAAAACAACCTCGCCGAAACCAACGAATATTCGCTCGTAGTAACCGACGAAAAAGACCTTGCAGGGTTGCCCGATTTTGTGAAAGAAGCTGCAAAGGCCGCTGCCAAACGTCTCAATAAAGAAGGTTGGGTGTTTACGCTACATGCTCCAAGCTACGGACCTTTTATGCAGTACGCCGACAACCGCGACTTACGCAAACAACTTTTCTTGGCTTATAACGGACGTGGATTCAACGGTAGCAAAAACGATAACAAAGACAACATCGCCCAAATTGTAAAGCTTCGTTATGAAAAAGCAAAGCTACTCGGCTACGCTACTTGGGCCGATTACATCTTGGAAGAGCGTATGGCCAACAGCAAGCAGATTGTCAACAATTTTTTGAATGACGTCAAAAAATACGCCGAACCTGCCGCTGCCCGTGAACTAGCCGAATTGACGGCTTACGCAAAGAAAAATGGATTCGCCGAAGATAAATTGCAGCGTTGGGATGTTTCGTACTATTCAGAGAAACTGAAAAAAGAAAAATACGCGATCAACGATGAGTTGTTGAAACCATACTTCAAACTCGAAAATGTATTGGACGGAATCTTTGCTCTGACCAACAAACTATACGGTATTAGTTTCAAAGAAAACAAAAACATCCCTGGCTGGCACCCTGAAGTGAAAGCTTATGAGGTTTTTGACAAAGATGGCAAGTTTTTGGCGGTATGGTACGGCGATTATTTCCCTCGTGCGGGCAAGCGTGCGGGTGCGTGGAACAACAGCGTCCAAGACCAATGGATAGAAAATGGCGTTGAATATCGTCCTCACGTGGTCAATGTCTGTAATTTCTCACGTCCTACCGATACCAAGCCTTCATTGTTGTCTTTTAATGAAGTCACTACCTTGTTTCACGAGTTTGGTCATGCCCTTCATGGGATGCTTGCTAAAGGCAAATACCAAACCACCTCAGGTACAAGCGTAGCGTGGGACTTTGTAGAACTTCCTAGTCAAATCATGGAAAACTTTGCGGAAGAGCCCGAAGTACTTCGGATGTTTGCAAAACACTATCAAACGGGCGAAGTGATTCCCCAAGAATACATCGAAAAAATCCGCGCTAGTTCTAACTTTATGGCGGGCCTAGCCAATCTACGCCAAATAGGATTGGGAATGATTGACATGGCTTGGCACAGCAACGTACCCAATGGCGAATCGGTAGCGCAAATTGAGGAAAAAGCCGACGTAGGTGCTCAAATTTATCCAAAAGTAGAAGGGATAAGCGTGAGTACTGCGTTTAGTCACATTTTTGCGGGCGGCTACTCTGCGGGCTATTATAGCTACAAATGGTCGGAAGTGTTAGACGCTGACGCTTTTGAGTTGTTCAAAGAAAAAGGTATTTTCAACCAAGAAGTAGCTACTTCGTTCCGCGAAAACGTACTTTCAAGAGGAGGGAGTGAGAAGCCAATGGTACTTTATAAGCGTTTCCGTGGTCGTGAGCCCAAGCCCGAAGCAATGCTCAAACGCGCTGGATTGATTTTGTAAATTATTGATTTATAATTTTTTAACCAAAAAGCCGCTGTTCATCACAGCGGCTTTTTGGTTGGAATGAGGGGGATTTTTAAGGATAATATAATGAATGGAGATGGTGTATCAAATTTTGGGAGGATTAGTGACTCAATAAGTGTATTGAGTTTCGAAAATTCTTATTTAGAACTTCTCACTTGACAAAAAATATTTTTTCTTTTACTTTTGTCAAGTAAATAATTGCAATTCAAATGGACGCGCCAATCATATATCTTGCCGAAAGACTAACTACTGCCCGCAAAATGGCAGGGTTATCGTTGCAAGAGTTGGCCGATAAAATGGACAATCGCATTAGCAAGCAGGCCATTCACCAGTTTGAACAAGGCAAATCTAAACCCGAAGCCGACACGCTACTGGATTTAGCCAAAGCTTTGAATGTTCGTTTGGATTTCTTTTTCAGAGATAACCACGTTCAGTTTGACAAATTAGAGTATCGAAAAAAAGTTAAACTAAGTAAAACTGAAGCTACGGCTATCAACGAAACTGCCAAAGATCGGTTCGCACGTTATTTTGAACTTGAAGAACTGATGGATGCGCACATTTCGTTTGAAAATCCACTTACTGGCATTCTCATTCGTAACGAAGAAGACGTGGAAAAGGCCGCGGATTCCCTACGCGAGCAATGGGAGTTAGGCACCAAACCTATTCCGAGTGTGATTGAAATGCTCGAACAAAAAGGAATTAAAGTATTGGAGGTCAATGCCACTGACGGCTTTCAAGGATTTAGTGCCGAAGCCAATGGGCGACTCGTGGTGGTACTTAATGCCAACGACGATGCCTTCCGCAAACGATTTACCGCCTTGCACGAGTTAGCACACATCGTGTTGGGGTTTGCCGAAGGGCTTGATGTAGAACGATATTGTCACCGCTTTGCGGGGGCCGTATTGTTTCCGAAGCAAAGTGTAATAGAAGTATTTTCGAGCAAACGAAAGAAATTGGCTTTTGCCGAACTGCTTCAACAGAAATGTTATTATGGTATATCGGTTCAGGCTATCTTGAAGCGCCTACGTGACCTTGAGGTTATCAATGAAGCGACGTATAAAGGTTTTCTGATTTGGATGAACAAAGTAGGCTATCGTAGCAAAGAACCTGGTCAATATGCAGGGTTAGAGCAACCATTGCGTTTTTCACAGTTATTGTACCGAGCAGCTATCGAAGAGGTTATTTCGTTGAGCAAAGCGGCGAGCTTAATGAATCTGTCATTGAGTGAGTTTCGGAGGGCGTTACACCCCTATTAATCTATGATTGTGTCTAAATTCCAGTAATCTATGCTATTTGGAACATTCTTTTTCAACACTTCTTTTAAGTTCTTAAAAGCTCTATCTTCTCGTTGATTTAATTCTCCGAAATGGAAATAAGTTGGTGAGAACTCTCCAAGTTTATCGAAAAACTCCTGCATTTTAGGAATTTTTATAAGATAATTATTGAAGTTAATGAACATTAATCTTTTTGCTTCGATATCGTATTCATTTTGAACGACTTTTGATTTCATAATCAAGATCAAGAAGTTATTAAACGAATTGAATGAATCACAACAATCAGAAAATAGTTTTTCCAATTCTTGAACTTCGATAGGCATTTTTTTGTAGCTGTGCAATATGCTTTCAGCAATAACTGGTGCTTCATTTTTGAATTTATGAAAACTGCCACTTAGCCTTCTACATAAATCCTCACAATAGATAATAATATTGTTTCTTAAAATATAATAACATTCGGTAAATTCATACCATGTTTTTACTCTAAAATGAGTTTCAACAATATCATTTAAAACTCTATTTTTCTCGACATCACTTTGAAAATGCAAATTTTCAGCGGGAGTTTCTTTTTTTGACTCATCGTGGTCATATTTGTATTTCAACTTTACAAGTTTTGTCATTATAGACATGAAAGTATGTTTCCCTTTGTACACTTCACAAAAAGGTATGGCGGAACGGATAGTATTTAATCGATTCATAGTAGCTTCATTTGGTGACTCACCTTCGACAAGTTGTGAATAAGTCATGCTAACATAATTTCTACTTAATGAAATAGAACATTTTAGATGGGTTTCCAGCTTTGTAAGGATTTTATCTTTATTTTTCGTAAACCACTTATCATGTTTTTCTGGATAAAGTCTATAAAGTGATTGCGAAAATAAACTAAAAGAACTTATATCCAAGTCGAATATTTTAGAGTTTTCGATAAGTTTTTCAATCTGATTTAGGCTTAAAATGCTTTTTTTAAGCCAGTAAAACCAATCCATTACTTCGCCAACCAAATCCAAATTTGTGTCATTAAATTCATATTTAAATTCGTTGGAATTCACGAACAAACCGACATGTTAAAAACCTCTCTGAGTAATGGTGATCATATCACTCAACTCCTTTGCTTCTCTGAAATTGGGATTATCACCAAACAAACTAAAAAGATCTATTCCCTGAGTTGGTAGAAATTTGGCATTGAATAAGAATAAAACGCCCTCATTAAATTTATCATAAGCCTCTTGGTAAACCTCTTTATTCCTCAAAAAGAAAAGATATTCACCTATTTTGAAAATACCGCTGAGGAAAGCTAAATAGGTCTTTAAATCAGTTTTATCAGCAATATAATTGAAGTTTCCAATGAGAACCTCTACATCAAAATCTGGGATTTTAGATAAGTTTCCAAGAAAAACTGGCTTTTGATTATCTTCAATTAGTGCAACAGTTTTTAATGCAGTAATGGCAGGGTTAGAGTAGCTATCATGCAATATTCTTAGTAAGTGTGAAGTCCTGACCCAATGATAGCCACGTATATAGCTGTCTTCTAAATAAATGAACTCATTATCAGTACTCTGTATAATCGTTTGATAATCAATAGTTGACACCTCTGAGATTATCAAACGATTGATATTGATGGGAGTTTTACAAGCATCTGCCAATAGAACTTTCCTTAAAAAGTCAATTTTGTCATTTTGGTTATTCCTTTGAATTACTCTGACTTGTTCGACTAAACGTTCTTCTAACATTTGTCCTTGCGTAATTAGAAATATGAACTCAATGAAGCATTTTGGGGAACTAATTTTCTCAAAAGCCCAATCAGAAGAAATAACATCATGATGAATTTTACCTTCCTTTCTAAATTTTTCAAATATTAGCTTTGCTTCATCTATATCAAATATAGGAAAGATTAAGCCTGAATTTACAAGACTTGAATCAGCAAAGTGATAAAAATCATCATTTCGAGAAGTAATTAGAAAATTGATTGGATAACCTGCACAGTTCTGAATTGTTTTGCTGAAGTGGCTTTTTGTATGGTTTACATCATCAATAAGAACATTCACTGGCAGCCCTAACTCTGATAAGGATTTTAGATAATTTGAAATTTGCTCTGAGTGCTCAACTGTTTCAACCGCCTTTATGGCAAAAGAATATTCATGATTCCAAAAATCATAAGCATATCTCAGCGCTAATGTAGATTTTCCCTGTCCGCTTGCTTCTCGAATGACACAAATTCTTGTTTTACCAAATATTTCTTGAATTTTATTCAGCCATTTAGTCCTTCTTACGTCTAACCCAAGAGCGATATGCCCAAAACGAGTTTTTTTACCTTCGAAGTATTCTTTTGGTAAGCTATCTTCTCTCCAAGAAATTCTATCAATAAGCCCACTGCCATATGCCTCAAATTCTTGACTTCGCGCTTTATTTTCAGAAAATCTATTTTTGAAATCGTGAATATTAGCTTTTGTAATTGTCTTCCGTTCAACTGACCAATCAATAAATTTATACAGGAAACTCAGTAAAAAATTTTCAGCTTCGTCTGGATGAATATCTAACAACAAAACAAATTTTCTCTTAGAATCTTCTATCAGAGATTGTTTAGTAGTAGACTGAATTTCAGTGTTTAAGATAACAGTTTCAAGTTGAGTTCGAGTAATTCTCTTATCTTTTAGGGGCTTACATTTGAGAATGTCATCTACCAAATTAGCTTTTTCAGCAAGTGAATAATTTTTGGAAAATAGCTTTTTAATTGATTCTCGCTGTTCAAAATCTGTTACAAGTTGAAATGAATTCTCTGTACCAGTGGTTTTATTTTGGGATATGAAGTTTATAAGTGGCTCTGATAGCTGACATAAATGCCATGAGGTATTAGAAGTTTTCACTTGTACATAAACATTTCCTGCTTTTATAGGCTGTAAATCAAGGTCTTCAATACCTTCTAATGTAATAGAGCCCAATGGTTCTTCTACCGAGAGCAGATTTAGGGCAATATTAAGAGCATAATGAATCTGAAAATCAATCCCGTTTATATTAACTGCTCCATGAAATCGTTGTTTGAATAACTTGATTTCTAATTCTGAATACATAAGATAATAGTTACATTTCTCTACAAATATAACCAAAATGGTCGGCAAAGGCTTGAACATTAAACCCCGCCGACCGATTTCTCTACAGCATCTCCACTTTCATCACATTATCATCCGAAATGCGGTCGATGAGTTTGTTATAAGGATCGATGCCGCCTTTGACGGGCTTGCCTTTTACCACTAACTCAATCGTGTGTTTGCCTGGACTGAGTTTGTGTTTTTGGAGGTAAAGTGGCACTTTTTGCTTCATGCCTAGCTTGTTTTTAGACTCCTCCGTAAATACCCCAATGTCGATGTAGTTCGGTGTTTTTCCCTGCGCAATTTCCTTGCCCGTTTTGTCAAAATACAGCTTTTTGGTTTCTACGGTTAGCTTTATTTTGTATTGGTCGCCTTTCAGCGGTGTTGCTTCTACGGCCGTCACCTTGTTTTCGTACAAGGTGATTTTTTTGATACAATCCTCCACAAAATACTTGAGCGAGTCGGGAGTCTGGGTGTAAATACTGTTGTACCATTCGTCGGTAGTCGTAAAAGGCGCTTTCTGACGGAAGGCCGTGCGTTCGGCGTAATCTTTCAGCCAAGTGTTAAGTTGCTTTTCGCCCACCATGTCTTGCAAGGCATAAAACGTCAACGTCCCTTTTCCGTACCAAATGTACGCCCCGTTTTCGTTGTCCATGAGCGGCTGTTCGCCTTTGTTTTCCGTGCCACGACCGCGCAAATACTGGTCGAGGGCGTATTTGAGGCGTTCCTGCATCACATCGCGGCCGTAGGCGTGGTGTAGCACCATGTGCGAGCTGTATTCGGCCAATGCCTCGGCGATGTTGTTGGCTCCACGCGTAAAGCTCGGCATCACTTGGTGCCCCCACCACTGATGCGCTACTTCGTGGGCCGTCACGTAGTACGCATAATCGGTTTTGTTAGGGTCAGAAAAATCGGCCAAGAAGCCAAAGTTTTCGGAGTACATAATGGTATTCGGAAACGACTGCGCAAAGGTCTGATAACGAGGGAATTCCAAAATACGCATCTGTCGGAACTGATACGGGCGGAAATTGGACGAGCAATACCGTAACGCATCTTTCAACCCATTCATAAAGTGGGCAATGTTTTTGTTGTGCGTAGGATGGTGAAAAATCTCCACTTTAATATCATGTCCATCAGAGTTTTTAACCGTTTCGCGGTGGACAGCATAACGCGCCGACGCTACGTTGAAAAACAAATCCATGAACTCATTTTGTTGGTAATTAAAGTACTTCCGACCGTTTTTTGTCCATTCTTTTTGCAAATAGCCGGGCATAATCGCGATTTGGTCGGATTCGGTACTAACCGTACCTTCAAACGTAATCCAGTCACCTTCTTGGGTAAACAGGAAGTTCTGTAACCCCGTGGAATCAGTACGGTTTGGCATTTCAAATTCCCGAATCGGAAGTTTATATTTTTTCCGATACCGCTCCGACGAAAGTTCGGCTTGCTGACTGTATCCAATGCTCGGGAATAAATCGCCTTGATTAAGAAACGTACCGTTGTCGGTAATGGTAAACTGCTCTTCACCACCGTTGCGGAAGCCCCTAAATTCCCCGTGCGAAACCACTTCTAGTACCGCTGAGTCATTGGGCATCAACTTTTTGGGTAATTGGTAGATATAAAACCGTTGAATAGTATCGTTCAACAATTTTTTAGGCTCAACACCGTCGATTTTTAGACTCATTCGATAATGAGGAAAACCACTTCCCACGTTCAAAATCAGCGAGTCCAACGGACGATTGTGTTTGTTTTTTATCACAAATCGGCCACGGGCGTCCACCATTCGTTTTTTGGTGAATAAATCTACCTCAACTTTCACCGATGTTACCTTTGGTTGTGCTTTAAGGTAATATTTGCGGTATTTTTCTTCGTACTCTGCGCTCTGTTTGCGGCCTTCTTCGGCGGTACGGTATTTGTTTAGCACACTTTGGTTGTAATAAATAAAGCCTGCTGAACCTAACCAAACAAGGGTAAAAATCGAAAGTAATGCCCCCGTAGCAGGCGTAAAGCGTTGCATGGCCAAGCGCCAACGGTTTTTGAAATTGGTTTCCGTGCCTCGTGACCAAAACAGGTTTCCAATCACCAAAAAGACCGAAGCTAATCCACCCCAGCACAACAAATACCACATGGTGTTTTGGGTAAACCCAAACCCGTTCATGTCTGAATAGGTCGAAGTTGGGACGGCATTGAAATACAGCAACATATATTTGTATTCCGAAAAAGCCCGCGTGCCGTACAATACCGCCCAAAAAGCGATATTAACCACGTGCCCTGTCATTTTGTTGTTGACCAAGGTATGAATCAAAAACGTAATCATGGTCAGGAACGTCCACTGCAAAATAGGCACTACGTAGCCTTGCAAGTACAAGGGCAAATTATAATCAAAATACCCTTTGATGGTTTGCCACGTAATACCACACAAAATCCCCACCACAGGAATAAACAGCATCACCCCAATCATGGCCAAAAACTTAGAGCCGTACACCAGCCAGTTTGGCAAAGGCAAGGCATCGCCAATGAGGTGAAAATTGACCGTTCGGTCGCGGTGAACCACTTCCCCCGTAATGAAAATAATGAGGATAATTACCACAAAATAAAACGTACTATCTTTGGACTCCAGCATGAGGTAAGTAGTAGGTAACGAGTCTGTTCCAAACATCATTCCTGCATACTGGTTATCTAAAAACAAAAACAACGCCGCTGCTAATAAGATGGCGATAAAGAAGGGGTCGCGAACGATATTCCGAAACTCTACTTTGGCCATGCTGAGCATTTGTCTCAAATAACGACCCGTAGTGTAGGCTTTTTCGGCCACCGGCAAGTCCGCCAAGGAGCGTGGATTGGGCATTGTTTCGCTCTTCTTTTTGGCGATTTTTTGCGCTTTTGGTGCAATGAATCGTTGAAAATCAAAACGGAACAGCAGATACAACAGCGGTGCAAGACCTACCCCTATCCATAATAAGCGGTTCCAAAGGAAATTACCTTCCAGTGGAAAAAAACGGGTATTTTGTTCGGTAACTGTCCAATAACGCGTCAAATCATCGAGCGCTCCTAACGCAAAAGGGTCAAGAATAGCAGCAAGTGCTTTATTGTCCAAATCCGCCATTAGCGAAGTTGCCACTAAGTAGGTCACGAGCAAAACTACCCCGCCCGCATAAGTGACAAATACGCGTTTAGTCAAGGCTACTAAGCTAAAAAAGAGGCTTCCTGCAAAGAATAAATTAGGAACACCTACCACTAGGTAAGGCCAAAGGTAATTGAGCAGGTTGTAAGGGCCAATGCGCTCGGCATTATCGCCAACCTCGAATAGCTGCCCAATCAAACAGCCAAACAAGTGCCCGATTATCATTCCTGAACCAATGAACAAAAGTGTCAGGAATGAACCCACAAAACGGCCCATGAGGTAGCCTTTTTCTGAAATAGGATAGCTGAAATAATAATTTTGAGTTTTGTGCTCAATATCGCGATAGACAGGCACGCCCATCACCGCCGTAGCTAACATGATTCCGAATACACTCATCACGGCAATGAAAACTCCCGCTATAGCAGGGCCGTTGATGAATACTTTTTCGGACGAACCACCGCTGATGCTTACCGACCCAAACAGTGCCAGTACCAACGAAAATAGAAACATCACCGCCCAATAGCCCCAAGTTGCGGGTCGCTTAAAGCGGTATTTTAATTCAAAAGAAAGTATGGTTGAAAACATAAATTTAGCTGTGTTTGACTGTTTTTGGACAAATCTACTCTTTGATATTTTTTCTTTGTGACCTGACTTGCTCTTTTGTCAGCCCGACATTTTCTTTGTCACCCCCGATATTTTCTTTGTCACCCCGGCCATTTTTTTTGTCACCCCGACGAAGGAGGGGTCTACCACACCGCGTACTATTCGACGCTTTAGATTCCTCCTCCGTCGGAATGACAGAAAACTCCTTTGTGACCTGACTTGCTCTTTTGTCAGCCCGACATTTTCTTTGTCACCCCCGCCATTTTCTTTGTCACCCCGACGAAGGAGGGGTCTACATCCTTCCAATGAGCATTCGACGCTTTAGATTCCTCCTCCGTCGGAATGACAAAAGGGCTCCGTCGGAATGACAAAGGGTTTCATTGGTCTTGAATTTCATCGTTTAAGAATTTCCATTCAGGATTAAACTCATTGATAAGTGTTTCTTTCTTTGACCTCCGCCAACCTTTTATTTCCTTCTCACGTTCGATAGCGTTGTAAACGTATTTGTGATGCTCCCAGTAAAGAAGATAAAAGCAATTGTACTTAGCCGTAAATCCGCTTAAACCCTGCTTATGCTCATCTAATCGTCGCACCAAATTATTTGTAACGCCAACATAAAGAACCGTCTTACTATAGTTTGTTAAAATGTAGACATAATACGAGTGATCTTTCATGATTTATAAAGAGCAAAAAGGTGACATGGATTTAGATTCCTCCTCCGTCGGAATGACAAAGAAAATGTTCGGGGTCACAAGGCAAATGTCGGGGGGCACAAAAGAAACCATTTGTCACCCCGACGATAGGAGGGGTCTACATCCTTCCAATGAGCATTCGACGCTTTAGATTCCTCCTCCGTCGGAATGACAAAAGGGCCTCCGTCGGAATGACAAAAGGGCCTCCGTCGGAATGACAAAAGGTCTTCGTCGGAATGACAAAAAAAACTACACCGCCAGCCCTTGTCGAACTGTGATTTCTGAGAAATACACATCTTCTAAATCAGGCGTAGCCGCTTCAAAACCTTCGAGTGGCTCGTCGGCGATGACCCTAATTTGTGTTTTACCCATTTTCAGGGAAGTCGAAATCACTTGGTAGTTTTCGCGATAGTCGTTCAGCTCGTGTTTCTCAATACTTTTCTTAAATACCTTCCCTTCAAGGCTTTTTACCAACTCGTTTGGATTCCCTTTGGACACTACTTCGCCCAAACAGATGATAGCCATGTGAGAGCAAAGGTTGGTAACATCTTCCACAATGTGCGTTGAAAGAATCACAATCGTGTTTTCGCCAATTTCGGACAGCAAGTTGTGAAATCGGTTGCGTTCGGCAGGGTCTAAGCCCGCCGTAGGTTCATCGACAATGATGAGTTTGGGATTGCCAATAAGCGCCTGTGCAATACCAAAGCGTTGTTTCATCCCTCCCGAATACGTCCCCAAGTTTTTCTTACGGGCTTCGTAGAGGTTTACTTTTTGTAAAAGAGCCGTAACGATGTCTTTACGCTCACCACGATTCGAAATTCCTTTTAGGTCGGCGATGTGGTCAAGCATGGTTTCGGCACTCACACGCGGATATACCCCAAATTCTTGAGGCAAGTATCCTAGAATTTTACGTACCTCTTCCTTTTGGCGTAAAACATCCAAGTCATCGAGCGCAATACTGCCACTGTCAGCCTCTTGAAGGGTAGCAATGGTGCGCATTAAGGAGCTTTTCCCCGCACCGTTGGGGCCTAAAAGTCCAAACATTCCTTGAGGAATCGTGAGCGTAACGTCTTTAAGAGCTTGTACGCCATTGGAATACGTTTTCGAAAGATTGGTAATCGTTAGCTGCATGTAAAAATTAGTTTGTAGGTTTTGAAGGTTTTTGCGAAAATAAAAAAAACCATACTTAAACTATCTTTTTTGGGATTAAAGGCAGTACAGGCAGATGAATATTAGAAAATTGCTCATGAAATTTCTGAGAATGGGTGACTTTTATCTAAAAATATAGAATAACGTTTGTTGAATCCCATTTATACTACCAAAACAAAACCACAGAAGGCAGAATACATACCAAGGAAATAGAACCTTGTTGTATCTGTGCACCTCTGTGGTTTTGAAAAAAATACTTAGGAAATCTTATTTTACTTTAGCTCTACGCTCTCGCATTTCGCGCCAAGTGGTAAGAATGATGCCTTCTTTTTCGATAAAAGTTTTTAAGGCAGGGTCTAACATCGCCCAAAAATCACCGTAACGGGTAGGCCAAGAATCGGTGATTTCTTTGAAGTTGTCGCTGGGAGCAGCGCAGTGCATGATTACCATCGTAATACCCGGCTTGGCTTCTTTCAAGAGTTCAATGTATTTTTCGGTTTTCATTTTACGTAAATTTTCCTCCGTATTAGGCACGTTAGCGGCGAGTTTCCAACCATAAGTATCAGCAAACAAATCGTCGAGCACTGGCAAGCCCGCGTTCCAAAGCATTTTGCCGATTTGCTGAAACTGTTGTATTTCTTGAGGTGGGCTGTTGCGCTCTTTGGAGATAAGCGTAGCATGACCCGCAGGAAACATCACGGGGATTTTTTCTTGAATACCCACTTTCACATAACGCTCCGTAAAAGCAGGCGACCCAAACAGCGTTCCCATGTGTGAATCGATGTGTGAAGGCTCAACCCCAAACTGCCGAAAACGGGCTATTTGTGCCCTGATTTCGGTTTCTACTTCGTCGGCGGAGGCATTTTTGACCACACTTGCTACATTTGACCACATGGCGCCCTCTTTGTCGTGTAAGCCAGGCACTTTGTCGCGCCCCGATAGTGGGAACCAACGATAACCTTTCCATTCGGAAGTAAGGGTGAGATGTACGCCGGCGTCGGTAGTGGGGTGTTGTTGGAGGTATTTCATGTAGGCAGGTACCCACCCACATGGCATCATCACACTGGCCGAATTGGCCACGCCTTTTTCCATGGCAAGGATCGTACCTTGATTGGCCTCATACGACATGCCCGCGTCGTCGATGTGGAAGATAATCACTTTTTTGCCTTTGGGGTAGCCCAATTTTTCGGCATAAGTTTCTTGAGCCATGCTGCCGATGCTCCCTAGCAAACAGAATACAAATAGAAAAAGATATTTCATGGAATCCAGCGTTTATATTTGCCTCATAAAGTAACGAGCCTATCCTTAATTACTTGAGGGACTTATGAAAAGACTATCTCGCAATTTACTTTTTGGCCTAGTAGGACTACTCCTTGTGGGTACAGGGCTGACTTATACTTCGCCATTGGTACACATCAAAAACTACGTTCAAAGAGGGGATGTGGATATTATTGACTACAAGCAGCACCCTACGCGGCAGGTGTTGGCTTCTACGCGGCCTGAGCCTTGGCCTTTAGATTCTAATTTTAATAAAGCGGTGGTGAGCCAAAATCTCTTGGATACCCTAGAAAAGTATCGAACAACGGCTTTTTTGGTGTTTCAAGACGGAAAATTGCTTTATGAAAAATATGGAGAAAATACCGATACTAGCAGTCTGAGTCAGTCTTTTTCGGCGGCCAAAAGTATCATTTCGATGTTGGTGGGCATTGCTCTCAACGAAAACAAAATTCGTAGTTTGGATCAACCTATCAAAGCGTACTTAGGGGCGTTTGAGGAAGGTGAAAAAAGTAAAATTACCATCCGTCATTGTTTGACGATGAGTACGGGACTTGATTGGCATGAAAGAGACAAAGGTTTTTTTAGCAACAATGCCTTGGGATACTATGGCGAAAACATAGAAGGGGTGATTGAGCATTTGGCTTCCGAAAAGCCTGCGGGTAAGGAATTTGAATATCGAAGCGGAGATACTGAAATTTTGGCCTTGGTTTTGGAAAAAGTATATAACAAAAAAATCGCGGATTTGGCCTCCGAAAAGATATTTCAGTTGATTGGCAGCGAGACTGATGCGGTTTGGATGCTCGATAAACCCAAAGGCCGTGAAAAAGCGTTTTGCTGTTTTGCCCCTACTGCTAGGGATTTCGCTCGGTTTGGGCATTTGATGCTTTGGAATGGCAATTGGAAAGGGCGTCAGATTGTTTCTGAAGGGTACATGAAAGAAGCACAACGGCCTGCTTCCTATCTTCTCGACCCCAAGACTCAGCGGCCTCTTCAGGCGTATGGATACCAGTTTTGGATGCAGTCTTATAAAGGAGTCGCCACCGTCAGTATGCGAGGTCTATTAGGGCAGTTGATTTGGGCAATTCCTTCCAAAAATGCGGTAGTAGTAAGATTAGGTCATAAAGAGTCTCCCCAAAAAGTAGAAAATTATTTCAAACAAGATTCTGAAATGTACTTAGAAGCAGCCTTGCAGATTTTGGCTCAATCAAAGTAAGGCGAGTCTATAGACAACCTTTTTTACGTAACACTAGCCCTAACTGTGGCCTAGTTAGCCTATACTTTTCTGTAAATATGATATTTTTTGCTTCAAAAAGGCTAAGATTAGGCTAAAAATACTGGATTTCCAGTATTGTGTGATATAGTTGATAGTGAGAACTTTGTATCGCTAAACCTCTATCCTACATTGACAACAAGCTATACACTGTTACCCAAAAATGTTTCTTTGAAAAGTTTCATTTTCAAGTTTATGTTATTGGTTCAGTTGTAAGCTATGCTTAATTATACTCGCCTTGTTAATATTGCTGGTCAGTAAACTGAAACTAGTAAGTCCCTTGGCGAGTATAAGACAAGCTGATAAAGATGGTCTGAAGGATTAGGGAAGATATATTATTAATTAATTGTTTTATTGATACATAGATAGGATACCATTATTGTCAGCAGAAAAAGCATTTTGAAGTATTTAGAAACACATAACCTCAGATTGTTGAACTCAAACCGATAAAAATCGGTCAATTTACTTTAATAAGTGTAATACTTGATTTCAAAGTAAGGAGACATGAAGATTATAGATTTGGGTTGAATCATCTATTAATGTATAATAAGTGCCCGTATCGCCATTTTAAAAACATTTGCTGAGTATGACGTTGGTAAGACCTTTTTTCTTATCAACGTTTTTTTTTAGACTCTATATTTTTGATTAAGTAGAACATGAATCCATATGTTCTTTATTTAGAATATAGACGATGAGTAACGATTATCGAATAACTTTTTGAGATATACTTTGGCAGTTTCTTTTAAAATGTATGAGATAACTCTTTTAAAAGTATATTTACTGGATTTATGAGACTTACCAGAGTATTATTAGTTGACGACCATCCTATCTTTCTTGAAAGCCTACAAGCCCTGCTTACCAACCTCGGAACAGTAGAGATAGTGGCAAAAGCCATCAATGGAATCGAAGCGTTGAAGCTTCTTAAGCAAATGCCCGTAGATCTGGTGATTACTGATTTAAGTATGCCTTTACTTAGCGGAATCGATTTTACGGTCAAGGCCAGAGAGATTTCGCCGCATATTAAAGTGATTTTACTAACCATGACGGAAGACATGGCCCGTGTACGTGAGGCTATGCGGATAGGAGCATGGGGGTATATTTTGAAAAGCTCAAGTTTGGAAGAACTTCAGTGGGCAATCAAAGAAGTAGTAGAAGGGAAAAAGTATTTTGGGGCTGATTTAGAAATAGATACCGCTGAAAATGCTACAGTAGTAGTGGCGAATTGGCACAGCAAAGAAGATGAATTACCGAATCTTACCAAGCGCGAAATCGAAATTATCCGTTATATCGTCAAAGACAAGTCTAGTGAAGACATTGCTAAGTTACTTAATATTAGTCCCAATACCATAGAAACCCATCGCCGTAATATCTTCAAGAAACTTGATGTAAAAACGGTAGTCGGCTTGATGCGGTTTGCGATTAAGCACAACTTGATTGATTGAAGCCTAGCGAGGTGGTCCTCCCAAAAAAAGTTTTTCGCTGCGAAGAGCTTGTATATACCGCTCAAGCGGAGCAATATAAGGAGATGAAGGGAAATCTTCTTTGTATTTTTCTAGGAGTTTTACAAAAGGCTGCAATCTTTTACCCTCAATATACATATAAGGGAAAAAATACATTCTTATAAATTGGGCTAATAGGATTTGGCGAGTTTTGGGAATTTTGCTCAAAGTTTCATGAATCTGATGGTATTTATTTTCTAACGCAATGCTGTCAAGGCTCATGGCACCTCTTCTAAATGCTGGATTAGGATGAACGTACACCTCGGGGCCCGACAAAAAAAACGAATGAAGCGCCTGCATATATAAGCCTGATACATAGAGGCTATCTTCTGTAATGGACGGGCGGATTAGTTCTTGTTTGGCTAGTTCTCCTTTTGAAAATAAATAGGCCTGCTTTCTAAAATATTTCTGTCCTTCTAAAGAAGCCCAAATATATTTGTTGATGTGGGGATTGGTAGTATCGCACTGATGCCTAAAGTTTTCCCAAGATTGGGCTGCTAAATCATTGATAATTACAGTGTAGTTTTCAAGCGACATATGCTGAAAAAGAGGATTGGCTGTGAGGCTATCTTTGCCCATCAAGAGGCTTTTGTACAAAAAATCATGTAAGCGCGCTGTTTTACCTTTTACAATTGGGAGGGTAGAACGATTAGGGGCGTGAAAAATCAAAGTATCGTGGGGTGTTAGAAAAAAATCAAGCTGATAGCCTAAGCACTCGATGATCACTTTTTGAGGATAAGCTAGCGCAAAATCAACTTTTAAATTCCCTTTTTGGTCGGTTTTTCCTTGGTGTAAAGGCACATTTGAAATAAAATGCAGCGAATCTTGAATGAAAATTTGATATTTTGATGAAGGAAAACCTTCAAAACACCCCTTCACCCAAACATTGGATTGGGCAAAACCCTGCATACAACAGAAGAGTAAAATACAAAAGTAACGCATATCTATGGCTGTTTAAGTCCGTAGTGCCTCCCACAAAATCTCTATAGGATGCTTGGCTTTTCGTCCTGTACCGTCTTTGATTTGGTGGCGGCAGCTTGTGCCAGGGGCTGCAATCACTACTTCTTCGGGTTGTTGGCGGATGGTAGGAAAAAGTACCAATTCGCCTACTTGCATCGACAGCTCGTAGTGCTCAGCTTCATAACCAAAAGACCCCGCCATTCCACAGCAACCCGACGGAATGAGCTGAACTTTGTAATTGGAGGGCAAAGACAGCATTTTTTTGGTAGGTGTGAGCGACGCTAGAGCTTTTTGATGGCAATGCCCGTGCAATTTAATGACTTTGTTGGAAGTTTCAAACTGGCTAGAAGTGAGGCGTTTGGCATCTATTTCTCGGGCTATAAATTCATCAAATTGGAGAGCGTTTTGGGCTAGTTTTTGGGCGGCGTCTCTGAGCGATTCGGGTACGAGGTCGAGGTATTCGTCACGAAAAGTCAAAATCGCCGAAGGCTCAATACCCACCAAGGGCGTTTGTTCCGAAATAAGCCCTTGAAGCATTTCTACGTTTTGAATCGCTATTTTTTTTGCTTCTTTCACCAGTCCTTTTGACAGATACGTCCGTCCGCTTTCTATATGTTTAGGAATCACCACTTCATAGCCTAGCTTTTCTAGGAGGATGATGGCTTTTTGCCCAATTTCTACGTCGTTATAATTAGTAAATTCGTCACAAAAGAGATAAACCTTAGATTTGGGGGATGCTGTAGTAGAATGGCGGTTTTTTGCCCAAGCCTCCAAAGTAGTACGGTGCAACAAGGGCATAGTGCGGTCGGGGTGGAATCCCACGATTTTGTTGGCGATGCGGCGTAAAGATTCGTTTCCAAAAATCATATTATACCCCCAAGGCGCGATACGAGCGAGACGCATTTGCTGAGAGAAATTGGCAATCAAACGCGAACGAAAAGGCACTCCTTTCTGGTCATAATAATTTTGCAAAAACTCAGCTTTCATCTTAGCAATATCCACACTTGAAGGGCATTCGGATTTGCAGCCTTTGCACGAAAGACACAAATCCAATATTTCTTTGGTCTCTTCCGACGAAGCGGGTGTACTAGAAGCTGTTGTATAAAAATGCCGCAGCATATTGGCACGGGCGCGGGTGGTATCGCGCTCACGGCGGCTTGCCATGTAGCTCGGACACATGGTGCCGCCCGTGATGTGGGTTTTGCGGCAGTCGCCTGAGCCGCTGCATTTTTCGGCTAAGCGCAGTATACTTTCTTGTTTTGAAAAATCAAAAACCGTATCAATTTTGGGATTGATTTGGTCGGGCTGATACCGCAAAAACTCATTCATGGGGGGCGTATCCACGATTTTGCCACGGTTGAAAATCCCCTTAGGATCAAAGAGCTGTTTTACTTCTCTAAATAAAGCGTACACTTCTTCGCCCATCATAAAAGGAATGAATTCGCCTCGGAGGCGACCATCGCCGTGCTCTCCCGAAAGTGCGCCGTTGTATTTCTTAAGCAAAATGGCGGTATCGGCCAAAATAGCCCTGAATTTGGCTTTGCCTTCAGAGGTTTTGAGGTTGACCATTGGCTCTACGTGCAGCTCACCAGCACCTGCGTGAGCGTAGTAAGATGCGTGAACGCCATGCTTCTGGAGTACTTCCCCTAAGTCTTGGATATAATCTGGTAAATCTTCGACGGCTACGGCACAGTCTTCGATAAGGTTGACAGGTTGAACATCTCCCGGTAGGTTACGAATCAAACCCAAGCCCGCTTTTCTTACGTCCCAGGCTTTTTTGGAGTCGTCGCCAAAAAGTAAAGGATAAGCATAACCTAGCTGATTGAGTTTTAGCTCGGCGACCAATACAGCCGCTTTCGCTTCTACTTCTTCACGAGTGTCAGCTCCAAATTCCACCATCAGCATCGCGGCGGGGTCCCCTTCGATAAAGAAGCGATTGTGCCGGTATTCGTTGTGGTTTTTGGTAAAGTCCATGATGTATTTGTCCACTAGCTCAGAGGCGAGAGGCGTGTGCTTCATGGCGATTCCGTTGGCCAACAAAGACTCATGTAAAGTAGTGCAATGGATACAGAGTAAGCCTAGTTCAGCTGGAGGAAGAGGTAAAAGATGGAGTTTGGCTTCCGTAACAAAACAAAGTGTACCTTCCGACCCTGCAATAAGTTTGGGGAGGTCGAGGGCGAGGTCTGGGGAGTCGAGCAAGGCATCCAAAGCATAGCCTGTATTGCGGCGAGTGATGCTCTGTTTAGGAAATTTTTCCCGAATCAACGATTTGTTTTGTGATACAATTTCTGAAAGTTTTTGGACGATACTTTGTTGTAAAGAGTTGGACTTTACTTCAGTGCTACTAGGTTTTCCAAAGAGAACTTCTGTGCCATCGCTCAAAAGAGCCTTTACTTCCAACAGGTGGTCGCGGGTAGCTCCCCAACTTATGGAGTGCAGTCCACAGGAGTTGTTCCCAATCATCCCTCCAATCATGGCGCGGTTGGCGGTGGACGTTTCGGGACCAAACATCAGTCCAAAAGGTTTGAGTGCTACATTCAAATCATCTCTTACTACGCCCGGCTGCACCCTGACCCACTGCTCTTCGGGGTTGATTTCTAAGATTTGATTGAAATATTTTGAAATATCCACCACTAGGCCATTACCTACTACTTGCCCTGCAAGAGAAGTGCCGGCAGCTCTTGGAATCAGGGTGACTTGGTGGGTAGTAGCCCAAGTGATAAGCCGCCGAATATCTTCTACGGTACGGGGTAGTGCTACTGCCAAGGGCATTTCTTGATAAACAGACGCATCGGTAGCATAGAGTTTTTTGATGGCTTGATGCGTCACTGATGAATCAAAATATAATTCTCCCGCAAAATCACGGGTGAGTTCTTCAAACGAAAAGTGGGTATTAGAAACGTAAAACATCAGAAAGGAATGGTTTCTGCAAATGTAATTTAAAAATAGATTGGGCGTACCTTTGTTTTTTCATGTCTATCAATCAAAAACAATTATATGCCGACCAATTACTTTGAAGCGCGCTTGTTGCTCAATCCTGATTTTAACGAAATCCTGATGGCTGAACTAGCCGAAATAGGATACGAATCTTTTGTGGAATCCAACGAAGGAATTTCTGCGTATATACCTGAGAATAGTTTTGATGCAGCACTTCTCCAACAAGTAGTGGACAACTACCAGCATTTGACACCTATCTCGGTCGAGTATGAGCAGTTAGAAACTAAAAATTGGAATGAAGAATGGGAACGAAACTATCAGCCCATAGAAGTGGCGGGGAGGATTAGGGTAAGAGCCTCGTATCATTTGCCTGACCCGAGTTTTGAATATGATTTGGTGATTGACCCCAAAATGTCGTTTGGGACAGGTCACCACGAAACCACCACCCTGGTGATGGAACAACAACTCTCCCTTGACCACCAAAATAAGTCGGTGCTTGACGTGGGAAGTGGTACGGGGATATTGGCGATTTTGGCCGAAAAATTAGGGGCCAATCGCCTCACCGCATTTGATATAGAAGAATGGGCTTATCTGAATGCTATTGAGAATGCCGCTTTGAATGATTGTACTCATATCACCGTTTTTCAAGGTACGATTGCCGATTGTCCGGCAGATATATATGACATTGTATTGGCCAATATCAATCGCAATATCTTGTTGCAAGAGATTCCGACCTATGTAAAGTTTTTGAAAGTGAGCGGTACTTTGATTGTCAGTGGTTTTTATGAATTTGACATTGCCGACATTGTACAAAAAGCCGAAGAGTCAGGTTTGAAGTTGATTGCTCAAAAAACGCTTAACCAATGGGCAACTTTAAAATTTGAAAAAGTATGAAAATTAGCATTTTAGGTTGTGGTTGGTTGGGATTACCCTTGGGGCAATCTTTATTAGAAAAAGGCTATGTCGTGCGGGGAAGTACGACGCGTGCCGAAAAACTCAGTGATTTGAGAGCCATAGGCATAGAGCCGCTGTGGTTACAACTTACCCCTGAGCCGAAGGGAATTGGGTGGGATTATTTGCTCGACACAGAGGTATTGATTATTAATGTTCCCCCTCGTTTGGAAAAAGCGGGCGCGGGATACCATGTAGCGCAGATGCGGCATTTAAAATCTCTTGTCGAAACAAGTACAGTTCAAAAAATAATCTACGTGAGTTCAACTTCGGTTTATGGAGACTTAAACAGAGAAGTAAGCGAACAAGAAGTAACAATACCTTCAGAGGCGGCGGCTCCTGCGCTCGTGGAAGCCGAGCAATTGGTGCAGCAACTAGGACGACCTTGGCTTGTATTGCGCTGTGGGGGCTTGATGGGCTATGAGCGGATTCCGGCCAAATACGTAGCTGGCAAAAAAGACATTGCTACGGGAGAGGTTCCAGTCAATTATGTGCATCGGGATGACGTA
Organism: Runella zeae DSM 19591; assembly: GCF_000423565.1. Classification (GTDB taxonomy): domain Bacteria; phylum Bacteroidota; class Bacteroidia; order Cytophagales; family Spirosomataceae; genus Runella; species Runella zeae. The sequence goes on along the minus strand of NZ_KE384037.1, from coordinate 430,660 downwards.
ATAGGCGTAATAGAAGCTTTTTTGCAAAATACTTCTATTTGGAACGAAGTGTATAATGTCGTTGCTCCTTTACATCCCACGCGCCGCGAGGTGTATATCAGTAGTGGGAGGAAGTTTGGCTATGAGGCTCCTACTTTTGTGAGCAGTGCTTCACCTAATGATTTTAAAATAATTTCTTCGCAAAAATTAACCACTCATTTGGGGTATTCTTTTAAGTATAGCAATCCACTAGATTTTTATTATGGGCAGTGATTTTTTGTTTAATGTTTGATTTGAAAGATAAAACAAAATATTTTGATTTATTTTGTTTAAGATATAATCCAAAATATTAAACAAACTTGATAAATTGTACTTTTTGTTTGGTTTTTGTCGATTTTTGTAAAATTTAAAGGTTGGTTTTTGTAGTATTTTAAGGTAATTTGTCATGATGTTGTACTAGTTTTGGACAAAGTTGAAAAAATATTTGAAAAAACATTTTGAGTTTTGTTTAACTATTTACTAAATTTGATTCAACAAAATAAAGCAAGGACAATTAATCCATCACATCATGACTGCCATTGAATTTACGTATCATATCGCTAAGGTTTCGAAATCACTAAAACCTTTCGCAGTTCGTCTGACAAAGGATAGTGACGATGCGAATGATTTATTACAAGATACCCTACTAAAAGCCTTTACCAATCGAGAAAAGTACGCAGACGGTACTAATCTAAAGGCGTGGCTCTACACCATAATGAAAAACACTTTCATCACCAATTATCAAAGAATGGTGAGAAAGAACACTTTCATTGATACAAGTGATAATTTGCATTATATCAATTCTTTGGAAAATAGTACGGACAACGATGCCCATAACAAATTTGTAATGGAAGATATCAACAGAGCTGTGGATTCATTGGAGGAAACTTATCGCGTGCCTTTTATGATGCACTACCGAGGGTTTAAATACCATGAGATTGCCGAAAAGCTCCATATTCCTATCGGAACCGTCAAAAACCGAATTCACATAGCGCGCAAAGAGCTAAAAGACAAACTGAGTCTGTACGCTTACTCGTTTTAGGAGAAAACCTACAAGTGTTTGCTGTCCCCTATAAGAAGTCATTAATTAATAAAGAGGAAGGTTTGGAAAAGTTGGCTAGCTTCTGGCCAACTTTTTTTATATGAAGTTGACCTCTGTGAGAAGTTTGATGCCGAATTTTTCTTCTACCGAAGCCTGGATTTTTTCGGACAGTTGTTTGATTTCGGCTCCTTTACCACCCCCATAATTGACGAGCACAAGGGCTTGCTTTGTATGAACGCCGATATTGCCAAGGCGTTTGCCTTTCCAACCACACTGCTCAATAAGCCACCCTGCCGGAACTTTGGTGGTATCTTCACTAACTACATAGCCCGGAATCGCAGGGTAGAGTTGTTGGAGTTGATGGTATTGAGAAGTTAGAATTTCTGGATTTTTGAAGAAACTACCCGCATTCCCAATTTCGGCGGGGTCGGGAAGTTTACTTTTACGGATTTTGATGACTGCATCACTAATGGCTTTGATACTCAGCTCTTTAATGCTCATTTGGTCGAGCGTTTTCTGAATATCACCATAAGAGATATGGAAAGTAGGGGTTTTGTGAAGCTTAAATTGGACGCTCGAAATGATATATTCGCCTTTGACTTCGTTTTTAAAGACACTATCGCGGTAGCCAAACTTACATTCTTCACGCGTAAAAATGCGCTTTTGCCCTGTCGCAATATGAACAGCTTCGAGCCTGTAAAACGTATCTTTGATTTCTACGCCATAAGCGCCGATGTTTTGCATAGGGGCGGCGCCCACGGTGCCCGGAATCAGTGATAAATTTTCGAGGCCCGCCCATTTTCTTTCTACACAATACATCACAAACTCATGCCAATTTTCGCCCGCACCCGCTTGCACCCAAATATTGTCTTGGTCTTCTTTGATGGTTTGGATGCCCTTAATATTGATTTTGACCACTAGCCCATTAAAATCCTGTGTAAGCAGCAGATTACTACCTCCGCCCAAGATAAGTTTAGGGAGCGTTTGAACGTCAGGAAGCTGAAGTAAAGTCTGAATGTCTTCGTCGTTATCCACTTCTACCAAATAGCGCGCAGTAGCGTCTATTCCGAAGGTATTGTATGATTTGAGGGAAACGTTGCTTTGGATGGTAAGCATTTCGTCGGCTAGATTCTGTTGCAAATAACAAAAAAAAAGGTTGTTTTACAAAGCTTTTACCAAACAAGCCATGTAAAAGCCGTCAAAACCCTGAAGTGCTGGAGAAGTACGTTCTTCTTGTAAGAGTTGCCATTTTGACCCCTGTTCACCCAAAAAACGTTTGACTTGATCTTCGCTTTCGGACGGCAAAATACTGCAAGTGGCATATACAAGCTTGCCGCCTGCTTTTACCATTTGAGAGTAGCTAGTGAGGATTTCGTACTGAGTTTGCCGAATTTGGGTCAAAAACTCAGGCTTCAATTTCCATTTTGAATCAGGATTGCGGCGTAGCACGCCGAGACCTGAGCAAGGTACATCGAGTAATACGCGGTCGGCGGTATCGCGTAGCCTTTTGATGGTTTTGGCTTCGATAGGGCGCGTTTCTACATTGCTTACGCCATTGCGGCGGGCTCGGCGGCGGAGTTCATCGAGTTTCCATGCTTCGATGTCCATCGCAATGAGCCTTCCTTGGTTTTGCATCAAAGCAGCGAGATGGAGAGTTTTTCCACCTGCGCCCGCACAAGCATCTATTACGCGCATACCGGGATGTACATCCAGCATAGGGGCAATGCGCTGCGAACCGGCGTCTTGTACTTCAAAAAATCCGTTTTTGAAAAGCTCGGTTTGAAATACATTTTTCTTTTCTGTCAATACAAGCGCTTGAGGCAAATCAGGCAGCTGTTCAGTGAAAATATTTTCGCTTGCCAGCGCTTTCTTCAGTTCTTGGCTAGTGGTTTTGAGGGTATTGGCTCTTAATACTACGGGAGCCGTTTGATTGAGTGCATGAAGTTCGGCTTCCCAATTATTGTCCAATTCGGCCGCACCTGTTTCATCTAGCCAATCAGGAATAGATTCTCTTATTTTACGAATCTTGAGCGCTTCCTCATAGGCTTTTTTGATAGCAGTAGGATGGAGATGCGCAAACTCTGCCCAAGGCGGTAGAGCATTTCCTTTGATAATCTGCCATGTTCCAAAAAGGTCCAGATACTCAGATGGCTTACCCACTTTAGCAGTTTCGACCACAAAAGTCAGCAATCGCCACCAGCGTACGATTTCGTAGGTATTTTCGGCAATAAACCCACGGTCGCGGGCGCCCCATTGCCGATTTGATTTGAGCACTTGCTCGATTACTTTGTCGGCTTGGCGATTTTTTTCGAAGATTTCGCTGAGAGCAAAAACCGTAGCTTCCACAAGTACCCGATGAAAGCGCATGTTATTTTGTTTTGTATTAGTTGTCATAAAATTGGGACAAAAGTACGCTAAAGTCTCACTTTACTAAAATCAAATTGGATAGACCTCTGTACTTTTGAAAATTAAAGACGAACTTTGCGGCATTCTTAAAGGTTATTTCAACGCCGATTTTTTTTAAAAACGGTTTTAAACTAACTGATAATATTCTAACATCATGTTTGTAACCCTCTTTAAATCTAAAATTCACCGCGTCAAAGTTACCCAAGCCGAGCTGAATTATGTAGGTAGTATCACGATTGACGAAGACCTCATGGACGCGGCTGGAATCCTCGAAAATGAGCAAGTGCACGTGGTCAACAACAATAACGGTGAGCGGCTGATTACGTATGTGATCAAAGGCGAACGTGGAACGGGCATCATTTGCCTCAACGGTGCGGCAGCTCGTAAGGCGCAGGTTGGGGATGTAGTGATTATTATTTCTTATGGTATGATGACCGAAGAAGAAGCAAAAACTTTTCAACCTAAAATTGTTTTTCCAGACGAAAACAACCTCATTGTAAAATAGCCTCAAATCGCTATTTACTTTTCAAAAGATGAAAAATATTGTCAAATACATCATTTCGTTGGCAGTAGCTGGGGGCTTGATGTGGTACGTTTTCAAAGACATGGATTTGGCGGCTATGTGGGCCAAATTCCAAAATGCCAATCATAGTTGGCTTATCCTCGTAGCGATTTTTACCATTATTGCGGCTTGGAGCCGGGCTTATCGTTGGAATATGCTCCTAGAACCAGTGGGCTACAAGCCTTCGGCTTTCAACTCGACGGTAGCGGTTTTTACGGGATATTTTGCCAATCAGTTGATTCCAAGGGCAGGGGAGGTGACGCGCTGTGGCACGCTCAATCGACTCGAAAAAGTACCAGTCAATGTGAGTTTTGGGACGGTAGTAGCAGAGCGGGTGTTTGATGTGGTTTCGTTATTGGTGTTGATAGGTCTAGCCTTTGTGCTAGAATTTGGGCGTTTGAGTGATTTTTTTATGAGCCTTTTTGGTGAAAAATTAGGACTAGGACAAGAAGGCGGCTCTAATAGAATAGTACTTCTGGCAGGGGTAGGAGTAATAGGAATAGGCTTGGCGGTGGCGGCTTGGTGGTTTTACAGAAAAAATGCCGAACGTCTGCGTCAGAATGCACTCTTTGCCAAAATCGAAGGTTTTGTGTTAGGTTTGGTCGACGGGCTATTGAGTATTCGAAAACTTCGGAGTCCGGCGGCTTTTGTCTTTCACACTGTGCTGATTTGGGTCATGTACTTCTTGAGTTCTTATGTGTGCTTTTTTGTACTACCTGAGTCGTCAGGGCTTTCTTTGTTGGCAGGGCTTACGGTATTGATTATGGGCGGATTAGGTATGTCGGCTCCCGTACAGGGGGGGATAGGTCCATATCATATTTTGGTGAGTAGTGCTTTGGTATTGTATGGATTGTCCAAAGAAAATGGATTGGCGTTGGCTACTTATATCCACGGTACACAAATGATTCTGATGTTGATTTTGGGCGGTATTTCATTTATCATTACGCTGGTCAAAAGTCCCCAAGCCTCTAATCAAACAGATTCTGTAACACATTCTATTCCAAACAAAAATGTCTAGTACTGCCGACAAAATTATGAGCTGGGAAGCTGCCGCCCAAGTTGCACGCGAATGGCAAGCCGAAGGAAAGAAAATTGTATTTACCAATGGGTGTTTTGACATTGTTCATTTAGGACATATCGACTATCTCGAAAAATCACGTGCTTTGGGCGATAAGCTCGTTTTGGGCTTAAACACCGACGCGTCGGTGAGTCGTCTAAAAGGCCCTTCTCGCCCCGTGGTCAATGAATACGCCCGTGCTCGTTTGATGGCGGCCTTGTCGTTTGTAGATACTGTCATTTTGTTTGACGAACCTACTCCGCTGGAGCTCATTCAGACAATTTGTCCTGATATTTTGGTGAAAGGTGATGATTATACACCCCAAAATATCGTTGGCGCAGATTTTGTAGTAGGTAGAGGAGGAGAAGTGAAAACCATCGCTTTGGTGAAAGGGTATTCGACGACTTCTTTGATTGAAAAAATTAAAAACAGCTATTAATTCGATTTTAATTAGTTTTAAACTTATCCATTAAATTGAAACCAATTAAAATCGGTAAAATCTAAATCCAAAAATCATGGGTGGTTTAATTCTAATTGGACTGGTATTTATGGTCATTGGGATGTTTGTCCAATGGCGTTTGAAAAGTAAATTTACGGAATATGCGCAAGTAGGCTTAATGAATGGCCTTTCGGGGGCAGAGATCGCCCAACGAATGCTTCGGGATAATGGTATATACGATGTCAGAATCACACAAGTAGAAGGAATGCTCACCGACCATTATAATCCTGCCGACAAAACTGTCAACTTGAGCGCAGATGTCTACCACGGTAGAAGTGTATCGGCGGCAGCGGTAGCAGCGCACGAATGCGGCCACGCTGTGCAGCACAAAGTAGCTTATGCTCCCCTGAAAATGCGCTCAGCCCTTGTGCCTGTGGTGCAAGTGTGTAGCAATATTCTTAATATTTTTAACATGGGAATGTTGTTTTTGGGCGGGTTTATCTTTTACAACCAAGGGATTGTGAGTACTACTTTATTGACGATCTTGGTGGCGGCAAACTTGGGTGTTACTCTTTTTGCCCTTATTACTCTGCCCGTTGAGTTTGATGCAAGTCGCAGGGCTTTGGCTTGGGTAGAACAGAGAGGTATCGTAAACCGCAATGAATATGACATGGCCAAAGACGCTCTTTGGTGGGCTGCTATGACCTACGTAGTGGCGGCATTGGGAGCCTTAGCCAACTTGATGTATTACGTTAGTTTGTTGCTTGGAAGAAGAAGCGATGACTAAATTCAGTATTCCATATTATTACACAAAAAAGGCGGGGAGACCCGTCTTTTTTGTGCTATTCCAAGACCTGTATCCATCCTTTACAGGGTATATCGCCCGGTAGAGTAAGTTGATAAAAATAAGTTCCTGCTGAAACGTCTTTTCCCCAATTGTCGGTATAATTGGTACTACTAAAAGTGAGTTTACCCCAACGATTAAAAATCTCTAAACGAGTACCAGCCACACCGATGACGAAAGTATCATTTTTACCGTCACCATTAGGGGTGATTACATTAGGGATTTTATCCAAATTCAAGACATTGACCGATTGAGTGACTGACGATTCGCATCCTCGGGCTGAATACGCCTTGAGTGTCACTTGATAGGTGCCATTTTGGGTGTAAGTGATAGGAGAAGGAGTCAGTGTAGTAGCTTTTACACCATTGCCCAAATCCCATTCATATCTTGTGGCTCCTGAAGTTTTGTTGACATACTGTAGCGTAGTTGGCTGACCGCAACTATAAGATGGTACAATATCAAATGCCATATTTTGAGGACCTCTCTCGATAGTAACCGTTACATTCTTTTTAGGTCTGCATCCATCGGGATAAACAGCCGTCACTGTATAGGTAGTAGTCTGCGTGGGCGTGGCAATAGGATTTTTGATAAGAGTATCGCTGAGGGACGGCGAAGGAGTCCAGCGAAAAGTGCCGTTTCCTTCAGCCATGAGGAGGGCGCTTTGCCCTGCACAAATGGTAGTATCTGGTGATACCTTAAAATCAGGTTTGTTGTCTTCTATCCTAACTGTAATGCTTTTTTGCGGCCTACATCCATCGGCATATAAGCCCGTCACGGTATAGGTCGTTGTTTGGGTAGGCTTGGCCGATACTTTAGTACCCACCGAATCACTCAAAGTATTGGAAGGACTCCATCGAAATCGTGGGGCATTGCCCAAAGCCGTCAGTAAGGTACTTTGACCGGGGCAGAGTGTGGTATCTTTAAGGGCGTTAAAATCAGGTTTTGCATTGTCAATGCGTACTGTCACGTTGCGAGTCACGGTACATACCGAGTCAGTAATTGTACAGATAAATTGCGTAGTAGCATTGACACGAGCGATAGGATTGGCGATATTAGGATTGCTCAATCCCGCTGCGGGACTCCAAGTGTATTTGATGCCTCCTTGAGCCAGCAAAGGCACCCCTACATTGCTACACACGGTGGTATCTCCTTTCGCGCTAGCTTTGCTAGTTCCTACTTTGATAATCTTAGTAACTACATCTTGCCCTCGGCAAACAAGGGGATTGAAGGCCCGTAAAGTGACCCGATACTCTCCTGGTTGATTGAAAGTATAAGTAGATTTGTTGGGGTCGCGGGAAATGGTATTTCCTTCTATATCCCAGATATAGGTTTTTCCTCCTTGGCTGACATTGATAAAATCTAAAGTCAACGGAGCACAGCCCGATACTACGCCTTTTTGAGAACCCAAGTAAGGGTCAAAGTCGGCCTTGAGACGATCAATGTCAATTTTAAAAGCGGCATTGTTACAGTTGTCGCTGTTGTTAGTTCGTGACCAAGCCATGGGAGTTGTGGGAAAGCGGGAGCCACCACACGCGCAAGTAGCATGATAGATGATGCCATTTTTAGAAAAGCGACTTGTGCCACCATCTACATGGTCGCCTCGGTCTACGTCACCAGGACTAGAGCTTCCAAAAAACGTACTGTATAATAAAGATTTTGCCCCTTTTTCAAGAATGGCAATGTAAAAATTGTTGCCGTTTGTATTTTGTTGGTAAGCATCAGTAGTAATAGGAAGCCCCGTAGTACTACTATAAGGGTTGTTTCGATTGCGAATATTTACTGCTCCGCCCCATCCAGAAAAATAAATATTACCACATTCGTTTACTAAAAAAGCAGTCGGGGAAATGTCGGGACGGGCGCGGTTGGAGCCAATAGTAGTCGAAAATACCGTGCTAGATAAGTTTTTGTCTAAGGCGTGAATAAACTGCCCCGCGTTTAGGTTGCGATAAGTGCCTGTAGTAGTGGTGTATCGCCCTCGCGTAAGCCCAATGGTATAGACATTTTCTTCAGCGTCAATATCTACCAGATAAGCTACATCTGCGCTATCAGTACCTAGGTAGGTAAGCTGCTCAAATCGATCATTCGAAAATTTAGCGATAAACCCGTCTTCTATTCCACTGAGGGTACCTTTATAAGCACCTGTTTTAGCGGGAAGGTTGCTACTTCGAGTCCCTCCCGTGACATAGAATGCGCCCGAAGATGCCCACTTGATGCCGTAGGCAGCATCAATGGCGGTACCTCCTAAATAGGTACTCATGACTAAAGTTTGCAAAGAAGCGTTAAGTTTAAATACTACAGCATCTTGTCGCCCACCGTATTGGTTAGTAATCCCATTTACTACTGGAAAATTGGTAGAGTTGGTAGAAGTCGCTACATACACATTGTCTTGGGCATCTACTACTACTTCTCCTCGAAACTCATCGCCATAATTGCGTACAGTAAGGTCAAAAGCATTACAAATGCCATCATTGCCATTGCCTCCTACAAAAGTGCTTCCTTCGAGTCTTGTACCGGTGGTATTGAGTTTAAGCACAAAAATATCACTCCCATTTTCAAGCTCTAGCCCATCAATAGGGGTAGTACGAGTGCCTCCGCCAAATCTTGTTTGATAGGCTCCTGTGGTCGTAGGGAAATTGGATGAAGAGGTAGTTCCAAAAATCACCAACTCATTTTTATGATTGACAATCATACTATGAGGAATGTCGGTAAAAGCTCCTCCAATGTAAGTGGCGTAGAGCAAGCGGCTACCATCAGGGGTGAATTTCAACACGCCCACGTCCACTTGACCGTTAAGGCGTGTTTGGAAAGCGCCTGTTGTAGCTGGAAAGACCCGGGTATCCAAAATAGTCCCCGCAGTATAAAGGTTACCATCTTCGTCGTAAGTAGCAGCGTGGCCCCAGTTGTCGGCAAAAGACCCCGAAAATGACGAAAAAACGAGTTCCGGGTCAATCGTGAGGGCGTGTTCTTTTTGGTATCCTTTCGGAAACTCAAAAGAGACCCGATTGCCTTCTAAGCGGTATTGGGTGGTTATTTCACGGGTACGCTCATTGATTTCCTGATAGGTATAAGGTTTAAGCTCATTGAAAGTATTGACAGTGGTCTCGACCTTGAGCTGATTGTCAACGAGTGTGAGGGATTTGCCACCTAGGTATTTTAGCTTAATGCGCGAAGCGTCGGCCAGAGGTGCTACTAAAAATTCGTATTTGAGGGTTTGGCGAAAGGCATACATTTTGAAGTCAATACCGGGATACACATCCCGATAGATGATTTCGCCAAAAGAAGGAACATTAGAGGCCCATTTGGTGGGATTACTATCCAAAAAATAATTGTTGCTGCTAGCATTAGGGTGCTGTTCTTCGACTTTAAAAGCGGCATTGGCATCTTCAAATAGCACTTCTACAGCGTGGCCGTTTACTACATCCGACGTGCGGGCATTGGCTAGATTGCCCATGGCATGGCGACTTTTGAGGGCTTCGGCATCAAAGAAAACGTACATCAACGATTTCTCTTTCAACAATAAATACCCCCCGGGTATTTCGGCACGATAACGAATGGCAGCATCCCACTGTCCTTGATTGCGCACAAACCGAACCGCAGCGGGGTTTTGAGCCTGTATCCCGCCGATAACCCACAACAACAAAAAGATAGTACGTAAAATTTGCTTCATACCAAAAATAACGAAAAATAGGGCTTCTAAATTACGGAGGCGGGCAATTTACTCATAGCAAATACAAAGGAGAGAAAATTCTACCCCTTCGACAATTCTTTGGCGCGTTTTTCGGCGGCCAAAATCCCTAATTGAAGGGTTTGGGATAGTTCGCCTTCTTCAAAAGTGCGCAAAGCGGCTTCGGTGGTGCCGCCTTTTGAGGCTACGGCCTTAATAAGGTCGTCGAGGCTTTTGTCGGCATTGTTGATAAGGTGAAACGAGCCAAGCATGGTTTGTTTTACCAAAAGCGTAGCAAGTGATTCCTCAAAACCCATTTTTTTGCCAGCTTCTACCATTGACTTTACTAGATAATAAAAATAAGCAGGCCCGCTACCACTGAGCGCCGTGACGGCATCAAGCATGGATTCGTCTTCCAAAAACACCGAACGACCGGTGGCATTGATGAGGTTATCGACTTTGAGGAGTTGGGCAAAACTCAATTCTTTGGCCGCCGAAAAACCCGTGATTCCCATGCCAAGCATGGCAGGCGTATTGGGCATGGCTCTAATCACAAGTCGGTGATTGAGGGCTTCTTGGATAGTGCTGATTGGAATACCCGCCATGATAGAAAGCACCACTTGCTGAGGCTGGAGCACTTCGCGTAAAGCTGCCTGTACATTCGTAAAATCTTGGGGCTTTACCGAAACAATCACTACATCATAGTCGCCAATGTGCGAGCTGATGGTTTCGATGACTACACCCGTGTTTTCGGTACGAAGGGCTTGGGCGCGGTCGGCGCTTTTTTCGATTAAAAGAAGATTCTCTTTTTTTACTAAATCATATTGTAGAAACGATTTGGCAAAAGCCATCCCCATGTTTCCACAACCTACTATGGCAATTTTCATTAGTTTTGACTAAATAGTTGGTGATTACGTCGCAAAATTGGGGATAATTCAGCAATAAAACGTCTCGAAATCGTAGATTTGACTATCAAAACTTCATTAACATGAAAAAAATTATATTTTACACTTCATTAGCATTTCTGGTAGTGTCTCAGACCTATGCCCAGAAGAAATCTAAGAAAGCCCCCGCTGAGGCTCCAACGGTGGCCAAAAAGCCCTTAACCCACGAGGTATATGATTTTTGGAAGGATATTCCAGAAAGAATAGTGAGCCACAATGGGCAGTGGTTTGGCTATGCACTCAACCCCCAAGAAGGCGACGGTAAAGTGGTTTTTTACAATTTTACTACTGCTAAAGCCGACTCAGTAGCGCGCGGCAATGACCTCAAATTTACGAGCGATTCGGAGTTTGGCGTTTTTAAAATAAAACCTCAACTCGCCGTCACAAAAGCCGCAAAGCGTGCCAAAAAGAAAAAAGATGAGCTTCCTAAAGACTCATTGGGGATTTATACATTGGCTACTAAGCAACTGGTCAAATTTCCGCTGGTGCAGTCTTTCAAAATCCCTGAGAAAAGCGGTAGTTGGGTAGCTTTTATTAAAGAATCAGAAAAGGCCAAAACGCCCGAAGCCAAAGGCGATAGCACCAAAAAAGCACCCCGTGCAAAGGCCAAAAAAGAAAGCGAAGAAAATGGCTACGGCCTTGTGTGGCGTGATTTGAAAACAGCTACCGAAAAAAACTTCCCTTTTGTGACCGATTATGAAGTGACCAAAAACGGGAAGCTATTGGCTTTTGCCTCTACTGGTACAGATTCTACCAAGGCCGGGGTGTATGTATATGACATTGCTACAAAGCAACTTGCCCGTATCTACGAAGGGCATTCAAAACACAAATTCAAGAAACTTTCTTTTGATGATAATGGAAGTCAATTGGCTTTTGTGGCTGATTTGGATACCAACGCCAAAACCCAAATTAGAAGCCATAAACTTTTATATTGGAAAATGGGTGAGCAAACGGCGACTTTGCTGGCCGATGAAAGTACCCAACCTGCTCAGAAGGATTGGCTAGTAAGTGGTGACTATACCCCTAAGTTTTCTAAAAGTGGTGACAAACTGTTTTTTGGGACGGCTCCCCGCCCCGTTGTTCAGGATACCACCCTCTTATCTGACGAAATCGTAAACGTAGAAGTGTGGCATTGGCAAGATACCAAGCTCCAAACCCAACAAAAGGTATCATTGGAAAGAGATAAGAAAAAGTCGTATTTGGCTGTAGCGCACCTCAATGATAAAAAACTTGTACAGCTAGGAGGAGTTCATCTGCCCGATGTTGATTTGGTAGTGGAAGGCAACGCCAACATTTTGGTGGGTCATGCCGATGAAAAATATTCGGGTCAACACTGGGACTGGAACCCCAAAGAAGATATATACATCATTGACGCCAAAGACGGTTCTCAAAAATTGGTGAAAGAAAAAGTGGAAGGAAATGTGCGTGTATCGCCCGAAGGCAAGTTTTTGTACTGGTTTTCCAATCCTGATACGTCGTGGTTTGCGCATGAGATTGCTAGCAATAAGACCATTCAACTCACCACCAACAAAACGGTAAGATTTGCGGATGAAGAAGACGATCATCCTGATTTTCCACGGGCGTATGGCGTGGCGGGTTGGAGCAAAGATGACCAATCTCTTTTGATATATGACCGCTATGATATTTGGCAAATCGACCCCAAAAATCCTGCCCAAGCCAAACGCTTGACCAATGGCCGTCCTGACAAGAAGGTATTTCGCTATGTAAGACTTGACCCCGAAGAAAAAAGCGTAGATATAAACAGCCCGCTTTTATTGAGCACTGTCAACGAAACTACTAAGAAAGAAGGGTTTGTGCAGCTTGCGGCCAATACTTCTCAAATAACACCCCTATATGAAGGGGATTTTAACATTGGAAATGTGGTATTGAAAGCCAAAGATGCGAATCGGGTATTGTTTACCAAACAGACTTTCAAAGATTATCCAGATTGGTATGCTACCGATTTGAGTTTCAAGAATATAACACGTGTGACCGAAGCTAATCCTCAACAAAACAACTATTGGTGGGGTTCGGTAGAAATCGTAAGTTGGAGAGCTGGCGACGGTACGCCTCTGCAAGGATTGTTGTACAAACCCGAAAACTTCGACCCTACCAAGAAGTATCCCATGATGACGTATTTTTATGAGAAAAACTCCGACAATATCCATACGCATTATGCCCCACGCCCTATTCGTTCTTACATCAATTACTCTTATTTTACGAGCAATGGCTACTTGGTTTTTGTACCTGATATTGTGTATAAAGACGGTTATCCTGGCCAAAGTGCCTACAATTGCATCGTACCGGGTGTATTGAGTATGATTGACAAAGGATTTGTGGATAAAGACAAAATCGGTATTTCGGGTCATAGCTGGGGTGGGTATCAGACTGCCTATCTTGTGACACAAACCAACTTATTTAAAGCTGCCGAAGCCGGTGCTCCCGTATCTAATATGACAAGTGCTTATGGAGGTATCCGTTGGGATTCGGGTATGTCGCGGCAAGCGCAGTATGAGCATACGCAGAGCCGTATCGGAGGTACATTGTGGGAAAAACCAATGCAGTATCTCGAAAATTCACCGCTTTTTCACGCTCCCAAAATCCAAACGCCTGTATTGATGATGCACAATGACGACGACGGTGCAGTGCCTTGGTACCAAGGGATTGAGTTTTATATGGCTCTGAAACGTCTTAATAAGCCCGTTTGGATGCTTAATTACAACGGCGAAAAACACGGCCTTACCAAACGCCAAAATATGAAAGATTTTGCGGTGCGTTTGTACCAATATTTCGATCATTATCTCAAAGATGCGCCTGCTCCTGCGTGGATGACTGAAGGCTTGCCTATGGTAGAAAAAGGCATCAACCAACGCCTCTCTCCCATACAAGCAGAACCCGCAAGTGGGACTTCCAAATTGGGCGGCTCAGGAAAATAGAAGTATGGATTTTACAAGAATAGGCGCGGGGACATCCCCGCGCCTATTCTTTTTTCAATGAGTGATATAGCTCTTATGTTCGGCCTTAGAGACGCGGTGCCAATAGTGACTTAAATGATAGTTTGGATCAAGTAAGGGTGTTTCGACTTACCTTCCAATCGCCACTTTTCTCAAAATAGAATCAATCACAAAACGGGTAGTGATGCCGTCGGCTTCGGCTTCGTAGTTGAGCGTAATACGGTGATTGAATACGTCGGGAGCGGCTTCTTTGATGTCTTCGGGCAATACATAATCGCGTCCCGAAAAATAAGCGAGAGCTTTGGCAGCCAAGTTTAATTTAATCGTTCCCCGTGGCGAAACTCCGTATTGGAGATATTTGTCTTCTTCTCGCAAGCCGTATTCGAGGGGCTTACGGGTGGCAAAAACCAGTTCTACAATATAATTTTCGAGGGTTTCGGAGAGCGTGATTTGGTTGATTTCGTGCCTAATCTGCCCAATGTCTTCCTTTGTCAAAATAGCCTGAGGCTCGTAGTTGTAATCCAAATTTGACATTCGCCGCATTACTTCTAGCTCTTCTGTTTTGCTGGGATAATCCACAAATACCTTCATCATGAAGCGGTCGAGTTGGGCTTCGGGGAGTGGGTAAGTTCCTTCTTGTTCTACGGGGTTTTGGGTAGCCAAGACAAAGAAAGGGCGGTCGAGGTGAAAAGTTTCTTCCCCAATCGTCACTTGTTTTTCTTGCATTGCTTCCAGCAAAGCCGATTGTACCTTAGCGGGGGAGCGGTTGACTTCATCGGCCAAAATCATATTGGCAAAAATAGGCCCCTTCTTCACCTCGTAGTCACCGAGTTTGGGTTTATAAATCATGGTTCCGATGATGTCGGCAGGAAGCAAGTCGGGCGTAAACTGAATACGTTGAAAATCTAAATCTAAAACTTTGGCAAGGGTATTGACTGTCAGGGTTTTGGCTAGTCCAGGGACGCCCTCTAGCAAAATGTGCCCGCCCGTAAATAGTCCAATGAGGAGGCGATTGATAAGCTTTTCTTGGCCTACCACTACTTTGCCCATTTCCTCAAATATTTGTTGAATTTTCTTTTGTGGCATTTGATATGTTAACGTAAAATGTAAAGTGTAGGCTGTAAAGTTAGGGATTAGGCTATTGTTGACCAAACCTTATGATACTTCAAAATCATTATAAGGGGGATAAAGTAAAATTAAATGAGACTTCGCAGGCCCAACTTGGAAAGTCTATTCTGTACAAAAATATATTCCCCAAATTCTATTTACTTTGTGTTTCATCCCAAGCCCAAGATGTCGTGTCAGATTTTCGGTTAAAAGTATTTTGTAGCGTGGCCAATCACCTTAGCTTTACCAAAGCCGCCGGGGAGCTGTTTGTGACGCAGCCCGCCGTAACCAAGCACATTCATGAGCTAGAGCAGCAATATGGCACACGGCTTTTTGAACGAAAAGGAAACTCCGTTTTTTTGACTCCTGCGGGCGAATTACTCAAAAAATACGCTAATCAAATATTACAGCTATACCAAGAAGCAGCTTTTGAATTGGGAACGCTCCAATCAAAGCACAGTGGCAAACTTCGCCTTGGGGCGAGTACTACTATCGGGCAGTATCTGATTGCACCTTTGTTGGCAAAGTATTATGAGAAATTTCCTCAAGTGGAGCTATCGCTTCTCAATGGCAATACCGAAATGATAGAGAATGCGATTTTGTCGCATACGATAGATTTGGGTGTTGTCGAAGGTAGAAAGCACCATTCGGGCATCAAATACGTTGATTTTATGGATGATGAACTGGTAGCGGTGGTGCATGTCAAAAGCAAATTGGCTCATCTCGACGAGCTTACGCTCGACGAACTTACCCACATCCCTTTGGTGTTGAGAGAGCGTGGTTCTGGCACCTTAGAAGTGATTGAAGGAGCCCTGAAAGAGCATAATCTCAAGCTCTCCTCCTTGCAGATTGTGATGCATCTGGGCGGCACCGAAAGCATCAAATCTTTTCTCGAACATTCTAATTGTATGGCTTTTTTGTCAATCAAATCCATCCAAAAAGAGTTAAATATGGGCCAATTGAAGCTTATTAAAGTAAAAGACTTAGTACTGATGCGAAAGTTTTGGTTGATTCACTTACAAGGCCAACCTGAGCCTATGTCCGAATCTTTTATGCGTTTTGCTTTTAGAGAGTATACCAAAAAGTAAATTTGCCATTTGTTGAGTTTTTTGTGAATGCAATTTGTTGATTTTGAGAAAATAATCATTAATGTGCGCTTTTGCACTTACAACTTCTTATGAATACTGAACTTCATGACCGTCGTGGTTTTTTGAAACAAAGTGTACTTACGTCGCTTGCGGGCTTGGTAGGAACCGACATCGTTTTTGCCGAAAATATGCCCAAAAACTACGTTCCATTGGCTTTGGATGAAGGCTTAAAGGGAAAACATGCCGACATGATTGTGCTGAGCGATAAGCCTTGGAATGTCGAAACGCCTCCGCATTTGTTGAACGATGCCGTTACGCCTATCGATAGGATGTTTATAAGAAACAATGGCCTGGTACCAGAAGAAAAAATAGACCCTAATACTTGGACATTGACCATCAAAGGTGAATCTGTAAAAGCGCCAAAGACCTACAAATTGAGTGATTTGAAGAGTAAGTTTAAGACTTATACCTATCAATTGGTGTTGGAGTGTGGCGGCAATGGTCGTTCGGGATTTGTACCCCAAACTTCTGGTAATCAGTGGGACCAAGGAGCGGTCAGTTGCGCCGAATGGACAGGAGTACGCCTCAAAGATATTCTGAATGATGTAGGCTTAAAAGAGGATGCAGTATATATTGGGTATTATGGAAAAGACCTCCACCCAAGTCGCGACGCAAGCAAGGTGGTGATTTCGAGGGGAGTACCTATCAAAAAAGCCCTCGAAGATGAGACCCTCATTGCGTGGGCTGTCAATGGGCAAGAGATTCCGATGATGCACGGTTTTCCGTTGCGATTGGTGGTGGGTGGATGGCCGGCGTCGGTATCCGGGAAGTGGCTTCATACGATTGCGGTCAGAAACAAAGAACATGACGGTGCCAAAATGGACGGACATAGCTACCGTATTCCTCGGCAGCCGATTCAACCGGGCGAAAAACTAGCCGAAACGCCCGAAAACTATCAAATCATCGAATCGATGCCTGTAAGGTCGCTCATTACATCGCCCCAATCAGGCGCAATGATTGATTTTGGGAAAACATTGACCATAGGCGGTCATGCGTGGGCGGGAGATTTGGCCGTGAAGGAGCTACATGTTTCGATAGATTATGGAGCTACTTGGCAAAAAGCAAGTTTGCAAACGCCCAAAAATCGGTTGGCTTGGCAACAGTGGTCGGCTCAAATTCAGTTTCCTAAAAAAGGATACTATGAAGTATGGGCACGAGCTACGGATTCACGGGGTGCTTCTCAGCCGATGGTGATTCCGGCTTGGAATCCGGGAGGGTATTTGAACAATACTTGTCATCGTATTGCGGTAAAAGTAGTGGGATAGTCTAGCTATAATTGAGAAAAGAGTGTTTTGCACCCAATGAGGAAACAAATGAAAATAGCAAAAGTATCGGCAGGACGTTTTGTGATGATGTTGGTAATTGTCGGCTTATTTGTGGCGGCTATCACTAGAGAAAATACGCCTTCTCTCGAAAAATCGCAGATGATTTTGGCGGATTCGGTGGATGCCGAAACAGGATTGGCGCTAGACCCTAATTTTGCGATTGTAAAAGCGCAATGTACGGGTTGTCATTCGCCTAAGCTGATTCTTCAACACCGTTTTACAAGAGATGAGTGGTTGAGCAAAATCAGATGGATGCAGCGCAACCACAAGCTTTGGGATTTGGGTGAAACTGAAAAAACAGTGCTTGATTATCTTGCCAAACATTATGCGCCCAATCAGGCGGCTTATTCGCGGCGCGAACCACTGCGCAATATCAAGTGGTACAAGTTGGAACAGTAGATATAGCAAGTGCTGTGCTTGTATTTTGACCTAAACCTTGGTTTTTATGCACAGTCCATTTTTTGTATCTATTCTGCTTGTTGTCAGTATTTTGACTATCATTTTGCTTAGCTCTAAATACAAATTCAATACTTTTTTTGTGTTGATTTTGGTGGCAATGGGTGTAGGATTTGCGGCAGGCGTGGACGGGGAGAGTGTACTCAAATACCTCAAAGTAGGTTTTGGAAGTACGCTCGAAAAAATTGGATTGCTCATCATTTTGGGCGCTACTTTGGGGGTGATTTTAGACAAAACCAATGCTACGCTAAGTTTGGCTAATTTGATTTTGTCCAAAACTGGTGAAAAGTACGCCCCTTTGGCTATCACTATGGTGGGAGTGCTGATAGGGCTGCCTATTTTTTGTGATTCTGGATTTGTGGTTTTGAGCGGTTTAGTGGTTTCGTTAGGTCAAAAAATTCCTTCCAAAAGACGGGCATTAGTGGCTTGTTTAGCTACATCCTTATATGCAGTTCATTGTTTAGTTCCGCCGCATCCAGGTATTACAGCTGCCGCTGGCGTACTCAATGTGGATTTAGGAAAGGCGATGCTGGTAGGTATATGTGTCGCACTGCCTACTGCGGCAGTAGGCTATGCTTATAGTATCATGCTACCTTCGGTAGATGACTCCGAAGAAGCAGTACGCGTCGAATCTAAGGTGCAGGATAGTGAACTCTTTTTGCCTTCGCCTTTTTTATCAATCTTACCCATTATTGTTCCGATTGCGCTTATTTCACTCAAATCGGTACTGTTGCTCAATCCTGAGGCACTGCCTTCGTCTTTTTTGAACTTTATTAAATTTATAGGAGAGCCGGTGAGCGCACTGTTGGTGGGGATTGTGTTGACGTTGCCTCTTTTTCAAAAAATAGACAAAACACGACTTAACCATCTTTTTGATGATGCTATCGAGAAGGCAGGCCCTATCCTGATTGTGACAGCGGCGGGTGGGGCTTTTGGAGAAATCATCAAAACGCTTGAGCTAGGCAAGGTTTATGGCCCAGCTTTGGCTTCGGGCAATTGGGGCCTTTTGATTCCCTTTGGCTTGGCCGCTATCTTCAAAACAGCCCAAGGGTCTTCGACCGTGGCGGTAGTTTCTACGGCTTCTTTAGTAGCGCCACTCTTGGCAAGCTTGGGTTTTGGGGGTGGCGATGGCACTTTGTTGGCACTGTTGGCGATGAGTGCAGGCTCTATGGTGGCCTCTCATGCCAACGATTCCTATTTTTGGGTCATTGCACGTTTTGGCAATCAATCAATAGCTACTACTTTGCGTAGCATTACCCCTTCGTCGGCTTTGATGGGGCTTACTGCGCTTGTTTCGCTCTATATAGCCAAGTGGATATTGGGAGTCTAAAAAACAAAATTATCAATCAAGCGTACCTTGCCTAAATGAGCCGCAATACACATCGCCGTTTGGCCCGTTGCTTGAAGTGAATCTACATTTTGTAGGGTATGGGCGTTGACAATCTCAAAATACTCTAGTCTAAAAGCTGGTTCTTTGCCGAAATGCTCTTCTATCAATGCTTTTACTTCGGTGGGTTTTTGACCTTCTAACAATTGCGTTTTTGCTAGTTTTAAACCTTCAAAAATATGCGGAGCAATCGCACGTTCATCGGCAGTAAGATTACGATTTCGCGACGACATTGCCAGTCCGTCAGCTTCGCGAAGGGTAGGGCGGGGGTGAAGTTCAATCTGAAACCCTAGGTCAATCATCATTCGTCTCACGACGGCTACTTGTTGAAGGTCTTTTTGACCAAAATAAGTACGGTCAGGCTGAACGATGTTAAACAATTTTGACACCACAATTCCTACTCCATTGAAATGCCCCGGACGGAATTTTCCCTCCATGACGCGCTCTAAATCGCCAAAATCAAATTTAAGAATGGCTTTTTCGGGATACATTTCTTCTACTGATGGCGCAAAAACGGCATCACAGCCCACTGCGGCGAGCATAGTACAATCGGCTTCGAGCGTGCGGGGATAGCGAGCGAGATCGTCGGGATTGTTGAATTGAATGGGGTTTACAAATATGCTACAGACAGTTATGTCGTTTTGTGCACGAGATGCCTCGATGAGCGACAAATGTCCTTCGTGTAGTGCGCCCATGGTAGGTACTAGACCCACGGTTTTGTCTTGTTGACGTTGGTTTTTTAGAAAAAGTCGTAGGGCAGTGATAGAATGAAATACTTGCATTAGATTAGCATTAAAAAGAATTTTAAACAGGTACAAATTCTACTTTCAAATAGCCGCCAGTGGCATTGGCGGGCGTTACGATTTGGGGAAGACCATTGATGACGTCGAGGGTTTGTTTGTGAGTATGACCCGCCAACACTCCTACGACATTGGGGGCTTGGGTGACTTCTTTATAAAAACGCATCGTAGTAGTAGTATGGCCTGTTTCGGGCCAACGAGGGCGGCGTTCGAGTTCGTGACTACGGTCGGCTTTTGCGCCCCATTCGGGGTGGCCACATCCAAAACTTACGGGCCTTTCGGGAGCATAGAGCGGGATATGAATCATCAGCACTATGGGCTTTTCGGTGGCTACTTCTTTCTGAAAAAAAGCAAGTTGTTCGGGTGAGATTTCGTAAGTCGAATTGTCTAGTGCTACAAACCTAACGCCGTTGATTTCGCGGCTTGTCATCAGAGGATTGGCTCCCTGATAAAGCGGCGAAAGGCGTTTATGGGTCCAAGTATGGCGCAATTCGTCCAGCGAGCCGGGCATCCCTTCATAATGCCAATCATGATTGCCTGCCACATAGACATAAGGTAAGTTGACTGATTTTAATTGTTGGCCTACCCATTCGATAGCAGCCTCCGAAGGAAAACTCACAATATCGCCAATGAGAGCTACCAACGAAACATCATCGGTTTTGGCTAAAGCTAAGGTTTTCTGAAAGCACTCTTCGGGTTGAGTCGTTTCGCCTGTTTGGAAATGCTTGGTTTGATTGTATGCTTTGGCCATACGGCCACTGTATTGTACAAAATCAGCCCCGCGAGCATCGTCTCTGAAAAGGTGAGTATCAGCCATAAACATAATACTAAACCGCTCTTTGAGATGAGGCATAAAAAAGCGGATTCGATTGGCGTCAATAGCAAAAGACCCTCTCTCAAAACGAGAAAAGCGTTTTGGACTGCGCCCGCTAAAGAGAGAAGGCACTGTCGCCAAAGACAAAAGTAAATCGCGTCTTTTCATGGGAATTATAAACTTTTTACAAAGCCACTTTCAATTTTCCACCCTTTTTTACCAGCCCGAATCTCGAAATTGCCTCGGTCGCCTAGGCGTAATACAATCGGTTTGCCTTTGGCATCGACCAAGGTTCCTCCTTGGGCGTCGAGTTCGTCAATTCCGTAAAACACTGACAAATCTCCAAAATCTTCGACACTACTACGATAGCTAAATGCGGTGGCATCGGCATTACTGACTTCATTGCGATTGATAGCTACATCCACCGTGTAAGTTTGGCCGTTGAGTTCGGCTTTGGCATTGCGGATGATAAGGTCAAAATGATTACGCCCGTTTTGGGGGATTTTTTCATAATCTGTACGTTTTTCGCGGGCGTAAGCACCATCTGCAATGGATTCTAAAGCGGTAAGAATCGCAATAAAATTCATCTTACGGAGGTATTGTTTTTCGGGGTCGTTTTTATAACCTCCCGATTCAATCAGTACCAAGCTTGTACCCCATTTGGCAATATTGTCGCCAAATGCCCGAGGTTCAAATTCGTCCGAATAGCGCGCTACTTGATTAGGAATGAATTTTTGAAGGTCGCGGTTCATCCCTACGATGAGTTGCATGGCACGCTCGCGGACAGAATTGATGGTACGTTCGTGATTGTAAGCCGTGGCCAAAAAAGAAATGGCGGCCACTTCTTTGCTATCACCTACGCTATAGCGGGGGCTTTGGTCGTGGAGGTTAAAGCCCACGAGTGGTTTAAGGGTTTGCTGAAGCTGTTTGAGTAGCTTAGATTCGGGGCATTGTAGGCGTAGAGCATCGCGGTTCATGTCGATTTCCTGAGCGGTGCGTCGTTGCCAGCGCTCCACGCCGTCAGGATTGAGCATAGGTACAAAATAAAGCGTTGATTTTTCGGCGAGTTTTTTACGAAAATCATCGAAACCATCTCCGCTAGCATTCAAGAAATTGAAAATATCCAAAAGCGCCATAGTAGCGGTGGCTTCGTCACCGTGCATTTGCGACCAAAGCAATACCGGAGGGGCACCGTTGCCGTATTGGGCTTGAAAAATAGACCGCCCTTCAAAAGACTTGCCTGCTTCAGTAACCTTAAACTTAGGGCTTGTTTTGAGTTTTTCGATGAGCGGTACCAAATGCCGATGTTTGAAAGCACGGCGTTCGGTTATGGTTTTTTCTTTAAACAAATCATGCGCATCAAAAAGACGTTGCGCTAAATCACTCTGGGCAAAAATGGTTTCAGACATACAAAAAAACGAAACCACCACTAAGAGGTGTTTCATGAGTTATGAGGTATTAGTGAATTTAAAAAAATACTAGGATATAGCGTACCCTTCGAGGTATTTACGAACGGCAGGAGCTTGAAAACCAATCACAATATCACTTTTAGGAATACCATGTTTTTGTAATTGTTCGGCTATGCGCATATCAGTACCGTCGTGTTGGAGCCAAACTTTGCCATCGGCTTTCACATCGACATGGATAAATGAAGCATATATCCAACCACTGTTTTCTTCGGCCCAACCTACGCCAAAATACAAATAATGGCCGTGTTCATCGTCAGTGATAAGTTGGTTTTCAATTCCTCCTTCTTTTTCAGGTGATAATTTGGCGATTTTTTCTACCACCTTACGCACAATCTGTTTATGAAAGCTTACTTTATCCATTGTCTGATGTGAGGTTGAGTTTCGTCAAAAACAATCATTTTTACATCAAAAGTGTGGGCAATATCCACAAAAAAAGGATCATCAAAGAATCTTTGATAGAAACCATATATCCACGGCGGCGACCCATCATGATTTTGAATGGGTCATGGGTGATATTCCAGCCTTCATTTATCAGTGCTTTTTTTACTAATTCGTGGAAAATATCTCTTGCTGCCATATCATAACTTTGTCATTTATGAATCATTTTACCATCTTACCTGCCCATCTCCCACTACGACCCACTTTTCGGTGACGAGTTTTTCGAGGGCAAAAGGACCACGCGCATGGAGTTTTTGGGTGGAGATGCCAATTTCGGCTCCTAATCCAAATACTCCTCCATCCGTAAATCGCGTAGAAGCATTGGCGTAGACTGCGGCGGCATCTACTTCATTCAAAAATCTATTGATAATCGTTTGGTCGCTGGAGACAATAGCCTCTGAGTGGCGAGATGAGTAATTTTGAATGTGAGAAAGTGCTTCTTCCAAACCTGTTACGATTTTGATCGCCATTTTATAGTCCAAAAACTCCCGACCAAAGTCTTGAGATTGAGCATGTTGGAGAAACGGATACTCCATTTGTTCAAAAATAGGGTAGGACTCCTCATCAGCAAAAACTTCTACATTCCACTTAATAAAATCATCTTTGAGTAAAGGCAAAAATGAAGTAGCAATGGCGCGGTCCACAATCACACAATCCATCGAATTGCAAACAGAAGGTCGTGATACACGTCCATTTACTACGATGTCGCGAGCTTTGAGGAGATCAGCCGTACTTTCTACATAGCCATGACAAACACCCGCGCCGGTTTCGATAGTAGGAATCAAGGAGTTTTTACGAACAAACTGAATCAACGATTCCGAACCGCGAGGAATAATAATATCTACGTAGCGCGTGGCGGTGAGAAGTTCATTCACAAACTGACGGTCGGTAGGAAGCAGCATTATGGCGTTGGTATCGATATGATACTCTGCCAAAGCTTGATGAATCAGACTAACCAAATAACGGTTGGAAAAGTCAGCTTCTTTGCCCCCCTTCAGCACACAGGCATTGCCCGAACGCAGGCACAAAGCGGCTACATCTACGGTGACATTGGGGCGCGATTCAAAGATAGCTCCTACGACTCCCAGCGGAACGGCGATTTTTTTGAGCTTAAGTCCCTGTTCGATTTCACGTTCCAACAACACCTCTCCTGAAGGGTCGGGTAGTTGAGCTACATCACGCAAGCTATCGGCCAAACTTTGGATTCGTTTTTTGTTCAGAAACAAACGGTCTTTTTTCGGGTCTCCGTCGGGCATACGCACCATATCTTTCTGGTTTTCGGCCATGATAGAGGCTTGCTTTTGGAGAAGCAAATCGGCCAAGCGGTTCAATAAAGCCGTTTTTTGCTCGCTTGATAAGCGTCGTACTTGCGCAGCGGCTTGTTGGGTAGCCTGAAGCTGAGGAACAATCGTAGTAGTCATGGTGGTACAGTTGAAAGGCAAAGATAATACTTTGTGGGTTATGGGCTATCTTAGGGCACTTTCATTGCATCAAAACAATTAGGTTGGGGGTCAAGGAAATTTGTCTACGAAAATTTTCGTAGATAAAATTTGGTATTACGAAATTGTTCGTATATGTTTGCTACGAAAATATTCGTAGATTAATTATTCCCCCATGAAACCAACCGATTCTGAACTTGAAATTTTACAGGTACTTTGGCAAGAAGGCCCTTGTACCGTGCGGCAGGTCAATGAGCGGCTATCGCAAAGCCGTGATGTAGGCTACACTACTACCCTCAAATTGATGCAAATTATGTACGAAAAGGGGCTACTCACGAGGCTCGAAGAAGCGCGCTCGCATGTATATGAGGCCAATGTCACCGAAGAAGAAACCCAAACCACTTTGTTGGAGCGTTTTGTGGATACTGCCTTTCGAGGCTCGGCGAGCAAGCTCGTCATGCACGCCTTGGGCAATCACAAAGCTACCTCCGCTGAACTTGATGAAATTCGTAAACTTTTAGACCAAATCGAAAAACAGTCATGAAAACACTTTCACTTATGACAGAGCCTATTGTACAGGCTTTGGGCTGGACACTCCTTCATGCTATATGGCAAGGAGTTGGCGTTGTATTGGCCGCAGCTGTTATGCTTTTTTTGTTAAAAAAGCGCTCAAGTGCCTTGCGTTATGGAGTAGGAATCAGTGGTTTGGTATTACAGATCATAGCTTCAGTGGCTACTTTTATCTATTACTATCAGCCCCTAAAAATGTCGAGCAGTGGGGCTGCGGTAAGTGCATCTAAGATAGCAGCTCCTTATGTGACGACAGGGCTCAATTATGCCAAGATAGCTTTGCCTTGGTACAAGCAGGTGCTATTGTTTTTACAGTCTCATCTTGATAACATCGTATTGGCGTGGGGCATTGGGGTTTTGGTATTGGTAGTTCGGATGATAGGCAGCTGGGTGTATGTGCAGCAACTGAAAGCAGAGGGTATTCGCCTGACCGACGCTTCTGTACAAACTTTGTTTAAAAAACTTACAAACACGCTCCGCATCCGTCAAACGGTGCATTTGTTTGAGTCGGTGCGAGTAACTACTCCTATGGTTATTGGGTTTATCAAACCGGTGGTTTTGTTGCCTATTGGCTTGGCTACTGGCTTAAGTACCAAACAAATCGAAACCATACTTGCGCATGAGCTCGCTCATGTCAAACGTCATGACTATTTGGTGAATTTGTTGCAGTCGGTCGTAGAGATTTTTTACTTTTTTCATCCAGCTTTATGGTGGTTGTCGGCAAAAGTAAGAGAAGAACGCGAACACTGCTGCGACGACCTTGCCGTACAAATTTGTGGTGATAAAATGGCTTTTGCCCAGGCTCTAACGCAAGTAGAAGTTTTTCGACAAACACCCCAACTTGCTATGGGATTTGCTTCTAAAAAAGGAATGATGCTACATCG
This sequence comes from Runella zeae DSM 19591, assembly GCF_000423565.1. GTDB lineage: Bacteria > Bacteroidota > Bacteroidia > Cytophagales > Spirosomataceae > Runella > Runella zeae. Next base: position 404,893 of record NZ_KE384037.1, on the reverse strand, counting down.
GATTCGACGTATATTAGGCGTAGCCGAAAAACGGCCCCAACGCTTAGGCGGTAATGGGCTGATTCTGATTTTATTGCTTGTGATAGGGGTATCTGTCTATGCGTTTCAACCCCAAGATAAACCTACCAAAAAAACGAAAGCGATCAATATCAGCCACACCTCAAAAGACACTAAATTTGTTTTGGACAAGGAAGGGAAACTGACTCAGGTTATTTGGAAAAAACGAACATTGTCGGGCAAAGAAGTAAATGAGTTGCAGCAGCTCAAACAAGATATTGAGGAAGGAAAAGTAACCTTCTCTTCGGTTCAAAATGCGGAGCAAAAAGCCATCTTAACGCGAATCATGGAGGTTGAAAATGAGCTTGACAAGGGAATGAGAAATTTGGCAGAAGGCTTGTCATTTCTTGCAATGGACAATATGGAGATAACGCCTCCCCCTTTGCCTGACGAAGCCGCCTATATAGAGTCTCTTGCTCCGATTGAACCCGATTCTCTTTTTGAGGCTGTCATGACCAAAAACCAGGCTAAAATGGATAGCCTTCGACGCCTTATGGAGCCTCAGTACCAAAAAATGGAGGCATTGCGCCTAGAAATGGAACAATATGAGTTTAAAACAGCCGAAATCGAGCGGAAAATGGAAGTGCTAGAGTGGAAAAAAAATAAGTCTCATGAGGAGCGCAACAAAGTGCTCGAAAAACGCAACCAAATGCTTCATCAGGAGAATCAGGCTAAAAAAGTAACAGAAGAACAAATGGAGAAACAGTTGGCGTTGTTTGAAGAGCAAATCAAGCAAAATGAAGCCAATGTACAACAATTGAATCAGCAATTGGGCGAATTGAAGGGGCAAATCAAAACGGCACGCCAACCCATTGAAGAGCTAGAAAGCCAATTGCAAAAACTAGAAAAAATCAATGAAAAATACGATCAAGAACTCGAACGCTATTCGGAAGAAATAAGCCACTTGGTTCCGCCGCCACCACCAATAGAATTTAGGGCAGCCCGCACCCCACGCGCGGCCGTTCCTGCTAAACCCAAAAAAGCGGTGAAACCTACTCAGACTCCTAAACCTGCAATAGCTCCAGTCGCTCCAAATTCACCTAAAAAGTTGTAAAAAATAAATTTTATTTAAGAGTCTCATAAAATCTCTATGAGGCTCTTTTTCTTTTTTTAAGAGCCAAAATTTAGTTTTTATCCTATAGAAAAGGGGATTTTATAGGACGGAATGTAGCTATTGTTGGTGTTTTTTGTTTCTAACTCCTTCTAACCGAGAAATAAAAACTAGGTTGTTCGTTTGGGTGACTGTCAAAAATGCACTTATTTTGCCCCCTCATGTAGTTTATAACATACTTGTGAAGAAGAAATCTAACCTTTTTAATCTAAAAGACCTCATTGTTTATTTTCTGATAGCAGGCACTGGTGCAGCAGTACAATTTATATCAGGAAGCTTTTTTCGTAACTACGTTGACTTTTACGCGTCGGTATCGTTGGGGTATATTGTCTCTTTTTTTGTAGGATTTGTATTAACCAAGCTATTTGCGTTCGATGCCCGCAATACCAACAAAACCCGTCGTGAAATGGTTAAATTTGGGATTGTGGCCGCGATTTCTTTTGGAATCACGGTAGGGTTTGCGGCACTTACGCTCAATATCCTCCATGCAACCAATCCTATTGATACAATTTATCATATTCCTTTAGATTTTATTCCAGTCAAATACCGTGAAGTAAACGTCACGGAGGCAGCATCGACTTTGGTCGGAATGGGGCTAAGTTTTGTGAGCAACTTTATTTTACACAAAACCTTTACTTTCAAAAGTACGGGCTTTTATGACCGCGCCAAAGCGGCTTTGAATCTGGGTAAAGATTAGTTTTGAGACGTTTAATTCCATCAAAAATAGCCCTCTTGAGGGCTATTTTTGATGGATGTCTTCGTTACAAATACTACTTTACATCTTCTTGGGTCAAAATAGCCATCCATGTTTTGATACCTTCCGTGTAGTTTCCTAGTCTTAAATTTTCATTGGCGGCGTGTTGGTTATTGTCTATATTGACCATGGGTACATGAATAGCGGGCAAGTTTAGTTCACGCAAAAAAGGCACTATCGGTACGGAGCCTCCCGTCATTCGGATTTTGATGGGTTCTTTCCCAAAAGTTCTGACCAATGCCGCCGTAAGCCAACGGTCGGGATAGATGCCAAAATCGGTACGGAAAGGTAGCATCCTTGATTCATTTTCGGTTAGGGTCACAATTTTAGGAAATTTTAGCCTTTCGGCATCGGTTGGTTTGTGGTCCAGAATTACATATCCCTTTGACTCAATATGTTTTCTAACTAACCCAATCAAATAATCAGGAGAAGACTCGGGCACAAGGCGAAGGTCGATTTCGGCGGTAGCTTCGTCTGGCACAATGGTATTGGCTTTTTCGCCGATATTGGCAGATACCAATCCGCGAATGTTTAAAGAAGGATATTGGAGCGCTTCTTGATAATTACTTCCTACTTTGTCGGGCTGAGTAAATACTAGTTTTTGGCGAATAAGCTCGGGGTCGTCGGGTACAGCGGCTAGGATTTTACGCGCATTTTCGTCGATTTTGATGCCTTCATAGTAGCCCGGAATTGTTACCCGTCCGTCTTCATCTTTCATAGATGCAAGCAACTGCGCCATTCTAAGAGCAGGATTGGGGGCATAATTCCCGTAATGCCCACTGTGCTGAGATATTTTAGGGCCGTAGGTGGTGAGGGTAATCGTGGCTATTCCGCGACAGCCATAAGTGAGGGTTGGTTCATTGGAAAGATGTCGTCCTCCGTCCATGACCATCAAAAAATCGGCAGCGAGCTTGTCTTTGTATTTTTTGACGGTTTCGGCCAAATGCGGCGCGCCAATTTCCTCTTCACTGTCCAAAATGACTTTGATGTGATAAGGAGAATTGATTTTTTCTTTTTGCATCATGTCTAGTGCCGCCAAGAGCATCAAAATCGGTCCTTTATCGTCAGAAACAGCACGGGCAAAAATCCGCCATTCGGGGTCATAGTTTTTTTGAAGAAGATTCCAGTCTAGCGCTTCCCATTTGCCGTCGGCGGTGCGTTTTTTCAAGACAGGCTGATAGGGCGAAGCTTGCTGCCATTTTTCAGGCTCCACCGGCTGCCCATCAAAGTGCATATAAAACAACAACGTTTTGAGCTTGCCTTTGGGAGAAACAGCAGGTACTTTTTCAGCAAAAAAAACAGGATGCCCCGCCGTGGGCAATGCTTCGGTGCGGAAGCCTTGTTTTTCAAAAGCTTTTTTCAACCAATCCAAATTAGGTTGAATTTGCTCTTTGATGTGAGCATTGCTAGGCAAGCTCATAAATTCGTATAAGTCTCCGTAGTAGTTTTTTACGTGTTTTTGGAGAACAGTCTCTAAGTCAATTTTAGATTGACCCTGCGCTGAGAGCCCGTAAATGCAAAATAAACCCAAAGTAGCTAACCAAAGTAAAGGCCGAGTTTTCATTTGTGTCAGAAGTGAATGGATGATACAAGTCCGACAAGTTGGCTAACTTTTTTAAGGTTTCAAAACACAACAGACTTATTTTATCAAGCTATTTACAATCTGACGCATGGCGTCGGAAGGGATGATAAAGTTGAAGTTTCCCCAAATAACTTCGTCGTATTTGGGAATGCTTTGCTGGGAAAAATTTTCGGTATCTACCAATATATCAGTTTCGGGGATACGGTTGCCGTTGCTTTTTTGGATTTCGGTAGTAGCAAATTGCAGTTTAATAGTGCCGAGTACTTGGGCATTTTTTTGTTCAAATTGAGTATCCAAAAGCATTCGATAATCTTGCAAAAACCATTTACCATTGAAAGGTTTGTAATTGATACAAGTATAAAGTCGCTTGGGTTCGCGTTTGGTTTTGCCAAAGAGTTTGTCGTTAGCTCCTGTTTTCAAAACATCCTTGACGCCCTCGCTCGTAAAGTCGTATTCGATACGTACAATAGCGGAGTCAGCAGCGCTGATACAAATGACACCATTGCGGGCAGCTTTGAGGCCTGTACTAGCTGGTTTGAACAAAATGCGATAGACTTCTTTTCCCAAATAATGCGTGATGGTATCGTCGATTTGATAGGCGTAATCATAGAGATTTTTACCGTCGAGGTATTCGGGTGTGCCTACATCAATAGAATGAGTGACAATACTCGCTCCGTTGGGAAAGGCATAACCTTCAAGAGCCTTGGAGCGGTTTGTACTCGTGAAAGTGCGGCCTCTGATTGCCTTTACTTTTTCGGGAATCAAAGTTTTGGGGCGAGGATCTTTTTCACTATGCAATACAGCTTCTCTAATTTCGATGTATTCGCCGTCTTGTTGGAGGGTTTCGCGATAAAAACCACTCAGTAAATAAGGCACTTGAGGATTGTTTTTCTTGATTTTTCCAAGCGCTTCGGCCACCAGGTTTCGGGCTTCAAAGGTTTTGATATAACTACTATCAAGCACGCGAGGGGTAGCGGGAGTAAGCTCAATGACTACGTCTTTTTGATTGGGTTGAAAAGACGATGCTTTCTGCTGAAAAGGTTGATAGCCAATGACGGCCACTACTAGGGCTGAATCGACCGCTATGCGAGGGAAACGATAAAAAAACTGGCCGTCGTCGTTGGTGAGTGTACCCGTTCCTTTGCTCATCATCCCGATATAGGCATGGGCAATGGGTTTTTGGGTGACTTTGTCGATGATTTTTCCCGACAATAGCAAATAGCCGCCTTGGGCACGAACACAAAATGCTAGAAGTAAGCAGCAACACGTAATGATCAAACCGCGCATAAAACAGAGAGAATTTTTCCTACGTTTATGCTGCCCACAACAATCAAGCCAAATCTCCCAGATTGTAGCATCTTCGGCAGCGAGCTTCGTAAGAATCTGTTTCGCCCAAAAGAATTTTATCTTGAGAAGTTACTTTTCGGTACGAATATTGCGCCACTTCTCCACATACGACACACACGGCGTGGACTTTGGTGACATACTCAGCAATAGACATAAGTAAGGGGATAGGACCGAAAGGTTTGCCGGCAAAATCCATATCCAAACCTGCTACGATGACTCGTTTTCCATTGTTAGCAAGTTTGTTGCAGACATCTACGAGGCCTTGGTCTAAAAATTGAGCTTCGTCGATACCTACCACGTCGCAGTCACCCGCAAAAAGTAAAATTTCGTCGGAGGTGTGAATAGGCGTAGAGCGAATTGAATTTTCGTTGTGCGAAACAATGTCCTCCTCATGGTAACGTTTATCAATGGCAGGCTTAAAGATTTCTACTTTCTGACGGGCGATTTTGGCGCGGTTGAGACGACGAATAAGCTCTTCGGTTTTGCCAGAAAACATTGAACCGCAGACTACTTCTACCCAACCGATGCGAGGGTGTGTGTTTTTGGAGTTGTGATTGGGCTCGATAAACATGTTAATAAAACAACAAAAATGGAGACAGAGGGAACTGTAAAATAGAGTCTAAAAATTTTTCGAATAATGAATCATAGATAACTGAATCCTGCAAACTACTTTTACAAAACAAACAATTTTTAGGATGCTTCACAAGTTTAATGTTTCGGTACTTAATGACTATAGTCAGCGTTTTGCGCGAAAAGTGTGCGACGATTTTTTTCTCCACAACTCAAGTGCGTCAGGTCAACATATTCTGAATTTGACGGCAATTCCACAGATAAACTTGTTTGTCATCAGTAGTTTATATGATAAGTGGAAGGCCGATGCGGAGGCATTTAAGAGCCCATTTTTTGATTTTGAAAATGCGGAAGTAAGAGAGGCTCTCAAACAGTTTATGAATGTGGTTTCGCGTAATATCTCCGTCAAACGTGAATATCTGGAGCCTATTTTGGGAGAGGCGACCAAAGACACTTTGGTGCTCCTTATCGACCCCAATAGCTACTTTAACGAAATCTTCAGAAACCAGACCAATTTTACGGTCACTGCCGAAACTATACAGCAGCTACGGAAGTATGTGAGATTCAATAAAATAGTGCCTCAAGCTTTGGCCGATTCCCTTTCAGATAGGGCATTTATCTACGTCAATCAGGCAATAGAATGGTCGGAGCAGGTGATAGCACAGCGAGCTTCTGAGCTTGATTCGATAGAGCAATGGGTGGGAGCCTTTTCGGAAAAGGTGCCTTTGGACGTAACTTCTCTTTTGAAAAAAGTAGCCCGACCTGAGCCTCCCGCACCAGTGATAGAAACACCCGCTGCCAAATCTTTCTTTGATACTTTGGTAGAAGAAACACCAGTGGTACAGCCTGTGAAAATGGAGGAATCAATGGTAACAAAACCCATAGAAATGCCTAAGCCGGTAGAGTCATTCAAGCCAACTGTTCCGCTACCTACTGTATCTCGCCCCACAATCAATGACTCGGCAGGCAATGGACTCAAAGAATCTCTCAACGACCGTCTACGTACTGAGCAATCAACGGTGTCTGATTCTTACCAAAAACAACCTATTGCGAGTATTTCACAGAATATTCCATTACACCAAAAGTTTATGTTTATTCACCAGCTCTTTAGTGGAAGCAATAGTGCTTACGAAAGTGCCATTGCGGAGCTAGAGCAAGCCCCTGATTTTGCAACTGCTCGGAGTTTGATTAGCTATAAATTTGCCTCTCAATATCTCTGGGATATGACAGGCGATACCGTAGGGGAGCTGCTAGAGATTGTAAAACGTCGTTTTGGTCACTAAAAAACTTACCAAGTTTACCTATATTTTTCCTACGATACAGTATGGGCATAAACTTGGTAATTTTTAATATATCCTAAAATTGAAGTCAGGGGTTGGGAGTTTATCTGTTTCTAAGTTTCTTTGTATAAAAAATGTAGAAATAGAAATCCTACCCCATGATTGCGTGCCATCAACTGACTTTCTCTTATTCACCACAGAAAACATTTTCATTTCCTGATATTCGCTGTGAAGACCGTGAAGCCTTGCTTATTTTGGGGCAATCGGGAAGGGGTAAAACCACATTTCTGCATCTAATGGCGCTTTTGTTGCGTCCTGAAAAGGGGCAGGTCTGGATCAATGAAAAAGATATTACTCCTCTTTCGGCTTCGGAAGTGGCGGCAATACGAGCCAGCCAAATTGGGATTATTTACCAACGTGCCCATTTTGTGAGTTCGTTGAGTGTGATGGACAATGTTTTATTGCCCAATTATTTAGCCCAAAAATCTCAAGATAAAAATAAGGTCAAAGAGTTGGCTGAGCAGCTAGGCTTTGCGGAGCATCTTTCCAAAAAAACGCATCAACTTAGCCAAGGAGAGCAGCAGCGCGTGAGTATTGCGCGGGCTTTGATGAACAATCCTTCGGTGATTTTGGCGGATGAGCCTACTTCTAGCTTAGACGACGTCAACTGCCAAAAAGTGATTGAACTATTGAAGAATCAATCCGAACAAATCGGTGCTAGCTTGGTAGTCGTAACCCACGACCAACGTCTTAAAGATGTGGTGACAAACCAAGTATATTTGTAGTCAAAAATCCTAGAACTTAGGACAAGAAAGTTGTTTGTCTTTACGACGCACCCGATGCCTTGGCGAGGGTTCAAACTCAAAAGTGTAGGCTAGGGAAATCTCATGAGAGCCGCCACTTGGTAGCCCTAGCGACGAAATGGTGATGTCATAGCTATAGCCAAATGAGAATCGGTCTTGGCGATACCCTACCAGGGCAATGAGCGATTCGCGGTTGGAAATATTATCAACGTATTTTTTGATAGGTAGACCTCGGTACCACAACCCCAACACAATAGGAGAGTAAGTAATATACACCCCTAAATCAAGCTGATCGTACTTCCCCTGAAACTTATACAAAATAGCGGGTGAAATCGTTTTTTCACGGTCCCATTCGTCGCCTAGTCCCGTAAACCCAGCAAACGGAATCCGAAGCCCTGCATGAATACTTCCTTTGAGAGGCAAGCGAGTTCCGTCAGCTACTTGAAAAAACCCTTGTTGCGGACGATTGATGTGGTGGGCTGCTACACCTACCCAATATTTGTCAGAATAAAGTAAAAGCCCCGACGCAAAACTCATGTAGCCTATCGAAGGGGTACCATTGGCCGCTACAGGGTCAGCGGTGGGGGTTCCTGTAAAGCCGCGATTACTGTATTGGTCGCCAAAAGTAAGCTCGCGTAAGTCGGCGCGGCGATTGGCATAAGTCCCTTGCAGACCTAAGCGGAGAGCCGTGGTTTCGCTAAGCTTGAGTTGATATGCATACTGGGCGGAGATTTCGGAGGTTCTTAGGCTTCCGGTGCCTTGGGTGTCATTGACAAACAAAAGCCCTACACCACTATTGACGTTTGAAAAATAATGATCAACCCCAAAGGAAGTGGTGACGTAGTTGGCAGCAAGTCCAGGCCATTGATTACGATAATTCATCATGATACGGGGAGCCAAATCTCCTCCTGCAAAGGCCGGATTGAGATAAAGGGGATTCGCATAAAACTGCGAAAACTGAGGGTCTTGGGCTCTCACAAGCCAGCAAGAAAGTCCTAAAAGCAAGGTTAGAAATAGTCTTCTCGTCATGATACCAAACGCTACCGCAAACATTTTGCCAAATTAATCATTTAATCTCCGAGAATTTAACGGTTTTTTCAATTAAATGTTATTTGGGGGAGTAAAAAACCGCAAAGAAGCCTGTTTTTGAGTATATGTTTTTTGAATTAGGGATATTGTCTTGCGGTTATTTTAACTAACTCACTGACGGATTTCGAGGCGATAAGTGGGCTTATCGACATTGATTAAATCTAATATGACATCATAGCTACCCGCCACCACTCGAATATTTTGGCCTCCTTTTTCTAACTTATTTTGGTCGTCAGTTCCTCCATAACTGAGAGTCCAGTCGTTATTGACTCTGAATTTGATTTCTCCGTTTTTCAATAAAATATTGCGTACTATCCAGCGTCCTTTTTGTGTGATATCAGCTTTCAGTACTATATCCGCGCCTGCCCAGCCATTGGGGGTGGCGCTTCCCACTATTCCCCACTGAAAACTTGCTTTGGGCAGGATGTATTTTTTGCCTTTCTGTTCCAAAACTAAGGTGTCAATTTCGCCTAATTTGTTTTTCTTAAATTCAACTTTTCCGTCAATCTTGTCAATGTAAAATGTGCTGTCGGTTTGTGGAAGTAAAATTGCCGACGGTTGACGCGAAGGCATAATGTGCAGTCTACCATTGCCAGCCTGAATATAAAAAGTCATTTCTGAACCATATTGAAAAGCACCCTCCAAATTCGCTAGTTGCTTCTCTGACAGGTTTATTTGTTTGGGGAGCCAATAAGGTTCGTTGAACAAAATGGCCAGTATTTTCTTCTTGATAGCTACAATATCAATCTCCTCGCTATTGCACAACAAAACAATGCAAAGGTCATTTTCAGGGTCACGAATCAAGTAACTCCGAAATCCCGAAGCGCCGCCGCTGTGGCTAACTAACTTACGACCCGCCATAGTTTCGATGAACCACCCATGTCCGTAGTTGTTTTTGTAAGGGGTGTATGCTTTCTCGGTGGTGCTTTGGCTTATGATTTTATAAGACTGCATTCCTTGGTGAAATTTGTATAAATCGCGAAGTGTTGTGTACATTCCTCCTGCCGAAAAAAGCTCCTTATTGTCGTAAAGGGGAGCTTCTTTGACGTAGGTTTTGAATGTAGATTTATAACCTTTGCTTTTCAGAGAATCTGTTAGATTTTTGTAATCAAAACCGCTTTCCGACATGCTCAACGGGGTGAAAATATAATTTTTGACCACTTTTTCATAGGACATTCCAGTTACTTTTTGGATGATAAATCCCAGCAAATAATAACCTGTGTTACAGTACCTCCAAGAGGTTCCAGGTTTAAAATTAAGCTTCGATTGCTTCAAAAAATTAATCATCGCCTGTTCGCTTTCGACGGGCATACTGTAGTCGTTGTTGTAGGCATATATGCCTGATGTGTGCGTTAGCAGATGCTCGATGGTGATACTGTCGGCAAAAGGTAACGAAGGGTAAAACGTAGAAAGCTTGTCTTGAAGTGAAAGTTTATGGTCTTCAACAAGTTTTAAAATAAGCGTGGCTGTAACGGATTTTGTGATGGAATAGGCTAAGTATTTGGTATTTTCGGTAGCTAGGGTTTGGGCCTTAAAATCACGATACCCATATGATTTGTTGAAAAGTATTTGGCTTTTTTGAACCACCAAAACCGAACCATTAAACAAGCCCAATTCGTGGTAGGCGGTTATCAGTTGTTCGAGTTTTTGGGAGGTAGTGGATTGGGCAAGCCCCACTTTTGTAAAGAAAATCAATACAAGCCCGAAGGCTAATTTTGAAAAAGCAATGTGGGTTGCTGGGGCAATAAAATCCCTGCCCCCATTGGGGGTATAATCCTGATACGTTTTCATGACTGTACTAAACTGGGAGAAAAATAGTTATTTATTGGAAGATTTGCTGATAAAGAAGTAGCCTAAGAAGCTGGCAGATAGGCAAAAAGCCAAAATGGATAAAGAATGAATGCCTAACGGCTGGCTATGATGAATAAAAAATAAAGCAATTCCGAGACCTGCCAAAATCAAGGCCCATTTGAGATTGACGTTGCGGTCTTCTTTGGGACTAACTTCCAGAATTGACATCGCAATGCTTTCTGGCACCCCTTTTTCAACAATACGGTTTTTGATGCGGTGTTCCAACAGTCTTTTCATGACGGTCAGGATAAAAAGCATCACTAATCCCAACACCAGAATCGAGGCACAAATATTAAAAGTGTGCTGACTCATAAGACTGTCTTGGGCGTGGGCTGTAGAGGCAAAGCCCACGATTGTTAAAATTAAAATAAGTTTTTTCATGATTGTAATAGTAAATGTGTTTTGACTGATAAGAGCACTTAAGCTTTGAAATGTTGCAATGCTCAAGAAAGATTTAGCACTTTTAGTTGTTTTTGGTACTTGGCGTAGAGGTCGTACCCCAAAAACAGTGAAATACTGACTGTAGCGGCCAACAAAATGCTCAAAGTAATGCTCGAAAGTCCTTCAAATAAGTAAATAGGATAGTTGAAAAAATAGAAAAAAAGCATCCCAATCCCCAGCAATACGCCTCCACCGATACTGTAAGAGGTAAAGCGTGAGTCATAGGCAACTATCTCAGAAGGAGGCAGTTGCTGAATGACCGCTGCCGCCAAATCAAAATCAAACACGGGTGCTACAGGCTTTTCGATTGCTGTAAATACAAGCTGATATGCCTGTACCTTGTGTCGGCATAATTCGCAATCTTGAACGTGGGCATGGATTTCTTCCGATACCTCGTCCAAACGCAAGGCATACGTCTGAATTTCTTCGTCCGAAAGATGGGGTGCTTTCATAGGTCGTCCTTGGTATAATGTGTCAATAAGTTATCTTTCAGGGCTTTTCTTGCTCTAAACAAATAGTTTTTTACCGTACCGATGGGCAGTTGCGTGATTTGTGCTATTTCCTCATAACTCAACTCCTCATAATGATACAATGTAATGAGCGTTTGATAAATAGGTGAAAGCTGAGATAAAGCAATCTGAATCATCTGAGAAAGCTCCGTTTTAAAAATAAGAGTTTCTGTTTCGTTGGTAGAATCACTGAGGAGTTTGTCGATATTTCTCTGCGGCCAATCGTCGTCCGAATCATTTCCTAACTCGACAGAAAGCGACTGCATTGGCCTTTTGTGTTTTAAGGAATGGTAGCAAGTATTGTACGCAATTTGCCCAATCCAAGTACTGAGCTTAGACTGAAATCTAAATTCGGGCAAAGATTTATACACCTTTAAATAGATTTCTTGGGCCATGTCTTTTCGTTCTTCGGGGCTATCAACCAGTTTGAAAACAATCTGAGCCACAAGCCCTTCCGTCTTTTTGATGACGGTCGTAAACGCGTTTTTATCGCCTTTTAAAACCTTGTAAACCAGTTCTTTGTCTTCCACAATGTGATTGATGTTCTATTCGATAGGCAATGAGAGTCGTTGAAGATGAAAATGTTGCATAAATATTGGTCAAAATCAAATAAAAATAAATTGGATATTAGAATCCATTCAAGCGTCACTACGTGGAGTTAAACTCTTCTAACCCCACGCCTTTAGGCTGAGGGAACATAGAGAATAAGACTGAAACTAGGGGCTTTAGCCCTGACTTTTTAATCTTACACAATTACGTAAAATAAAAAATGCCCTGAGAATACGACTGACTCTCGGGGCATTATTATTATTAGAAAAATAAAATCTTAGTGAGAAGAAAGCGGTGTGGTGTTTTGAGAATTTTGCTCGTTTTGCTGGCGCTTTTTCTTGCCCATGCTGATTTTTTCAATCAATACAAAAAGAACCGGAACCACAAAAATGGCCAAAGAAGTAGCGGCTAGCATTCCTCCAAATACCGTCCAACCGATGGTCTTGCGAGACTCAGCGGCGGCTCCACTGGCAAAGGCCAAAGGCAATACCCCCAGAATAAACGCCAGCGAAGTCATGATGATAGGTCGTAAACGAAGCTGTACCGCTTCGAGCGTGGCCTTGACAAGCTCCATACCGGCATCGACCCGCTCTTTGGCAAATTCCACAATCAAAATGGCGTTTTTGGCCGCAAGTCCAATCAACGTAATAAGCCCGATTTGGGCGTAGATGTTGTTGGAAAGATTGGGTAAAAAGGTAAGGGTCAAAATAGAACCAAAGGCACCAATCGGAACCGCAAAAAGAACCGAGAACGGAATCGACCAGCTTTCGTACAAAGCCGCCAAAAACAAGAATACAAACACAATCGAAATAGCAAAAATCATAAGAGTACTATCACCCGCCTTGATTTCTTCGCTACTCATGCCCGAAAACTCATAGCCGTAGCCCGCTGGCAAAGTCGCATTGGCCACTTCTCTAAGTGCCGTAATCGCCTGCCCACTACTGAAACCCGGCTTAGGGGTTCCGTTGATTTCGACGGAGCGGTAAATATTGTAATGAGAAATCAACGCTGGGTTTTCGATGACTTTGGTGGTAATAAGCGCACTCAACGGAATCATGTTTCCTTCGCGATTGCGCACATAAAATTTCTCGATTTTATCCAAAGACGACCGAAAACTACTATCGGCTTGCACTACTACCCGGAAGTTTCGACCATAAAGATTGAAATCATTGACATAGTTACTACCCAACATGGCCGACAGCGAACTAAATACATCTGATACTTGTACCCCCAATTTTTTGGTTTTTTCGCGGTCAACGTCTATTTTATAACTAGGCGTACGGGTATTGAAAAAGGTAAAAGCGGTACCGATTTCGGGGCGTTTTGTAAGCTCGGCCAAGAAATTACGCGCTACTTTTTCAAATTGCTGGATATTGTCGGTACTCGTGGTTTGTTGTAACTGAAACGTAAAACCAGAGGTAGCTCCAAGCCCCGGAATAGCCGGTGGTGCAATCGCCAATACACGCGCTTCTTTGATATCGGCGGTTCGCTTTTGTATTTCTTTAATAACACTCTGAACATGGTGCTCGGCACCCTTACGTTTAGCCCAAGGGTGGAGATTGATAAACAAAGTCCCCACGTTTGATTTGTTAGAAAAACTAAGGACATTTAGTCCGGCTAGCCCGCCTGCCACTCTCACTTCGGGAATGGCCTCTACGCGTTTCATAATTTCTTTTAGCATAGCGATGTTGCGAGTAGTAGAAGTAGCTTCTTGCATTTCGTACGTAACAAAAAGGCGCCCTTCATCTTCTACCGGTACAAAGCCCGTAGGTTTGTTTTTAAATAAGAAAAACAATCCCACAAACAAGCAGACCATCATCACCATTACGTAAGGAGTGGCTTTGATCCACTTAGCTACGCCACGGGTATAAGAATGCGAGAGTTTTTCAAACCAATTGTTGAAGCTATCAAAGAATTTTTCTAAGAAATTTTTCTTCTCATTGGCCCCTTTAGAAGGTCTGAGCATGGTAGCACAAAGTGCCGGCGTAAGCGAAAGCGCTACAAAGGCCGACAACAAAACGGATACCGCAATGGTGATCGCAAATTGCTGATACAAACGCCCTACGATACCTGGCACAAAACTCACTGGTACAAACACCGCCGCCAAAATCAAAGCAATCGCAATCACGGGTCCCGAAATCTCTTTCATGGCTTTGGTGGTGGCTTCTTTGGGCGAAAGTTTTTCATGGTCGATGTTGTGTTGAACTGCCTCCACAACCACGATGGCATCATCCACTACAATCCCAATCGCCAATACAAACGCGAAGAGGGTGAGGGTATTGATGGTAAACCCAAAAGGAATAAAGAAAATAAACGTACCAATCAGCGAAACAGGAATCGCCAAAATAGGAATCAAAGTTGCACGCCAGTTTTGCAAAAACAAAAACACCACGATGACCACCAAAATCATGGCTTCGGCAAATGTTTGCAACACTTCGTTGATTGAGACCCGTACCACCGTGGCGGTTTCGGTGGGTAACACAAAATCAATGTCTTTAGGGAAGGTTTTTCTCATTTCCTCTAAAGTTTTCATTACGCCATCGTATGTTTCTAGGGCATTGGCTCCGGGAGCTTGATAAATCAACACAAAAGCCGCAGGTTTACCTCCCACAAAAGCATTGGAACCATAATCAAACTTTCCTAGCTCGACCCGAGCTACGTCGCGCAGATACACGATACTACCTTGAGCAGGCGAAGACCGGACTATAATATCCTCAAACTCCTCTTTGGTATTTAATCGGCTATTGGTCAGTACGCTATACTCAAAACTCTGGGTATTGGGCTGGGGATTTCCACCTATGGTACCTGCCGCAATCTGGAGGTTTTGTTCGGACAATGCCGCCGATACGTCCGCAGGAGTCATGCGTAGACTTGCAAGTTTTTCGGGATTGAGCCAAATACGCATCCCAAAATCATCGGCTCGCGAAATAATATCTCCTACACCTTTGACCCGCTGAAGGGCATCTTTTAGATAAATATTGGCATAATTTCCAATAAACTGAGCATCGTGGGTACCATTGGGAGAATACAACGCCAAAACCATCATGATACTGGGCTGTCTTTTCCGAACCGTAAGCCCTAATCTTTTGACCGCATCGGGCAAGGAAGGCTCTGCCACACTGACTCGGTTTTGAACATCCAAAGCGGCGATGTTGACGTCAGTTCCTACTTCAAACACTACGTTGATACCACTTTGGCCGCTACTTGTACTATTGCTTGACATGTAGCTCATACCGGGTACGCCATTCACTTGGGTTTCGATGGCCGTCGTAGTGGTTTGTTCTACGGTTTGGGCATCGGCCCCTATGAAGTTTCCCGAAATAGTCACCGTAGGAGGGGTTACATCGGGGTATTGGGCAATGGGTAGCGTGGATAAAGCAATAAGCCCAACCAACACAATCACAATCGACGAAACAATGGCGGTGATTGGTCTTTTTATAAAAATATCTGCAATCATCTTTGAGGAATTTCCGTGGTTAATTTGTTTTAATTACTGCTCCTTCCCGGAGATTCTGCACGCCTTCTACGGCAATCTTTTCGCCTTCTTTTAAGCCTTCTTTGACGATTACTTTATTGCCCAACGATTTTCCTAAAGCTACTCGTCGCTGACTTACTTTGCTGCTATCGCCTGCTACATACACAAAAAACTCGCCCAATTGCTCCGTCACAGCCTTGTAAGGAATCACTACTGCTTTTGCCGCGCGATTCAAAACTCTGACGGTTCCGGTCATACCAGCCCGCAGAAGATTGTCACGATTCGGGAAAATCAAGCGCGTTTTGATCGACCCCGTTTGGGTATCGACGGCGCGGTCGATGAGTTGGATTTTACCCGGATAAGGGTACACATCTGCGCCAAAAGCCAAGGTAAAGGTAGAGTCGGCAGGTTTGTTGGATTTTAACAAATTAGTAAAGCGATAAATCTCTTTTTGATCCACGTTGAAGTCCACCGCCAGCTCATTGTCCGACGAAATGGTATTCAATACGGTTTGTCCTGCCGATACGGCTGCTCCTACTTTCACGAGCGATATACCGATGATTCCACTAAAAGGGGCATATACTTTGGTATATCTCACATTGGTTTGTACTGCCGATACGTTGGCTTTGGAGGCTTCTACTTGTTTTTTGGCAACTTCGAGGGCAGCGTCCGCATTATCTACAAGTTGCTTGGCTACGGCGTCGTTTTTGTCGAGTTCATGATAGCGATCCGCATCTTTTTGGGCTTTCTGCAAATTAGCCTCCTGCACTTTAAGATTGGCGATTGCTTGTTCATAATTGGCCGAATACAGTTGTGCATCCACCGAATAGAGCAACTGCCCCTTGCTTACATGAGCGCCGTCTTTGAAGTGAATACCCGTAATGAAGCCCGTCACCTGTGGTCGAAGCTCCACCTGATTCAGGGGAGTGATGGTAGCAGGGTATTCGTCATGATACAGGGCATCGGTAGAGGTAGCTTCTTCTAATGATACCGCGACAGCAGGTGGTGCTTGGGCCGTTTTTTGTTCTTCTTTTTTGCCGCAAGAAATCAGCAAAGTCACTATCAAAACGGATACTGTAAAATATTTCATGGAATTTGAAAACATCTTGTATGAGGAATTTCTGTCGTGTTAAAAATTGATTTGGCCAAGGGCTTTTTGTACATCAACTTTGCTAGCAAGCACCTGATAAAGAGAACTGTAGTAGTTGATGCGAGCAAGCCTCAAATCCGCCTCGGAGGTGATTACCTCTAGGTAGGTTTTGATGCCCGATTTGTATTGTAATTGGATAATATCATACACTTCTTTGGCCAAATCCATATTGTCTTTTTGAGCCAGCAACTCTATGAGGTTGGCTTTATAAGCGCTCAAAGCATTGGCATATTCGGCGTCGATATTCATCTTTAGTCGTTGAATATCTAAATCCACTCTTTTGATTTGCCATTCAGCTGTATTGATATTTGTCTTGCGCTTGCCGCCTTGATAAATCGGCAACGACAGCGTCAGGGCCATAAAAGAGTTGGGGAAGTTTTTACCGTAAAGATCTACAAAACGATTGTTTTGGAAGTTGAGATTATAGGCACCATTGGCCGACACTGTGGGCAAATAGCTCCATTTTTGGTACTGCAAGTTGTAGTCCAATAGTTTTTTTTGCGTGTTAAGCAACTGATATTCAATCCGAGAGCCGTATTCCGCATTTTGTAAAGTATCCAAAAAAATCTCTCGTTCCATTTGGAGACTATCGTATTGAAGCTTCAAAGCTTGTTCTTTGGGGTAGCCCATCAATGACTTCAAATACTCAAGTTTGGCGGTCAGGATTTCTTCATTGCTTTTTTTGGCAGCTTTGGTATTGTTGAGGGCGATAGTGGCTCTTTTAAAATCTATCTTATCTACGATACCTGCTTTGTACTGATTTTGAGCATCTTTTAGGCTTCGTTCTAGCCGTACGATATCTTCGCGGGTTACGCTGATTTGCTGCATAGTAGCCAATACATCATAAAATGCTTTGGAAACACTCACCGCCAAATCGGTTTTATTGTTGGTAGTGATTTGGCTTGCTTGTAGCCTGACGTCGTTTTTCGTGCGGTTAGCCAGCAATACGTCTCTATTAAAGAGCGCTTGCGATACCGTAAACTGCGTAGAAGATAGGTTGTTGACACCTAGCTTGACGGGATTGCCCCCGATTATGCTCGTTTGCACGATAAAATTGTGCTGAAAATTATAATTGAAGTTGATTTGGGGATACCAATCCGCTAATTTATTCTTGATGGTATTTTCGGTAATGCGCTCATCTATCAGTGATTGCTGAATCGACGGTTGATTTTTGAGGGCATACTTTACAATATCATCTAAAGAAGCATTTTCTAAAGTCCCATTTTCAGCGGGCGTGGGGGTAGTTTGGGAAAATGCTAAAAAAGGCAGAAGAAAGGCAACTAGCAAAGCGATAGTCCTCCTTTTGTCTTCTGTAGGCCAATAATTCATGAAGGATGATGTTTGATTATGAAAAAATGCGCACAAATAATAAGCTGAATTATCTCTTAACTCAGTGCCAAAGCACAGTTAATTGTGTTGATAATCAGTAGCTAAATAAAACAGTTAGCCTTATTTAGCGGAGAGTCAAAAAAGTAAAAACGTGGAAATTCTATTTTGCACAATTACTTATAAATAGCAACCCAATCACGTGTCGTTTGATAAAAAATCGACGTATGCACCTAAATCTAACAATAGAATGCAGGGGACTCTTCTAACTTTTTCCAGAAATGACTTTGCGCTAATCAGAGCAAGCATGGTTTTTATGATTTAAACCTTACTCCCGCTTCTTATGCTACTTCTTATTAGTAAAGTATGCACAGAAATACACAATCGCAGGTCTTCTACAAAAAACTATGGTTGGGGTTCCATAATTATAAATGTGTCTCTAGGTTAGGTCAAAACCGCTGCGAGTTGGTATGGGTGTTTACAGGTGATGATGGGATATAAAAAAAGTTTTTCTAGTCACCAAGGACAGGATTGGCTTTAGAAGAAAAACAAATTTTTTAAAAAAGGGTTCACGGCTGATTTGATTACTTGCCTACAAAAAACGGCTTTTAATCTCAATTTAATCCACCTATAAGGCCTTTTTGGAGAATCACACGAGCCGGATTGACAAGCGCAGTGGCTTGCTTTTTGATAAAGTTTGCTAGGATTATACCTTGATTTTTGGAATAAAAATTTTAAGAATATAATTTTACATTATAAAATATATTTTTATTGATGATACAAGTAATCAATCGAGCCCTTGATATTTTAGAAATAGTGGCTGAAAATCCCGAAAAACCTACTTCTTTAGGCGAAATTGCCGATACTTTGGGGTTAAATCACGGTACCTGCGCCAACATCATGAAAACGCTCGTAGCGCGTAAGTATTTAGAACAAGTAGGTACCAAAAAAGGGTATATTTTGGGTTCCCAATCTTACGCTCTTACCAACAACGACGCCTATCGTAAAGATTTGGTAGAGGCAGCCAAAGAAGAAATGGAAAAACTTACGGCTCAAATCAACGAAAATTGTTTGTTGGCGATTTTAAATGGTGACAAGCGCATGGTCATTCACCGAACTCACGCCGAGCAAGACCTTCAGGTACGAACTCCACTCGAAAAACATGTGTATGATGCTGCCTCAGGCCGTATGCTGCTAGCGATGCTCTCAGAGACTGAAATTGAGCGCTTTGTGTATAAGTACGGCCTTCCTACTTCCGAAAGTTGGAAAGAAGTAGATTCGCTCGAAACTCTCAAAAACTTACTGATGCAGTTTCGAAAAGAAGAATGTGCTCTTCAAGTATTATATGGACGGCAAGTAGTTGGCTTGGCGGTGCCTGTTCTCAAAAACGACAAAGCGGTGGCAAGTCTCAGTATTTATTTGCCCGAATACCGCTACATGATAGCCGATAAATCGGGGCTTGTTTTTCAACTTAAAGCCACGGCCAAACGCATCACACAGCGGCTGAAATAATCCTTCTTTTGGTTTAGTATCCCTCATCGACTCTTCATAGGCAGTAAGCTTTATGAAGAGTTTTTTATTTTTTTTAATCTAAGAAAAATGAAAAAAAATCTCTAAAAAATTTGGTCAGTTTATGATTTGTTATCAATATTGTAATAAAATAAAATTAAATTTTATAATATAAAAATTATTCCAAACCAACACCCAATGAAACTCAACATTTATACTTGGCTTATGGGAGTTTGCCTCTTTTTGAGTGCCACTCCGCTGCTGGCCCAAGACCGCTCGATTTCAGGGCGGGTTGTGGGAGTCAATGACAATGCCCCACTGCCTGGAGTAAGTATTTTGGTGAAAGGTACTAGCACAGGTACCACCACCGACGCCAACGGGAGTTATAAATTAAACGCCCCTGCCAATGCCGTTTTGGTATTCTCTTTTGTGGGGTACAGCCCCAAAGAAATCATCGTAGGTAATCAAAGCGTAGTAGATGTATCGCTTGAGCTTGACAATCGCCAGCTCAATGAAGTAGTAGTAGTAGGATATGGTACCGTCAAGAAGAGTGATTTGACAGGGTCGTTGGCTTCTGTAAAGTCCAAAGAAATCAACGCATTTCCTGCTACCAATGTGCTTCAAGCGCTATCGGGACGAGCGCCAGGGGTACAAGTCACTCAAAACACAGGTGCTCCCGGTGGCAACGTAAGTGTAAGGATTAGAGGGACAAATTCGGTCCAAGGTAGCAATGAGCCACTGTATGTAGTAGATGGGTTTCCGACTTCGGGAAGCAACCCTACTATCCTCAACAACTCTGACATAGAATCCATTGAAATCCTGAAAGATGCCTCGGCTACGGCTATTTATGGTTCACGTGGCGCCAACGGTGTGGTTTTGATTACGACCAAACAAGGCAAAGCCGGCAAAACACAGGTCGATTATGAAGGAAGCTACAGTATTCAGACCCTCCGCAAAAAGCTCGATTTGATGAATGCCAAAGAGTATGCTACTTTTTATAATATGCAAGCTACCAACGACGGCGTGGCTCCTTATTTTACGCAAGCACAGATTGACGGGTTTGGAGAAGGCTACGACTGGCAAAATCTGATTTTCAGAAAGGCTCCTATGCAAACTCATAACCTGACTGTGAGTGGAGGCAATGAAAAAACACGTTATTCGATTGGTGGAAGTATTTTCGGACAGCAAGGAATCATCATCGGCAGTGATTACAATCGCTACTCATTGCGCGCTAATGTCACCACCGATGTAAGTAAGAAGTTTAATCTCTCGTACGGCGCTACTTTGACAAACATCAATACAAGCCGTCAAAACAACGGCGGCGGCAACCGTGGTGGCTCCATGATTTCGGCTGCCATATCGGCTCCGCCTACGCTCACTCCTTACAACGACGACGGCAGCTATCGGGTATTGGCAACTTCTTATCCGTTTATTTCCAACGTGATTACCAATCCTCTCAACTACGTCAATGAGCAAACCGACGAAGTACGAGCCAATCGTGTATTGGCCAACGTAGCCATGACTTTTAAGCCTTTTGAAGGGTTGGCTATCAAAATTTCAGGAGGTATCGAAAATAGCGACGACCGCACCGACGCCTACACCACCACCAATTTTATCAACTCTCAAGGCTCGGCGAGTGTGTCTACTGCCCAAGGTCGAAGCTTATTGAGCGAAAACACCATCAGCTACAACAAAAGCGTAGGCAAGCATAGTCTTTCGGCGGTGGCAGGTTTTACGTATCAAGATTTCTTAAATACTTCACTGGGAGCTTCGGGAGTTGGTTTTTTGAGTAATGTCACCGAAACCGCCAATTTGGGTTCTGCCAATACCCCCGGTATTCCATCTACTTCTTATTCTTTTGCTACTTTACTTTCGTATTTGGGAAGAGTAAACTATAGTTATAACAACAAATACTTAGCCACCGTCAGCTTTCGCGCCGATGGGTCGTCGCGCTATAGCGAAGGCAACAAATGGGGGTATTTTCCATCCGCAGCTTTGGCATGGCGGGTGTCAGAGGAGGAGTTTTTGAAAAATGTACCCTTTATCTCTGACTTGAAAGTACGCGCAAGTTGGGGACAAACAGGAAGTCAGGCGATTAGCCCTTATGCTACTCTCAATAACTTATCGGCTGGAAAAACGGTGTTTGATGATGCTCTCTACAACACTTTTGCTCCCGGTACTCGTCTTCCCGGAAATCTTAAATGGGAAACAACCGAACAAGCCGATTTTGGGATAGATGCCGCTTTCCAAAACAACCGCTATCGTCTCTCGGTCGATTATTACATCAAAAACACCCGCGATTTGCTTAACACCGTGCAGTTGCCGATTGGATTTGGATTTACGAGTACGATTCAAAACGTAGGCCAAATCCAAAACAAAGGGTTGGAAATCGCCTTAGATGCGCGAGTTATCGACAAAGCTTTTAAATGGGATTTGGGAGGGAATATTTCTTTCAACCGCAATAAAGTCATCAAACTCTATAACGGTGCCGATATTTTGGGTGGAACTGTAGGGGTAACCCTCATCAACGACAACGCCAACCTTCTGAGAGAAGGCCAACCTATGAGTGTATTTTTTGGCTATTTGAAAGACGGCTATACTGACTTAGGCAAAGAAAAGTATAAAGATCTCAACGGTGATGGCATCATCAACCAATTGGACAAAACTATCATCGGCAATCCCAATCCTGATTTTATCTACGGTCTCAATTCGACTATGAGCTATAAAGGCCTCGAACTCACCTTGTTTTTGCAAGGAACCCAAGGCAACGATTTGCTCAATGTGAGTTCTATCAACAATACCCTCGACTATGGTTTTGGGCTAAATATGCCACGCGAAGTACTTTATAATCACTGGTCACCTACCAATCCAAATGCCAAATACCCCGTGATTTCGCGCTCCAATAGCTACAACTATTCGGATAGACTCGTGGAAGATGGCTCTTATTTACGGTTGCGCAATATCCAATTGGCTTATAGCCTACCTCTCCAACAATGGCGTGTCAACTGGATGCGCACGGCTCAAGTGTATGTCAGTGGGCAGAATCTATTGACCTTTACAAAATACTCTTGGTGGGATCCCGAAACTAACTCACAAGGAGGTGCCAATTCTATCGGTCAGGGTATCGACCATTATAGTTATCCTACTTCCAAAGCCGTCACCTTTGGGGTAAGAGTCGGGTTTTAATCATGTAAGACTTAATCATTGAAAAAAATGAAAAAAATATTCTTTCTATTAGCGACCCTCTTTTTGATGTCCTGCGAGGATGTCTTAAAAGAAGAACCCAAAGCGGTGGCCGTCGAAACATTTTATAATACAGCCGCTGAGGTAGAAACCGCTGTCAATGCGGCCTATCAAGAATTGAGAGCTACCAATGGCATCAGCGGACAGCTTGGTGCACAGGTAGAAGCGTATACCGACTATAGCTATGGCCGGGGAAGCTATCAGGTATTGAGTGATTTTCAAGGCTTGAATAGTACCAACATTCCGCGCACCGATGATGGATGGCGACTGTTTTATTTGAGTATTCGCAATGCCAATTTGGTGATTCAAAATGCCCCCAAAGGCAAAAATATCAGCCAAGCTGATGTAGCCAAATACGTAGCCGAAGCTAAGTTTTTAAGGGCTTACAACTATTTATGGTTGGTACGAAATTGGGGCGGCGTACCCATTCGTACCGAAGCCACTCTCAACGAGCCAAACGTGAAGCGCGGAACTGTGGATGAAGTATATACTTTAATCATTGCCGATTTAAAAGAAGCCGAAACCAACCTCCCCGACAAGCCCGCTCAAGTGGGCCGAGCTACCAAATGGGCGGCCAAAGCTGCTTTGGCAGAAGTATATTTCACAAGAAATCAATATGCCGAAGCCCGCGACAAAGCCGATGAAATCATTAAATCGGGGCAGTTTTCGCTCGTTCCTGTCACCGTTGCGGCTGATTTTGATAAGGTCTTTGGCCCTACTGTAGTGACGAGTCCTGAAGAGATTTTTTATTTGAAAATGACCCGTCAAAACAACCAAGGGATGTATTTGGCGATGTTTGCGCATCATCCTGGCACGCGGCTACACGGCGCTGGCGGATTTTTTGCTCACTATACCGATTCCCAAACCAATCCAGTATATAAGAATTGGGATAACAATGATTTGCGAAAAAGTTACAACTGGATCAATTGGAATATTGGCTTAGGCAGTAATAGTATGTTGTGTAAGAAATTCTCCGACGCACTTGCTCCCACAGGTACCGCTGCTGGCAACGATTTCCCCATTTATCGCTACTCTGATGTGCTTTTGATGTATGCCGAAGCTGCTTGTCGCGCTAGCAATGGCCCTACTGCGGCAGCCTTAGAAGCACTCAATCAGGTGCATCGCCGGGCTTATGGCAAACCTGCAACGGCTCCTTCAACGGTCGATTTCAAATTGGCTGATTATACTGCTGAGACCTTCAATGATTTGGTATTAAAAGAAAGAGGATATGAAACCCAATACGAAGCCAAACGTTGGCTTGATTTGAAACGCCTAGGTACAGCCAAACTGAAACAAATCATCAAAGCAGCTACGGGCAAAGATGTAGCAGATAAGCATTTGTTTTGGCCTATACCTGTAGGTGAATTAAACTTTAACACTGCCCTCGACCCCAGTAAAGACCAAAACCCGGGGTATTGATTCAAGGATTGTGGATGAGTTGATTTGGAAATCAAAACTAATAGCCTAATCACTAGATATTTGTTATTATTTTTCAAATCAACTCCAATCTGTTTCTTACAAAATGAACAAAAACGCCATTATTCTGTGTGCTTTCTTTATTCTCATTGGGGGAATAACTATAGTCTGTGGACAATCTAAAAATAAGCAAATGAGGTACGTCGCCAAGATTCTTAAAACTCCTAACCTGATTGCGCTTTGGGATTTCAAAGAAGAAGAAGGCCAAGCTCGAAAAGCGCAAGGAAAGGGAGATTTTCCGCTCAAAGAACAAAATGGTACGTTGCCTCGTGTCAATGAGGGACCACTGTCGGGCTATTCGGCTCTGTTTGGCAATAAAGCCTTTCTGTCTCTACCCAATACCGAAACTGGAAATCTCAATATTTATGGAAAATCACAAGGCGTAACAGTGATGGCGTGGGTCAAATGGACGGGCGAACAAACGGGTTTTGTGGGTGGAATGTGGAACGAATACCAAGACGGTGGCAAGCGTCAGTATGGTTTATTTGTTTCATTGCCTTATTACAATGGTCGAAATCAAGTTTGTGGACATATTTCATGGAACGGCAAACCCACTCCTCCTTTTCCTTATTCTATTGATTATTCGGCGAGTTCTCAGACGGTTCCCGCCAATGAGTGGAGCTGTGTGGCCTTTACCTACGACGGGACTTACATTCGGTCGTTTTTTAATGGCGAATTTAAAGAACGCGCCCCTGAGCTTATCGACCACACCAAAGGCTTTGAGGGATATCCAGAAGGCATTATTCACTCCAAAAACCCTTATTATTTTCCTGAAGGTATGGGCAACAACGGTTCCGATTTTACGGTCGGTGCGGTGTTGCTCAAAGCAGGTATGGGAAATTTTTTCAAAGGACAAATAGGAGGATTAGCCGTTTTTGACCGCTCCTTAAGTACCGAGGAAATCAAAAAATTATCTAAAAACTAGAAAATGAAAAAACTGATTTTACTATTGCTTTTGGGCTATATCCACACTTTTGCCCAAACTAGCCGCTATGATTCTTTGTGGAACAATGCTGCGGTCGAAAAACGCATCGCCGAGGGTATCGAAAAAAATCGTAAAGGAGATTTTACTCTTCTTTTTCCTAATCTCAAGGGAAATGCTCAAGTAGAAATCCAACAAGTAAAACATGAGTTTCAGTTTGGTTCCAATATTTTTATGCTGAAAGGCTTCAAAACTGATGCCGAAAATCAGCGTTATGAAGAGGTGTTTAAGTCATTGTTTAATACGGCTTGTGTGCCTTTTTATTGGAAAGATTTGGAGCCAGAGCAAGGAAAACCGCGCTTTGCGGCCAATAGTCCCTTTATTTATCGTCGCCCACCGCCAGATTTGGTGCTTGATTTTTGTCAAAAAAATGGCATTACCCCCAAAGGACATACTCTCGTGTGGGATAATACCGCCCACGCTGTACCCACATGGCTTACCAAAGATACTTCTAAGATTCAGCCTTTTATCGATGCGCGCATCAAGACATTGGCCGAGCGCTATGGTTCGCAGGTGAAAACGTGGGATGTGGTAAATGAAGTGCTCGCCGACCATCCCAATGTACCGATGCCCCCCGACTATGCTTTGAAAGCATTCAAGGCCGCTCAAAAGTATTATCCTGCTTCTACACGCTTGTTTATCAATGAAGTGACTACGCTGTCGTGGCAAAATTACCACCGAGATTATACCCCTTATAAGTTGCTGATAGAGAACCTAAAACACAAAGGGGCGCGTATCGGTGGGATTGGTTTGCAGTTTCATTTTTTTAGTGAGCCTCTGCATTATGATGTAGCAGCGGGCAAGGCTATGCGTCCTGAAGACTTGTTTAAGGCGCTTGATTTGTATGGTCAGTTCAATTTGCCTTTACACGTGTCGGAGATTACAATTCCTACTTTGCCCAATACTAAGGAAGGACTGGAAAACCAAGCCAAAATGACCCGTAATTTTTATCGCTTGTGGTTTAGTCACGCGGCGGTAGAGGCGATTATTTGGTGGAATGTGGCCGATGGTACTGCGGTGGCAGGTGAAGACAAGTGGAGGGGAGGGTTTTTGGATGAAGCTCTTCAACCAAAACCTTCTTACCAAGCACTCAATTCTTTGATTAATCAGGAATGGAAGACCCAACTAAAAGCAAATGTTACGGGCGAAAGTTATTCGTTTAGAGGGTTTTATGGGGAATATGTAGCTAAGATTACGGTCAATGGCAAGATGGTAGAGAAGCGTTTTGTGATTGGGAAAAATCAACCTAAAGAATTGAATATAACGGGGCTGTAATCTGCTTGTTTACAAAACAAAACTGTTGCTCCTAAAAGAAAAAAGAAATACCCACGAGGCTTTAGTCCTGACTTTTTCATAGGAGTGTGTTTAAAATCAAGGCTAAAGCACTTAAGTATTTTTAATGACGGGCTGGTACTTGGTACATTGTTAAGTAAAATGTTTTGTGTTTTACCCGCAGAAGTCTGCTGAATAATTCAAATGCAGATTTTCGCTAAAAAAGAACTTTATAGAGTCTTCTATCTGCGTTTTTCTGCGGCTTTAAATCTGCGCCAATCGGCGGGTAAAATTTAACTAACAGTGCGCTTAGCTTAAGAAAGTAAAACTTTAATGACGGGCTGGTACTTGGCTTAAAATAGTAAAACTTTAATGACGGGCTGGTAGCCCGTGCCACATTTATGAAAATTATTGATTTAAAGACGCGTTGTGTGGCGATTCCGCTCAATGCGCAATTGAGACACAATACAGGTGTGCATCCTGGCTACTTTCTGCGGACGATTTTAGAACTGGTAACCGACGAGGGTATCATTGGTCTTGGAGAAGTAGGGGGTGGTGACCAACGCGGCGCGTTACAAAAACTCAAACCGCGAATTATCGGCCTTGACCCTTTTCACCTCGAAACAATCAAATTAAAGGTTCTGCGGAGTATTTATTATATGTCGAATGCCCGACTATATGCCGCTATCGAGATGGCGTGTTTAGATATTCAGGGCAAAGTAGTGGGGCGTCCTTTGAGTGATTTGTTGGGCGGACGTGTACGCGATGAGGTACCGTTTATCGCTTATTTGTTTTGGCGCTACGACCGCCCCGGCGGTGGTCATGACGAGACGGCAGAAGATTTGGCCGATTTTTGTGAAGAACTCCACGAGACGCTGGGGGTCAATGCCATGAAACTCAAAGCAGGGGTGATGCCTCCTACCGAAGAAGCCCGTGTACTGGAGCTTTGCAGGGAGCGGCTAGGAGATGATTTTGGCTTACGAATCGACCCTAACGGTGTATGGTCAGTGCCAACAGCGGTAAAAATTGGGAAAAGATTGGAAAGCCTAGGACTTGAGTATTTTGAAGACCCTTCTTGGGGATTGAATGGAAATGCCGAAGTCCGTAAACAAATACGCATTCCGATTGCTACCAATATGTATCCTGCTCGATTTGATGACCTTGCGCCGGCTATCAAAATGGAGGCGGTAGATATTGTGTTGACCGATATCCACTATTGGGAAGGACCCAAAGGAGTCAAAGATTTGGTGGCGGTTTGTAATACCTTCAATCTAGGAGTAGCCATGCACAGCGGAGCTGAATTCGGAATCGAACTCGCGGCTATGATTCATACCGCTTCTACCATTCCTACCATGACTTTTGCGGGAGATGCTCACTATCATTATTTGACCGACGACATCATCGAAGGAGGATTAATGAAATACGAAAATGGGGCTATCAAAGTACCTACAGGACTAGGTTTGGGAGTCGCGCTAGATGAAGACAAGATGAAGTTTTACGAAAAATATTATGAACAGAAAGGGGATTATTACGCCCGTTTTCATCAAGACCCTTATCGGCCAGATTGGTATCCTACGGTCGGTGGAATTTAATAAAAAGGGAAATTAATATTCAATAATCAGATAGTTAAAGGCACCGAAGTAATAATACAAAACGATTAACTGTGCGTAAATTAATCTTAGCTTTCGTAGTTTGCTGGTTTGGGAAGGGCGTAGCACAAAAGCATCCTTCTGAAAAATCATTTGTGGAAATCAGTCGTCAAGATGCGCGGTATTTGGCTTTGAGCAATGGGCAAACGTTCATTCCTGTGGGGCCTAATATTTGTTTCCCACGCGGACTTACTACCGAAACCGACGTATTGGCATTTTATGAAAAGTACTTCCAAAAGTTGGCACAAAATGGCGGAAATTTTACCCGTATTTGGTTGAGTGTTCCGGTTTTTGAAGTAGAGCATCAGGCCGCCGGGAAGTATGATTTGGCTATGGCAAAGCGCATCGATAAGGTATTGGCATTGGCCAAAAAGCATCAGATTAGAGTAAAGTTTTGTTTGGAACATTTCAGAAAGATTACCAATTCCCCCGCACCTTTTCCTACTTCTGTTCCTTTTGACAGACCCGTTTATGAATCTACGATTGCTACAATAGATGAGTTTTTTTTGACTGATAAAGGCAAAAAATTGTACCTCAATCGTATTGATTTTTTGGCAAAACGATACGGCAACAATCCCAGTATTTTTGGCTGGGAACTTTGGAACGAGGTCAATGCCGTAGGTGTCAAAGACAAGAATCAATTGCTAAAATGGACGCAAGAAATGCTTCCTGAAGTAAAAAAACGATTTCCTCGTCAATTGGTGATGCAAAGTCTTGGGAGTTTTGATACTGAAAGTGCGACCGAAATGTACCGTGTTTATTCCCAATTGCCTACCAATCAACTTGCCCAAGTACATCGGTATTTAGATTTGGGAGCGAGCTTGGAAGTATGTAAAGGCCCGATGGAAGTGCTGGCGAGCAATGCCGTTTTGACCCTTCGAGCGTTTTGTCCTGACAAACCAGTGTTGCTTTCGGAGGTAGGGGCCGTAGAGCCACGCCATGCAGGGCCTTCAAAATTGTACGAAAAAGACACTTTAGGGATTCTTTTGCACGACCTTTTGTTTGCGCCGTTTTTTGCGGGAGCTGCTGCCCCTGGACAAAGCTGGCATTGGGATTATTATATCGACAAACATAACCTTTGGTGGCATTTTGCTCGTTTTTCGGAAGCTATCAAAGGTTTTGATCCCATAACACAAAAAGCCCGAGCATTTACCGAAAACCTTCCACAAGGTTTACATCTCTACGGATTGGAAGGCGAAAATATGAGTTTGCTCTGGATAAGAGACCCTAGCAATGATTGGAAAACAGAATTGGTAGAAGGGAAGGCAGTAGAAGCTGTCGCACCACAGTCCCTAACGATTCACCAAAAGGGTATTCGAAAAGTATCATTTTATGATGTTTGGACAAATGGCTGGTCTTCAGGTACTTTATCTGCCGAGGGCCGCGTGGTGTTGCCTTCTTTTAGCCGTTCTATCGTTGTAAAATTAGAGAAATAACATCATGCGATTAAAACATAAAAAAGCATTAGTAACAGGAGCTTCGGGGGGAATTGGTCGCGCCATCGCCTTGCAGCTCGCCCGTGAGGGATGCTGGGTAGGGGTGCATTATTTCGACAAAGAAGAGGAAGCCAAACAGGTACAAACCGAGATTGAGAATCAGGGCGGAAAAGCGTATTTGTTTCAAGCAGATTTGTCGGAAGTAGCGCAGGCAAAATCCATCGCCACAGCCGCTTGGGAAGCCATGCAGGGGATTGATTACTTGGTAAATAATGCGGGGATTTCTTACAAAAAACACTTTTTGGATGTAGACGAAGCCGATGTTGATGCATTCATGGATGTCAATTTCAAAGGCACTTTTTTCCTAAGTCAGACCCTTGCTCATTTGATGATTCGACACCAGATAGAAGGTAGTATTTATACCATAACATCGGTCAATGCGCTTCGTCCTGGATTAGGGCTGAGTACGTACGGAGCGACCAAAGGTGCTCTCGAAACCCTCATGAAAGGAGTGGCGATGGAGCTTGCTCCCCACCAAATCAGGGTCAATACCATTGCTTTGGGTGCCTTTGAAACGGATATCACAGCCCCCGTTTGGCAAAACCCCACTTTGCTCAAAGAAGTCAATGACGGCATTCCGATGGGGCGCTTTGGTCAACCTTACGAAGCCGCCGCAGTGATTGTAGATTTGCTTAGTTCGGGGAGCTATTTGACAGGAGCGAGTATCACCTTGGATGGTGGCCTATTGCTCATGCGAGGCTATGGGAAACCGAATCTTTATGATACAGAAAAATGAAAAACAAAAACCTAACATGAACCCTTTTCTTCAGACATACCATACTTTTAGACTTGTGGGGGCTTTGGCCTTTTGGGCATTGCTATCGCCTATTTTTGCTCAATCTCCCCCCACTTTATGGCAGCCTTATCGTGTAGCCGAAAGAGTAGGTGAGCAGCACCTTGATTTATCGGGCGAGGGCTGGACGCTTGGGCACACCGACCAACCTATCCAAAGCATCGAAGACCTAAAAGGAATAAAAGATGCCTTCAAAACTTCCATTCCTAATTCGGTGCATTGGTCTTATTTTAAAGCAGGAAAGTTGCCCCACCCTTATTATCACAAAAACTCTCTTCAATATACTTGGCTCGACGAAAAAGCGTGGTATTATCGTCGTAGTTTCAAACTACCCGGCACTGCCACCGACCATTATGTTTATCTATGTTTTGAGGGAGTAGATTATTTCTCCAAAGTATGGGTCAACGATTCGCTAGTAGGTATCCATGAAGGTATGTTTGGTGGGCCTACCGTAGAAATTAGTCGATTGTTAAAATCTGAAAATGAGGTAGTTGTAGAGGTAAGGGCAGGCAATTGGGGCAACAAAGCTACCTACTATGAAAACCTCCCTCGCTTAGGCTCTGGCGAATTTGATTATTCTAAACGAAAAGGCTACAACCCTAGGGCAAGTGGCAAAATCATCAAACCGTGGGTGATTTCGGGCGGTTCGGGAGGAGAACCTTTCTTTAGCGTCGGGATGTGGCAAGGTGTGCGTTTAGAGATGGTTCCTAAAGTCCACGTTGAGCGTCCTTTTCTGACTACCAAATCCATCGCAGCCAATACAAGTTCAGCAGCTTTGCACCTTTCTCTGGAATTGTTGGCCAACGAAGTTTCCACTAATCTCAAGCTGCACCCTTGGCAAAATACCCAACTCGATCATCCTGACAACTATGGTCAAAAATTTGAAGCTATTGAAGGCAATTATACAGTAGCCTTGGAAATGAGTAGTGGCGGAGTCTCTGCCTTGAAGCAATCTTGGAACGTAAGCTTAAACAAAGGGCGAAACTGGTTAGAAAAAGACATTGTATTGCCCAAACCTAAGCTTTGGAATCCCAACGGCCTAGGGAAAGCCGAGCTTTATGACGTAAAGATAGTGCTTTTGAAAGACGGCAAAGCAGTTGACCACCTAGGGTTTACTTATGGTGTTCGGACGATTGAGTACTTACCTACCGCAGGTCCTCGCACCCGCGACCGCTGGGACGACTGGCAGTTTGTGGTGAATGGTAAGAAGTTTTTTGTGAAAGGAATGAATTTTACTCCCCAAGATATTTTGTTGGATTTGAACCGTGAGCGTTATCGTTGGACCCTAGAAGCCGCTCAAAAAATGGGTGTCCAACTCATTCGGATTTGGGGTGGGGGACTGTTGGAAACCCAGCATCTATATGATATTTGTAATGAATTGGGCATTATGGTTTGGCAAGATTTCCCGATTGGAAACCAAGATACGCCCGACTACCCCCAAGATGTGTGGGAGGCACAGGTGGTGCAAAATATTCTTCGCCTTCGCAATCATCCTTCCTTGGCGGTGTGGTGTGGAGGAAATGAATTCAACGCTTACTCCTACGGCAATGCTACCTCTATCGGGATTATTGAGCGAAATCTCCGAACCTTCGACCCGTCGAGGGTATTCAAACGCACCACTCCCGACCACGGTGCCATTCATATTTATCCTGACATGGATCCTATTTGGTACAATCGTAGCTATGCCAAAGCGCCGTGGATTTCGGAAACAGGAATGCACTCGATTCCAGAAGCAAGCGTATTTTATGAGACGGTGGACAATACCGAATTTCATGACCTAGGCAAAATGTGGGATAAAGAGTTTTATAAAACGCACCCCGAATTTATCCATCATTTTACAGAATATGGCCCCGGACGCGTACCTCGGATGCTGAGTCGAGCGTCGCATATCATTGATGTTTCTGACCCTACGATTGATGCTATTGCGGAAGCTTCGCAAGTAGGTGCGGGCGAGTTTTATCAAATTTTCTCCGAAAAAGTTCAGGGAAATTATCCCGTTACGGCAGGTTTGATGCCTTGGGTATTTAAGCGGCATTGGCCCGTGATTGCCATTCAATTGATGGATTGGTTTGGTCAAGCAGCAGCGCCTTATTATTTCCTAAAGCGCACTTATGAACCTACCCACAT
Organism: Runella zeae DSM 19591; assembly: GCF_000423565.1. Taxonomy (GTDB): domain Bacteria; phylum Bacteroidota; class Bacteroidia; order Cytophagales; family Spirosomataceae; genus Runella; species Runella zeae. The sequence goes on along the minus strand of NZ_KE384037.1, from coordinate 372,452 downwards.
CGCGGTGGATATCCCCCGGATGTTGTGGAAAAAAGGTGAAAAGATGGCACTTCCTATCAAAATTACCCATGCTGCGTCCGAAATTCTGAAAAATGGACAGGTTTCAATCACGGTTTTGGACGATCATTTTAGAACAGTCTGGAGTCAACAAAAAACGGTGAATATCACCGCTGGCCCTTCGGTGAGTGAAGTAGCCACGGGGCATTATCCAATTCCTGAAGATTACAACGACCGCTTTTTGTTTGTGGTAGCCGAACTTAAAGATGCGGCCGGCAAACTGATTTCTCGCTCATTTTATTATCCACGGGTTTTGGCCAAAATGGAAGATGCTCAGTTTTATAGCAGCTATATTACCAAGCCCATTGAATGGATTACGCTCGACAAAGGCCCTTGGCTCAAACCTACGGTTGCCAAAAACACAACAACTTGTCAGATGTCGGTGGTGCGTCATGAAAAAATAAATGCACAAAAAAGCCGCCTTACGATTCGGGTTTCAAACCAAGGAAAATTACCGGCCTTTATGACCAAAGTGGATATTGTGGGTACGAAGCGAGCTATCGTAGCGAGCGACAACTACAATTGGTTGGCGGCAGGCGAAAGTCGTGAAATTACCTTGGACGTACTTTGGCGGGAACCCCAAACGGCGGCTCAAGCAATATTGAATTTTAGTGCGTGGAATGCCCCTAAAGTAGAAACAAAACTATGAACAAGTCATTGGAAATAAAGCCCTTGTCTTCTGCCTCCGCCACTTTTCCTTCTAGCTATCGGTGGGAGCTGCTGGCTTTACTTTGGTTTGCTTTTTTCTTAAATCAAGCCGATAGGCAGATTTTCAGCGTCGTTTTGCCTTTGATTCGCAAAGATTTGGGCCTTACCGACGCCGAACTCGGTCTGATAGCATCAGCATTGGTCTGGACGTATGGTCTTTTAGTACCTATCGCTGGTTTTATTGGAGACCGTTATTCACGGCGCAATATCCTGGGAATAAGCCTCTTGTTTTGGTCTTTGGCTACGTTGAGTACAGGGTTTTGTACAACCCTTATTCAATTTGTATTACTACGGGGTATCGCTACAGGAGGAGGAGAAGCCTTTTATGCGCCTTCAGCCAATTCGCTTTTGAGTGAACACCACTCCCAAAACAAGTCTTTGGCACTCTCTATTCATCAAACAGCGGTCTATTTTGGCATTATCTTAAGTGGATTGATTGCGGGTTATGTAGGAGAACATTACGGTTGGCAACGCGCCTTTTTTCTGTTTGGGAGTTTTGGGGTCATCCTTGGCATTGTGTTTTTTGTACGTGTCCGAAAAGATACCCCGGCTATTGCGAAGGAGTTATTATCCGATAAGCAAGCCGTAAGTGTAGCGCAAGTAGCGAGTATTATCGTTAAAAAACCTACGGTATGGATGCTAACTTTGGCTTTTGCCTGTATGGTCTTTGTCAATGTAGGGTATCTTACATGGATGCCTTCGTTTTTGGCCGAAAAATTTGACCAATCCCTCACCGAAGCCGGCTTTACTTCTTTGTTTTATCATCACGTAGGTGCCTTTTTGGGAGTGCTTATGGGGGCTAAAATCGCCGATTCTTTTGCCAAAACCAAACCCCAAAGCCGCTTGATTGTACAAGCTTTAGGGCTGCTACTAGGTGCACCGTTTATTTACTTAATGAGTGTGAGTCTTTCGCCTAGCGTTACCTATGTGGCGTTGTTTTTCTTTGGGCTTTTCAGGGGTTGGTACGATTCCAACATCGTCGCTTCTCTGTATGAAGTAGTTGCGCCTCAGATTCGGTCTTCGGCCTATGGTTTGATGTTGGCGTGTGCTTTTTTGGTCGGAGCTACTTCTCCTTTTTTGTTGGGTATCCTCAAGCCTACTTTAGGCCTTACGACAGGATTGGCAAGTTTAGCAGGCTTTTATGTTTTGGGCAGTGGGCTGATTGCGACAGCCGTAGTTTGTTTTTTTAAACACGATAAAGAAACTTAAAAGTGGTTTGCTTGTGTGTTTTGCGTCGGAGACGCAGCAGCATTTTGACCCAAATAGCCGTTTGGGTCAAGCTAGAAAAATTGAGTACAAAATTTTTAATTAATAAAACAATATGGAAATTATCACACAGTCTTATCCCGTAAGAAAATTTGAAGTCAACTACGATTGGCAGGAGATACAGCATCGTTATCTTAAACTATATGCTGCCCTCGTATCAGATGCTCTTGAGCACATGGGCTATCATAGTCAGTGCATGGCAAGTGGGATTTATCCTCTTACGCATACCATGAAAGTAGCGGGGCCGGCGTTTACGGCGCATGGTATCGCCACCCCTAGCCGAGATACCAAAATCCATGATATTCGATTGGGGATGTTTAAAAGTATGACGCATGGTGTAGTACAAATACGCGATACTCAAGGCGATACTTCGTGTGGGCAATTTGGTGAAATCTCAGCCACCGCTGCTCATGCACACGGGTGTGTGGGAGCAGTGATTGATGGCTCTACGCGCGACTCCAACTATTTGATTGATATGAACTTCCCCACTTTTTGTCGTTTCCGAAATCCTGTCGAAGCTTTCGGGCGATTTATGGTAGTGGATTATCAAATTCCGATTTATGTCAAAGGGATGCAAGGACTCCTCCAAGTAAATCCCGGAGATTATATTTTTGGCGACAACGATGGCGTGGTGGTAGTACCTTTTGAACTCACGATTCCCGTTTTGGAACTTGCCGAAGAGTGGTTTGCGTCAGAAGCCAAAAGCCGACAAGCCATGGCTACGGGCCGCAATCCCTTTGATGTGTATGAAGAATTTGGAAGATTTTAGATAAGATAAATAGGTTAAATTGTGAGAAAAGATAAACCCCAACTTTGGTTGGGGTTTTATTTTGAATTCATAAAATCAATTTTCATTAGTTCGATGAAAAGTCGAACCAAAAATCCTGTCCCAAAAATCTGAGCTAACTCCATATCCTCTGTCAGGCTCGGCATAGTGATGGAGCATATGGTGCTTCTTTAATTTTTTCCAAAAACCTGCTTTGAAATTGGCGTGGTGTAGCGCATAATGACTCATGTCATAAAACAAATAGCCACTGATAAAACCCGCAAAAAAAGCAGCCACCAGAAATTCACTCATCATAAGCGCAAACAAAAAATAAAAGGCCGTAGCCAACGGAATGCTCACCGACGGAGGCATCACGAGGCGTTTGGCATCGTTGGGGTAATCATGATGGACTCCGTGGAAAATAAAATGAAGGCGCTCCATGATTTTGCCTTTGGGCGTAAAATGAAACACAAATCGGTGCAGAAAATATTCGGTAAAAGTCCAGATAAACAAGCCTCCGCCATAATATCCAACAAATGATAAAACGGGCAATTGGCCTACAAAAAGAGCTTTCCAAGAAAAATAAAAGATGACGGGAATAAAAATAAATAAAGGGACGCTGTAATGAACCTTAGAAAGGGCTTCTAAAAGGTCACTTTTAAACATTCTTGAGGACTCCGTCGAGTTCGAAACATATTGTTTAGGCATGTTAAGACGGTTTTAAAGGTGGAAAGATTGTTTTTCGAATAGCTGTTGTACGATACTGATACTAAAATTTTGAAAATAGCAGAGCTAGGAATTGATGAATTCCGATTGATAATGAGCAGCGTTTTTTGTTTTTTTTGTGGCGCTTATCTCTAATACATAAGCAATAGTTAGGAGGGTTTGAAGCGGTGAATGATTGTTTTTCCAGTAGCTGTTTCGGTGCCTTTTAGTTCAATATAAAGTACATTGGGTGACCAAAATGTACCTCCATCGATGCGGATAAAAACCCGCTGCAAGACACATTCTTTTTGGGAAATGTCAGTATAAACTCGGTATTGATTTTTGGTGTCTTTCTTCAACAACAAAGGTAATTTTGAATAAGCGACCGACCTTAATTCATATTGACCATTGCCAATTTTTTTGGCATTGATACCATACGCAAACTTCCTTTGGATATAGTTGAGGTCTTTGTGGGCGCCACCCTCAGGATAGCGTATCCAAAAGGCGTGAATGGGGCTACCTTCTTCTAGCTGACCTTTTTCGTTGATATTCAACTCATAACAGATAGTATTGGTATTAGGGTCACGCTGAATATAAAACAGCAACTTTGGCAACCCACTCGGTACCGGAAAAGTCTCAGGGTCAGGAAGAGGCCCATTGACAGAGGGTGCTGTGTGGGTGGGTGCAATGGCACTTATAAACGATAGACCTACTATAAGGGTAATCACCAAACGACTTATTACTGACTTCATACGCTTACTTCATGACTGTGAAACAGGAGAAGCTAACTCCTCCCAAGGAAAAATTTTTTCGTGCGAAGTTGAGTTTAAAATATGCTCAACTTGCTGCAAATCACCTGAAAAAGGCCCAGAAGATTGGATTTTGATAGTGGCCATTGCTGCCCCAAATTCCCCTGCTTCTTGTGGATTTCCGCCTTTTATTTTCTTTAACAAATAACCCGCCATATAAGTGTCACCACAGCCCGTGGCATCTACTACCTGTTTGGGTTTGAAGGCAGGAATTTCATAAAAATTGCCTTCGGTATAAATCACCGAACCTTTGCTACCGAGCGTGATGATGACTTCTTTTACGCCCATTTCGGCCAGATAAAGCGCCCCTGCTCTGATTTCTTTTTGACCCGTAATCACCTCCATTTCGTACTCATTGGCTTTCAAAATACTCACATGGGCCAATGCTTCATCTTTGTCAACCCAGTCGGTATAGTGTACTTTTTGATTTTTGACAAAACGTAAAAATCCCTGAATATCAAGCGAAACCATTCCTTTTTTGGCGAGCGCTTTCAGCAGCTCCACCGATATATCGTCGGAGAGAAGTGGGCCAAGATGGTAAATTTGAGCGTCGATGTTTGGCAACAAAGCCACCTCTTTGGTAAAAGGGTCGGCTTTGTACAATACATTTTGCTCGCGGTGGTCTTGGTTTTGACTATAAATATTTTCAAAAAATACGGTATGCTCGCTCGGTAAGGTCGTAATCTCAATTCCTTCTTTTTGCAATTGCTCCACAATCGGAAGCTCTGCCGCTGCTAGTGCTGTAATGAGCCGATAATCAACGTCAAATTTTTGGATAGCTTTCGAAAAGTAAAAAGAAGTACCACCCGGCATAAAATTGACCGATTGTGTGGTTACTACTTTATCAAGTGTAATATGCCCGATTGTACAAATATCATACATGGCTCAAGGTGATTTGGTGTCAGATGTGTTTTAAAAAAGAATACTATCTAGGATTTTGATGGCCTCCACAAGCTTCCCAAAATCGCCAATTTCAGCATCGGCGATAGAGGCGGTGGTATTTTCTTCCCAGCCCTGGACATTGAGCCAAATCGCTTGACAACCCACTTCTTTGGCTGGTACGATGTCTTTGCTATAAGAGTCGCCTATTACTACACATTCCTCGGGAGGTAATTGCAACTGTGCCACTCCAAGTCGATAAATGTCGGGATTGGGTTTACGCACTCCTACTACTGCCGATTCGACGATTGCCTTAAAAAAATGATGGATACCGAAATCGGTTAATACACTATTGATATTTCCATAAAAATTAGAAACCAAAACCAAAGGATATTGCTCATACAATGCCTCTAAAGTAGGAATCGCTTGCTGCACGGTAGCTTTGGCAAAAAGATGGCAGTCTTGGGCGATAAGCTCTACGAGACTTTTGTCAAGCTCAAAACCATGATCGGCCAAAAAGCGAAACTGTTGGTCGATTTTCAACGCTAATGTATCATAGAAAGTGTGGTGAGGCATCACAATAGGATGAATAGCCAAAGCCTTCTCCCCAAAAGAATAAGCTTTTGAAAATGCCTCCTGCGGAATGTCTATGTGATGTTTTTGATAGCTATTCCACAATACCCCTCCCCAATGTAGGCCGTTGGTATCGATAGTGCCACCATAATCTAACAATACGCCTCTAATCATAATATCTTTTCGGTTTTTCAAAATGATGCACTCTCAGGCATCGGTTCCAATTTTTGAGGGTTTTTGGGTAGATAGTTAGGCGTAAATTTTAGCAAAATTAGACCCATCAGTATCCATACCAACTCCCTGATTCTCATTACTATTCCAATAAAAAGCCCCGCTTCCGACGGTAAGCCAATACTCCTTAAAGCTAACGCCAAGCCACCTTCGCGGGTTCCGAGCTGCATCGGAAAGAAAAAGACTACGTTGGCAAACAAAGACGAACCAGAGCTTACAATCAACGACTGCACCACCGACATCTCCAATCCAATGGCTTGCGCCGTAAAGTATATTTCGGCGCAGCCCACCACCCGTGCCACAAACTCAAGCCACAACGAAGCGTGGAAGCGCCCTTTGCGTTCGGCGTATAAAATCCGAATTTGCTCGTCTATTTCTTGTAAAGTATCCGCTTTTTCTTCGGCAAAGGCTTTGGCTTTTATTTTGATAAAAGGGAGTGTTTGCAATAGATTAAAAGTACTTACCGTAAACCCGCGCTGATATACCCTTACAAACCAAAATCCCAAGACCAACCCTATGACAAGCATAACCCCACATCCCCCTATCATGAGCGGCGAAAGAGGTACAGCCCACACAATCAAAACAATGGAAGCCAACCAAAAAATGACGTGCGAAAACATATGCATCAGACTATACAAGAGCACCGACGAAGTGGCTTTTTGGATACCCACGGCGGGCTTCAATTCCATGATGCGGTAAGGCTCGCCACCCAACGCCACAAAAGGTGTAATGTAATTGATGATATAACCCGTAATGGTAAGACGCAACACCGCCCAAAAAGGCAAATCCGTTTCGGGGCGCTGAGGTTCTTCTATAATCGCCTGAAAAGCAAAGGCATTGAGTACATAAATCACCAGCCAGCTTCCAATCACGGGCAAAAACCACCAACCCGTTTTTTGGATGTTTTGCCAAATAGTCTCTACTCCCATGCCATATATCATATAGCCGAGCGACAAGACCCCAATGACCAAAAATAGGGCTTTATATATTTGCGTACTTATTTTCACTAGGGTGGGTCAACTGTTGATAAAAATGACGACTTACTTTCTCCTGACTCACACACATATATATCAAGATAGGATTCAAGATGAAAATATCGAACATGAAATAAATCCAAGCTTGGTCGATAAAGAGCCACAAAAACAGAAACAAAACGCGCGTATTGAACTGAACGATGTTGGTATATTTCATCAAAGGTTTGTTTTGAGCTCTAAAATCCCGCACCAACTCTTGCGGAAGACCGTTGGGGAATCGCTCCCGTACAAGAGCCAAAAGTTTTTGTAAATGAGGTGAAAAACTCTCTTGGAGGTTGGTATAGTTGAGATACGTTCGTGCTACGAGTTTCATCCCAAAGTTTTTGGACCAAGACAGTTGGTCATATTCTCTTTGCAAATCGCGGCTATTGTCGAGTTCGCTACCCGATGTACCTTTGATAAAAAACAAATGTACATTACGGTAATAATCAGCCATCGCAGATTGTACTACGTGAGATAGCCCCGCTACCACACCCGGCACCCAAATCAAGGCGCTCCAGCCTTCGTTTTGGCTACGCAAGCAAATCGCGATATGAATCGAAATAAACCAAAAATCACCCGCCGCGCCATCCAAAATACGCCCAAGTCGGCTTTTGTTGTTGGTGAGGCGTGCAAGCTGACCGTCGGCGCTGTCGAGCGAATTGGCAAAAACCAGCAGCAACATTCCGATCACATTAATCCAAAGCTCTTGGTAATAAAACAAAATCCCCGCCGCTACTCCAAAAAAGATACTGACAATCGTAACGGGATTGGGAGTGATGCCTACTTTGGCACAAAATAGCGCGATTTGGTAGCCAATAGGTCGATAAAACCAAATATCGATTTGCTCTTCGGTGTCGTTGGATTTGAGTGAGCTTTCAAACGCACTTTCTTTTTTCTCTTCGATGATAGTATTGGTTGCCATACTGTTATCTGCTAAATTGTTGAACAATCGATTGCGCGATGAAACTAGCAGCTTCTTCGCGACAAGGCGCAAAACTGGGCCAATCGTTGAGATCGATGATATGAAAACTTCCGTCTTTACTCACGATAGCATCTCCGCCATAAATATGTACCCCTAGCGCTTCGGCTGAGGCATTGGCTACTTTTTGCAGTTCATTTATATCAAATTTATGATAAAGCGACTGCCCATTGATGGCTTCGTAGCCGGTGTATTTGTGGTGGTTGTTGTCGTAAGGATAAAACCAAAAAAAGAAGTCAGTATCTCTGACGGCATAAAACTTCACCAAGTCGCCGACCAAATGTTGCGAAATCACAGCATCATGAATATCCCGAAAGGTATATTCACGCAGGATTTCTTTGGCTTCTTTGATAGAGGCCGCAAACGTCACATCCTCTTTGTGAATAGCGTGAAAATCCCCACGTTTAATCCAAAAACCTTTGCCCGGGAGTTGGTCAAACACTTCGTTTTGGGCATAGGTAGTGGGTACAATAAAACTCTTTGGGTACGGAATTCCGTTTTCAATCAAGCCATTGGTCATGTTGATTCGAAAACAATTTTCGATGCCAAACCCTGAGTTGACAATCTTTTTGCCTTCGTTTTCAAGTTGTTGCAATTTCTTAACTACCTCTTTCTGGCGCGCCATTGTAAAGATATACTCTTCTTGTATTTCTTCTTTTTGAAGAAACTCATCTTCACAACAAATCGTAACATGGCACTTCATTTTTTCTAAATTCTGGGCTACAAGCGAAAAAATAGCGTCGTCATTTCCGATATGGTTAGGTGAAAACTTTCGATTGCGGTGTACTCCTAATACTTTTAAATGATTCATTTTAACGTAACTTCATGATTTGGTGTCGGCTGCTGTTCGCTCAAAAAGCGCTCGGCAGTAGTAATATCCCAGACGTGGTCGATGTCCACAATTTTGGAGAAAGAATACGCCTGTAATGGTATGTTTGTTTCGATCAAATAACGTTGAAAATTGCGCATCCGATTGGTGCCTTTTTCTACAGCCTCAATGGCCCGATTAAGCGCAGGACGACGCAAGCAATAAATGCCTCCTGATATGTAAGGCGTACTGTTTTGGTTGGTATCCGTAAAAGCCGTGATGTGTTGATGAGCATCCACAGAGACAAAAAGCGGGCTTTCGTCGTCCACAAAAGTAGTAACCGCCATCAGGCCACCTACTTGGGTATTTTGCTGAAAGGCGGCAATATAATCGGCAAACTCTTCTTCCCGAAACACCGTATCGGTGGTAGTAAGGCAGAGAGCGTCAAGCTGCTGAGAGGCTTTCAGCAACTCATAAAAACTATGGAGCGAGCTAGGCGTGGACTTCTTGATTATCTTCAACGAAACTGGATAAGTGCTTGATAGCAAATGTGTTTCTAGTAATTCTGACTCTTCGTTGATGATAATTTGGATGGTTTTGGCACCATTTTTTACAAATATCCTGATGAGTCTATCAATGAGCATTTCTCCATGAAGCTGCACCATAGGCTTAGGAAGTGGAAAGCCTTCCTTTGCCAAACGTGACCCTTCTCCGGCGGCTATGATTGCATAATTCATATGGGTGTTTGTCTATGTCTTTCTGGATTTTTCCTTCGTGCTATGGTAAAAAATACAACCACAGATAGAAGGAGTTATCCAAAGAGAGCTGATTCTAAAAATCGAGCCTGAATCGGGTACGAATTCCCCATTCGGCTACATTGGGATGATTGAGGTAATTGAAACGCTTTACCAAATCGACCCGAATAAGTTTAAAAATATTGCTTACCCCTACACTCCCTTCAAGGTAGGGCTGCCGGCCAAGCGAATAGCTAATCGATTTGTCTTGCGCATCTACCGGAAATCTAAATACCGATAGGTTTTTGTCTGGATTGTTTTCGTCTCTCAATCCCCCTATCAAAGCTTTTACGCTTACTACTTCTCTGAGTTTTAGTTTTTTGAGAAGAGGTATTTTGTTAAAGAAAAATCCGTTGAAATAATATTGTACGTCCACACTCGCATAATGGTCACTCACAAACTCCAAGAAGTTCATCAAGTTGTAAGAGTTCAACTGATAAGCATAGGTTTGGTTGGCACGGTGAATCATCAAAAGCGGAAAAGGAATATTTTTGCCTACGATGTATCCGCCTTCGGTCGTAATATCAGCAAACCCAAACTGAGAAAAATAAAAACGTTTGGCTACGTTGGCTGTGATAGTATGGTAATTGTTTTCGCCCGACAAAAACCCCTTTACTCCCACATTATAGCGAAGTGTGAAGATAGGGTAGCGGTTGATGAGGGGCGTACGGTATAGTTTTCCTTGATAAAACTGCTCATTGGGCGCGTACCTAAGTTCGAGGCTTAGCTCGGTATTTTTCAATTGAGGTACGGCTTGCACCAAACCATCGTTGTTCACTTTTTCGTATCTCAAAATCCCCGCAGGAGTTTGGTTCCATTGGGTAAATCCTAGACGATAAGAGAAATGATTGGGCAATTCGCGGATGTATTCAAGTTTGAAAATATCATTGTAGAGCCAACGGTTGTTGTCGCCGCGTTTGAACGATAGCAAGAAATTGTCTTCTTGCACAAACTGAAGCTCTTGACCCGGGATTTTGGTATCGCGCTGATAGCTTGCTCTGATATAATGAAACGGAAACTGATAAATCGATTTGTTGTTGAAAGAGTAAGTACTACTCAAAAAATACTTCCATTTTTCATCTTTGAAGCCATAGGCGGCATAAGATTCAAAATAAAGACGATGACTCAACTCAGTAGTGGTACGTCCGCCAAAGCGCAAGCGAAAACCTTCGACTGGGTTGAAGCTATAAAAAGTATTGACGGGGCCTACCTCCACTTTTCCAAAGGATTTATAACCCGCCACAAACAAAGTGGCGATGTCCATAGCGCGTCTAAAAGACGGAATGGTTTGGAGGGTGTCTACATTGCGATAAATATTGCGCTCCAGTCTTTCGAGAGGTACGTGTCTTACATTGCTCCAAAATTCTTCACTTTTGGAGGTAGAAGCAAGCGTGGGCAAATACTCCTGAGCAGGGCCTTTGTAGAGGCTATCTTCTCGCGGTTGGTTGATGGTGAAATTTTTAAAATTGACAACCCGTTGCCCATACAATCCCGCCGCTTTTTCTCCCAAAGCAAATTCCATTCCCAGCGTAGTTTTGCTAAGATGATAGCGCCCTTCATCGCCTTTTTCAAATTCTAAACGAGCTTCTAGGTCGCGCATGAAGTTGAGGTTGATGTCTTTGTTGACAGTGAGATAGGCGTTTTGAACACTATAATTGCCATCAAGAGTCACAAAGAGTTTTCCCTCAAAAAGCATATCGGTTTTGTTGCGTGGTACAAAGCCCAATTCTACCAACCACGGTGTTTGGGTTTTGACGGTGTCGCGGATAAAAAACTTATAAAAAGTGGGGGCACTATTGGCAATGGGACTCAACAATAAGTTGGTCGCAATCGAAATATCATTTTTATAAATATCTATATCTTCGTAAAGCCTTCTAAAGTAGGCGTTTAGTCCGTCGTTGTCGATAAATTTGGAGTCAAACTCTGCTTTTCTATCCGCTTTTACCCATTGTTTTTTGGTATAAGGGTTTTTCCGAAAATACACCTGCGAGAGTTTTTCTTGCATATAGGCGGGAAGCATATTTTTGCCACCCATATTGGTAGAGTCTTGATTGACAAACAAAAACTGATAATTACGGAAAATGCGTCTTTCTTTGAAATTGTCGGACAAGTTGCTGAGTGCCAACGATATTTTTTCGTATTGCTCATACTCTACATAATCGTTGCTTGCCATTTGGTTTTTGTCCTTGTGCGCAATCACCTCCCTAATCAGCTGTACGGCAGGATTATCTTTGTTGCGATAGCCTCGGGTTTTGCCTTTGACGGTGACTTCTTTGAGCATTACTGCATCGACAGCCATCTTTATATTGATAGTCTGAGTAATTCCCGGCGTTACCGTTTTTTCAAGACTTTGATAACCAATGTACGTAAACTTAATGCGGGATTGGTTGGCAGGGAAGCTAAGCGTATAATTGCCTTCGGCGTCGGAGGTGCTACCGATGGTCGTGCCTACTACTTGGACATTGACATAGGGTAGCGTTTCGCCCGTTTTAGCATCCGTAATCACTCCTTTAACGGTCGTGGTTTGTGCCATTACGGCTCCCGATTGTATTCCCACAATCGCGAAAAAAAGGGCTATATGTACATAAATAATTCGTAACATTTTGATGTGGGCCTTGGGCCTAATTTGTCTATCACAACTGTTATTTTATTCTACTAATTTGATTCTTTAAAGCCAACTTTGGGCTTTGTACCATTCAATGGTTTCGGTGAGACCTTTTTTTAGGTCATACTGAGGGCTGTATTTTAAGTCTTTTTGGGCGGCATTGATACTACAATACCAGTTGGCTGCCGTGAGTTCTTTGATTTTTTCTTGGTTGACTACGGGTGTTTTGTTAGAAAATGAGCTACTCAATTCAAGTGCATTGGCGGCCATTTTCAAAATCTGCACGGGTAAATGCAATCGGTACAGACGCTGACCACTGACTTCTTTAAAATAATTGGCTAACGCGTAGCGGTCGTACCAATTCCCGTCCGAAATATTGTAGCTTCGTTTTTCGGGAGAAGCTTGGGCAAGAGCGGCTATGGTAGCGGCACTTAAATCTTTGGCATAGACAAAACTTAAGCGCTGCGGCTTGCGCCCAATATAAGCATCTAGTCCTTTGTTGAGCGTTTTAAACAAAATCAGTAAGTCTTTTTCGCGCGGGCCATATACTGCCGTAGGTCGGATAGTAGTAAGAGGTAGCTCGCTCAATTGGGACAGGTACTGCTCGGCAAGCAATTTGCTCTTGCCATAACTCGTAATAGGGTTGGGTAAAGTGTGTTCGGTAATAGGTTGAGTATCTTGGTATGAAATGGGTCCTAAAGCGGCCAAACTGCTCAAAAACACAAACCTTTTGAGCGGAATATCGGCAGCAAGAGAGGCTTCGGCCAATGTACGGGTATAATCGGCGTTGATTAGATTGTATGCTTGTTGATTTTTGGCTCTAGTGGCTCCTGCCGAATGAATGATGTAGGAATATTGACCTTCTGCAAGTAGCTTTTGAAGACCTGCTTTGTCGTTGAAATTAGGGTAAACATACGTAATATCGAATGCCTTTAGGTGGCTCACATCGCTTGAGGGCCTGATAGCGGCGTGGACTTCCAAGCCTGCTTTCAGTGCGGATTCAATTAAGTGATAGCCAATAAAACCACTCGCTCCTGTAATGAGTACCCTGCTGCTCATAATTCCTTTTCGTACAATCGGTATCTCTTGTAAAGCTTACCATTAATCTGCTCAATAGCGTGGTTCATGAGATAATTGTCCTCCAACATCCACGAACATTCGCCCCCCGTAATTTTAGTACCGTACGTATTTTTGATAATATTTCCGTAAAGACATGCTTCTATACCCATTTTGCGATACCCCTCTACTACCCCAAGGGTAAGTACGCGCAGTCGGGTGATGTTTTTTTTCTGGAAAAGCAATTTAAAAATGCCCGTAGGTAGTAAGCGTCCTCTTTTAATTTTGATCAGTACTTGATTGATATCCGGAATTCCTAAGGCAAACGCAATCAATTTGTTGTCTTTTTCGGCTACCAAACAAAAATTAGGATCTAATATTAACTTCAAATCTTTGGCTAAATAATCAAACTCTTTGTCGGTCATGGGTACAAAGCCTAGATTTTTGTCCCAAGCTGAGTTGTATACGTCTCTGATTTTAGGAACCTCCTCCTTAAACCTTTTGATGTCTACTTTCCGGATTGTGATACCGTTGCGTTTTAGGCGAGCTTCGAGCGTATCCACTAATTTGAGGGTTCGTTCGTTGGCTTCTTTGGTTTCGAGTTCGTAGGCCAACAAATCCGTTTTTTTCTTAAATCCTGCACCTACAATCAACTCTGCATAGTAGGGAGCATTGTAAGGCATCATCGCAATAGGCGGACGGTCAAACCCTTCTACCAAAAGCCCACAAGTATCGTTGGTAGACAAGTTGACAGGGCCTATGATATTGGTATTTCCCTTTGCTTTTACCCATTCGGTCGCTTGTTGAAGCAATGCTTTGGCAATAGCAGGGTCGTTGATACAGTCAAAAAAACCAAAAAAACCGTCTTTGTTTCCCGTAAAATCAATATGGTTTTGATTGTGAATAGCGGCGATGCGTCCTACTATACGCTCATTGCTATACGCAAGAAAAAGCCTCACACTCCCATGTTCATAAAAGGGGTGTTTGTTGGGGGAGAGCATATCTTGTTGAGCAATAAACAGCTCTGGGACGTAATGAGGGTCGTCGCGATAAAGCTCATGGGGAAAATCAATAAACCTAGCGAGCTCCTTGCTAGACTCTACCGCAACTATCCGATTCATAGGTTGGCTTTGATGGCTTCTGGGCAAATTTTATGGTAAATTTTGGTCATCTTGTCGATTGCTTCCTCTATTTGACTAAAGGTATGGGTTGCCATCAACGAAAACCGAATCAACGTATCTTCGGGACGAACTGCCGGCGACACCACGGGATTTACAAATACGCCTTCGTCTTGTAAAAGTCGGGTGATTAAGAAAGTCTTTTCATTGTCTCGAATATAAATCGGTAGAATAGGGCTTTCTGTTTTACCCAAATCAAACCCATTGATGAGCAACAACTCCTTGGCATAGCGGGTATTGGCCCATAGACGCTCGATATGAAAAGGCTCTGTTTCGATGATATCCAAAGCGGCCAATGTACTTGCCACAGTAGCCGGTGTCATACTAGCACTGAATATCAAAGAACGAGCTCTATGCTTCAGGTACTCTATGGTGTCGTTGTCGCTGGCAATAAACCCTCCCAAAGAAGCAAGAGATTTGCTAAAAGTACCCATGATTAAATCAGTAGCATGGGTAAGACCAAAATGGGAAGAAGCTCCCGCGCCTTTTTCGCCGATTACCCCTAAGCTGTGGGCATCATCTACCATGATAGAAGCACCAAACTGCGCTGCTACTTCGACCATTTCGGGAAGCTTGACAATGTCGCCTTCCATGCTAAAAATACCGTCGGTCGCAATCAACTTGATAGCTTCGTCGGGCAGGAGACCCAATTTTTTCTTGAGGTCTTCCATGTCGTTGTGAGCATATTTGATGACCTTCGAAAACGAAAGCCGACTCCCGTCGATGATAGAAGCATGATCCATTTCATCCAACAAAATGTAATCGTGCCGCCCTGTCAAACAAGACAACGCTCCCAAATTGGCCTGATAACCGGTGCTAAAAAGAATAGCGGCTTCTTTGCCAGTATAAGCAGCCAATCTACGTTCTAGCTCTATATGAATATCAAGCGTGCCGTTTAAAAATCTAGAACCTGCGCACCCTGTTCCATATTTTTGGGCCGCTTTTTGGGCTGCTTCAATGACATAGGGGTGGTTGGTAAGCCCTAAATATGAATTCGACCCAAACATCAACACAGGCTTTCCTTTGATAAGAACCTCAGTATCCTGACCTGATTCTATCGGCCTGAAATAGGGGTATATTCCCTTTTCTCTCGCGATTGCAGCGTCTTTAAACTCCGCAACTCGGCTTCGTAGTTTGTTACTCATATTATGAAACTAGTGTCAGAAATATTCTACAAATTGCTTTTAACTTTACTCAATCATTTCCATTAAAAATGGAAGGATTGCAGATAAGGCAAATATTAACTTACAACTACAAACAATGTTTCAGAAGAAAATGTTAAACAACTACATCACTTCTTCCGAAATAAATAAATATTCCGTAATCATATCAATGATTATATTCTTATGATTTTCGGCAAACTGATTAAACTCCTCCTCCGAGCAATTGTACATTTTCATGGTAAGATTTTTACCAACAAACACAAATTGAAGACTTCCCATGATCAGAGGCATGATGCTTTCGGTTGGAATTTTACGCATAGTGCCTTTACTTACTTCTTCTTCGATATGAGCCGTCAAATGCCCATGTAACAATTCTTTTAACTTATTCAGCTCCGGCAATAGCCGACTCCCGTCGCGTTGAATCTCAGTCATCAAAAACAAAACCAAGGCAGGTTCTGTCTTCATCACTTGAAAATCAGCCTCAATCAATTCAATTAGCTTCTCTCTAAGCGAAATGGGCTTCTCAAAAATCTGAAGTGTATTGTTGCAATAAAGCGAAAATAAATCCTTAAAAATCTCAACAAAAAGCTTCTCCTTACTCCTAAAGTAGTAGTTGGTAAGGGCAATATTCATGTTGGCTGCCTCCGCAATGTCCCGCGCTGTTGTACCAGCGTATCCTTTCTTCAAAAAAACAGATTTCGCTGCTTCTTTGATTTTTTCTTCACTAGATTGAGTTATACACGCCACGTTTTCTTCTCTGTTTTCATTAACCTGCGCCAAAGTTAATATTGGATAATTTAACTAACAAACTATTTTAACTTAAAATTTTAAACATTTGTTTAAAACAAAAATTTATACAATTTTATATTCTTTATGTCCCACTTTTTTGCCTAAAAGAGAAGATATACTGATGATTTGCGCCCCACCGACCCTTTGTGTTGTATAAATAACTGATGAAAGCAAATTAGTACTGAACGCATAAAAAATAGTATGATTTATAATACTTTGTTTGTTATTTTGACATCCAAAATAGATAGGCGTACATTTGAAAGACAACCTCTCTCATATCGAAGAAGAACGCCTCTGGGAGCGTTTCAAAGAAGGAGACAGTGAGGCCCTTGGGCTGCTTTCTCGCCGTCATTACCGTGCATTGTTTAATTATGCCATAAAATTTACCAAAGACCGCGAAGTAGTCAAAGACTGTATTCAAGATTTGTTTTTGGAGCTATGGGAGCGGCGCGACTACTTGACACAGACGCCTTTTGTGCGTATCTATCTTATCAAAGCCCTCAGAAATAACTTGTTCCGTAAAATACGCCAAGAAAGAAAGTTTACCGACGCCGAAGACCTCGATACCGAAATACCTCTGTCGGATCATATATCGGCAGAGTCTAGTTGGATTGAAAGTGAGCTTTTTCTTGAAAATGAGGAGAAAATCAAAACCGCTTTGTCTAAGCTCCCCAAACGTCAGCAAGAAATCATTTTTCTGAAATTTTATGAGAATCTCTCCAACGACCAAATCTCCGAGATTCTGGACATGAACCGCCAATCAGTGGCTAATTTGCTCCACCGAGCCCTTACTTCTCTCAAAACCAACTGGTTTTCTGTCGCCAAGTTATTGCTTCTTTTTTGGAAGTAAATTCAAAAAAAATTGCATTTAAGTGAGTATGCACTTCATAGAGGTGTCTATCTCAATATAACAAGGTATTTAAGTACAATTTATTCTATGATTGATTATACCACATATACCCCTGAAGCTCTCGCCCTCGACGACTCGTTTAGAGGATGGGTTTTGGAGGGGAAAGAACACCATTTTTGGAAGAATTGGATAGAAAACAACCCTGCTAAAACAGCCACTGTCAAACAAGCTCAAGCGCTTGTATTGTCACTTTATCAAGCCCAAGACGAGATTTTGGAAGAAGAAATTGACGAGGCCATACATCAATTGGTGCAGATAGCTGATAAGCGCAGCATGATAATTCCCCTTTGGCAACAAACTTGGTTCAAAATTGGAGTAGCGGCAATCGCTCTTTTTATGATTGGGTGGCTGCTTTATTATGAAAAACAAAAAATACACATTACACCTTATCAGCAAGTGGTAGGGCAGTTCAAAGATGAGGTTAAACTTTTAGAATTTACCAACACGACTTCTTTTCCTCAGTCTGTTACGCTTTCCGATGGTAGCTCAGTGGTACTTCAACCCGAGACTAGTATTAGTTATCCTACCACTTTTTTGGCGGATAAAAGAGAAGTTGTATTGTCGGGAGAGGCTTTTTTTGAGGTCTCCAAAAATCCGAATAAACCCTTTTTTGTTTTTGCTAATGGTTTGATTACCAAGGTGATTGGTACTTCTTTTACGGTCAGAGCTTATGACAAAGACCAAGAAGTAAAGGTCATCGTCAAGACGGGGAAAGTATCGGTGTTTGCACAAGAGACCGCCTCGCAGGATCAAAAATCAAGTCGAGAACTTACAGGGCTGGTACTTACGCCCAATCAGCAAGTGACTTACAGTAGAGCCGATAACCGACTCGTACGCTCTCTCGTTGAAAAACCCCAACTCCTTGCTTTGCCTGAGATTCAGCAGCAAAGCTTCGAGTTTAGACAAGCTCCTGTATCGGATGTATTTGATGTATTAGAAAAAGCGTACGGCGTCAAAATAGTATATGACGAAGATTTGATGGGAGGTTGTGAACTCACCGCTACCCTCTCTGATGAGCCTTTGTTAGAAAAAATGGAACTGATTTGTAAGGTACTCGAAGCGCAGTACGAACTGATAGATGCCCAAATTGTAGTGACAGGAAAAGGTTGTAAATGAGGCTCTTAAAAAAAGACTTTACATAGATGCTTTAATGATTGTTTTACCTAACCCCCTTTTGTATTCCGAATGACCTAAAATTACGCTCAACTCCCAACCAACAAAAAGCCGGCGATGTGTCCGCATCACCGGCTTAGGATTCCCCAAAGTTTCTCAGGCTTTCACAACACTCGTTCTCAGGCGAGTGCGGGGATGTTTTTGTCAATCTTGTAAACCAACAAAGATCAAAGTTATGTCAAAACATCGACAATTCAGCAAGATTCTGCTCAAAATCATGCGAATCACTTGTTATCAAATTTTCATCACAATTCTATGCACCTCTCTGGGGTATGCCATAGATACTCAAGCCCAAGAACTACTCGAACGCAAGGTTTCGATTCAAGTATCGAATCAAGAAATAGGGCGTGCGCTTGAGCGCATTGAGAAAGTCGCCGATGTGCATTTTATGTACAGCCCACAGATTATTGCGTCGAAACGTAAAGTGACGCTCGTAGCGAAAAATGAACGGCTTGCTACTATTTTGGATGGTCTATTGCGCCCTCTTAATCTCACGTATGAAGTAGTAGGCAATAAGATATTGCTCAACCGTATCACCACTCCTTCTAACCTTACTCCCGAAAGCCCTCGTTCGGAAATACGGACCAATCAGATGCTTATCGAGCAGCCTATCAAAGGAACGGTAACCGACGAATCGGGTTTAGGATTGCCGGGGGTAAGTATATTGGTCAAAGGAACCAACAAAGGTACAATCACCGGAGCAGACGGAGGCTACACGCTAGTAGTACCCGACAACAACGCCGTATTGGTGTTTAGTTTTGTGGGCTATGAATCCCAAGAAATTGCGATTGGAAATCAGACTTCTGTCGATATCAAACTCAAAACAGATATTAAGTCGTTGGGTGAAATCGTGGTTGTTGGCTATGGTCAAGTCAAAAAAAGTGACTTGACAGGCTCGGTAGCTTCGGTCAAAGCCAAAGACATCACAGCTTTTCCTATCACCACACCCGTACAAGGTATCCAAGGGCGCGTATCAGGGGTTCAAGTTATTCAAAACTCGGGAGCCCCTGGGGCGTCGATTTCAGTGCGAATCCGTGGAGGGAATTCGCTACGCGCTAGCAATGAGCCTTTGTATGTAGTGGATGGATTTGCGCTATCAGGAAGCTTATCAGCCCTCAACCCTTCTGATATTGAATCTATTGAAGTTCTTAAAGACGCCTCAGCCACGGCTATTTATGGTTCTAGAGGTGCCAATGGCGTGGTGATTGTGACTACCAAAAAAGGAAAAGCAGGTAAAAGTCAAATAGACGTAGAGAGTTTTTATGGAGTACAATCTCCTACCAAACTTATTGAAATGATGAATGCCCGCGAAATGGCCGAAATCGCCAACGAGCGTGCTGCCAACGATGGCGTTAGTGCATTTTTCACGGCCCAAGAGATTGCTAGTTTTGGAGAAGGGACCAATTGGCAAAAAGAATTGCTACGGTCGGCACCTATTCAAAACCACGGTGCTACCTTCTCGGGAGGTACTGAGCGTATGCAATATTCTTTTTCTACCAATATTTTGTCGCAAGATGGCATTGTTCCCAATTCTAGTTATAAAAAAGGAACCATACGCGGCAACATCAATCACCGCGTCAATGACAAATTGACCTTTGATTTCAGTATGATACTGAGCCGCCTCAATCAGCGCCGCATCGATGGCGAAAACAGTAACCGTGGCAATGGCGCTCTTTCGGCTATTTTGGTAGCGCCCCCTACCGTGGCTCCTTTTACCCCTCAGGGTGATTATAGCAATGTGGTACCTTATTCGTTTAGTTCCAATGTATTGCTCAATCCTTTTGCTTTGGTCAACGAGCGCCGTGACCAAGATGTGCAAGACTATGTATTGGCCAACACTGCCATTAACTATGAGATCCTCAAAGGTCTTACATTGAGAGTATCAGGGGGGATAGAAGCATTCAACAATCGAAGAGACCAATATTCTACTCGAAAACTATCTACTTCTCCTTCTGGTTCGGCTTCGGTGTCTACTTCGCGTCAGACCAATCTCCTCAACGAAAATATCCTCAACTATGCGCGTACTTGGGGACAAAACCATAGCTTGACCGTAACAACAGGATTGACTTACCAAAACCAAAAAAACAACTCTTTGAGTGCAGGTGGTAGCGGATTTGCTTCAGATGTGCTCACTACCAATGCTCTACAAGGAGCGGCTACGCCCGGAATCCCAGGGAGTGGTGCTTCTGAATGGACACTTTTGTCTTATTTGGGAAGGGTGAATTACACTTTCAAAGATCGCTATTTGCTCACCGCAAGCTATCGGGCCGATGGGTCGTCTAGGTTTGGGAAAAACAATAAATGGGGCTATTTTCCTTCTGCCGCTTTTGCTTGGCGAGCGATTGAGGAGGATTTCATGAAACAGCAAACGATTTTATCGGATTTGAAATTCAGAGTGTCGTGGGGACAAACCGGCAATACCGCCCTTGGCCCTTACCAAACCCTCAATAGCTTGAGTTCTTATCAGACTATTTTTGGAAATGATTTGGCAATCGGCTATGCCCCTAGCAGCAGTTTGTCAAATCCTACCTTGAAGTGGGAAACCACCACTCAAACCGACATTGGGGTGGACTTAGGTTTTTTGCAGGATCGCCTTCGAGTTACCGCCGATTATTATATGAAAGACACCAAAGATTTGTTGGCCATTGTATCCCTTCCTACTTCGGCGGGATATGCTAGTACGACTCAAAACATCGGCGAAATCCAAAACTCTGGTGTCGAACTTGGAATAGATGCCAATGTGTTTTCGGGCGAATTCAAATGGGATATTTCAGCCAATACTTCTTTCAACCGTAATAAAGTCAAGTACTTGGTAGGAGGCAGCGATATTTTTGGCGCTGCTTTACAAAACCCCTTAGGAGTACCCGTAAGTTTGGTGAGAGTAGGGCAGCCCGTAGGTGTTTTCTTTGGCTACCAAGAAAACGGACTCAATGAAAAAGGAGAAATTGTTTTTAAAGACCTCAACAACGACGGTATTATCAATACCAATGATAAAACCATAATCGGTAATCCCAACCCTAAAGCTATTTTTGGTTTTAGCTCCTCGGCTTATTACAAAAACTTTGAATTCAATCTGTTTCTTCAAGGAGTTCAGGGGGTAGATTTGTTTAATTTCAACGTGGCGAGTTTTGCCAACAGTTTCAATTTTGGGGAAAATCAAATCAAAGATTTATACCTCAATCGTTGGACACCGCAAAACCCCAACCCCAATGCTAAGTATCCAAAGGTCAGTGTCAATACCAAGTTTAGAGAATCTGATCGGTATGTTGAAAATGGCTCTTTCATGCGTTTGAAAAACATTCAGCTGGCCTACAACATCCCGACCTCAGGCATCAAATGGCTGCGCAAAGCCCAAGTATATGTAAGTGGTCAAAACCTACTCACGCTTACCAAATACTCTTGGTATGACCCCGAAGTAAGCACCCTAGGTGGCAGTACGTCTATCAGCCCTGGCGTGGATCAGTTTGGTTATCCGGTTGCCAAAACAATCACCCTTGGCGCTCGTCTTGGTTTTTAATTCCCTAAATGAAATCGAATATGAAAAAGATATTTTTTGCTTGCTTGGTCTTATTCCTTACCTCCTGTGAACGCCTGTTGGAAGAAGTTCCCACCGACCGTCTGTCTCAAGAAAACTTCTATCAGAGCAAGGATGATTTGATTGCCGCCCTCAATGCGGTTTATTCACAAGTGCGGGGAGCCAATTCCTACGGGACCAACTACCCCGCGCAGCTAAATGGGATGACCGATTATTGTATTTCGCGGGGTACTCAAATACCCGTGAGTGAATTTCAGGGATTGGACGGGACCAACATCGCCCGTACCGATGCCGTATGGAGAGATTTGTACCAAAGTATCAATTCGGCCAATATCGTGATTCAGGTTACGCCCAACGTCGCTTCGGTAAGCGAAGCCGACAAAAACACGATTGTGGCCGAAGCGCGGTTTTTGAGGGCCTTCAATTATTATAATTTGGTAAGAAATTATGGGGGAGTGCCTTTACGTACAGCGCCTATTTTTGAGGTATCACAGACTAGAGGAAAAAGAGCTTCGGTAGAAGAAGTCTATAAACTCATCATTGAAGATTTGCAATTTGCCGAAAACTCCCTCCCCAAAACAGTATCTGCTGGGCAAGCGGGGCGTCCTACCCAAGGAGCGGCTAAGTTGCTGCTAGCGAGTGTGTATTTAACGCGCGAAAACTGGGCAGGTGCGCGCGACAAAGCCGACGAAGTAATAAAGTCGGGTGTGTATTCTTTGGTAGAAGTCAAAACCTCTGATGATTTCGAAAAACTCTTCGGGGCAGATTTAGCCACTACGCCCGAAGAAGTATTTTATATCAAATATGCTCGTATTACGGGGCAAGGCTGGGGGTATCCGAGCTATCAACACCCGGCAGATGGCCCTTATACTACGGGAGTAAGAGCCCATTTTACCTTGCCTACGTTGCCCCTCATCCGCAATTGGTCCGATAAAGACCTTCGCAAAGACTACAATTTGTATTCGTCCTATACCAATCGTAGTGGCCGATTGACTACTTTTCCGGCTGCTGAACCGATTTGCTTCCGTAAGTTTAGGGATTTGCCCGCCAATCCTGCCGGCAATGATTTTCCAGTATTGCGATATGCCGAAGCGCTTCTTATCTATGCCGAAGCGGCAAGTCAAGCCAATGGCGGGCCTACCGCCCAAGCACTCGAAGCACTCAACAAAGTACACCGTAGAGCCTATGGCTATTTATCTACCACTACCTCGCCCGTTGATTTTTCTTTGGCAGGACTATCGGCTGCTTCATTTAGAGATTTGGTTATGACCGAAAGAGCCTATGAATTTATGATGGAAGCGAGTCGCTGGTACGATCTTAAACGGCTAGGCACTACCAAATTAAAAGAGGTTATCAAAACTGCTCGTGGCAAAGATGTCAAAGATACTCATTTGATGTGGCCTATTCCGAAACAAGAAATGGACAATAATCCTGACTTATCAGCTTCGGATCAAAACCCTGGCTATTAGGCACATTTCAACAGTAAAAAAATACCTGATCAGTCTTTATTTTAAACCAAAACAACTCTGCATTCTGATGAAAAGAAATATGTTTTTGACGTGGTTGATTCCATGCGTTTTGCTGTTTTCAAGCCATAAAATGGGCTCAAAAGCTACTTCAGCGGATGCCCAAACCGTGGTGGCTACGCGCAAAGCGGATATTATCGTATATGGAGGAACTTCGTCGGCGGTGATTGCGGCCGTCCAAGCCAAAAAAATGGGTAAATCAGTCATTGTTGTATCTCCCGACAAACACCTCGGCGGACTTACGTCGGGGGGCTTGGGTTTTACTGATACGGGCAACAAAGAAGTGATTGGAGGCCTTTCGCGGGAATTTTATCAACGTTTATATCAGCATTATCAGAAAGATGCTTCATGGCAATGGCAGAAAAAAGAAGAGTATGGAAACAAAGGTCAAGGTACCCCTGCTCTCGACGGAGCCAACCGCACCATGTGGATTTTTGAACCTCATGCTGCTGAAGGAGTTTATGAAGATTTTGTGAAAGAATACGGACTTACTATTTATCGCAACGAGTGGCTCGACCGTTCTGCCAAAGGCATTACTAAGAAAGGAGGGAGCATTACTTCAATCCGTACTTTGAGTGGTAATGTGTACGAAGGAAAAATGTTTATTGATGCTACTTATGAAGGCGATTTGATGGCTGCCGCTGGAGTCAAGTTTCACGTGGGCCGCGAAGCCAATAGTGTTTACAACGAAAAATGGAACGGCGTACAAGTGGGCGTTTTTCAGCATCGTCATTATTTCAAAGACAAAATCAGTCCTTACAAAATAGAAGGAGACCCTAAAAGCGGGTTGTTGCCAGAAGTATCGGCTTTGCCTCCCGGCAAAAACGGCGAAGGCGACGACAAGATTCAGGCGTATTGTTTTCGGATGTGTTTGAGCAATCACCCCGACAATCGGATTCCTTTTCCTAAACCCGAAGGCTATGACCCCAATCGCTACGAACTTTATGCACGCGTGTTTAAGGCAGGATGGCGCGAAACTTACGACAAGTTTGACCCCATTCCTAACCGCAAAACCGACACCAACAATCACGGGCCTTTTAGTACCGACTATATTGGCAAAAACTATGATTATCCCAATGCCTCCTACGAGCGTCGCCGCCAAATCATCAAAGAGCATGAGTTGTACCAAAAAGGCTTGATGTATTTCCTTCAAAATGATTCGCGGGTACCAGCCGACGTACAAGATAAAATGAAGCAATGGGGGCTACCCAAAGACGAGTTTAAAGACAATGGCGGATGGCCACATCAGCTTTACATCCGTGAAGCTCGCCGTATGCTTGGGGAGTTTGTAATGACCGAAGCCGACGCCCTTGGCAAAACCAAAGTGCCTAATCCGATTGGGATGGGTTCGTATGCATTGGATTCTCACAATGCACAGCGGTTTGTGACCGAAGATGGCTATGTACAAAATGAAGGTGACATCGGAGTGCATCCCGACAAGCCTTACTCGATTGCTTACGGGTCGATTTTGCCCAAAGAAAATGAATGCAACAACTTGCTGGTATCGGTCTGTGTATCAAGCTCTCACATTGCTTATGGGTCAATTCGGATGGAGCCGGTATTTATGATATTGGGGCAGTCGGCTGCTACAGCCGCCGCCCTTGCGATAGATAGTAAAGTGTCGCCACAAAAGCTACCCTACGAGAAATTGAAGGAAGTTTTGCTCAAAGATAAACAACGCTTGGAGTGGTAAAATACTTTACAATTGGTTAGTAATCCCAAAAGCCTCAGTGATTTTCGCTGGGGCTTTTTATTTGGCGTTTTTAGCCAAAAAACAGGGGTAGTAATTGCCCAGAGCTTTCTTTAAAAAACAAAATACAACAATAAATAGAGGAAAGATTTGAAAGCTAGATGCGCAAATAATCTAGTAAAATATTCAAATATCTCTTTCAAAAAGAGAACGGTGAAGCAAATAAGTGAAATTTTAAGCTAACTGATAATCAATATTTTATTCCTTGAATGTTCTAAACAAAAAGCATTTTTATCTCACCTAAACTTCATCGAACAGGTATGTAAAGGATAGTAATCCGTTGTGTTTTTAGAAATATTTGAATATAATATTGACTCTTGTTGAGGAGTTAAATAGTAAAGAGAGCCAAATGCCGCCGAAACCAACAAAAAATCATACAATCAAACGCAACATAATAATGATCAGTACTTCCAAACTTAGATATTTCACGTTGGGCTTGATAGCAGCCCTTTTTGTATCGATTAGCTTCGATGCCATAAGCCAAGGGAAAAAAGCAAAAAAGGCAAAGAAAGACAAAGAGGGTTTTGTAAAAATATTTGACGGAAAATCGTTAGATGGCTGGGAAGGTGATCCTACCTATTGGCGGGTTGAAAACGGAAATTTGGTGGGAGAAATCACCCCCGCTACGCTGTTAAAAGCCAATTCGTTTATCATTTGGCAAGGGGGCGAGCCTGCCGATTTTGAGTTGAAAGGGGAGTTCAATATCGCCGCTGCTGGCAACTCTGGAATCAATTATCGTAGTGTGCGCGTTCCAGATGTTCCATTTGCTTTGAAAGGATACCAAGCAGATATTGACGGAAAGATTAATTATACAGGTCAAAACTACGAAGAACGCGGACGTACAACGCTGGCTTATCGTGGTCAAAAAACCAATATCAGTCCTTATTCAGGCGAAGCCACCCCTCAAGCGGTACGCTCTAAAGTACAAAGAAATGCCTGGACTAATCTGACCGTGACCGGTTCGTTGGGCAGCAGCGATTCTCTCAAAACATTGATCAAAAGCGAAGACTGGAATGAGTTTCATTTGGTCATCAAAGGCAATCACCTCAAACACTACATCAACGGCGTGCTGATGAGCGAAGTAATCGACGAAGATACCGTCAATGGCAAAGCGAGTGGGTTGTTGGGTGTACAAGTGCACGTAGGCCCGCCCATGAAAGTACAATACCGTAATTTACGCATCAAGCAGTTGTAAAATAAAGATTGGATGAGCCAAGGTGAGTTTTCACCTTGGCACTGTTTTTATAAAAATCCGTACATTATCCACAATTGTCAACTGAAATCCACCATAGTTGACCCTTTAACTTAAAATTAAATAGGCTCAAAATTAAGATGAACAAAATAGGTTTTAACGTATTGGCTTGGTCGGCAGGAATGTCGGAAGAACTTTTTCCAATCCTCGACCGATTGAAAAAAATCGGTTACGACGGCGTTGAGTTTTTTGTGGGCGCACCTGACGATGCGATGTACAAAAAAGTGGGAGAGCATGCTCGTTCATTGGAATTAGGAGTAACTACCGTAACAGTGGTAAGCCCTGACATGAACCCTATTCACGAGTCTGCCACGGTACGAGCCAAATCCCTCGACCGCATCAAATGGGCCATCGACCGCTCGCATGACCTCAATTCGACCGTATTGTGTGGGCCTTTCCATTCGGCACACGCCCACTTTGCAGCACATCCAGCATTAGAAGAAGAGTATGCGCGCAGTGCTGAAGTGCTTCATGCGGCTGGCGAACATGCCGCTTCGGCCAATATCGTGTTGGCGATAGAAGCACTCAATCGTTTTGAGTGCTATCTCTGTAATACTATGGAGCAATTGTCGAAATTGGTAAAAATGGCTGACCATGTCCATGTAAGGGCTATGTTTGATACGCACCATGCCAATATCGAAGAAAAAAAATACGATAAAGCTATCAATACGATTGCGCCTGTACTGAGTCATGTACACATCAGCGAAAATGACCGAGGAACCCCCGGTGATGGTCATGTGCCTTGGGATGCGGCTTTCTCTTCTTTAGCTGCGATAGACTATAAAGGATGGCTTACCATTGAGGCTTTTTCTCGAAATGACCCCGATTTTGCCAATGCTATCAACGTGTGGCGTGAATACAACGACCCTTGGCACATTGCCGAAGAAGGATTAAAGTTTATCAAAGAAATGGGAGCTAAGCACGGACTTTAGTCTTTTTTATTGTTTATCCGAAATCCTACACCTTTTATATGAAACATATTCAGCGTCTGTTGTTGCTTTTATCTTTTTTGGCGGTTGGTAGCAGTTTCCAAATCTCTCCCATCCCTTCCCGAAAGGCTGATACAAAAGCCGATTTAGAAAAATACCGTGTTGTATATCAAGGAGAAAAAGGGCCTGGCGTAGGGAAAAACATTGTTTTCATTGCTTCTGACCATGAATATCGCGGCGAAGAAAACTTGCCTGCTTTGGCACGGATATTAGCGAAGCGTTTTGGATTTACTTGCACGGTGATTTTTGCTCTCGACGACCAAGGTAATATCCTACCCGGCAGCTCCAACTTACGAGGATTAGAAGTGTTAGATAAGGCTGATTTGATGTTTATTTTCACGCGTTTTTCACATTTTGAAAACGCCGAAATGCAACACATTGATGATTATCTAAAACGTGGCAAACCCG
Organism: Runella zeae DSM 19591; assembly: GCF_000423565.1. Lineage (GTDB taxonomy): Bacteria > Bacteroidota > Bacteroidia > Cytophagales > Spirosomataceae > Runella > Runella zeae. The sequence continues at coordinate 344,527 of NZ_KE384037.1, read as the reverse complement.
TCATTGGTCTTCGTACCGCAACTCACGCTTTTGATATTAAAAATGATCCTACATGGGAGCACTACGGCTGGAATTATAAAGGCCCCAAAACTGCCTGGAAGGATGGGTTTGGAGAAGTGGTGCTAGGCGAAACATGGGTGTCGCATTATGGTACAAACCACAAACAATCGTCACGACTTATTCCTGAAAAAGAACAAGCAAAACATGCAATACTAAAAGGTGTCAAAGATATGTGGGTACAGTCAGGTGGCTACACCGCTGACCCCAAAAATGCTACCGTAATCGCACGAGGCGAAGTACTCAACGGTATGACTCCCGACGCGGCAGCAGATCCCAACAAAAAACTTCTGCCCGTGGCTTGGGTGCGCAATTATACCTTAGAATCGGGCGCAAGCGGACGGGTATTTGCTACTACTCACGGAGCTTCTGAGGATTTGCTCAATGAGGGTTTTCGGCGAATGCTCATCAACGCTGTTTTTTGGACAATGGGTCTTGAAAAGAAAATCAAACCCAATAGTGATATTGATTTTGTAGGGCCTTATAAGCCTACTACTTTCAATTTTACGGGTTATAAAGCCAATGTCAAACCAGCCGATTTAGCAGGTTGGGATTCGTTGATTATGCCCGGTGAAGTGGTGAAAAAAGAAAAAAAGTGATTTTTTAAATTCATTTGACATATTATAAAAATGACAGAAAAACTTCCGTTTCGTTTTGGTTCAGAGGTATATACTTGGTTTATGAGTGGCAACGGCCAAACCCACCAAGGACGTTTAGGACACATGATTGAAATCATTGCGCAAGCAGGCTTTACCGGAATTCAACCTATTTTTACTTGGATGGGCGATTTGGTAGACCCTGAGCGTTTGGCTGCCAAGCTCAAAGAACAAGGTATTGAATTAGCGGCCTTGGCATTGGCACAAGAATGGAACGGAGCCGAAGAGTCGGAAAATGAACGCATCGTAGCCGACAATGCCATTAGTTTATTGACACACTTTCCGGGAGCGGTATTGAATACCGTACAAATCCCAACGGGACGTCATAACCTAGAAGAACGTCGGAAAAGTTTGGTAAACATTGTGAATACCGTTTCGGCTCGTGCCAAAGAAAAAGGGATCGAATGTAGTTTTCATCCCAATTCTCCTCATAGTTCTATTATTCGTACCGAAGAAGATTACAAAATAGTCTTAGAGTCGCTTGATACGCGTGTTACAGGTTGGACTCCCGATGTAGGTCACATCATCAATGGCGATATGGATCCCCTCTCCAAAATGAAAGAATATCAGTCGCTTATCAATCACGTTCATTATAAAGATTGGGATGGCGCACCTGAGTTCGCACTTATGGGGAAAGGCAAAGTGGATTTGGTCTCTATCACGCAGTGGCTCAAAGATATTAATTATGGTGGCTGGATTATCTGCGAAGATGAAGGGGCAGAAGCATTAGAAGACCCTGATTTTGTAACCTTACATGATGGTCGCTGGATTACAAACGAACTTATTCCGAACCTAAAATAATCAATACGGATGCCTATTGTAGAAACCAACGGAATCAAGCTATACTACGAAGAGCGTGGCTCTGCCTCAGCGCAGCCCTTGTTGCTGATTATGGGCATTACGGCTTCTGGGTCGGTGTGGGAGCCTCATGTGGCTTATTGGGAAAAATACTTTCGGTGCATTGTGGTCGATAACCGTGGCGTAGGAAAAACCGATAAACCTGCTGGTCCATATACTACCGCTCAAATGGCCGACGACTATGCAGGTCTGCTGGATGCCCTCAATCTCGAAAAAGTAAAAGTAGTGGGTTGCTCTATGGGTAGTACTATCGCGCAGCAATTGGCGATTCGCCATCCTCAAAAAGTGAATTCACTGGTGCTAATGTGCCCTTGGGCTCGCTGCGACAATGTGGCAAAGGCAATTTTTCAACACATCATGACTTGCAAAGCACGTTTTCGCCCCGAAGAATTTAGCCACTATATTCAGTTATTGATTTATTCTAAAGCCTCTTGGGACGATGAAAAAGTAGCCGCCGAACTAGCCGAAGGCCGTCAGCAAGCAGCTATTGGAGCCGAGCCACAACCTCTACATGCCCTTGAAGGACAAGCATGGGCGTGTATTACACACAATGCGCTAGAAGCTCTTTCGTCGCTTACCCAACCGGCGTTGGTCATTGGGGGCAAAGAAGATATTTTCACCCCTGTATGGATGGCCGAAGAAGTAGCCAAGGCAATTCCCAAAGCTGATTTGTACTTATACGAAAAAGCAGGGCATATTTTCCATTTCGAAAAACTAGAAGATTTTAATGAAAGAGTTAAAAGTTGGTTATTGGTGCATTAAAAAATCATAATTTTTTATTTGATTAGTGCATTATATTCAACTTTTAATAATTTTTATAAATCAACTTATTGCAAAAATTTGAGAGTGTATGAATGTCCAACGAAGAGGCATTCAAAATCCTATTTAACCTTAATTTTTAGACATAGCCGATGAACAAAAGCACCGAAGCATCAAAACCATCTTGGACCAATAAACTTTCAAATGTAGCACAATGGGGAGGTATCGAGACGTCGGTGATTGACAATGGCGCAGGACGAGGTACTCGCGTGGCTTGGTTTAATACAGGAGCAGGTTTAAGGTACAAAGTCGTCATAGACCGTGCTATGGATATTGCTGATGCTTTTTATAATCAACATGGTTTGGCGTGGATAAGTCATGCAGGTGTGATGTCGCCACAGCCCTTTTCTGACAAAGGCATCGATTGGTTAAGGACTTTCACGGGCGGTCTTCTGACGACTTGCGGTCTCTCACACGTAGGAGGCCCTGAATCAGACGAATACGGCGAGCGGGGCCTTCACGGACAAATCAGTAATATCGCCGCCGAAATAGAATCTATCGTTCAGCCCGACCCTTTGGCTGGCAAAATGGAGATGAGTATCACAGGCATAATGCGTGAAACAAAAATCTTCGGGCCTAGTTTGGAGCTACGTCGTACTATTTCTAGTACCCTTGGTGAACCCGTATTGCGTATCCACGACGAAGTACTGAATCGAGGAAATACCCCCGCACCCTTGATGCTGTTATATCATTTCAATTTTGGTTGGCCCTTGGCCGATGAAGGTACTCAAATCTTGTGGGAAGGAGATTGGCAACCTCGTTTTGGCCCCGAAAAAGCCAAAATATTCAAAGAAGGAAATGATTTTAAAACTTGCCCTCCACCGCCCGACGACCACCTTGGTTCGGGAGAAGAGGTAGCCTTTATCGACCCTACTGCTGATGAGGCAGGACGCTGTATGTGTGGCTTACATAATCCTAATTTGGGAGTCACCCTAAAGCTCTATTTCCAAAAGGATCAATTGCCTCATCTTACCAACTGGCAACATTGGGGCAAAAATGAATATGTTACAGGGCTAGAGCCAGGTACGCATCCGCCTATTGGACAGGCAAGTGCCCGAGCCCAAAACACGCTCATCTATCTTGCTCCTGGTGAGCGTCGTACCTATGACTTAACCATAGATGTGCGGGGCAGCGAAGCCTAAATCCTCACAAAGAATCTTTCTAAAAACAAACACATATCAATTCAATCGTGCAAAAGCACTTATTATAACAATACAATGGCAAATTTAAGTTTAGCAGCAAAAGCGCTTGAACAAGGCAAAGGAATTTTACGCTTAGCTCCTACGTGGGTACCTCGCTCTTTTTGTGTACCAGGGCGCCGTATCAAACTTCACCCCGACGATTATTATGTATTGGGTGGTGTACGTGGCGGTATTGATGAGCGTTGGTTATCGTCAACTACTCCTGCCAAAAATGGCCCACTCACTGGCGAGCATGAAGGACTCAGTAAAGTAGTATATGAAGAGGGAGGACAAACCGAGCAAATCCTCTTGAAAGATGTCATTGATGAGCTAAAGGGTGAAATCATCGGCGACCGCCTTTGGGATGAATACCAAAGCTGGCCAATGTATTCTAAGTTTTTTGATAACATGGGGCCGCTTCCTCACCATATTCACCACAATGACGAAGAAGCTGCTAAAATTGGTCAATTAGGTAAACCTGAAGCCTATTATTATCCCCCTCAGCTCAATAATCACGGCGGTGACTTTCCTTATACCTTTTTTGGAATTGCTCCCGGTACTACCAAAGAGCAAATCAAAGAGTGCTTGATGAACTTCACCAAAGGCGACAACAAAATCACTATGTATTCGCAAGCTTTCCCGCTGATTCCGGGTACAGGCTGGGATGTGCCTCCGGGGATGTTGCACGCGCCAGGTAGCCTTTGTACTTATGAGCCTCAAAAAGCATCAGATGTATTTGCGATGTATCAATCCCTCGTAAATGAGGCCGTCATTCCTGAAGAATTGCTTTGGAACGGTACCCCTCCTGAGCGTATTGGTGACTATGACCAATTGATGGAAGTAATCGACTGGGATCTCAATACCAACCCCAACCTTCTCGAAACGCGTTTTATGCGCCCTATCCCAGTAAATCCTGATGTAGAAACAGAAGGATACAACGAAGTATGGGTTTGTTACCGTTCGGAAGCGTTTAGTGCTAAAGAATTGACCGTATATCCAGGTCAAACAGTTACTATCAAAGATAGTGCAGCGTATGGTTTGATTATGATGCAAGGTCATGGTAAAATGGGAGAATGGAATATCGAAACGCCTGCTTTGATTCGCTATGGACAACTTACCAACGATGAGTTTTTTGTAACAGAAAAAGCGGCTAAAGAAGGCGTAACCATTACAAACTATTCTTCAACCGATCCCATCGTGATGTTGAAGCATTTTGGGCCTAATAACCCTGATTTAACAGTAGTTAAATAAAGCAAAAGTCCCTACGGGGAATCTGATAAGATGCCCCCGTAGGGCTTACATAAACAGTAAAGAAGAATCAACAATACCCCTTAGGGGCTGTATATCGGTAGAAATAATAGAATAAGGAAGAATTCAACAATACCCTGTAGGGGTTACATATCGGTAAAAACAAACGATAGGAAAACAACGATGCCCCATAGGGGCTATATATCGGTAGAAACGATAATAACAAAATCAATAATACCCCGTAGGGGTTACATATCGGTAAAAACAAACGATAGGAAAACAACGATGCCCCATAGGGGCTATATATTGGTAAACATGGCAAATACCTTTACTCAAATACATGTACATCTGGTATTTGCCGTCAAATATCGTCAAGCCATCATTCAACAAAAATGGAAAAATGATTTATATAAATATGCCACAGGCATTATTCAAAACAATGGACATAAATTATTGATTATAAATGGAATGCCAGATCATGTTCACATACTGATTGGATTTCGTACCACGCAATCTCTTTCCGATCTAGTGCGTGATATAAAACAAATGACATCATTGTGGATAAATGAAAATAAACTAACGAGTCAAAAATTTGCTTGGCAAGAGGGATATGGTGCATTTTCATACGGACAATCTCAATTACCAACTATTATAAAATACATCGAAAATCAGGAAGAGCATCATAAGAAAAAGACATTTAGGGAAGAATACATGGCGTTTTTAAGGCTTTTTGAGATAGAATTTGATGAAAAATATAT